>NZ_JBIVYX010000016.1:0-188965 GCF_044759225.1 Streptomyces sp. NPDC101132
TCGTGCGTACCGCCCTCATGCGTGTGGATGATGTTGGCGAACGAGTACACACCCTCGGTGTAACCGTTGTTCCACTGCATCGCGATCTCGACCGACAGCAACTGCCCGGGCGCGTGCGCCTCCATGGCGATCACGGTGGGGTGCACGGGCTCGCCCTTGCGCGAGTTGAGGTGCCGCACGAAGTCGACGATGCCGCCGTCGAACCGGTACGCGACCGTGCGCGGGGCCCCCGCGTCCCCGCCGTCCGCCGCGGAGGCGCCGGCACGCTCGTCGGTGAGGGTGAGAGTGAGGCCCCTGTTGAGGAAGGCCATCTCCTGGAAGCGGCGCGAGAGCGTCTCGAAGGAGTACTCGGTGGTCTCGAAGATGTCCGGGTCGGCCCAGAAGGTGATCGTGGTGCCGGTGCGGTCGGTCTCCTCGTGGCGGGCGATCGCCGCGGCCGGCTCACCGTGTTCGAAGCTCTGGGTCCACCGGAAGCCGTCCGTCCGGACCTCCGCCGTCAGGCGGGTCGACAGGGCGTTGACCACGGACAGGCCGACGCCGTGCAGGCCGCCGGAGACGGAGTAACCGCCGCCGCCGAACTTGCCGCCCGCGTGAAGGACCGTCAGCACCACCTCCAGCGCGGGGCGGCCCGTGCCCGCGTGCAGACCGACGGGGATGCCGCGGCCGTTGTCCACGACCCGCACGCCGCCGTCGGCCAGGATCGTCACGTCGATCCGGTCCGCGACGCCGGCCATGGCCTCGTCCACGGAGTTGTCCACGATCTCCTGCACCATGTGGTGCAGGCCCCGCGGTCCGGTCGAGCCGATGAACATGCCGGGGCGCCTGCGTACGGCGTCCAGGCCGTCCAGGACCTGGATCGCCTGCGCGTCGTAGGAACCGGGCGCGGGGGCAGCGTCGGTGGTGTGCAGGGTGGGGCCGGGGGCCGGAACGACGGTCTCGGTCAAGGCGATGCTCACTTTCGGACACGACGAACTCCGCTGCCGCGCACGCACGACAGCGCTGGGGACGCTGACGGGTGGGCCACTCCCGGGCATGACGAAGCACCCCCGTGGGCCACTGGATTCCGGCCGCGCACCGCGCGACCGAACTCCCCCACTGTACCGCCCCACCAGGTCGCCGTTGGGGCCAGAAGGCCTCCAGGAGGCGCCGAGAGGGACGAACAGGGGAGCCCCTTGATCCCCCTACGAAAGTTCCGCCATACAGCCGCAGAGAGCCACTGAAAGCCTCTCCCGGGTCACATCAGCCTGGCGCCCAGGCTTGATTTTCCACGGGCGCGGGCGCGCGGGGCCGGGTGGCCGACGAGGCGCTCTTGTAGGGGGCATGACCACTCCCTCACCATGACCCGCGCACGTCGCACACTCCTTTCCTTCACCAACTGCACACGGCGTACGAGGAGACGACATTGCCCCAACGCAACAGAAGGCGATCCTTACGGACGGCCCTGGCCGCCCTCACCTCGGTCCTGCTCCTGCCCTTCGGCGCGGGCGTCGCCGCGGCGGCGCCGGACCCCGGCCCCGCCCCGAGCGCGGCCGAGCGCAAGATCGAACCCGAACTCCGCGCCCAGCTCGACGAGTCGGCCAAGACCGCCTTCTGGGTCTACCTCGACAGCGCCGCCGACCTGAGCGCCGCCGGCGAGCAGCAGACCCGCGCCGCGAAGGCCGCGACGGTGCTGCGGCTCAAGAAGGACCACGCCACGCGCAGCCAGGCCGAGGTGATCAGGGCCCTCGACGGCGCGAAGGCCGACTACACCTCGTACTGGATCGTCAACGCGGTCCGCGTCGTCGGCAGCGCGAAGCTCGCCGGGACCCTCGCCGAGCGCCCCGAGGTCTCCCGGATCGAAACCGACGACGCCGTCACCCTCCCGAAGCCGGCCGAGGGCCGCCGGGAGAAGGCCACCGACGCCGTCGAGTGGAACGTCGACCGCATCAAGGCCCCGCAGGTGTGGGAGCAGCTCGGCGTGCGCGGCGAGGGCATCGTCGTCGCCAACATCGACAGCGGTGTCGACTACACGCACCCCGCCGTCAACGGCCAGTACCGGGGCCGGAACGCGGACGGCTCGTACGACCACAACTACAACTGGTTCGACCCCGCCGGCGTCTGCGCCACCGCCGCGCCCTGCGACAACAACGACCACGGCACCCACACGATGGGCACGATGGTCGGCGACGACGGGGGCGCCAACAAGACCGGCGTCGCCCCCGGAGCCAAGTGGATCGCCGCCAAGGGCTGTGAGAGCAGCAGCTGCTCCGAGGCCTCGCTGCTCGCCGCCGGCCAGTGGATCGTCGCCCCGACCGACCTGGGCGGCCGCAACCCGCGCCCCGACCTCGCCCCGCACGTGGTGAACAACTCCTGGGGCAGCTCGGTGCACGACGACTGGTACCAGCAGATCGTCGACGCCTGGCGCGCGGCCGGCATCTTCCCGGCCTTCTCCAACGGCAACTCCGGCCCGGGCTGCGCGACCAGCGGCTCGCCGGGCGACTACGCGCGCTCCTACAGCTCCGGCGCCTTCGACATCAACGGCACCATCGCCTCCTTCTCCTCGCGCGGCGCCGGCCCCGGCGGCATCGTCAAGCCCGACATCGCGGCTCCGGGCGTGAACGTCCGCTCCTCCGTCCCCGGCGGTGAGTACGCGTCCTTCTCCGGCACCTCCATGGCCTCGCCGCACACCGCGGCGACCGTGGCGCTGATCTGGTCCGCCGCCCCGGCCCTCGAGGGCGACGTGGCGCAGACCGAGGCGCTGCTCGACGGCACCGCCCTGGACACCGACAACGGCCAGTGCGGCGGCAACGCCGCCGACAACAACGTCTTCGGCGAGGGCAAGCTCGACGCGCTCGCCGCGGTGACCGCGGCTCCCCGGGGCGCGACCGGCGCCCTCGGCGGCACCGTGCGCTCCGGCACCGGCGAGCCGGTCGCCGGTGCCAGGATCACCGCCGACGGCCCGATCGACCGTACGACGACCACGGCGGCCGACGGCACGTACAGCTTCCGCTCCCTGTCGGTGGGCGAATACGCCCTGACCGCGGCCAAGTTCGGCTACGGGCAGCAGGCCGCGACCGCCACGGTCACCGAGAACGCCACCACCACGAGCGACTTCGCGCTGGCCCAGGCCGCCACCGGCAAGCTGACCGGCACCGTCTCCTCGGCCGGCGGGCCCGCCGCGGGCGCCACCGTCACCATCGTGGACACCCCGGTGACCGCCACCGCGGACGCGCAGGGCCGCTTCGAGGTCACGCTGCCGTACGGCACGTACGAGGTGAAGGCCGCCCACTCCTCGCGCTGCCTCACCGGCGGCACGGCCCGGGCGACGGTGGCCGGCGACACCACCGTCGCGGTGGTGCTGCCCGCCCGGACCGACGGCTACGGCTACGCCTGCGCCACCGCGGGCGACCGCCCGTACCAGGCCGGCGAGCGGCAGCTCGCGCTGACCGGCGACAACACCACCGAGCGCGTCGACCTGCCCTTCCCGCTGCCGCTGTACGGGAAGACGTACGCGCAGGCGTGGATCGGCACGAACGGCACGGTGAGCTTCGGCGGCAACCACACCGGTGACATCAACGGCGACATCCCGAGCGCCGGCACCCCGAACGCGGCCCTCTACCCGTTCTGGGACGACCTCGTCGTCGGCGCGGCCGGCAGCGGCTCGGGCGTCTTCACGGCGGTGACCGGCACCGCGCCGCACCGCAGCTTCGTGATCGAGTGGCGCGAGGTCGCGCACTGGTCCACCCAGAACGACAAGTTCTCCTTCTCGGCGGCGATCGGCGAGAACGGCACCGTCACGTACTCCTACAAGGGCACGGGCGGCACCGGCATCAAGGGCGGCTCGACGGCCACCGTGGGCGTGGAGAACGCGACCGGCACGGACGCCTTCAAGTACTCGTACAACACCGCGGTCATCACGGACGGCCTGTCCATCGCCTTCCGGACCACCAAGAGCGGTGTGGTCGCCGGACGCGTCCTCGACGCGAACGACGGCAAGGGCGTCGCGGGCGCCACGGTGACCGTCGGCACCGGTGACACGGCGGTGTCCGCGATCACGGCCGCGGACGGCGGGTACGTCGTCCAGAGCCCCTCCGGCTCCCAGGCGGTGGCCTTCTCGGCCCCGGCGTACGAGTCCGCCACGGCGACCGTCGACATCACGGCGGCCGACGTGTCGGCGGTGACGCGGTCGCTGCGCACCGGGAAGGTGACGGCCGCCAGGCCGGCCGTGGAGGCGGTGCTGCCGCCGGACCAGAAGCGGACCCGCACCCTCGACCTCACCAACCCGGGGCTCGGCACCGACTTCACGGTGACCGAGGACGCGGCCTGGCTGACGGTCACACCCGCGACCGGGAACCTGCCCACCGGCGGAAGGGCCCCGCTCGCCCTCGCCTTCGACACCGCGGGCCTGGCCCCCGGCACGGTCCTGACGGCCGATCTGAAGGTCGCCTCCGCCAGCGGCCGCTCGCCGGTGCTGAGCGTCCCGGTCAAGGTCGTGGTGCCGCGCTACCAGGTCGCCCTGGACGCCGGCTCCGACTACCCGGGCACCGACGCGCTCGGCGACGGCTGGTCCCCGGACCGCAAGTACCAGGCGGGTTCCTACGGTTACCAGGGCAGCTCGTCGGTCCGGTCCACCGGCCGCGCCATCGCGGGCACGGACGACCAGCGGCTGTTCCGCAACGCCCGTGAGGGCATGTACGAGTACCGGTTCGACGGCGTCCCGAACGGGACGTACACGGTGGAGCTGGGCTTCGCGGAGCTCGCGTCCACCAGGCCGGACAAGCGCGTCTTCGACGTCCTGGCCGAGGGCGTGCAGGTGCTGCCCTCCCTGGACATCGCGCTGGAGGCGGGCTCGTACGCGGCCGTCAGCCGGAGTTACACGGTGACGGTCACCGACGGCGTGCTGAACATCCGCTTCGTCACCCACAGCGGCTTCGGCAAACCGCTGGTGAACACCCTGCGCGTGACGGACCGGCCCGACAAGGGCTGACCCGACGGCGCGCTCCCCTCGGGTGGCGCGGGGCGGCCCCCGCCCCGCGCCACCCGTCTGCCGTCGACGCGCACGACAGGCCCCGTGGGCGGGCCGGAAGTTGACAACGTTTCAATTTCGGCCGGAGCAATCCGGCCGGAAGACTTCCGGCGTGATGCGACATGTGAAATTTTACATGTCACACATCAGTCGCCCGTGCCCCGGCACGCGGCCCCACCCGGCCCCGGAGGCCCCCACCGATGCTCCCCATCCGCATATCGAGGGCTCGTGCGCGCAGACTTCCCGCGCTCGGCGCAGCCGTCTTCCTCACCCTCGGACTGTTCACACCGCAGGGCCACGCCGCTCCATTCGCCCCTGCGGGCCCGGGCGGAACGAAGGCTGGCGGCGCCGCGGCGTCGGCACCGCGGTCGATCCCGGTGCCCAGGTCGCCCCACGCCACGGGCACCGGCCGCTTCCGGGTCTCCGCGGCCGACAGCGCCGAGGAATCCTCCCCGGCACCCGCGCCCGTCCTGAAGCCCGCCACGACCGGCAAGCCGAAGAAGGCCGACCAGACGGGCCAGGCGTCCTCGGCCGTCGCCGCGGACGAGTGCGGCGACCTCTCGGGCGTCGTCAACGCCACCGGGGCCGCTCTGGTCCGGCAGCTCAGGGCCCTCCCCCGGATCACCTGCACGTACCCGCTGTTCGGCCTCACCGGCGAGAGCGCGCGGAAGGCCTTCCGCGAAGCCCAGATGGTGACCGTCGCGGACGCCCTGCGCGACGCCTCCGCCACCTACCCGGGCAACAACAGCGGCGCCGTGGGGCAGTTGGTGCTGTTCCTGCGCGCCGGCTACTACGTCCAGGACAACCACGCGGACGTGGTCGGCGACTACGGCACGGCGCTGGACGGCGCCGCCCGCGGCGCGCTGGACGCCTTCTTCGCCTCCCCGCGCAGCAGAGACGTCACGGACGCCAACGGCGAGATCCTCAACGAGGTCGTCACGCTGATCGACAGCGCCCACACGGCCGGCCGCCACGCCGGTGTCGTCAAGTGGATGCTCGGCGCCTACGACGGCACGTGGCCGGCCCAGATGAACCTGGCCATGCAGCACGTCGAGTGGGTCGTCGAGAACGGCTTCAAGGCGAAGGACGACGGCCGCGGCTGGCGCGCCGCCCTCAAGGCCGACCCCGCGATCCTCGACACCTGGGCAGGCTTCATCACGCGCAACGGGGCGCAGCTGAACCGCCTGGACGTGGTCAGCAACGTGGGCCGCCACCTCGGTCACGCCCTCGACGTCCCCGAGCTCAAGGACCGGGTCCGGCCGCTGCTGAAGGACCTGGTCAACCGCTACCCCAACGTCGGCCCCACCGCGCCGATCACCATGAACCTGGGCTGGTACACGCGCCGCTTCGACCGCGGCAACTGCGCGGCGTACGCCCTCTGCGACCTGGGCGCCCGCGTGCTCCCGGCGGTCCTGCCGATCCAGCACACCTGCAACGCGGGCCTGCGGATCCGCGCCCAGGACATGTCCCCCGGCCAGCTGGCGGGCACCTGTACCAGCCTGGTCGGCCAGGACGCGTACTTCCACCGGGTCATCGGCGACGCGGGTCCGATCCCGGGTGACGTGAACACCAACCTGGAGGTGGTCGTGTTCGACGACTACACCCAGTACGCGCTGTACGCCTGGGCGATCTATGACATCGATGTCGACAACGGCGGCATGTATGAGGAGGGCAACCCGACCGTCCCCGGCAACCAGGCGCGCTTCATCGCCCACGAGGCCCACTGGCTGCGCCCGGACTTCCAGATCTGGAACCTGAACCACGAACACACGCACTACCTGGACGGCCGCCACAACATGGCCGGCGACTTCGAAGCCGGCATCACCACGCCCACCATCTGGTGGGTCGAGGGGATCGCCGAGAACATCTCGTTCGGATACCGGGGCGAGCGCAACGCGGACGCGATCGCCGCGGCGGGACGGCAGACGTACCGGCTCAGCGAGCTGTTCGACACCGTCTACGGCCAGGAGGAGGACCCGCAGGTGAACTCGGACCGGGTCTACCGCTGGGGCTTCCTCGCCGTCCGGTACATGCTCCAGGCGCACCGCGCCGACGTGGAGACGGTGCTCGGCAGGTACCGGGCCGGTGACTGGAGCGGGGCCCGCACCTTCCTCAAGCAGACCATCGGCACCCGCTACGACGCCGGCTTCGCCACCTGGCTGGCGACCGCCTGCGCGACGGACGACTGCGGCCCGCTGCCGGAGGCGCAGGCGCCGTCCGCGCCGCTGTGCACCTTCGCCGACACCCGCCAGTTCAGCGAGAACTGCCGCCGGGACGGCCTGTCGGCCTCCGCCGGCAACTACAGCTACCACTTCGTGTACCTGCCGGCCGGCGTCCGCCGGCTGACCATCACCAGCAGCGGCGGCACCGGCAACGCCGACCTGTACTGGGGCGGCACCAGCTGGGCCACGACCGGCAGCCACCAGGCGAAGTCCGTCACCGCCGGCAACGGCGAGACGCTGACGATCGACAACCCGCCGTCCGGCTGGGTGTACTTCAGCCTCGCCGCCGCGCAGGACTTCAGCGGGGTGAGCGTCTCCACCCGGACCGGGTGAGACACCTGCGGGGGCCGGCCGGGCCGGCCCCCGCGGCACGCACCGCCGGAACGGCGGGGCGGTCAGAGGACCAGGTCGTCGTGTTCGTCGAAGATCCAGCCGTCCTCGTACAGCACCTCGAACAGGTGGCCGTCGGGGTCGGTGAAGTAGCCGCTGTGCCCCCAGGCGTTCGGTCCGGCCGGCCGGGTGACCACGGCCCCCAGCCCGGCGGCCCTGGCCATGACCTCGTAGACCTCGTCGGCGCTGCGGGCCACGTACGCCAGGGCGAAACCGGCGAAGCCGCCCGGTCCCCCGTCCTCCAGGCGGGCGTCGGCCGCGAAGGCCGGCCGGGACTGGAACGCGACCGCGACCCCGCCCAGTTCGAACAGGGCGAACTCCTCCGAGCCCGCCGCGGACCTCCGCCAGCCGAGCGCCTCGTAGAACGCGACCGAGGCGGCGACGTCGCGCACGCCCAGGAGGACCAGGTTGAGCCGCTGCCGCATGTGTTTCCCCATCCCCTGACGACCGGCATCCGCGTCGCCATCCTGCCATCCGCGGATCAGCAGCCGGCGGTGAGGCCCGCGACGTGGCGGACGCGGGCCGACGCGGGCCGGGCGGCCGTGAGAGGCTCGTCCCGCCAGGAGCCGGCGATGTCCGCGTCAACAGGGGGAACGATGCACATAGGGGTCTACCTCGCACACCCGCGGGCAGGGAGCTTCAACCACGCGCTGTTCGACGCCGTGGTGGGGGAGCTGCGTGCGCGAGGGGCGGCGGTGTCGGCGCACGACCTGTGCGCCGAGGGGTTCCCGCCGGTGCTGTCCGCGGACGAGACGGAGACGGTCGGGGCGGCGGCGCGGGCACACGACGCCCAGGTGTCGCTGCACCGGGCGGAGGTGGCCACGCTCGACGCCCTGGTGTTCGTCCACCCGAACTGGTGGGGCATGCCGCCCGCCGTGCTCACCGGCTGGGTGCAGCGCGTGCTCGCGCCCGGTGTGGCGTACAAGCTGGGCACCGCGGACGGGGAACCCGCCGGGCTGCTGCGGGCGGGGCGGGCACTGGTGCTGAACACCTCCGACACGCCCGCGGACCGCGAGGCGAGCGAGTTCGGGGACCCGCTGCACCGGATCTGGGCGGCATGCGTCCTGCCGTACGTGGGGGTCGAGGACGTACGGCGGACCGTGTTCCGCACGGTCACCGACTCGTCGGACGTGGAGCGCGCGGCGTGGCTGGCCGAGGCACGGCAGCAGGCGGCCGCGCTCCTGGCCTGACGCGGCGGGCCGGGCCTCGCCGCGCTACCGCCTCGCCGCGCTACCACTCCGGGTGGACGTCGTGGCTGTCGTAGCGGGTGCCCGCCGGGGTGATCCAGGGGCGGAAGCGGCCGGGGCCCGTGCTCTCCGGGCTGTAGCCGACCACCTCGCCCGTCTCGTCGGTGACGATCACCGCGCCGGACTTCTGGGCGCTGCGCAGGGCGTGGGTCCAGTGGCGGCCGCGGTGGCCGGTGCGGTAGTCGGGGGTCTTGCACTGGGACATCGTTGCTCACCTGGTGGAACCGAGTGGGGGGTGGGTGGGGAGGGCGTGTCGGCAGCGCCGAACTTGTCCTTATACCCACTCGGCCGCGATTCGAACGTGCGTGCAGGAGGGCCTGCCGCCCGCGCGGGGACGCGGGCGCCAATTGACTGGCGCGGGTCGCGGCGGCGGGGGATGATCCCGCACGTCCGCGCCGCCCAGTGAGGGAGCACCGTCGTGATGAGCGTTGCCGCGTCCGAGCCGTCGGGAGAGCTGCCCGCAGTACGGGTGGCGGGCGGGCTGGTGCGGGGGTGCCGCGAGGCGGGGGTGGCCGTGTTCCGCGGCATCCCCTTCGCGGAGCCGCCGGTCGGAGCGCTGCGGTTCGCCGCGCCACGGCCCGTACGCGGCTGGGACGGGGTGCGGCCCGCGGTGTCGTACGGTCCTCCGCCCCCGCAGGGCGGCCACTTCGGCATGGACGCGCTGGCGGCGGACGCGGCGGGCGACGACTGGCTGACGGTCAACGTCTGGTCGCCCGATCCCGGCCCGGGCGCGGGTCTGCCGGTGATGGTGTGGATCCAGGGCGGCGCGTACTCGATCGGGACGTCCGGGCTTCCCGAGTACGACGGCGGCCGCCTGGCGCGGGACGGCGTCGTGGTGGTGACGTTCAACTACCGCGTAGGGCTGGAGGGTTACGGCCTGTTCGAAGGGGCGCCCGCGAACCGGGGCCTGCTGGACCAGATCGCCGCCCTGGAGTGGGTGCGCGAGAACATCGGGGCGTTCGGCGGGGACCCGGGCCGGGTCACCGTCTTCGGCCAGTCGGCCGGTGCCGGATCGGTCGCCGCGCTGCTGGGCGCGGGGCGCGCCGCCGGGCTGTTCCGGCGGGCCGTGGCGCAGAGCGTCCAGGGCACGTTCTTCACACCGGAGCTGGCCGCCGACATCGCGGGCGCCTGCGCCGCCGAGCTGGGGCTGCGGCCCACCGCGGCGGACCTCTCGGGGGTGGACCCGGCCCGGCTGGCCGCCGCCGGGGACGCGATCGGCGCCAAGGCCGGTCAGTGGGCGGACCGTTGGGGGCCGGCCGCCCACCGGGCGATCCCCTTCTCGCCGGTCGTCGACGGCGAGAGCCTGGCCGCCACGCCCTGGCGGGCCCTGGCGGACGGCGCCGGCCGGGACGTCGACCTCCTCGTCGGCCACACGCGGCACGAGACCCGGCTGCTGGCGGCGCTCGACGGGGTGCTCGGCCAGGTCACGCCGGAGCAGGCGGAGGCCGCGCTGCGCGTCTACGGGCCCGGCCCGGACGCCGCGCTCCGCTACCGCGAGGCGTTCCCCGACGCGGGGCCGGAGGAACTGTACGAACTGGTCTGCTCCGACTGGCTGTTCCGCATGCCGTCCCTCCATCTCGCGGAGGCGCAGGCCGCCGCCGGGGGCCGGGCGCACGTGTACGAGCTGGCCTGGGCCGCCCCGGGCATGGGCGGCACCCTCGGCGCCTGCCACGGTCTCGACGTGCCGCTGGTCTTCGGCAACCTCGACCGCGGCCGGCCGGCGGTGCTGATCGGCGAGGGGCCGAACCCGGAGGCGGAGGAGCTGTCCGCGCGCATGCGCGCCGCGTGGACGGCCTTCGCCGCCGGCGGCGACCCGGGCTGGCCCGCGTACGACCCGGGGCGGCGCGCCGTGCTGCTCCTCGACACGGGGCCGGCCGTGGCCGCGTACCCGGAGGAGGCCTCGCGCAGGCTCTGGCGGGACCACGCGTTCCGCGCGCTGCCGCTGGTGGGGCGCCACGTCGTGCGGGAGGCCGGTGCGCGCGACGAGTAGCGCAGCCGCGCCGGCCTCTCCCCCGTCACAGACCGGTCACGGACACCACACGGCCGCCCTGCGCCCGCGACCATGGCGCGATGCGCACACACCACACCGCCGGCGTGCTCGTGGCGGCCGCCGCCCTGGCCATCACCGCCTGCACGCCGCAGGCCAACGGGAACGGCAAGGCCCCAGAGCCCGGCTCGCCCTCTCCGACCGCCTCCGCACCCGGCGCCGCCACGCCGGGCGCGAAGGCGGACACACTGCCGGACCTCGTCGGGAAGGGGCTCCAGACCGCTCAGGACGAGGCGCAGGCCGCCGGCTTCCACGCCTTGACGTCGCACGACGCGCTCGGCCGCGACCGGCTCCAGGCCCTCGACCGGAACTGGAAGGTCTGCTCGCAGACCCCACCCGGCGGCGGCGTTGTGGACACCGACACCACGATCGACTTCGGCGCCGTCAAGCTGGAGGAGACCTGTCCCGCCGTGGACGCGCCGGGGCCGAAGCCCGTCGGCGCGACCATGCCGAACTTCGTCGGCCAGGGCATGAAGGCCGTCCGCGCTTCCCTGCCCTCCAACGCGTCGATCATGGTGACGGACGCGCTGGAGAGCCGCATGGTCCTTCAGGAGTCCAACTGGAAGGTCTGCACGCAGGACCCCAGGGCGGGGACGAAGCTCAACGGGCGGCCCGTCGCGTTCACCGTCGTCAAGACCGACGAGACCTGCCCCTGATCACCCGCGCGATCGGCCGGAGGGTTCCGGCTACCCCTCCGCTCGGGTCCAGAACTGGCGCGGCGCGAAACCCTCGCGCCGGAGCCAGTGCTCCGTGTAGACGATGCGCTCGGCCTCGATGACGACGAGCGGGCCGGTCGGGGGCTCGTCCAGCGAGCGCGACCGTTCGACGTGGTCGGACTGCCAGCGGAAGGCCGGCCAGTAGCGCTCGTACTCCGGGTCGGTCTCGGACAGGACACGGGCCCGGCCGAAGAGCTGGGCGCCCCGGCTGCTCGCCTGGCCGACCAGGGGGGCGAAGACTCCCACCGACACGCGGGGATCGGCGGCCAGGTTCCGCATCTTCGGCGAGCCGGGGGCCGTGGAGAACATCACCGCGAAGTCGAGGTGGAAGTACCGCACCGGGGTGGCGAGCGGCCCGTCCGGTCCGGCCGTCGCGAGCACGCACATGTTCTGCGACGACAGCAGGTTGAGTATCCGTTCTTCCAGGCGGCCGCGGTCGAGGGGCTTCTTCGGGGGCGGGCCCGCCAGCCAAGGATTCGTCGTGGGCATGATCAAGTTTCCCACCTCTCCCGCCACGGGTACACGTCAACTGCCGCGGGCCCGCAACGGGATGCGCGCGGCGCGCCTAGGGTGCGGGCGTGACGGGTTCCTGCCCGGCCGGCACGGGACGTACGGCACCGGGCTCGGCGTCCTCCGGGCGGGGCCAGTAGCGGCCTTCGAGGCCCTCGGCGCTGCGATTGAGGCGGACCAGTACGTCCTCCAGCTCGCGCACCTCCTCGGGGGACCAGTCGGCGACCACCCGGGCCAGGCACGCCCGGTTCACCTCGCGGTCTCCGGCGAGCCGGCGGCCGCCTTCGTCGGTGATGCGCAGCTTGCGGGCCATGCCGCCGTCCGGGTCGGCGACGCGCTCGGCCAGTCCGCAGCGCAGCAGCGCGGCCGTCTGGCGGTTCACGGTGGAGGTGTCGAGCCCGAAGGCCTCGGCCAACTGCCCGATGGACATGGGGCCCTGGGTGTCGATCCGGCTGAGCAGCAGGTACGCGGACCGCTCCAGGCGCTCGGGGTCGCGCTCGCGCCGGGCCAGCACCTGGTGCCGCGAGAGCAGCATCAGCTCCCGCTCCAGTCTCTCCAGCACTACGCCTCCCGCTCCTTCCGGCGCCCCATTATCGCCGACCCGGCGGCCCCGGGACCCCGCCGGGGTGCGGCAATATGCATGATACATAGCGTGTGTACTATGCACTTCTCGTTGCCACCCGACGAGCCACAGCCTCAACCCGGAGGACCCGCATGACCGTCACCACGTCCACCGCCTCCCGCGCGGCCGAGATCCTCTCCCGGCCCGTCACGCTGAACGGCCTGACCGTCCCCAACCGCATCGCGATGGCCCCGATGACGCGGATGTTCTCCCCCGGCGGCGTGCCCGGCGAGGACGTGCGGGCGTACTACGCCAGCCGGGCCGCCGCGGGAGTGGGCCTGATCGTCACCGAGGGCACCTACGTGGGCCACGAGTCCGCGGGGCAGAGCGACCGGGTGCCGCGGTTCCACGGCGAGGAGCAGCTCGCGGGGTGGGCGAAGGTGGCCGCGGCCGTGCACGAGGCGGGCGGCACGATCGTGCCCCAGCTGTGGCACATCGGCATGGTGCGCAAGCAGGGCCAGGAGCCGTACGCCGAGGCGCCCGCGATCGGCCCCTCCGGCATCCGCGTCGACGGCACCGAGGGGACCGGCAGGGCGATGACCCGCGCCGACCTCGACGACGTCATCGGCGCCTTCGCCGACGCCGCCGCGGACGCCGAGCGGATCGGCTTCGACGGCGTCGAGCTGCACGGTGCCCACGGCTACCTGCTCGACCAGTTCCTGTGGGAGCGGACCAACCGCCGCACCGACGCCTACGGCGGCGACGCGGTGGCCCGTACGAAGTTCGCTGCGGAGATCGTGGCCGCCGTGCGGGAGCGCGTCTCGGCCGGCTTCCCGGTGATCTTCCGCTACTCGCAGTGGAAGCAGGAGGCGTACGACGCCCGGCTCGCGGAGACCCCGGAGGAGCTGGAGGCGATCCTGGCGCCGCTGGCGGCGGCCGGCGTCGACGCGTTCCACGCGTCCACGCGGCGCTACTGGCTGCCGGAGTTCGAGGGCTCGGACCTCAACCTGGCGGGCTGGACGAAGAAGCTCACGGGCCGGCCGGCCATCACGGTCGGGTCGGTCGGCCTCGACGGCGACTTCATCCGTGCCTTCGCGGGCGAGGGGGCGGCGCTCGGCGACATCGAGAACCTGCTGGACCGCATGGAGCGCGAGGAGTTCGACATGGTCGCCGTGGGCCGGGCGCTGCTCCAGGACCCGCAGTGGGCGGCCAAGGTCCTGGGCAACCGCTTCGACGAGCTGAAGCCGTACGACGCGGCCGCGCTGAGCACGCTCAGCCGGTAGCCGGCGGCTTTCGCGGGGCTCGGCTGCCGCCCGCAGGGAGGGGCGGCGGCCGTTGCGCCCGGGGCCACGCCGGCGGTCACCGGCTCGCCGCGGGCACCGGCCTGCCGCCGCTGCTGCGCGCCCTGGCCAGGTCATGCCCCGGCGCCTACGTCGCCGCACGGCTGTCCGCGGCACCCACCCGGCACCGGGCCGTCGCCACCGCCCGGGCCCGGCCGACGACGTACCCGCCCACGCCCTCCACCTGGCCACCCGCGTCCGCCCACTGGAGCGGACCACCTGCCTGGTCGACGCCTCGGACGACGCCCTCCCCGCATCGCCCGCACCCTGGCCGGCCTCCCGGCCGACTCCACCCTGGACGCCGGCCCGGCCGTACGCGACCACCTGCGCGAGGCGGCCGCCGCACCCTGCGCGCCACCGGCTGGAACACCGGCCCCGGGGTCACGAGGGGCTGACCCGTCCCGGCTTCACCCGGTCGATGAATCCGAACACGCCGGGGAGTCCCTCGACTTCCACCCTGGAGCCCACCGGGGCGACCCCGACGACGGTCACGTGCAGCTGCTGGTGGTCCTGGAAGTCCATGTCGGGTCTCCGTGCCTTCCGGAGGGTTCGGGGCCGTCCGGCGGCCGCGTGGGATGCTGGGGATGTGGAGTTCAGCTTCGAGGCCGAGTTGTGGATCTGGGATGCCCGGCGGGACGACAGCTGGGTGTTCGTCAGTCTGCCCGGCGACGTGTCCGAGGAGATCCGGGATCTGGGCGACGGGACCCGCCGTGGGTTCGGGTCGCGGCGGGTGCGCGTCACGGTCGGGGGGAGCACCTGGCTGACCTCTGTGTTCCCGGACAGCGCGCGGGGGTGTTTCGTCCTCCCGGTCAAGCGTGCCGTGCGCCGGGCCGAATCCCTCGACGTCGGCGACATCGCGGCGGTGACCGTGGAGCTGGTCGACCTGTAGACCGGCGGGCGCGGCCGTCAGGGGGTGGGGCCCACCGGGAGCAGGAGGCCGCCGGTGAGGTGGAGGAGCTCCTCGGCCGTGGTGGGGAACACGGTGTGCGGGGTGCCCGCGGCCGCCCAGACGCGGGGGTACTCCGTGAGGGCTTCGTCCACGACGGTGGGGAGCCGGCTGGGGTGGCCGACGGGGGCGACGCCGCCGATGGCCTGGCCCGTGGCCTCGCGGACCTGTTCGGGAGTGGCGCGGCGGAGCGCGGGGCGTTCCCAGCGGGCGGCCAGGGCAGCGGTGTCCACCTTGTGGCGGCCGCTGGTGAGGACCAGGACCGGCTGGTCGCCCGAGAGGAACACCAGGCTGTTGGCGATGGCGCCGACCTCGCACCGCAGGGCCGAGGCGGCCTCGGCCGCGGTCCGGGCGGACTCGGCGAGTTCCCGTACCCGGCCGGGGATGCCTGCGGCCGCCAGGGCGCGCGCCACCTCCCGGCTCCGGGCGGGCAGCGGGGCGGGGGCGGAGGTGTACGGCTCGGACTCCACGGGTCTCCTTGGCGGTTGGGGCGGGGAGGGTGATGCGGTGCGGTCGGCGGGGGGGGTTCGCCGATCATGCCGTGATTGTGCCGCGTACGGGAGGGCGGTCGGGCCGTACCGGGGCGCGGGAATGCGGTCGCGTGGTGGCCGGCCGTCCGCGTACGGTCCGCGGATGACCAGGACCACGCCGGCCAGGCCGGTGCCCGTGGAGGCCGTGTTCCCCGAACTGGCCCGCCACCGGGGCCGGACGACACGCCTGCACCCGAGGCCGGGGCGGCCCGGTGTGCGGGACAGCCATGTCGGCGGGCCGATGCTCTGACCATTACCAGGGGGACCTGTCGATCCCGCCCGGCTGGCGGGTCGGTGGCTTTCCCGGCTGGGCCTCGACGGGCCCGATGTCCATCGGCTGCGGGTCCTGCGGTGCGGAGTCGCGGCTGCTGCTGACCGCGGGCGGCGACGAGGCGGACGCGGACTCGCACAGCTGGGTGCCGGTGGAGGACCGCGACCCGACCCTGCGGGGCAGGTCCTCCGTACGGGGCTGGGCGTCCCTGGTACGACCGACCCGGCTCCGCTTCGGCCGGGACCGGGACCTGCACGTCTTCACCTGCCCGGCCGACCCCGGCCACCCGCCGGAGTGGGTGCTGACCTGACCCCGCCCGCCCTCGGGGCGGGGCCCGACTGGCGGGCCCCCGCGGGCCGGAGGGCCGGAGGCCGGTCGGATACTCGGCGGATGGACAGCACCTCGATCCGGAACTCCTACGACGCGGTCGCGGACGTGTACGCCCGCGGCTTCACCGCCGACCTGGCCTCCAAGCCGCTGGACCGGGCCATGCTCACGGCCTTCTCCGAGCAGGTCCCGAAGGAGGCTCCGGTGGCGGACGTGGGGTGCGGGCCCGCCCAGGTGGCGTGCTACCTGGCCGACCTCGGCGTTCCGGTCCTGGGCCTGGACGTGTCGCCGGGCATGGTGGAGGTGGCCCGGGCCCGCCGGCCCGGACTGGACGTGCGGGTCGGATCGATGCTGGACCTCCCGTTGGGCGACGGGGAACTGGCCGGCGTCGTGGCCTTCTACTCGCTGATCCACCTGCAGGTCGACGAACGGCCCGCGGCCTACGCGGAGTTCGCCCGGGTGCTGCGGCCGGGCGGACTCGTCCTCGCCGCCTTCCACGCGGGCGAGGAGACCCGGCACCTGGACTCCTGGTTCGACCGGCCGGTCGCCCTCGACTTCTTCGCCCTGCGCCCCGACGAGGTGGCCGCGGGCCTCACCGCTGCCGGCTTCTCGGTCGAGGCGACGCTGATGCGGGGGCCGTACCCCGGCGAGGCGGACACGGAACGCGCGTACCTCGTGGCGCGCAGGCTGGGGTGAGCCGAGGGGCGCCCCGCCCGTCCCCGGCGGCTCACCGGCGGGCCCCCGCCGGGGGCCCGCCGCCCCGACAGGCCCCGGGGGGGGGCGACCTGGGTCCGGCGGACAGGCGAGGCTCGGGCCAGGGCTACAGGCGCGCGGACGGACGGGGCGGTCCGGGCGGGCTGTCGGAGGGCCGTCGGCCGTGGGGCGGCGGACGCCCGGATTCCGCCGGCGGCGACGGCACCGCCAGTCGCGCCCCCGCAGTCCGTGGTTCGCGGAGCACCGTGGGGGGCGGCCGACGCGTGAAAGGCATCACACCGGGCCGGGCGGGAGGCCCGTGATCGCTGGGGATCGCCCGCCCTCCGCCCACCTGGGCGGAATGACCCATTCCGAACATCACATATGGTGTGACGCCCATACTCGTGCGCCCTCTGCGGCGCCAGGAGACGGAACAGGTCCCGTCAGCCGCAGGGAGAGACCCGTCATGACCACTGGGCGCGAGCGCGCCGCCGCCGACCGGCGCAAGCGCATCACGAGGACCGCCGCGCTGACGGCCGCGGCCTGCGTGGGCGCCGCCGCGATGGTGGTCGCCTCGGCCACCGGTGGTCTCGGGGCGGCGGACAGCGCCGCGGGCGCCGACGCGCGTGCCGCGCAGGACTCCCCCGAGGGCATACCCGGCACCGGGACCGTGCTCCAGGTGGTCGCCCACCCCGACGACGACCTGTACTTCATGAACCCGGACATCGAGCGCTCGATCAGCGCCGGCCACGCGCTGACCACCGTGTTCCTCACCGCGGGCGAGTCGGACGGGATCAACGGGCAGGCGGGCGAGACGGGCAGGCCGCCGGCGCCGGCCGGACCCGCCGCCGCGGACGGGGCGGCCGGAGCGGCCGTTCCCGGGGGCGCAGGTTCCGGCGGGGCCGCCTCCGGAGAGGCGGGGACCGGAGACACCGGTTCCGGCGGGGCGGGGGCCGCGGAGGCCGCCTCCGGGAAGCCGGGGTCCGGTGACATGCGCTCCGGCGCGGCACGGAGCGGGGAGGCCGCTGCCGGCGAGGCGGGGTCAGGGGACGCCGGCTCGGGTGAGGCGGCGACCGGCGGAGCCGGTACGGCCGCTGCCGGGGAGGCCGCTCCCGGGGACACCGGAGCTTCCCGCGCCGCGCAGCCCGGAGCTTCCCGCGCCGCGCAGCCCGGGGCTTCCGTGCCCGCTCAGGCCGGTGGCCGGGCCGCCCGTACCCGGGAGGGCGGCCGCGGGGCCGGCATACCCCGCCAGGCCGTCGCGGTCCGGCCCGCCGCCGACAAGGCCGCGTACGCCGAGGCCCGCCAGAACGGCATACGCGCCGCCTACGCCCGCATGGCCACCGGCGACCGCGCCGCGCGCTGGACCCGTACCGTCATCCCGACCGCCGGCGGCGGGCAGGCCGAGCTGGACGTCCTCACCGCGAAGCCCACGGTCCAGCTCGTGTGGCTCCAGATACGCGAGGCCGGCGACCCGTACCGGCCGAAGCCGGAGAGCCTCACCGGCCTCTGGGACGGCGCGACCGGCTCGCTCGGCACGCAGCTGTCCGCCGGCACCCCGGTGACCGGCACCTTCTCGTACACCAAGGACCAGGTCGTCAGCACCCTGGTCGGCCTCCTGGAGCGGTTCCGGCCCACCCTCGTCCGCTCCCAGGACCCCACCCCGGGCCGCCACCCGGACACCGGGCGCCTCACGGACCACCAGGACCACATGTACGGGGCGCGCTTCCTCCAGGCGGCGCTGGCCCGGTACGCGTCGGACGCCGGGCGGCGCACCCACTTCACGGTGCAGAACTACCTCGGCTACCTCACCGGCTCCCTGCCCGGCGCGCTCGCCCCCGAGCTGCACCGGAGCAAGCTGGACGTCCTGGAGACGTACGCCTGGATGGACCGGCAGAACTACTGCCACAGCCCGTCGGGCTGCGGCGACCTGAACGTCGCCGCGCGTCCGGGCGGCAACCGCTGGGCGGAGACCATCCGTTACGCGCGCGACAACGGCACCGGGTGGCTGGTCCCCGGACCCGGCCGATCCGCCACGGCCTTCGCCGTCCTCGACGGGCGGATGGCCGTCTGGCGGCGCCCCGACTCCGCGGACGCGAACGCCCGTTGGGCCGGTCCGTCGTTCCTCCCCGGCGCCGGCATGGACCAGGGCGCGACGGCGGTACGGCTCCCCGACGGGCGGATCGCGGTGTACGGCACCCGTACCGTCCTCGGGCTCACCGGGGCGGACTACCGGCGCGAGGTCGTGACCGCCGTGCAGACCGCGCCCGGCGGGGCGTTCGGCGAATGGCGGTCCCTGGGCTCGCCGGAGCCGGACGACGCGAAGTGGACGTCCGACATCAGCGCCCCCGCGGTCACGCTCGACGCCTCGGGCCGTGCGACGGTGTACGTGCGCGACGGCGCCCACACTCTGCGCGCCGCGGTCCAGGCCCCGGACGGGACCTGGGGTCCCTGGGAGCACCTGGGCGGGGAGGGGTTGCAGGGCAACCCGGCCGCCGCGGTGGACGCGGACGGCCGGAGCTACGTGTTCGTCAACACGCCCGCGACGGTGCTGGGCTGGGTGTGGGACGGCGAGGCGGGCCGGCTCACCGGGCCCGGGGCGACCGGCCTGCCGGCGACGACCCTGCCGCTGACGGCGGTGCCGGACGGATCCGGGGTGCGGCTGTGGTTCCGCAAGCCCGGCTCGGGCACGGTCCGTACCGCGGTGGCCTCGGTCGTGCAGAAGATCCTGGCGCTCTCGCCGGTCACCGACGTGGACGGCAGCGCCGGCGGCTACGGGCCGGTCACCGCGGCCGGCGACGTGGTGGCCGGGCGGTCGTCCGGCGGCGGCCTCGGCGCGTCGCTGGGCGCGGGGCTGCCCTGGCAGCAGGCACCGGTGGTGCTGTTCGACGGCTCGCCGTCCGCGGCCGTGGGCGCGGACCGCTCGGTGGGCGTGGCCGCCGTCGGCCCCGACGCGCGGCTGTACTGGGCCACCGCCTCCCCCGGTCCCGGCGCGGCCCTGTCCCCCTGGCGTCCGGTGGGTCCGCCCAACCGCTGACGCAACGGCGTTCGGCCGCGCACGTACGGCAGACCCGCCGGGCGGCCCGCGGTGCCCGGCCGGACCCGCGGCAGCCCGTCCGCGGAACCGGGTTGGCCGGGTCGTCGCGCTGGGCATGGTGAAGGCGGACGATGGTGGAGGCGGACGCGGGGCCCGGCGGACGTCTCCCACCGGGCCCGCCGGCCGGCTCGTTCCCGTGGGAGGGTTGCGTGGAGGTATCCGTGCCGCGGCACACCGCGTGGGCAGCACCGGGGCCGGCCGGTCGGCCGTCCGTCCCGGCCGGTGCGGCGGCGGAGTGCGGGCGGTGACCGCCGGGTTCACGCCGTACGCCGCGGCCGTCCTGGAGAGGCTGGCCGCGACGCCGGAACGCACCGTGCTGACGACGGCCGGCGGAAGGCGGATCACGGCGCACGAGTTCCACGGGACCACCTGCCGGCTCGCCAGGGAGCTGGCGGCGCGCGGCGCGGGCCGGGGCGTGACCGTGACGCTGCTGACCGGCAACACGGCCGAGGGGCTCGCCGCCCGGTACGCCGCGAGCCTCACGGGTGCCCGGGTCGTCGCCCTCCACGACGGGCCGGGCCCGCAGGCCATGGCCGCCGCCGTCCGCGGCGCGGAGACCCGGATGCTGCTCGTCGACGCCGAACGGCACGAGTCCGCCCGGCGGTTGCTGCCGCTGGTCGAGGTGCCGGCCGTCCTGGGTCTGGGCCCGGGGCCGGCGGGCCCGGACGTGCTGGCCGCCTCGGCCGGGCAGCCGGCCACGGTCCCGGAGGTGCGGATCGGTCCCGACGACGAGCTCGCGATCCGCCACACGGGCGGCACCACCGGCGTGCCCAAGGGGATCCTCAGCCTGCACGGCCCGTACCGGCGGGCCCTGGACTCGCCCCTCGCCGAGGACGGTCCGTCCCGGTTCCTGGCCTGCACGCCGCTGGCCCACCTCGCCGGCTTCCACGCCGATCTGCACCTGTACCGGGGTGGTTCGGTCGTGCTGCAGAACGGTTTCGAGGCGGGCGAGGTCCTCGCGGCCGTGGAGCGCGAGCGGATCACCCACCTGTGGCTGCTGCCGCCGCTGCTCCACCAGCTCCTGGACCATCCCGCCCTGCCCGGGACCGACGTGTCCAGCCTGCGCCGGATCCTGTACGGCGGCTGCACCGCCTCGGCGAGCCGGCTGCGCCGGGCGCTGGAGGTCTTCGGACCCGTCCTGACGGGCGGTTACGGACAGTCGGAGGCGCAGAGCATCACCGCCCTCGCCCCGCACGAGCACACGCACACCGGGGCGGGCGGCCGGATCACCGTGGGCCGGGCCCTGCCGGGCGTCGAGATCGCCATCCGCGACCCCGCCGGGCGGGACCTGCCGCCCGGCCGGGAGGGCGAGATCCAGGTGCGCTCGGCGGGCGTCATGCGCGGCTACTGGAAGCAGCCCGAGCTGACCGCCCGGGTCCTGCGCGACGGCTGGCTGCGCACCGGGGACGTCGGGTACCTCGACGAGGACGGTTACCTGTACCTCGTCGACCGGCTCTCGGACGTGATCATCGTGCCCGGCGGGCACGTGTACCCGTCGGAGGTGGAGGAGGTCCTCCTGGCCCATCCCTCGGTCGCCCAGTGCGCGGTGTTCGGTGCCCGTGACGCGGACGAGACGGAGCACGTGCACGCCGCCGTCGTGCACGCCCCCGGCCACCGGCCCGACCCGGAGGGGCTGCGGCGGTTCGTCGCGGGGCGCATGGGCCCGGTGCACGTCCCCGGGTTCGTGCACGCCGTCCCCCGGCTCCCCCTCACGCCGGCCGGCAAGCCCGACCGGAACCGGCTCCGCGAACGGCTCGCGGGAGGCACCGCCGCCGGGTGACCCCGGGTCAGCGGGTGCGTACGGCGGTGACGGTGAAGCGTTCGACCTCCGCGAGGTGGCCCCCGGTCGAGGCCACGACCGTGAGGACCGGATCGGTCGGACGGGTGAAGGGGACCGTGGCGTTCCACGCGGTGCCGGAGCCGCCCGCGGGGGTGCAGCAGGAGGTGCCGAGGGGGCGTGGCGACGACGGCTGGCGCACCTCCACCCTGATGCTCTCGTCGACTCCCGTGATCCGGCCGCCCGCCCTGAGCGGGGAGGACGCCCGGGAGCCGTACGCGGGCCGGGTCAGGGAGAACGTGGTGTCGTCGGTGCCGACGACCTCCCAGGGGGCGTCCGCTCCGGTGCCGTACCGGACCAGGTGGATGACCGCGGCGGTGCCGCGGCGCGCCTCCTCGGGGTTCCCCAGGCCCACGCCGATCCGGGCGTGCCGGCCGCTGACGGAACGTGAGGAGACGCGGTCGATCTCCCGGAAGCCGAGGTAGCCCTGGACGAAGGAGAGGGCGGTCTGTTCCGCGTCCAGGTGCCAGGGCTGGTGGCCGCCCTCGCGGTGGGCGCGCTGCCACGCCTGGGCCTGCGCGAGCGTGGTGAACGGCCAGACCGGCTGCAGGCCGGGCCCCAGGGCCGGTTCGGCGGCGCCCGGTGCCGCGGTGGCGGGTGCGGGAGTGGGAGGGGCGGGCGGCGGGGTTCCCGCACCGGGCCCCGAGGTCGTACGGGGGGTGGCGGGCGGCGCGGTGGTCGGCGCCGGGGTCGTGGGCGCGGCTCCGCAGCCGGCGAGCAGCAGCCCGGCCGTCGCGGCGGCGAGGAGGAGGCGGGTGGGGCGGGTGGGCCGGAGCCGAAGGTTCACGGGGACTCCAGGACGGTGACTCCGGGCGGGCACACCCCCACGTTGGCGGGTGCCGCCGGTGGGCACATGCTCCCACCGCGCCGGGCGCCTGGGAAGCCGCGGTGCCCGGTCCGATGACGGGCCGGGCGCCGACCGCGGCACGGGAAGGGGGCAGGGCAGGGTGCGGGAAGGTGGCCGGGGGCGCGTGGGTCCGGTGACGGGCCCGGGACCGGCCGCGGCGCGGGGAGGGACAGAGAAGGCGCGGGGAGGGGCGGGGAAGCGCTGGGAGAGGCGGGGAGGGCGCGGTGGGGGTCAGGCCTCCTGGCCCGTGGCGGCACCACCGATCCCGCGGCTGGTGGCGTGGTGCGGCCGGCGGCGGGGCGTAGGCGCGGGAGCGGGATGGGGCGGGGCGGGGGCGTACGCCGTACTCCGCTTCCGGCGCGCGGGAGGGCCGGGGCGCGCCCTAGCCTGGGTGGATGACCACGTCGGCGGGGCGCGAGCCCAACCTGGAGCTGCGCGACTTCCTGCGCTCCCGGCGGGCCCGGACCAGACCGTCGGACGTCGGCCTGGGCGAGGAGCCCGCCCGCCGGCGCGTCGCGGGGCTGCGCCGCGAGGACGTGGCCCGGCTGGCCGGGATCAGCGTGGACCACTACGTACGGCTGGAACGCGGGCGCCATCCGAACGCCCCGGCGCCGGTGCTGGAGGCCGTGGCCCGGGCCCTCGGCCTGGACACCGCGGAGCGTGCCCACCTCTTCGATCTGGCACGGTCCGGGCCGCGTGCCGGGCGGCGGCGTACGGCGGCGCCCCAGCGGGTGCGCCCCGGGCTGCGCAGGCTGCTGGACTCGCTGCCCGAATCCCCCGCGATGATCGTGGGGCGCCGGCTGGACGTACTGGCGGCCAACGCCCTCGCCAAGGCGCTGTACACCGACTTCGACGCGCTGCCGTTCCGCGGGCGCAACCTCGCCCGGTTCGTCTTCCTCGACCCCGCCGCCCGCGACCTGCTGACGGACTGGGAGACCGCGGCGCGCGGCACGGTCGCGGCCCTGCGCCGGTACGCGGGCCGGCAGGCGCACGACGCCCGGCTGGCCGAACTGGTCGGGGAGCTGTCCGTGCACGACGAGCACTTCCGCCGGTGGTGGGCCGACCAGGACGTCCTGGAGCACACCCACGGCCCCCGGCATCACCGCCACCCGCTCGTCGGCGAACTGGCCCTCGACTACGAGTGCCTCACCCTCCCCGACGACCCCGACCAGGCCCTGCACCTCTACACCGCGGAGCCCGACAGCCCGTCCGCGCACGCGCTGCGTCTGCTGGGCAGCTGGTCGGCGCCGGACCCCGCCGGGCGGTGACGCGGGGCGGGAGGGGCGGGCGGGGAGACGCCGGGCGGGTTAACGTCAGGTCCATGACTACCGATTCACTCCGCTCCGTGACCGTCGAGCGGACCGGCCCCGGCCGGTTCACCGCGACCAACTCGCGCGGCGAGAAGCTCACCTTCGGCACCGGCTCCGGGGAGGGCTTCACCCCGGTGGAGCTCTTCCTCGCGGCGATCGCCGGATGTTCCGCGGCCGACGTGGACGCCGCGACGGGCCGGCACGCGGAGCCCAGCACCTTCTCGCTCGTCGCCGCCGGCCACAAGGTCCAGGACGAGGGCGGCAACAGCATGACGGACCTGGAGGTCGTGTTCTCGGTCGCCTTCCCCGAGGGCGAGGGCGGCGACCGTGCCCGCGCGATCCTGCCGCGCGCCGTGAAGACCTCGCACGACAGGCTGTGCACGGTGAGCCGCACGGTGGAGGCGGGGACGCCGGTCACCGTGAAGGTCGTCGACGCGGACTGATGCGGCCCGCGTGCCGGAGCCCGGGTTCGGCCCGGGCTCCGGCACGGCGGAAGGACGGACGGGGTGCTACGGCGCCGCCGCGGGTGCCGGCCCCGTGTGCAGGCGGCCCGCGCCGCCGTAGGCGCGGGCGAACGTCCCGCCCTCCGGGCCGGGTGCGGCCAGCCGGGCGAGCCGCTCGCGCCGCAGCCGCAGGCCGAAGGCGGACTCCGCGGCGTCGCCCGGCGGGAGGTGCATCAGGTCCAGCAGCCGGTCGGAGAACTCCTGCGTCGTCCAGGCGGCCTCGTGGCGGCGCGCCTGGTAGCCCGCCAGCGTCTGCGTGTCGCCGTCGCGGTGGTACCGCAGGAGGCTGTCGGCGAGGTCGGCGACGTCGGCCACGGCGAGGTTGAGTCCCTTGGCGCCCGAGGGGGTCAGCACGTGGGCCGCGTCGCCCGCCAGCAGCAGCGGGCCGGCCTGCACGTGGTCCCGGACGCGCCCGCGCAGCCGTAGCATGCCGACCTCGGTCAGCGCGCCCACGTCCGGGTCGCCCGACTCGGGCCGCAGTCCCAGCCGGAGCGCCAGCTGTGCGCGGATCCGCGGCTCGGGCCACTCGGCGAGGTCCGCGTCGGCCGGCACCTGGAGGTAGAAGCGCGCCAGCCGGGACGTGCGGGGCATCATCCCGGCGAAGCCGGCCTCGTGGAGGGCGTACCGGATGCCCTCGACCGGGCGGTCCACCTCGGCGAGCACGGTCAGCCAGTCGTAGGGGTAACGCCGTTCGAGCGCGCCGTCCAGCCCGGCGGGGAACGCACGGGCGACGGTGCTGCGCGGGCCGTCGCAGCCCACGACGTGCCCGGCCTCCAGGACGTCGTCCTCGCACCGGACGAGCGCGACCGGACCGGAGGTGTCCACGTCGAGGACGGGGCAGTCGAACCGGATCGCGCCGCCCGCCTTCTCGTACGCGGCGATCAGGTCCCGGACCAGCAGCTGCTGCGGGTACACCCAGTGCCCGGCGCCGCCGGACCGCGCGCCGTACGGGATGTGGATCCGCTCCCCCGCGACGGTGAACTCGCACCACTCGTGGCGGCCGCCCTCGGCCAGCAGCCGGTCGGCGAGGCCCTGTTCGCGCAGGTACTCGACGACGCGGTGCTCGATGAGGCCCGCGCGGGCCTGCTGCTCCAGCTCGGCCCGGCCCAGGCGTTCGCGCACCTCGACCGGGATCCCGGCCCGGTGCAGCACGTTGGCCAGGACGAGCCCGGCGGGACCGGCGCCGACGACGGCCACCTGCACGCGGCGGCGGGGGGCGCTCACGACCGGCCCGCCAGGGCCGGGACGGACCGGAGGACGGCGGGGACGACCTCCGGGTTGAACAGCTCGGTGACCGTGGCGAGGGGCTGCTCGCCGTGCCACAGGACGTACGTCTTGAAGGCAGCGGGCGCACCGCCCCAGGCGCCCAGGCCGGCTTCGACGATCGTGCGGCGGTGGCCGGTACCGGCCTCGCGGAGCAGCCTGCCTATGGTGGCCGAACCGTCGGTGAGGCAGCGTTCCACGGCGTCGGTGAGCCCGCACCGGGCCAGCACCACGTTCCGGGAGAGGTCCACGCCGGCGGACGAGGCCAGAACGGAGCGGCGTTCCAGCAGGACTTCCCCGGGGTCGGCCGCCAGCAGCTCGACCGACTCCGTCGGGGCCTCGGCCGCCCGGACCAGGCGGGTGCTCATCTCGCGCACCGAGACGCCGGCGCCGACCCACGCCTCCAGGAGGGGGGTGGTCAGGCCGTCGCTGCAGAGGAGCAGCCGCGTGGCGGGATCGGCGAAACCGTCGAGTCTCCCGCGGACCGTCCCGGTGCCCGGGACGGCGGTGCCGTCCGGTGTGGGTACCGGATGCGGAGCGGAGCGCGACGTCGGCGGATACATGAACACCTCGGAGGTCTAGAGGACGGGAGAGACGGGTGTGACGGGGAACCCGGCACGGCCGCACCCGGCCTCGCTCCCCCTCAACGCCCTTGTGAACACGCAGGTTAAAGGCAGGATGGTTCCCGGAAGGAAGCGGCGTCGCAGGAGGTCGTCAAGTCCCGCCGGCCGCGGCCCGGCGGCCGGGACCCCCACCCGTCGCGAGGGCCCGGGGCGATGTCGTGCGGTGATCGACTCCGCCCCGGGGCGGAGGGCCGTACGCCCGATCGATTTCGTACGCACGTTTGATTC
Source organism: Streptomyces sp. NPDC101132 (assembly GCF_044759225.1). NCBI lineage: Bacteria > Bacillati > Actinomycetota > Actinomycetes > Kitasatosporales > Streptomycetaceae > Streptomyces > Streptomyces sp. NPDC101132. The sequence goes on from NZ_JBIVYX010000016.1 coordinate 26,512, forward strand.
GAGGGGGTGCGGCGGGGATCGTCGCTGGCCAGGGGGTTGCGGGGGCGAGCGCGGGCGGACGTCGGAGCGCTATGAGCCGATTACCTGGATATTCTGTGACATGTGATCGAGTCCGGACGGCCGCGGCACCGTCGGCACCCCGGCCCGGGAACGCTCGTGCGGCTGTCGCCGGTCATCCTGACCGTCGTCATCGCCAGCCTGGCGTACACCACGCCGCCGGAAATGGCCTTCAGCCGCCTCCTGCCCGCGGCGCCGGCCCTGGCCGCCTCCATGTGGCCGGTCCTGCCGACCGTGCTGATCGGGACGGTCTGCCTCATCCTGATGATCGGCCTGAGCCTGGTCTTCCCCGACCTGGGCACGTGGTGGACGGCCGCAGGGATCATCGCGGTCACCGTGGCGGCGGCGTACGGCAGCCACGTACGGCTCCAGCGCGAGCGCACCCTCTTCCAGGTACGGCTCGTCGCCGACGCGGCGCAGCAGGTGGTGCTGAGCCCGATGCCGCGCCGGATCGGCAGGGTCGAGATCGAGTCGCTGTACCTCGCCGCCGCGGCGGAGGCCCGGATCGGCGGGGACTTCTACGAGGTGGTCGACACCCCGTACGGGGTCAGGCTGCTCATCGGCGACGTGCGGGGCAAGGGGCTGCCCGCGGTGGGAGCCGCGGCGGCGATCGTCAACGCCTTCCGGGAGGCGGCCTTCGCCGAGGCCGACATGGTCGACGTGGCCCGCAGACTGGACGCCAGCAGCACGCGCTACAACTCCGCCTTCCCCCCGGAGGGTCCGATGGAGCGCTTCGCCACCGCGCTGCTGGCCGAGATCCCGCACGAGGGCGGGCGCATCGACATCCTCAACTGCGGCCATCCCCCTCCGCTGCTCCTGCGTCCCGGCGGGGTGCGGATCCTCCAGTCCGCCACCCCCTCCCCGCTGCTGAGCCTCGCGGAACTGATAGGCGATCACTACAACGTGGACTCCTTCGACTTCTGCCCCGGCGACCTGCTGCTGCTCTACACCGACGGGATCGCCGAGGCCCGCGCCCGCGACGGGGAGTTCTTCCCGCTCGCGGCCTGGATGGGCCGGCAGCCGCCGACGCCGCCGCGTGAACTCCTCGCGGCCCTCCACAGCGACCTCCTCCGCTACAGCAGGGGCCGCCTGGACGACGACATCGCCGCCCTCGCGGTACGACTGGACGCGCGCTGAGGCCGTGGGCTCCGCGGGCGGGGCGTGGCGGGCCCCCCGGGTGCGGGCGGCGGGCGGGGGTCAGGGGGTGCGGCGGGGCGGGGTGCGGCGGTCGGCGAGTTCGAAGCGGGCCAGGGTCAGGGCGCCGGCCCGGACGGCTTCGTGCAGGGCCGGGGCCAGGTCGTCCTCCAGGCCGCCGAGGGCCTCCGTGACCTCCTCGACCACGTCCTGGGCGATCTCGGCGGCCAGCTCCTCCTCGGAGGTGCGCGGGCCGAGCTTGCTCACGGCGGCCGCCGCGCGGTTCGGGGTGAGGAGCGCGGTGACCTCGCCCAGCAGCCAGCCCGGCACGCCCGCCGCGCCGCCGGACGGGGCCCGGTACGGGCGGGCACCGTCGTAGCGCGCGTCCTCCGCGAAGGCGGGGTGCTTCAGCTTGGCCACCGGGCGGGCCGCGGGAGCCGCGGTGCCCGGGGCGGGTGACCAGGCCCCGGCCGGCCTGATCACGAGGCCTTCGGCGAGGTTTCCGGGCAGCTCGGGCAGCCCCAGCAGCGCCGGCACCCGGGTCGTGAACTCCGCGCTCGCCTCCTGGAGCCGGCCGAGCCGTCCCCGCGCGATCAGCGGGGCGCAGTGCAGGCCCGCGGCACCGGCGGCCTGCCGCAGCTCGCGGTCGCCGGCCCACAGCATGCCGTCCGGGGCGTCCGCGGCGCCGGTGACCGTGGCGTCGAAGGGCAGCCAGAGCAGGTCCGGGGCGTACCAGACGCCGGTCTGCACCGGCTCCGCCGCGGGCGCCGGCGGTACGTCGGGGTGCGGGTAGCCGCCGCCGGCCAGTTCGCCGTACACGGTGACCGGGGCGGCGGGGTTGGCACCGTACCGGCGGCGCAGGGCGTCGGCGCAGCGGCCGGCGGCGACGGCCAGGGCGGGCCAGATCCTGGCCACGCCGAAGAAGTCGTCGAGGCCGCCCTCGCCGAGCAGTTCACGGCGCTTGGCGGGCCGTACGCCGGTCCGGTCGGAGACGACGGCGAAGTTGGCGCCGTGGACCTTCTCCAGCGCGACCCACTCCCGTACCCCGGCCGACTCGGCCAGGCGGGTGCGGGAGGGGATCTTCGGGTACGGCTGCCACCGGCCGTGACCGCCGCTCATCCGGAGCCGCCGTGGCGGTGCTGTTCGGGCAGCCGGCTCTGCGGGTGGGCCCACAGCAGGACGTTGCCCGGCCGGTCGTCGCCGAAGAAGTCGAGGACCTCGCGGTCCGAGTGGCGCAGGCTGAAGTGGGTGAGGACGAAGAGGGTGTCCGGGTGCGCCTCGACCACGGGCCGCAGCCGGCTCCACACGGTGTGCCCGACCCGGTCGGCCCGCTCCGCCTCGGCGTCGTCGAGGTACGTGCACTCGGTGACGACCACCGGGTAGTCGAAGAGCCAGGGGTTGTCCTCGAAGACGCTCACGTGGGTGTCCCCGAGGAAGGCGAACAGCGGTCTGCGCACCTCGCGTTCGGTCTCGACGCCCGCCGCGCGGCGCTCGGCCACGAGACGGCCGAACTCCCGGCCCCGCCCCTGTTCGACGAGTTCCCGGCGGAGCTCCTGGTACTCGGGCAGCAGCGCCTTGCGGCGCTCGGAGAACGCGTAGCCCACGCACGGCACCTTGTGGACGCAGTCGACCACGCGTACGTGGTGGCCGGCGCGGCCGAAGGTGAACTCGTCGCCGCCGCGCACCCCGTGGAGCCGGCAGCCGGCGGCCAGGCCGGGGTCGTAGGCGGGGCCGTGGTTCAGCTCGGCCGAGGCCTTCAGGAAGGCCTCGGCGTACGGGACCGAGGCCGCGGGCAGGTGGACGTCGACTCCGCCGGGCCGGGCCGCGAGGTGGTCGAGGTCCTTGGAGTGGTCGTTGTGGGTGTGGGTGAGGAAGACGGTCTCCGGCCGGCGCCCCTCGGCCAGTCCGGCATCGAGCGCGCAGCGCAGTTCCGGTACGTGGAAGAACGTCTTGTCGTTGGCCCGCGAGTACCCGGTGAGCGTGAGCCCGGTCCCGGGTATCCGCCAGGTCTTCCACTGCCGGAAGGGGTGTCCGGCGTCCAGGAGTTCGGGATGGCCTGGGTGGCCGGGGTGCGCCGGTGGAGGGGCCGCGGGATCGGCGGGGGGGCCGCGACGGGGCCTGGGTCATCGGTGCCTCCGGCGGACCGTGGTGATCGGGGTGGGTGCCGATGCTAGCGGGCCGCGTCCCCGACGGCCTGCGGATTTCCCCCCGTCACGGGGTGGCCGCCGGGGGGGCCGGGAACGTGGCGGACGGGGGACGGGGCCGGGGCCCCGGCGGGCCGGGGACGGGGGTCCGGGCGGGGCCGGGGCCCTGGCGGGCCGGGTCAGGCCGAGACGAGCCGGTGGAGCAGGACCCAGGAGCCGCCGGCCAGCAGGCCGATGACCCACAGGGCCACCAGCGGCTGCCGCCCGCGCGCCAGCGCCCGGACGGTGACGGCGATGCCGACCGCCGCGGCCGGCACGCCCACCGCGGCGAGTGCGACGGCGCTCCGGTACGCCCAGGTCTGCTCGCCGAAGAAGCGGAGCAGCGCCAGGGCCGGTCCCAGGAACAGGACGGGCCAGGTGTTGCCGCCGACCGACGCCCCACGGACGGGCCCGCCCGGTCCGGTCCCGTCTCCGCCCTTCGGCCCCGAGGCCGTGCCGTGGTCGGCCACCCGGTCGCGCATCGTCCGCCGCTCCCCCGTCTGTGCTTGATCGTCTCCGGCACGGGGGAAGACGCCGGTGCGGAGGTTCGGGTTGCCCCGCCCCGTAGGCGTGATCAAGCCAGGGTCTCGTCACCTGAACGGGTCAGCAGGACCTAGAGTGTGCGCGTGAGCGAGCAGAATCCCGAACTCGTCGCCGGCCGGTACGAGCTGGTGGAACGCATCGGACAGGGCGGCATGGGCCGGGTGTGGCGCGGCCTCGACCGGCACCTGTTCGGACGCGAGGTCGCGGTCAAGGAGATCCTTTTCCCGCCAGGGATGGACGACGAGGACCGCGCCGCGCTGGTCCGCCGGTTCATCGGCGAGGCCCGCGCGGCGGTCACGCTCAGCCATCCCGGGATCATCACCATCCACGACGTCGTGGAGCACGCGGGCGCTCCGGTCATCGTGATGGAACTGGTCCGGGGCGAGTCCCTGGCCGCGGTCGTGCGGGCCGGCGGCCGGCTGCCGGTGCGGCGGGTGGCCGAGATCGGCGCCGCCGTGCTCGACGCGCTGGCGGAGGCGCACGCGGCGGGCATCGTCCACCGGGACATCAAGCCCGACAACGTGCTGCTGACCCGGGACCGCGTCGTCCTGACCGACTTCGGCATCGCCCACCTCGCGGACGCCACGACCCGGCTGAGCCACAGCGGGAGCGTCATCGGCACGCCGCACTACATGCCGCCCGAGCAGTTGGAGGGCAAGCGCCCCACGCCCGCCAACGACCTGTGGGCGCTGGGTGCGACGCTGTACCACGCCATCGAGGGGCGCCCGCCGTTCGACGCGGAGGGGCTGCACGCCCTGGCCGTGGCCGTCTTCACCCGGCCGCACCGGCCGGCCGTCCACGCCGGCCCGCTGGCGCCCGTGCTGGACGCGCTGCTCACCAAGGACCCCGCGGAGCGGGCCGGGGCCGCGGAGGCGGCCGAGATGCTGGCGGAGGTGCTGCGTACCGCCGCGTCCGCAACCCCCGTGCCCGGAACCGCCGCGCCCGGTGGCGGAACACCGGTCGAGGACGGGCCCGGGCCGGCTCCCTCACACCCCCCGACGGTCCTCGACCCCGGCGCCGCCGACGCGGGTACGCCGGAGCTCCCCGAACCCGACCGGCCGACCGTCCCGCCCGTGACCGTGCCCCCGGCCGAGGAGCCGGTCACGCTCGAACGGACCCGGCGGATGGCGGACGGCGAGCCGGCCGCCGCACCCCGGCGGCCCCTGGCCCGGCGCGCCGTGGTGCTGGCCACGGTGCTCGCGACGCTCGCCACCGGCTCCGTCCTGGCCTGGACCCTCAGCGGTGACGAGGGCTCGCCCCGCGGGGACAAGGCGGCAGGCAAGGGCGGGGCGGCCTCCTCCGTCACGGTGGTGATCGGAGTGGACGCACCGCTGAGCGGCGGGATGTCCGTCATGGGAGCCGGGATCAGGAACTCGGCGGAACTGGCGGTCAGGACCGCGAACGAGACCCGGCACGTCCCCGGCGTGAAGTTCGAGATCAAGGCCGTGGACGACGGGGCCGACCCCGCCAAGGGCGCGTCCAACGCCGCCCTCCTCGCGGCCGACGAGAAGGTGCTGGGCGTGGTCGGCCCGCTCAACTCCAGCGTCGCCAAGACCATGGTGGGGCCGCTGGTACGGGCGAACCTGGCCGTCGTGTCACCCGGCAACACCGACCCCGTGCTGACGCTCGGCCCCGACTGGGCGGCCGGCACCAGGACGCGCCCGCACTCCTCGTACTTCCGCACGGTCGCCACGGACGTGGACCAGGGGCCGTTCGCCGCCCGGTACCTGCACGGCGAGGCGAAGAAGTCCAAGGTGTACGCGGTGGACGACGGGAGCGCCCACGGCACCTCCCTCACCTCCGGTCTCGCCGCCGAGCTCACCCGGCTGGGCGGCACCGTCGTGGGTGCCGAGCACGTCGACCCCACGGAACGCGACTTCGCCGGCCTCGTCGCGAAGGTGCGGTCCTCGGGCGCCGACGCGGTCTACTTCGGCGGCTACTACGACACCGCGGCCGCGCTCTCCCAGCAGCTCAAGCAGGCCGGCGTACGCGTCCCCTTCATGGCCGGCGACGGCATCTACGACCAGCAGTACCTCACCATGAACCCGACGGCGGACGGCGACCTCGCGACGAACATCGGCGTGGCCGCGGAGGAATCGGCGGCCGGACAGGACTTCCTGACCCGGTACCGGAAGGCCGGGTACCCGGAGGCGGCCGGCTGGTACGGGCCGTACGCCTACGACGCCGCCTGGTCCCTCATCGAGGCGGTGAAGGCGGTCGTGGCGGCCCACCGCGGCACCCTCCCGGACGACGCCCGCACGAAACTGCCCCCGGCCGTGGCACGGCTGCGCTTCGACGGCGTCACCGGGCCCGTGGCCTTCGACGCGAGCGGGGACACGGTCAACCGCCGGCTGACGGTGTACACGGTGAGCGGCGGCCGCTGGACGTACGTGACGAGCGGACCGGCCGCCGGCTGAGGCTCCCCGGGGCGACGCACCCGTGTGGGTGATCCCGGGCCCGTCCGCGGGCCCGGGGGGCGTTCGTGACGTTGTAGGTGCAGACGATCACACGACCACCACACCACAGCCCCGGGAGACCCACGTGACGAGCCCCTTACCGCCCGCTGCCGACCGCGCCCTGCGCCGGACCCTGGCCGAACGCCGGATCGGACTGGTGGCGTGGCGGCTGCTCGTCCTGCAGATCGCGCACCCGGCCGTCGCGGCCGGCATGAGCCGCTACTCCACCTACCGCGCACACCCCTGGCGCCGCATCGAGCACACCATGGACAGCGGCAGCCGGCTGTTCTTCGCCGGGCCCGAGGAGCGCGCCCTGGAGATCGCCCGTCTGGAGCGGACGCACCGCCGCATCCGGGGCACCGACGGCGCCGGCCGCGCGTACAGCGCGGAGGACCCCGAGGTCCGGGCCTGGGTGATGGTCACGCTGTACGAGGCGATGACCGCGATGCACGAGCTGGCCGGCACTCCCCTCGGCCCCGCCGAACAGGACCTGCTGTACGGCCAGTTCAGGGAGGTGTGCACGGACCTCCGGATCCCCGGCGAGGTCCTCCCGCCCACGGCCGCGGACGTGCCGGCGTACGTCGAGCGGACGGTCCGCGAGGTGCTGGAGCACGGCGACGAGGTCCGGTACCTGCTCCACGAGATGCTCCACGAGGCGCCCGCGCCCCGCCGGCTCGGCCTGCTGGGGCCGGCCTGGCCGCTGCTGCGGGCCATCACGGCCCGTGCGCTGACCGCCCTCACCGTCGCCGACCTGCCGCCGGCCTGGCACGAGCGCTTCGGGACGCGCAGGCCCCGTACGGCCGCCGCCCTGTCGTGGACGCTCCACCGCGGCCTGCGCGTGGTGATGACCCGGCTGCCGGACCACCTGCGCTACCGGCACAGGTCGGAGGACGGGCAGCGGTCCGGCCCGCGGCGGGCGCCGGCGGCCCGACTGCCCCGGGCCCGCAGCGCGGACACCCGGCAGGCCCGCCTGGAGACCTTCTTCCGCCAGGTGCTCGACCAGACGGGCAACGGCCGGGTGGACACGCACGACCTGCAGGCCATGGCGCACAACGTCTGCTGGCGGCTCGAACTGCCCACCGAGCGCGAGGACCTGCTGTACGCGGCCTTCGAGACCTGGTGGAAGCAGCTCTGCGCGGACGTGGACCGGGACGGGGACGGCGCGGTGGACTGCGCCGAGTTCGTGGCCGCGATGACGGCCGGACTCGACCGTGACCCGCAGTACCTCGAAGCCGGGCTCGGCCAGGCGATGCGGGTGCTGTTCCGCGCGGCCGACGCGGACGGCAGCGGTCACCTGTGCGCCGACGAGTACCGCGTGCTGTTCGGCGGGTCACGGGTGCACCCGGCCGAACTGAACGACGGGTTCCGCGAACTGGACGCCGATGGCGACGGCCGGATCTCCGAGGACGAGTTCGTGGCCGCCTTCACCGACTTCTTCACGGCGCGCGGCGACAGCACGGCCGGCACCGCCCTGCTGGGCCGCGCGTGACGGACCGCGCGTGACGGACCTCGGGGGCGACGCCGGCGGGTGACGCCGGCGGGTGACGCGGCGGGCGTCCCGGCAGGAGGCGCCCGCCGGCGCCTCAGGCGCCGTCCCCGAGCCCGCGGTCCGGTGCGCTCATGTCCCCCGTCGCGGGCGTCCCCCCGGCGATCCCGTAGCGGAGGTGCACGGCGCCCTTGGAGCCGGCCGCCGGGGGTTCGAGGAGGGTCAGGTTGGTCGGCACCTCGCCGCCGTCGAAGACCTTCTTGCCGACCCCCAGCACGATCGGGTGCACCCAGAGGTCGAGGCGGTCGAAGAGCTTCTCGCGGAGCAGGCTCTGCACCAGGTCCAGGCTGCCCACGACCTTCACGTGCTCGTGCCGGTCGCGGATCTCGCGCACCGCACCCGCCAGGTCCGGGCCGAGCTGCGTGGAACCGGCCCAGCTCAGGTCGGGCCGGCCGCGGGAGGCGACGTACTTGGGGATCCGGTTGAAGAGCCTGGCGAACCCGTCGTCCTCGCCGCCCTCCTGGTGCGGCCAGTAGGAGGCGAAGATGTCGTACGTGCGCCGGCCCAGCAGGAGGGCGTCCGTGCCCTCGTACGCGGCGGCGATCTGCGCGCCGGAGACCTCGTCCAGCAGGGGCGCCTGCCAGCCGCCGAACGGGAACCCCTCGGGGTCCTCGTCGGGGCCGCCGGGCGCCTGCCCGACGAGGTCGAGGGTCGCGAACAGCGCGATGTGGATGAGGCCCATGGTGTTCTCCCGAGACGTTGGTCGTCCTCCATCAAGGAGTAGACCGCCGGGAGTGGCCGGACTCATCGCCGTGCCGCCCCCGGGCTTCACCCGGTCGGCCGGAAGGCCCCGGGCGACCGGCCGCCGCGTGCGCCCCGCTTGCTCCTTGACTTCGCCGGGCCGCTGACCCACCCTCGGCGCACCCGCCCCGCGCGCTGCGCCGGCGGCCCCACACGACGCGGAGGACGAGCCGGGGATGGGACAGCTCGACGGCAAGGTCGCGGTGGTCACGGGCGCTTCGGCCGGGATCGGGCTGGCCACGGCCCGGCGCTTCGTCCGGGAAGGGGCGCGGGTCTTCATCAGCGGGCGCCGGGAAGTAGAACTCCGCATGGCAGCAGCGGAGTTGGGCAGTGCGGTGACGGCCGTCCCCGGGGACGTGACCCGGGAGTCCGACCTGGCGCGCCTCTACGGGGTGGTGGAGGCGGCGGGTGGCGGGCTGGACGTCCTGGTGGCGAACGCGGGCGGCGCCCGTCCGGCCGCGCTGGCCGACGTCACCCGGGACGGGTTCGACGCGACGGTGGACCTGAACCTCAGGGGGACCCTGTTCACCGTCCAGGGTGCCCTGCCGCTCCTCGCGGACGGCGGCTCGATCGTCCTGCTGGGCTCGGCGGCCGGCTCCGGCGGGTCGGCGCGTTTCGGCGTCTACGCCGCCACCAAGGCCGCCGTACGGTCGCTGGCCCGCAGCCTGGCCCTGGAGCTGGCCGGCCGCGGCATCCGGGTCAACGCGCTCAGCCCGGGCCCGATCGCCACCCCGTCCCTGGACCGGGCCCCCGCCGGGGTCGTGGAGGAGGCGGCGCGCCGGGTGCCGCTCGGCCGGCCCGGCCGGCCCGAGGAGGTCGCGGCCGCCGCGCTGTTCCTCGCCTCGTCCGAGAGCAGCTACGTCACCGGCGCCGAGCTCTTCGTGGACGGCGGGGCCCGCCAGGTCTGACCCCGGTGCGGGGCCGCGCCGGGTACGGGACCCCGCTCGCCCCGCACACCGCCGCCCCGGCCGCGTACCGAGCCGGCCCCGGCGCCGGCGGTTACGCTCGATGGGTGACGTACGCGCCCGGGGAGCTCTCGCCCGGGCGGCGGCACGTGCCAGGAAGAGGTGATCGCCCATGTGCCGGTGGCTGGCCTACTCGGGTACGCCCATCCTCCTCGACACCATCCTGTACAGACCCGCGCACTCCCTGATCGACCAGAGCCTGCACTCGCGGCTCGGCGTGGAGACGACGAACGGTGACGGGTTCGGCATCGGCTGGTACGCCCGGGAAGCGGAGCTGGACACACCCGCGATCCTCCGGGACGTCGGCCCGGCCTGGAACAACCGCAACCTGCGGGAGATCGCGCAGCACGTGAAGTCCCCCCTGATGTTCGCGCACATCAGGGCGTCGACGGGCACGGCGGTGCAGCAGACCAACTGCCACCCCTTCCGGCACGGCCGGTGGATGTGGATGCACAACGGCTCCATCGCCGGCTTCCACGGCATGCGCAGGGAACTGAACATGGCGGTCGATCCCGCCCTGTACCTGGAGATGGAGGGGACCACCGACTCCGAGGCGATGTTCTACCTCGCCCTGACCTTCGGCCTGGAGGAGGACCCGCCCGGCGCGGTGGCCAGGATGGTCGGGCTGGTGGAGAAGACCGGCCGGGCGCACGGCGTGGAGAGCCCGATGCAGATGACCGTGGCCGTGACGGACGGCACGACGGTCTGGGCGTTCCGCTACGCCAGCGCGGGCAAGGCCAGGTCGCTGTACTACAGCACGCGGGTGGACTCCCTGCGCGCGCTGCACCCCGACCTGACCTTCCTCCAGGAGGTGTCCGACGAGACCAGGCTCGTGGTGTCGGAGCCGCTCGGCGACCTTCCCGGGGCGTGGAACGAGGTGCCCGAGCACAGCTACGGCGTGGTGCACCCGGGCGCCGACTCGCTCCACCGCTTCGCGCCCCTCCCGGTCTGACGGGGCGGTCCCGCCTCAGGCGCGCTTCGCGGCGGAGCGCCGGGCCCGGGACGGGGCGGTGGCCTTCTTGGTCCTGGCGGGGGCGGCCGGCGTCTGCTTCTGCTTCGCGGGGGCCGCCCCGGGCTCCGGCTCCCCGGCCTGCTCCGCCTTCTGCGCCGCGGGGGCGGCTGCGGAGGTCCGGGGCCGGCCGGTGCGCCACTTCAGCTCGATCTCGAGCTCGATCTCGTCGCCGTCCACCTCGATCTCCACCTCGCTGCGGAGTTCGTCGGGGACGCGCAGGCTCAGTACGCCCGAGCCGAGCGGGACGTCGGTCTTCCCGCCCTCCCGGAGCGCCTCGGCGAGCGCCGCGAGCTGATCGGCGGCCTCGACACGGGACAGCGAGCGCTTGTGCTCGAACTTGAGGTCCGACATGGGGTTCCTCCAGGGCGCGGGAGCATCTGACCGGGGCGTACCCCTGCCATGCTCGGCCCCCGACCGCCATTCCGCACACCGTGGCCCGGTCCGCCGGGTCCCCGCCCCGGCCGGCCGGGGTGCGGCCGTGACCGGGCCGGCACGGCCCGACGGCCCGGAAGAATCCTTTTCTCTTGGTGTGGGGCATACGGGTGATCTTGGTCGGGGTGGGCGGGATTCGCTGCCTATGATCCACTGTTGTGACAGAGAGTCAGTACGACCGGGTCGCCCACGACTCGGCTGATGTGGTCATCCTCGGGGCGGGGCCCGCGGGGCTGGTGCTGGGGAACCTCTTACTCCGGGCCGGGATCGACTGCGTGGTCCTGGAGCGCGCCGGGCGCGAGCAGGTCCAGACCCGCGCGCGAGCCGGCTTCCTCGCCCCCCACACGGTGCGCGTCCTGGAGCGCAACGGCCTCGACGAGGGGCTGCGGTTACGCGGACGGCAGCACGGCCTCTGCGAGTTCCGCACCGAGGACGGCCGGTTCCGCCTGGACTACCGCCGGCTCGGCCGCGGCGAGCCGCACACCGTGTACCCCCAGCACGAGCTGGTCACCGATCTGCTCGCGGCCTACGTCGGCGCCGGCGGCCGGATCCGCTTCGAGACGGAAGCCGTCGCCGTCTCCGGCCCGGACGGTCCGGCCCCGTCCGTGACCGTACGCGGCGCGGACGGGCGCCCCGAGCGGTGGCGCGGCCGGTACGTCGCCGCCTGCGACGGCCGCCACGGCGCGGGCCGGCGATCGCTCCCGCCCGGCACCGTACGCCGCCACCACCGGGACCACGGCGTGTCCTGGCTCGGCCTGCTGGCCGAGGCCCCGCCCAGCATCGACGCCGTCGGGTACGCCGTCCACCCCCGCGGCTTCGCCGGCCACATGGCCCGCTCCGCGGAGGTCACCCGCTACTACCTCCAAGTCCCGCGCGACGCCCGCCCCGACGAGTGGGCCGACGAACGCGTCTGGGACGAACTCGCCCTGCGCATGCGGGCGGACGAGTACGGTCCGCTGCTGCGCGGCCCGGTCGCGCAGCGCGCCGTCGTCCACCACGAGTCCGACGTGCTCGAACCGTTGCGCCACGGCTCCCTCTTCCTCGTCGGTGACGCCGCCGCCCTGATCAGCCCGTCCGCGGCCAAGGGCGCGAACCTCGCGGTGCTGGAGGCGGAGATCCTCGCCCAGGCCCTCACCGCGGCCCTGCGCCAGGGCGACCCCGGCCCGCTCGACCGCTATTCGGAGCGGTGCCTGGCCCACATCTGGCGGGCGCAGGAGTTCTCCCACTGGATGATCGGCCTGCTGCACGAAGCACCGCACACCCAGGGGCCCTCGCCCTTCCTGGAGCGTCTGCGGCGTACCCGCATCGCCTCGCTGCGCGACTCGCGCAGCCGGCAGGACTGGTTCGCGGAGCACTACGTCGGGGTCTGATCCCCTCCCCCGCAGCCCCGTTCCCCCTTCCTTCGTCACCGCCCGGCGTCCCCGCACCTCGCGGAGCGCCGTGCCGCTCACCGCTGCCCGCCCGGCGGCCCGCGCTGTTCCTCTGCCCCCTTCCTCCCCACACGGACGGTGAACGCGTTCCATGGATACCTTCACGATTCCCGCGCCGTCGTCGACGGTGAGCGCCGTCGACGACACGGCACGACTGCGCGCGACGGCCGGATTCGTCCGGGAGCAGGACACGTCCGCCCTGCTGTCGCGGGTGCTGCCCGGCCTCGACGGACCCGAACTGCGGGCGCTGACCGACCAGTGCTCCTTCGCGCACGCCGCGGTGCTGGTCTTCCCGCCGGACGAGCACACGCTGCGGACGCAGCTCACCTCGTGCGGCCTGGCGCCGGACGCGCCTCCGCAGCCGAGCGTCGTCGTCCGCCGTCGCCTGGCCACCCGTCACCGGCTCGCTGCCGCCGATCTTGACGTAAGGATTCTCCGCCCGGCCGTACACGGTCCGGCCGGCGAGCGGCGGGCGGTGGAGGTCTTCGCGCTGACCACCCCGCCGGGTTCGGACCTGTCCGGCGTCGCCGCGCACGAGCGCAGCGCGGACCACGAGGCGCACCTGGCCTTCGACGTGACCCGGCCCGACCCGCTGGTGCTGCGCGGCCTGCTGGCCAGCTTCGTGCGGCACGGGGCGGCGGCCGACGGCGGCGGCTACAACCCGCACGAGGACGGGACGGTGTTCTACCTCACCGCCCCGGCGGGTACGAAGACGGCGTACCGGCGGGTGGAGCTCTACGCGAGCGGCGACCACCGCGACGTGCTGGCCGAGCACCTCGCGGGCCGGTACGCGGCGCTGCCCGCCGGACGCTCCGGTGAAGCGGCGGCCGAGCGGGGCCAGGTTCCGGAAGCCCGTCCCGCCGTCAGGCAGCCGGAGGCCTCCCCGCCGGCCGAGACACTCCTGCGGCTGCTGACCGGCGCCTGGACCACGCAGGCCCTGGCCACCTGCGCCCGGCTCCGGCTGCCCGAGGCGATGGACCTCCACACCGCCATCGGAGCGGCGGAGCTGGCGCGCACCGTCGGCGCCCACCCGCAGAGTCTGGCGACCCTGCTGCGGTACCTCGCCATGCTGGGGGTGGTGGCGGAGGGCCCGGACGGCTTCCGGCTGACCCCCGTCGGCGCGCTGCTGGACTCGGCGGCGCCGGCCTCGATGCGGCCACTGGCCCTGATGTACGGCGGTGCGTTCTACCAGTCGTTCGCGCACCTGGCCCACAGCGTGCGCACCGGACGCCCCGGCTTCGACCACCTCTACGGCGAGAACCACTTCGACTACTTCGTCCGGCACCCCGAACTCGCCGCCCTCTTCGACCAGTCCATGGCGGCCGGCGCCGCCCTCTTCGAGCCCCTGCCCGACCATCCGGTGCTCAGGGCCGCCGGGGCCGCGGCAGCCGCCGGCACGCCCCGTACCGTCGTGGACGTCGCGGGCGGGACCGGTGAGCTCCTCGGACGCATCCTGACCGCCCACCCCGCCCTGCGGGGGATCCTGCTGGAACGTCCCGAGGTCGCCGAGGCGGCCCGCGCGGCCCTGGCCGGCACCGCGGCCGCCGGCCGCTGCACCTTCGCGGCGGGCACGTTCGCCGACGTACCCCCGGGCGGCGACGTGTACGTCCTCTCCCGTGTCCTGCACGACTGGGACGACGACCGGTGCCGGACCATCCTGCGCCACTGCGCGGAGGCCATGCCCCGGCACGCGGACCTCCTGGTCGTCGAGCGCCTCCTGCCCGAGGACGGCAGCCCGTCCCTGGCCACCGCGTGGGACCTGCACATGCTGTGCAACACCGGCGGGCGGGAGCGGACCGCGGGCCACTACGCCCGGCTGTTCGGCGAGTGCGGCCTCGAACTCGCCGGCCACACCCCGCTGCCCCTCGGCGCGCACACGCTGCACGCCCGGAAGGCGTAGGGAGCGGGGGCGTCAGGACTCGCGGCCGCCGTCGCGACCGGCGTCGAGCCGTACGTTCAACCGCGCGGCCCGGCGGGTCAGGTGGTCGCGCTCGGCGAGGCTGGGCGCCAGGTGGGCCGCCTCGGCGTACAGCCGGGCCGCCGTCGCCAGGTCGCCGTCGCGCTCGTGGAGGTACGCCGCCACCGCGGCGTGGCGGGGCAGGGACGGGTCCAGCTCCGCGAGCGCCGCCAGGCCGGCCCGCGGTCCGTCGGCCTCCCCCACGGCGACCGCGCGGTTGAGCCGGACGACGGGGCTGTCGGTCAGGCGGGCGAGCTCGTCGTACCACTCGACGATCTGCACCCAGTCGGTCTCCTCGGCGGTGGGCGCGTCGGCGTGCAGGGCCGCGACGGCTGCCTGGGCCTGGAACTCGCCCAGCCGGTCGCGGGCGAGGGCCCGCTGGAGGATCCCGGTGCCCTCGGCGATCAGCGCGGTGTCCCACCGGCCGCGGTCCTGCTCGGCGAGTGGCACCAGGCTGCCGTCGGCCGCGGTGCGGGCGGCGCGCCGGGCGTGGTGGAGCAGCATCAGCGCGAGCAGCCCCGCCACCTCGGGATGGTCGACGGCGGCCGCGAGCTGCCGGGTGAGCCGGATGGCCTCGGCGGCGAGGTCGACGTCGCCGGAGTAGCCCTCGTTGAAGACCAGGTAGAGGACGCGCAGGACGGTCGCGACGTCGCCGGGCCGGTCGAGGCGCACGCCGGACACGGTGCGCTTGGCCCGGCTGATGCGCTGGGCCATGGTCGCCTCGGGCACCAGGTAGGCCCGGGCGATCTGGCGGGTGGTCAGCCCGCCGACGGCGCGGAGCGTGAGGGCCACGGCGGACGACGGGGTGAGCGACGGGTGGGCGCACAGGAAGTAGAGCGCCAGGGTGTCGTCGACCGCCGCGGCGGGTCCCGGTGCCGGCTCCTCGTCGACGCGGTCCTCGCGCCGGCGGCGGGCGGCGTCGGCCCGCACCGCGTCGAGGTGGCGGCGCCAGGCCACGGTGACCAGCCAGCCCTTCGCGTCACGCGGAGGGTCGGCCGGCCAGACGCGGAGCGCCTCCACGAGGGCGTCCTGGACGGCGTCCTCGGCCGCCGCGAAATCGGCTCCGCGGCGGACGAGGACGGCGAGCACGCCCGGCGTGAGGCTGCGGAGCAGGGCCTCGTCCATCGCGGGCGTCACTCCGTGACGGTGGGCGGCTCGGCCAGGAACGGACGCAGTTCGAGCCACTCGTGGATCGGCTTCCCTCCGGCGCCGGGCGCGGCCGACAGCTCGCCGGCCAGCGCGACGGCGCGCTCGTGGCTGTCGACGTCGATCACCATCCAGCCGGCGATGAGGTCCTTGGTCTCGGCGAACGGTCCGTCGGTCACCGGCGGGCGGCCCTCCCCGTCGTAGCGGACCCAGGTCCCTTCGGGGGCGAGCGCCTGGCCGTCGACGAACTCGCCGGTCTCCTCCAGGCGGGCGGCGAAGGCCCTCATGTAGGCGATGTGGTCGGAGATCTCCTCGGGCGTCCACCGGTCCATCGGGACGTCGTTGACCGCCGCCGGGGCGCCGCGGTAGTGCTTGAGCAGCAGGTACTTGGCCATCGTGGTTCTCCTCGCTGGTACGGCCATTGTGGTCGCGTTCACACCGGGGACGGAGCCGGTCGCGGGATCTCGACATCGCCGGCCGGAAATTCTCCCGCGGCTCCCTCCGGCGGCTCCGTGGCGGGGGTTCAGGGCCGTTGGAGCATGCGGTGGCGCAGGGTGTCGTAGAGGGGGGCGCTGTCCAGCCGGGTGGCCGTGAGCGCGGCCGCGAAGCAGGCCAGCACCAGGGGGATGAGGAGCGGGGCGGACGCGGTCATCTCCAGGACGAGGACGACGCCGGTCAGCGGGGCGCGCACGACGCCGGTGAACAGCGCGGCCATGCCGACGGCGGCGAAAGCGGCCGGTCCCGGCGCCCCGGCCGGGAGGGCGGGGGCGGCCAGCGACTGGGTGAGGGTGCCCAGGAGGGCGCCGAGGGCCAGCAGCGGGGCGAACAGTCCGCCGGGGGTGCCGGCGGCGTAGCTGAGGGGGCCGGCGACGAAGCGTACGGCGAAGTAGAGGAGCAGGGCGCCCACGGCGGGGAGGTGGCCGGTGAGCAGGCGCTCGCTGAGTTCGTCGCCGCCGCCGGCGAGCAGCGGTTCCACGGTCATCAGGGCGCCGACCACGGCGCCGATCGCGGCGGCCTTGGCGACGGGCGGGATCCGGGTGACGCCCTCGACGGTCTCCAGCGTGTGCACCACGAGGGCGCTGTACGCGGGGCCGAGCACCCCGGCGGCGACCCCGAGCAGCAGGAACAGCGGCATGCTCCAGGTGGGCGGGAGCGGCAGGTCCGGCATCGGCAGGACCGGGGCGTCGCCGACCAGCAGCCGGCAGCTCAGCGCGGCCGCGACGGTACCGACCATGGTGAGCAGCACCAGGCGGGGCCGGACGCTGCGGGTGACCTCCTCGCAGACGAACAGCAGGCCGCCCAGCGGGGCCGTGAACGCGGCGGCCAGGCCGGCGCCGGCGAGGGCGGTGTGCAGCATGCGGGTGTCCTCGGGGTCCTGGCGGGTGTGGTGGCCCGCGAGGGCCCCGACGGAGGCGCCCATGTGGACGATCGGGCCTTCGCGGCCGAGGACGAGGCCGGAGCCGATGGCGACGACGCCGCCGGCGAACTTGGCGGGCAGCAGCCACAGGGCGAGCGCGTCCGACTCCCGGCGCCAGACGGCCTCGACGTGCTGGACGCCGCTGCCGGCGGCGTACGGGACGCGCCGGGCGATAGCACAGGCGAGGGCGGCACCGGCGGCCGTGACCACGACGGGCAGCAGCCGGCCGGCGGGGCCGAGCCCGGCGCCGGACTCCAGGAGCTCGGCACGCAGGGCGTCGGCGTGCGCGAGGCACCAGCGGAAGGCACCGCCGACCAGGCCGACGAGGACGCCGCCGAGGGCCGCGACGACGAAGGCACGGGCACCGATCCGACGTCCGGGCATCCATCGCCTCCTGCGTTCCGCACGGGCCCCGGTCGGGGCGGCCGGGCCCCACCGAGCCTGGACCCGGCGGAGGCCCGTCGCGATGCGCCTCACCGTGGGGAGGCCGGAGGCGCCCCGAGCGGGTGAAGCGGGACCGTGCGATGGCGGGCGGCGGCCGGGGCGTCCGGCGGCCCGAGGGGCGCGGGGACACGAAGGCACGGCGGCACCAAGGCACGGAGCGGGGGACGACGCGGCGGTGGAGGGGGGTCGACACGCCTGTGGAAACGATAATGCCCCCGCCCTCCCGGAGGACCCGAGCACAGTGGTCCGCGTCCGTGCGGCCGGCGCCGCGCCACGTGTGCACCGAAACACCCGGGGTGGTCCCGATGACAAACCGTCCTCGCCCACTGGTCCTGATCCGCGGCTTCGGGGGCGCGGACGTCCAGGACGAGCGGAGCAACGTCTACCAGGGCTTCAACGACGGCACCTCCTATCCCGGCCGCCGCGGCGAGGGCTACCTCTACGAGGGCTTCGTGCTGCGCTGCCTCAAGTCGGCCCGGCACCCGTACCGGGACGCCACCAACGTCGTCGGCTACTACGAGCGGGAGCAGGCCCCGTACCCCCACACCGACGGCTGGCCCGAGGACCTGCTGCGCGGCACCGTGATCGTCGACGTGCCCACGGCGCGCTCGGTCCTCGCGGAGGGAGTCGCCGGCACCCTGTGGGTGTACCGCTTCTACGACCTGCTCCCCCGCTCGCTGGAGCGCTACGGAGAGGGACTCGTCAGACTCCTGGAGATCATCGAGGAGGGCGCGCGACGGGCCGGCGAGGAGTTCACCGGCGTGGACGTCGTCGCGCACAGCATGGGCGGACTGGTGCTCCGCGCGGCGCTGACCCGTCTGGGCGGGCGGAGCGGGGACCTCGTCCACCGGATCGTCACCCTGGGCACGCCGCACCGGGGCATCGCCTTCCAGCTCCTGCCCGCGGCCCTGGCCAGGAGTCTGCCCCTCGGCCTCGCCGACGAGATCGCCGCCTTCGACCCGCGCCGTACGGACATCCGCGGCATCCCCTTCCCGGCTCCGCGGATCCTGACCGTGGTCGGCACCAACCACCGCGAGTACGCCAACGGATTCGCGAACCTGGGCAACCGGCTCGCCACGCTGATCGACGAGGGCACCCTGGCCTACAACCGCAGTGACGGACTGGTCAAGCACGCCTCCGCGCAGATCCCGGGGGCGCCGCGCACCTTCGTCCACAAGTGCCACGGCGGCCGGGACTCGCTGGTCACCTCGCGCGAGGCGTACGAGATCGCGATGCGCTTCTTCCACGGCACGCACCACGTCCGGCTGAGGCTGGCGCGGGCCGAGGTGAAGCGAGGTCACGACATCTTCGGGAAGAGCGAGTTCTTCTTCGGGGTGTCCGTCAAGCCCCGGTATGTCGACTTCGAGCTGTTCCACCAGAGCAAGGAGGCCGAGAACTGCTACGGCCCCTTCCACACCGACGACTTCTCCGATCCGCTCCCCGACCTCGCCACGGAGCTGACCCGCCCACTGTCGGAGTCCGGTGACGCCACCACCGGCTGGGCCGGCCCCGGCCGGCTGGTCTGGGAGGGGTGGGTGGACGCCTCGGCCAAGCCGGCGGGCAGCCTGGACCACAGCCTGGTGCTGCGCCTGGAGGTGTACGTCGGCGAGCGGGACTCGTTCGGCGTGGGCTTCTCCGACAACCTGGTCTTCGGCAAGCAGTACTACGTGCAGGCCGTGGCCGAGGCCGACGGGACGCCGGCGCTCTACCTCCACACCGGCGAGACCTTCCTCGGCCCCGACATCACGCCCGCGATGGTGGCGGCCGCCGCGGCGGCGGAGGGCGCGGAGGTGCAGCGGATGGCGCCGGCCGCCGGGGGCGCGCCGGGCACGTGGACGTTCCGCGTCGCGGGCACCGGGTTCGAGGCCGATCTGGAGGTGTCCCTGGAGCGCGAGGCGTAGCGGAGGCGGGTGTCGCGCGGCGGTGTCGTGGCCCGGGGCTCCGGCACGGCGTGGCGGGGAGGCGTACGGACGTGAACGGGGGCGCGGGGCGGCTCAGGGGCCCCCTGATGATCCGCCGGGAGGTGGTCATCGCATACGTTCGTGGGGGCGCCACCTGCCATGCGAGGAGGAAGAACCTGATGAACGCCGCCGAAGAGGGACGGCAGCAGCTGGACGCGGCCAGCGTCGTCAACGCCAGGAGGACCCTGCTGATGCTCCTCGCCAGGGCCGGCGTCGTCCCCGGCGACGCGGAGGAGCTGATCGGTCTGGTGGAGGCCGGTTCCCTGGCCCTGGCGCACCAGGAGATCCTCGGCGGCGCCCCGGACGCGCCCCGGGACAAGGGCGAACTGTACGCGCACGGCTGGCTCGACGGGGCGGGGGCGGCCGCGGACGCCCTCGGCGAGCTGGCGGAGGCGGCCCTGCGCCGGGCGCTGGCCACCAGCCTCGCGGACGCCGACCCGGACCGGCTGCCTCCGGTGCGGAAGATGGAGGTGGAGCGGACACAGGTGGCCGTCACGGCCCTCTACCTGTCGTTCACCACCGCCTCCGACCTCGACCCGGAGGTCACGGAGGAGGTCCTCACCGCCGCCCTCGGCACCCTGGACACCCGGCAGCGGGCCACGTACGCCGGACGTCTGGAGGAGTTCGCGGTGCGGCACCGGGCCCGTCTGGAGCGGCTGTACGCGGCGTACGGGCCCGGCGGCGGCGTGGCGGTCCACGGCCGCTACTCGCTCGTCCACTCCGCGACCAGCGTCGCCGTGCTGGAACGGCTCGCCGCCGCGGAGGCCGCGCTGCGCGAGGAGTGGGACGCCGCGGAGCTGCCGCCGGCGTGGCTGGACGGGCTGACCTCGGCCTGGGAGGCGAGCGGCTGACGCCGGGCGGGACCCGGCCCCGCCGGGCCCCGGTGGGGCCGGGGGCCGGGGAGCCGGGCACCGCCCGGGGTCAGAGCAGTTCCTTGGCCTTGGCCCGTACGAACCCCCAGCCCTGGGCCAGGGTGGGCTTGGCGGGGACGGCCACCTCGCCGGGGTTGGTGAGCACGTCCAGGAGCACCGGGCCGGGCGTTTCGAGGGCCCGGCGCACGCCGTCGCGGAGGTCCGCGGGGTCGGTGACCCGGATGCCCGTGAGGCCGAGGGCGGTGGCGACGGCCGCGAAGTCGGGGTTGTCGAGCCGCGTACCGAACTCGGGCAGCCCCACCTGCTCCTGCTCCAGCTTGACCATGCCGAGGCTCCGGTTGTCGAACACCACCAGCTTCACCGGCAGCTCGTAGGCGCGGATCGTCAGGAGGTCGCCCAGCAGCATGCTCAGGCCACCGTCGCCGCAGAAGGCGATGACCTGCCGGTCGGGTGCCCACAGCTGGGCGCCGAGGGCCTGCGGCATGGCGTTGGCCATGGAGCCGAGGTTGTAGGAACCGATCAGGCGCCGGGTCCCGCGCATGGGGACGTGGCGGGACAGCCAGACCGTGGCCATCCCGGTGTCGGAGGTGAACACGGCGTCGTCCGCGGCGAGATCGGCCACGGCTGCGGCCAGCGCCTCGGGGCGGACCGCGTGGCCGGGGTTGTCCAGGGCGGCCCGCAGCCGCCGGGCCGGGCGGCGCTCGGCGGCGGGGTCGGCCAGCCGGGCCTGCCCCTCCTGCCAGCGTTCGAAGCGTTCGCGCGCGTCCTTCAGGTGCTTCCGGTCGGCGACCCGGTCCAGCAGCGGCAGCAGGGCCTCCAGGGTCACGCGCACGTCGCCGGCCAGGCCCACGTCCACGGGGGTGCGGCGGCCCAGGTGCTCCTCGCGCGCGTCGACCTGGACGACGCGGACGTCCTTCGGGTACCAGTCGCGGTACGGGAAGTCGGTGCCGAGCATCAGGAGGGCGTCGGCGGCGTCGAGGGCGTGGACGGCTGCGGGGTTGCCGATGAGGCCGGTCTGGCCGACCTGGTGGGGGTTGTCGTCCTCGAAGCCCTCCTTGGCCTTCAGGGTGAGCACCATGGGTGCCGCCAGCCGGTCCGCCGCGTCCAGGACCTCCGTACGGGCGTCTCGGGCGCCGGCGCCGACAAGCAGGGTCACGCGGGAGGCGGAGTTCAGCAGGGCGGCGGCGCGGGCGAGGGAGGCGTCGTCGGGCCGGGTGACGGCCCGGTCCAGGGCGAAGCGGGGCGGCCGGTCCTCCGGCACCTCCTGCCCGCCCATGTCGCCGGGCACGGTGAGGACGGCCACGCCGCCGCGGGTGACGGCCGCGCGCACCGCGGCTTCCAGGGCCCGGGGCATCTGGTCCGGGGAGGTGACGGTGGCGCGGTGCACGGCGACGTCGCGGAAGAGGAGGTCGTTGTCGACCTCCTGGAAGTAGTCGCTGCCGATCTCGGCCAGCGGGACCTGGCCGCAGACGGCGAGGACGGGCGCGTGGCTCTTGGCGGCGTCGTAGAGGCCGTTGAGGAGGTGCACGGAACCGGGTCCGACCGTGCCCATGCACACTCCGAGGGTGCCCGACAGCTGGGCCTGGGCGCCGGCCGCGAAGGCCGCCGCCTCCTCGTGCCGGCAGCCGACCCACTCCAGGCCGTCGGTGGTGCGGATGGCCTCGGTGAGCGGGTTCAGGGCGTCCCCGACCACGCCGAAGACGTGGCGGACGTCCAGCTCCCGCAGTGCTTCGACGATCACGCGGGCGACGGTGCGGGCCATGGGTGGAACCTCCAGGGGGCTTGCGGGGAGTTGTCGGGCGGGGGACTCAGCCGGTGAAGCGGTCCGGGTCGGCCGCCTCCCAGTCGGCTGCCCACGATGCGGGCGGGGATGCGAGGAGTTGCCCGGGAGCCGGCCACTCGTGCAGGTCGGCGTAGGAGCGGACGGTGTGCGGGTCGAGCCGCTGGACGAGCATGTGCGGGCGCAGCCCTTCCGGGCCGTCGACGCCCATCGCCGCCATGATCTGCAGGGCGCTGCGGACCGTGGCCTCCTGGAAGCGCCGTACCCGCGCCGCCTTGTCGGCCACGTCGAGGGCGCGGGCCCGCCGCGCGTCCTGGGTGGCCACGCCGACGGGGCAGGTGTTGGTGTGGCAGCGCTGGGCCTGGATGCAGCCGACGGCGAACATCATGGCGCGGGCCGCGTTGGTGTAGTCGGCTCCCTGGACGAGGCAGCGGACGAGGTCGCCGCCGGTGGCGACCTTGCCGCTCGCCCCGATGCGCAGACGGTCGCGCAGCCCGGTGCCGACGAGGGCGTTGTGCACGGTCATCAGGCCTTCGCGGAGCGGCAGTCCGACGGCGTCGGCGAACTCCAGCGGTGCCGCGCCGGTCCCGCCCTCCGCCCCGTCGACCACGATGAAGTCGGGCGCCGTGCCCTCCTCCAGCATGGCCCGGCACACGGCGAGGAACTCGCGGCGCGAACCGACGCAGAGCTTGAACCCGACGGGCTTGCCACCGGCCAGCTCCCGCATCCGGTGCAGGAAGCGCACCAGCTCCCGGGGGGTGCTGTACACACGGTGGTAGGGCGGCGAGACCACGGTCCGTCCTTGCGGGACGCCGCGCACCCGCGCGATCTCGGCGGTGACCTTGGCGCCCGGCAGGACGCCGCCGATGCCGGGCTTGGCTCCCTGGCTGATCTTCAGGGTCACCGCCTTGACCTGCGGGTGTGCGGCCTTGAGGGCGAACTGCCGCTCGTCGAAGCCGCCGTCGTCGGTGCGGCAGCCGAAGTAGCCCGTACCGATCTCCCAGACCAGGTCGCCGCCGGGCCCCAGGTGGTGCTCGGAGAGGCCGCCCTCGCCCGTGTCGTGGGCGAAACCGCCGGCCCGGGCGCCGGCGTTGAGGGCGCGGATGGCGTTGGCCGAGAGGGAGCCGAAGCTCATCGCCGAGACGTTGAGCAGGGCCATGTCGTAGGGCTGGGTGCAGTCGGGGCCGCCCACCCGGACCCGGGGCGGGTCGGTGCGCACCGGGCGGGGCGCCATGGAGGGGGCGAGGTACTCGGTGCCGGACAGGTAGAGGTCGCGTTCCGTGCCGAAGGGCTCTTCGGCGTCGGTGCCCTTGGCCCGCTCGTAGACGATGCTGCGGGTGTCACGGTCGAAGGGGCGGCCGTCGAAGTTGCGCTCGACGAAGTACTGCTGGATCTCCGGGCGCACGGCCTCCAGTGCGAAGCGGAGGTGGCCGAGCAGCGGGTAGTTGCGCAGCACGGAGTGGCGTCGCTGGAGGACGTCGTGGATGCCGACGGCGGTCAGCAGGAGCAGGGGCAGGGCCGCGGCCCACCACCAGGGCGAGGCGGCGAGGGCGGCGGTGACCGCGGCGCCGGCGGCGGCCGCGGACAGCAGGAGGGGTGATTTCAGCACGTCCCCGCGTCTGTCCCGGCCGCCGCCCGCCATGCATCCCGGTCTGCGCTACCACCGGTACCAGCGCCCGCCGCGGCCGGCGGGGCGGGCGACGAAGCCGAGCAGCCAGAGGACGAGCACGGCGATGGCCACCCACCACAGCACCTTCACGGCGAAGCCGGCACCGAAGAGGACGAGGGCGAGGAGCAGGACGAGGAGCAGCGGAATCATCGTCGAAACCTTCCTGGGCCGTCGGGCCCGGTGACGACACCCTCGCGCCGGGTACGGCGCGGAGACGGGTGCCTCGCGGTGGATCGTTGCCCGCATGTACCCATGACTCCGGAGCTCACACGGACCGATTGCCGCGGCCAACTTCCCTTCCGCTGCGGAGTGTTGTCGGCCGGGGCCGGCCAGGGCCCGTGCGGTGCCGCGCGTGCCCCGGCGCCCCGCGGGGGCTGCCGGGCGGCGCCCCGGAGCGCGTCTGCGGAGGTGACGCATGGGGTGGACGAAGGTGGGCAGGGGCGGAGGGAGAAACCTTTCCGCGGAGTCCCCCCTGCAGGAGCCGGCCGCTCGCCCCCGGTGAGCGGCCGGCTCGTTCGCGTGGGGCCGCGCCGGCCGGGCCGGGCGTGGGTTCAGCCTGCCTGCGGGGCCGGGTCCAGGAGGTGGGGGCCGTTGTTGCGGACGCTGTTGACGGCCGTCGTCACGGCGGTGGTGGTGAGGACGCCGTCGGCGGGGGTGTGCAGGAGGGCGCGCAGGTCCTCGGTGTCGTGGTGGGCCGGGTCCAGCCAGGTGCCGAAGTCGTCCGGGTGGAGGGCGAGCGGCATCCGGGGGTGGATGCGCCCCGCGGCGTCGGTGGCCTCGGTGGTGATGATGGTGGCCGTGGTGAGCCAGGCCGCGGGATCGTCGTCGTCCTCGACGCCGGCGTCGCGCCAGAACTCGTACAGGCCCGCCATCGCCATCACGCCCTGGTCCTCGGGCCGGATGAAGTAGGGCTGCTTGTACGCCTTCGCGGTCCCGGTGGCGGGGACGGCGACCCACTCGTAGAAGCCGTCCGCGGGCAGCAGGCACCGCCTGCGGCCGAAGGCCTTGCGGTACGCGGGCTTCTCGTGGACGGTCTCCATCCGGGCGTTGATCATCCGGGAGCCCACGGACGGGTCCTTCGCCCAGGACGGCACCAGCCCCCACCGCACCGGCCGCAGCGACCGGAGCACCTCGCCGGAACCCTTGTCGACGCGTTCCAGCACCGCCCACACGTCGTCGGTCGGGGCGACGTTCCACGAGGGCCCCAGCAGTCCGCGGGCGGGGTCCAGCTCGGCGTCGAACAGGCCCGCGAGGTCCTCGGGGGCACGAGAGGATGCATAACGGCCGCACATGTGGCCCACTCTGCCACCAGGCGGCCGGAGCCGGCTCGATTCGGCGTGGAACCGGCGGGATCACGCCCGCGGGGCGCGGGAGCGCCGCGCTGCTCCGGATCGCCCGGGGCGGCTGCGCGCTCCGGGCCGCGCCGGGCTTCAGGGGGCGGCCAGGTCCCGGCTCGCGAGGACGAGGAGTACGGCGTCCGCGCCGGCCAGGGCCAGGACGGCGAGGAAGGGCAGCCGGCTGCGTGCGAGGGCGGGGGGCGCCG
This sequence comes from Streptomyces sp. NPDC101132, assembly GCF_044759225.1. Taxonomy (NCBI): domain Bacteria; kingdom Bacillati; phylum Actinomycetota; class Actinomycetes; order Kitasatosporales; family Streptomycetaceae; genus Streptomyces; species Streptomyces sp. NPDC101132. Next base: position 51,800 of record NZ_JBIVYX010000016.1, read on the forward strand.
CCGCCGCGCCGAGGGACAGCGCGGCGGTCAGCAGGAGCAGCAGCCGTCCCGCGGGGCTCACCGGCCCGGGCGGGCCGAGGGCCAGTGCGGCACCGGAGGCGAAGGCCAGTCCGGCGGCCGCGGCGAGGGAACCGCGCCGCCCCAGCCGCTGCGGCAGCCCGCGGACGCCTGCGGCGCGGTCCGCGTCGATGTCCGGCAGGGTGTTGGCGAAGTGGGCCGCGGTCCCCAGCAGGGCCGCCGCGGCCGTCAGCCAGGGCGGGGGCCAGCGGCCGGGCGCGCAGGCCAGGCTCAGGAAGGCCGGCAGCAGGCCGAAGGCGAGGGCGTAGGGCAGCCAGGAGGCGGCGGTGTGCTTGAGCCACAGGTTGTACGCCCAGGCGGCGGCCACGCAGCCGAGGTGGACCAGCCCGGCCCGGGTGCCGCAGGCGAGCGACAGCGGCACACAGGCGAAGAGCGCGGCGGAGGCGGCCGCGGTCACCACCGCGGGCCGTACCGTGCCCGCGGCGAGGGGCTTGTCACGGCGGCGGGCCGCGCGGTCGCGGCCGAGGTCCAGCCGGTCGTTGCTCCAGCCCACCGACAGCTGACCGGCGGCGACCGCGGCCACCGCGCCCGCACCGGTCCTGAGGGTGAGCCCGAAGGCGGCGGCCAGCAGGGCGGCGAGCAGGGTCACCCCCGCGGCGGGCACCGGATGACAGGCCCGCAGGAGGTCGCCCGCGCCCCGGAGGAGGGCGGTGCCGGACGGCCGTGGGGCGGGCGCCGGGCCGGCGGCCACAGCGGGCCCGGCCGCTTCTGCGGCACCTTCGTCGGTGGTGGCGGGCACCGCGCCACGGTACGCGCCGAAGGGCCGGGAAAGAGGCCCGGCGCGCCCGGCGCGGCCGTGTTCAGGGGTGCGGCGGGCCCCGGTCCCTATGTTGGAGCGATGACACGCGTCCTCGCGGTGGCCACGGCGTTCCCGCCGCACCGCCACACGCAGCAGGAGATCACCGAGGTCCTCGCCTCCCGCCTGCCGTCCGGGGCCGACGCCGCCCTCCTGCGCCGGCTGCACGCGGCGGCCGGAGTGGCGACCCGGCACCTGGCCCTCCCCCTGGACCGGTACCGGGAGCTGGGCGGGTTCGGGCACACCAACCGGCTGTTCGTGGACCTGGCCGTCGCGCTGGGCGCCGAGGCGGTGGAGCGGGCCCTCGACGAGGCCGCGGTGCGGGCCGAGGAGATCGACGTCGTCGTCTCCACGACCGTGACCGGCATCGCGGCGCCCTCCGTGGAGGCCCGGCTCGCCGCGCGGGTCGGGCTGCGGCCGGACGTCGAGCGGGTGCCGCTTTTCGGCCTCGGCTGCGCGGGCGGTGCCGCCGGGCTGGCCCGCGTACACGGCCTGCTGGACGGCCGGCCGGGGCGCAAGGCGCTGCTGCTGTCCACGGAGCTGTGCTCGCTCACCCTCCAGCCGTCGGACACGTCGACGGCGAACCTGGTGGCGGGGAGCCTCTTCGGGGACGGCGCCGCCGCGCTGGTGGCGGTGGGCGACGGGCGGGACGCCGGGGCCGCGGCCGCCGCGCCGGGACCGGTGGTCAGGGCCACGCGCAGCCGCCTGTACCCGGGCACGGAGCACCTGCTGGGCTGGGAGGTCGGCGACTGGGGGTTCCGCATGGTCCTGGGGCGGGAGGTCCCCGAACTCGTCCGGCTGCACGTGGCCGAGGAGGTCGAGTCCTTCCTCGCCGGTCACGACCTCAAGCCGCGGGACGTCGCCGCCTGGATCTGCCATCCCGGGGGTCCGAAGGTCCTGGACGCGCTCGCCGATGCCCTCGGGCTGCCGGACTCCGCGCTGGCCCCCTCCCGGCGGGCGCTGGCCGCGACCGGGAACCTGTCCTCCGCCTCGGTGCTGCAGATCCTGCGCGACGCCCGCGCCGCGGGGCCGCCGCCCGGCGCGGCCGGTCTGATGATCGCGTTCGGGCCGGGGTTCTCCTCCGAGCTCGTGCTGCTGGGCTGGTGAGGCGCGGATGACGGCGTACGTCGTACTGGTCCTGCTGGTCGTCGCCGAGCGGTTCGCGGAACTCTCCGTGGCCCGCCGCAACGGCGCCTGGAGCCGGGCGCGGGGCGGGCTGGAGCACGGGGCGGGCCACTACCCGGTGATGGTGGCCCTGCACACGGCGCTGCTGGCCGGCTGCCTGGTCGAGCCCTGGGTGGCGGACCGGCCCTTCCAGCCGCTGCTCGGCTGGCCCGCGCTGGCCCTGGTCCTGGCGGCCCAGGGGCTGCGCTGGTGGTGCATCGCCACGCTCGGGCGGCGCTGGCACACCCGGGTGCTGATCGTCCCGGGTCTGCCGCTGGTCGCCTCGGGCCCGTACCGCCTCCTCCGCCACCCGAACTACCTCGCGGTCGTCGTCGAGGGCGCGGCGCTGCCGCTGGTGCACTCCGCCTGGGTGACCGCGGTCGGCTTCTCGGTGCTGAACGCCGCGCTGCTGTCCGTGCGCATCCGCTGCGAGGACGACGCGCTGGCGTCCGCCCGTGCGCTGCCGGCCGCCGGCGCGGCGCGGTGATCGACCTGTTCGTCGTGGGCGGCGGCCCGGCGGGGCTGGCCACCGCGATCCACGGTGCGCTCGCCGGGTTGGAGGTGGTGGTCGCCGAGCCGCGTGCCGTCCCGGTCGACAAGGCGTGCGGCGAGGGCCTGATGCCCGGTGCGGTCCGCGCGCTGGACGCGCTCGGCGTGGCGGCGCCGGGCCGGCCGCTGCGCGGCATCCGTTACCTGGACGCGGCCGGCGACCGGTGCGCCGAGGCGGAGTTCCGGGCGGGACCCGGCCTCGGGGTGCGGCGCACGCTGCTGCACGGGGCACTCGCCGCGCGGGCCGCCGAGCTGGGCGTCACGGTCCTCCCCCGCCGGGTGGCCCGGGTCAGCCGCTACGCGACGCACGTCGAGGCGGACGGGACCGCGGCCCGCTACCTGGTGGCCGCGGACGGCCTGCACTCGCCGGTCCGCCGCTCCCTCGGGCTGGAGGTGCGCCCCGGGGGGCGGGCGCGGCCGGCGCGGTACGGGCTGCGCCGCCACTACGCGGTCGAGCCGTGGAGCGACCTGGTGGAGGTGCACTGGTCGGCGGGGCGGGAGGCGTACGTGACGCCGGTGGGCCCGCGGGAGGTGGGGATCGCCGTCCTGACCTCGGAGCAGGGCCCGTACGACGCCCAGCTCGCGGCCTTCCCGCTGCTGCTGTCCCGGCTGGGCGGGGCCGGGCGGACGCCGGTGCGGGGCGCGGGCCCGCTGCGTCAGGAGGCCCGGACCCGGGTGGCCGGCCGGGTGCTGTTCGTGGGCGACGCCGCCGGGTACGTCGACGCGCTGACCGGGGAGGGGCTCGCCCTGGCCCTGGCCTCGGCGGGCGAGCTGGTGCGCTGCGTGCGCGAGGGGCGCCCGGAGGCGTACGAGGGGGCCTGGTGCCGGCTGTCGCGGAGCTACCGGGTGCTGACGCGGTCCCTGCTGTGGGCCCGCAACCAGCCGCGGCTGGCGCCCCTGATCGCCCCGGCGGCGGCGCGGTTCCCCGGGGTGTTCGCGCGTGCGGTGAACCTGCTGGCGTGAGCGGCGCTCCGGGCGGCGGGGCCGGGGCAGGGACAGGGGCGGCCGCGGTGGTGCGGGGCGGGGGCCCGGGGGGGGCCGCCCCCCGCGTTCGGCCGGCGCCGGGCCCGTACGGGTGCTCAGCCGCCGACGTGGATGCCGGGGCGGCGGTCCGGGTCCGGCTCGTGGCTGCGGATGATCTCGCGGGTCACCGGGGCCGTGTCGCCGCGCCCGAGGAGGAAGTAGCGGACCATGTGCACCAGCGGGCTGCCCTCCGCCCAGGCGAAGTGGCACTGCGGCTGCACACCCGTGGCGTCCCGCAGGGCCAGCAGGACCGCGGCGATGGCGTTCGGGGCGGCGGGCGCGTCGGCGCGCAGGACCCGGTACCCGTCGACCTCGACGCCGCGGACGGTCAGCGTGTCGCTGAAGTCGGACGGGTCCACCACGTCGATCTCCAGGAAGATCACGTCGGCCGTGCCCGGGACCGGGTTGGCGCCGCGCTGCTCGCGCTCCTTGTCGGCGTACTCGGCGGCGTCGCCGGCCTGACGGCGGTTGGCGATGAGGTTGATGGCGCTGTCGAAGGCCAGGGTGTCGTCGATGAACCGGCGGGCCTCCTGGTCGAAGACGATGCGGTCGGCGCGCAGCTCGGTGGTCCGGGAGACGTGCGAGACCAGGGAGACGACGATGATGCCCGCGATGAAGAAGGCGGAGATGAGGATGCCGTCGGGCTTGTCGACGATGTTCGCGACGAGTGCGTAGAGCAGCACCGCGGTCAGGAGCGCGAAGCCGACGGTGGCCGGGCGCCGGCGGTGGCGGGCGACGGAGACGGTGACCGCGAAGGCGCCGGAGACCATCATGGCCAGGATGCCGGTGGCGTAGGCGCCGGCCTGCTCGTCCACGTCGGCGTCGAAGGCGATCGTGATGAGGACGCAGAGCACCGTGTAGACGATCACGACCGGCCGGACGGCGCGTCCCCACTCGGGCGCCATGCCGTAGTCCGGGAGGTAGCGGGGGACGATGTTGACCAGTCCCGCCATGGCGGAGGCGCCGGCGAACCAGAGGATCAGGATCGTGCTGATGTCGTAGACGGTGCCGAAGCCCTCGCCGACGTGTTCGTGGGCCAGCCACGCCAGGGCGCGGCCGTTCGCGGCGCCACCGGGCTCGAAGGCCTCGTGCGGGATGAGGACGGTGGTGACGAAGCCGGCCGCGAGGAGGTAGACGCTCATGATCGCGGCGGCGGTGGTGAGCAGCCGGCGGGTGTTCCGGATCCGCGAGCGCAGGCGCTGCTCGGCGTCGGCCCCCTCGGCGGCGACCAGGGGCATCATGCTCACGCCGGTCTCGAAGCCGGACAGGCCGAGGACGAGGAGCGGGAACGCGAGCAGTGCCGGGCCGATCAGGTCGCCGAAGCCGCCGCCGGTGTCGGCGAGGGCGTCCGTCCACGCGGACCAGGCGCCGGGGGTGCTGATCACGTGGACCAGGCCGACGCCGATGACCACGGCGTTCAGGGCGAGGAAGACGGCGACGAGCGGGATGGCGACGCTGACCGCTTCGCTGAAGCCGAGCAGGAAGACCCCGCCGAGCACCAGCAGGAGCACGACGGTGAGGGCGACCTCGTGGCCGTGCAGGGCGGCCGGGAAGAAGGGGTTCTCCACCACGTGCACGGACGCGTCGGCGGTGGAGAGGGTGATCGTGATGATCCACGACGTGGCGACGAAGCCGAGCAGGACCAGGACGAACAGCTTGCCCCACCAGAACGGGAGCAGGTCCTCCAGCATCGCGACCGAACCGGCGCCGTGCGGGCTCTCCTTGGCGACCCGGCGGTACATCGGCAGCATGCCGAGCAGCGTCAGCGCCACGATCAGCAGGGTGGCGAGCGGGGACACGGCGCCGGCGGCGAGAGCGGCGATGGCGGGGACGTAGGCGAGGCTGGAGAAGTAGTCCACGCCGGTCAGGCACATCACCTTCCACCAGGCGTGCGGCTCGGCGTGGGCCTCTCCGGCCGCCGGGCCGACGGGCTGGACGCGGTGCCGGAGCATCCACTGCGCCAGCCTGCCCGTGGGCTGCGGCCGCAGCACCGGTTTGTCCACTACCTCCGGCATCGCCGGCTCGTTCGCCTGGCCCATGTCCCCCATAAATTAAATCCATCCCGATCCGTCCGGCGCACGCGCGCCGGCTGCCCCCTGGCTGCCCCCGGCTGCGGCGGCGGACGCGCCGCGGCCGCGGCGGCAGAGGCCCTGACAACGATCACCGAGTATGGGCCCGCCGCCGGCCCCGCCCGTCCCGGGACGCCCGAGGCCTGGGTGCCGCCGCCGGTCACGCCGAGCCGCGGGGCCGGTGCGCCGCGCGACCGGGCGGTACGGCGGAATCCGGGCGGCGGTGGCCCGGTACGGCCGGAAAGCCCAGGCCATGGGGCGCGGCGCGGGGGCCCGCGGGGTGCCGGCCGGGTGTCTGCTCGGTGCCCTCGGGGTGCCTTCGGGGTGCCGGCGGGAGGGAGGCCCGGTGCATCCGCCCCGGGAAAATCTTGACGCATCGTTAACGCTCGCCCCGGCGGCCCCACCGTCGGCGCCCCCGCCCGACGTGACCGAAATGGTGCGGCCTGCCACGTCACGTGCCACGGTTGTCGCGCCAGGTGGTCCCGAAGTCCCCTAGGAGTCGACCAGTCATGGGCGGAACGCACGACAGGAAGCCGCAGCCGGGCAAGGGCCGGGAGGAGCAGCACCGGAAGCCCGACCGGGAGCCCGGGCAAGGCCCGGCGCGCTCCTCCCGCCAGGAGGGCAAGAGCCCGGAGGAACTGCGCCGTCGGGACGACGAGGGGCGGCGCGAGCGCGGCGACGGGGACGGGGACGCGCGCGAAGACGACGCGCAGGACCCGCTGCCCGACGTGTAGGGGCCCGACGTTCAGGGCCGCGGCCCGAGGGGTGGGGCCGCGGCCCGAAGTGTGGGACCGCGGCCCGAGGGGTGGGACCGCGGCCCTGAGGTGTGGGACCGCTGCCCGACGCGCAGGGCAGCGGGCCCGGGCGGAGGGCCGCGGCGCGGCGTGACGGGCCGCCGCCCGGGCCTGTGACCCGTCTCCCCGCTCACCCGCCCCCGCGCGGATGGTACGGAACCTCGGTGGTGATGCGGCAGCACTCCTCCACCACCGCGGCCAGGTCGCCGCGTTCGCGCAGGACGTCGCGCTGCGCGCGGGCGCCGTTGCCCCGCTCCAGCAGGTACGCGACGCCCTTGCGCGCGTCCTCCAGGTCTCCGCTGTCCTCCAGCGCGTCCCGTACGTGCTCCAGGAGCGCCTCCACCACGGCCGCGGCCGGGGCCGGCGCCATGGAGCGGGGGTCGATCAGCGGCCCGTCGAGCCCGGACCTGGCGGCCCGCCAGGACGCCAGGCGCATCAGGCCGACGCCGATGCGCGGCGGCGGGTCGCCCGCCCGCCAGGCGCGGGCCGCGGTCTCCACCAGGGCGCGGGACACCGTGGCGAGCAGGACGGCGGTGGAGGCGTGGAGGCAGACGTCGGCCGTACGGATCTCCACCGTCGGGTAGTTCGCCGACAGCCGGGCGTCGAAGTAGACCATGCCCGCGTCCCGCAGCACCCCGGTGGCGCGCATGTCCGCGACCTGCCGGTGGTAGCGGTCCGCGGTGCCGAAGACCTCGGTGGGACCGGCGGACGGCCAGCGGTTCCACACGCGGCTGCGGTAGCTGCCGTAGTCCGTGTCGGCGCCCTGCCAGAAGGGTGAGTTGGCGCTCATGGCCGTGAGGACCGGCAGCCAGGGTCGGATCCGGTCCAGGACGGCGACGCCCTCCTCGTCGGACTCGACCGACACGTGGACGTGACACCCGCAGGTCAACTGCTCCTGGGCGGTCAGCCCGAACTGCTCGCCGACCCACCGGTACCGCTCCCCCGGGCTCATCGACGGCTGGACGGGCAGCGGGGAGGTGGCGAGCGCGGCGACGCCCGCACCGACGCCGGCGGCGTGCCGGGCCGCCTCCGCCCGCCAGCGGCCGATCTCCTCGGCCAGCTCGCCCATGGACGTGACGGGACGGGTCGCGAATTCGACCTGCTCGTTCTTGAGCTCCTTCTCGAACGCCTCGTCCTGCCCGTCGGGCGCCGCACGGGACGCGGCGGCGAGCACGGCCGCGGAGAGGGCGAGCGGCTCGCCGGTCTTGCGGGCGACGAGCAGCAGTTCCTCCTCGACGCCGACGCTCCGCACGGCGGCCGTCATCGCGACCCCCCGCTACGGTGCCGCGCGTGCCGGCCGCCGCCGGAGCAGGCCAGCAGCAGTGCGAGCAACGCGGGAGCGGTGAGCAGCATCATGGTCCCCATCCCGAACCTTCCTGTCGAGGCGACGATGGCAGTCGTCTGACCGCTTTCCCCCCGCCCAAACCCGGACGCCGGGCCCGGCTCGCGTCAGGTCCGGGACGGCCCGTCGTGCTCCGCCCAGGCGCGTTCCCTTTGCCCGTCGTGCTCCGCCTCGGCGCGTTCCATCGACCGGATCGCGCGGCGGCGCCAGCGCGTGACGGCGACGCCCGCCAGGACGCCGCCCGCCAGAGCGACCAGCGGAACGCCCCAGACCACGGCCACGACCAGACTTCCGAGTGACTCCACGACACCCCCTCCCGCGGGGAGCGTACTGGGCCGGACGGCGGGCCCCGTCAGCCGGGACGTGCGCCGGGGCCGCTGCGCGCGGGGAGGAGCGAGACGGCGGCGCTCAGTCCTCGGGGGGTGGGTCGTGGGGGGTGTTCTTCGGGGCTATGCCGGTGTACGCGGAGGCGTCCTTGGTGCCGCTGGGGCGTTGGGAGCGGCCGCGGGGGCCCGTGTCGTGGTGGCCCTTCTGGGGGCGGCGGGCGTGGTCCTCGCCCCTCGTGCTCGTGCTCTCGACCGGGACGCCCTCGTCCGGCTCGGGCGGCGGGCCCGTGCGCTCGGGGCGCCGGGGCGGGGTGTCGAAGGAGCGCCGGGCGCTCGGGTTCTCCTCGGTGTGCGTCGAGTCGACGTCGACCGCCCAGCCGTGCTGTTCCGTGCCTTCGTGGCGGCTGGGGCCCTCGCCGTGCGGGGGGTGTGACTTCGGGTGTGCGGCCATCGGGGGCCTCCTGGTTCGCGTCGTGGTGCGCGTCCGTTCCGGCCCTGCGCCTGCCCCGGGGGACGTCGGGCAATCCGTTGCCGGTGGTGGGCGCGAGGTGGGTGGGATGCGGACCGGGGTTCGGGGTAGGCGCGGTGATCACTGGAGTTTCCGTGCGCATGGAGGTGGACGATGGCCGTTGCCGCAGGTGCCGGGGGTGCCGTCCGTGACCGGCTGGTCGCCCTGCCCGGGGTGTACCGGCCGCAGGCCGACAGCCGGTTGCTGGAGGCTGCCGTGGCCCGCGAGGACCTCGGGCCCGGCCGGTCGGTTCTCGACATCGGGACCGGGACGGGAGTGGTCGCGCTGCGCGCCGCCGAGACCGGTGCCGCCGTCACGGCGGTCGACGCGTCGTGGGCGGCGGTGCTGGCCGCCTGGCTGAACGCGCGGCGCCGCCGCCTGCCCGTGAAGGTGCGGCACGGCGACTTCGCCGTACACGCCGGCCGCGGGCCCCGCTACGACTTCGTCCTCGCCAATCCCCCCTACGTGCCCTCGCCGGACCCCGAGCTGCCGGCCCGCGGGGAACGGCGCGCGTGGGACGCCGGCGGCGACGGCCGGGCCGTGATCGACCCGATCTGCGCGGCTGCCCCGTCCCTGTTGCGGCCCGGTGGTGTGCTGCTGATGGTCCACTCCGCCATGTGCGACAGCGAGCGCACCCTGGCGATGCTGGCGCGAGGCGGCATCTCGGCGCGGGTCGAGGTGCGCCGGCGGATCGGCTGGGGGCCCGTGCTGCGCGGGCGCCGGGCGTGGCTGACGGAGAAGGGCTTCGCCGCGCCGGGCGAGGACCGGGAGGAACTGGTGGTCATCCGTGGCCGGTACGCCTGAGACCCCCGGGGCCCCCGAAGCCGCGCCGGAGGAAGCCGGGGACGTCTGCCGGGTGCGGTTCGAGCCCGGCGGGCCGGTGCTGCTCGAAGGGCCCGTCGAGGTGCTGATGCCGGACGGGAGCACCGCGGTCTCCGACCGCTTCGCCGTGGCCCTGTGCACCTGCCGGCGCACGCGCACCCCGCCGTGGTGCGACACCAGTCACCGTCGCCGCCGGCGCGCCCCCGCGCGTACCGCGGCGACCGGCTCCGAGGAGAAGGAGGACGAGTGATGACCCCGCCCACCGCGACCGAGAGCCCGGCGGAGCGCCGGAGCGGAGTGGCCGGGCCGGACGGCGGCCCGCCGCCGCTTCCCGGCGCCCGCGGGCCGCTGTCCGCGTCCGTGCTGGACGCCCTGCGCACCGGTACCGCGCCGGTGCCGGACGGGCCCGGACGGGACGTGACGGCGGCCGGCGGCGTGGCGGCGGCGGACCCGTGGGGCGAGGACCTCCAGCTGGCGCTGTACGTCCTCTACGAGCTGCACTACCGCGGCTTCGCCGGCGTGTCCGACGCCCTGGAGTGGGACCCGGACCTGCTGCGGCTGCGCGCCCGGCTGGAGTTCCGGATGCTCACCGCGCTGCGCGCCGCGCTGGACGACGTACCCGCGACCGTGGACGCGGCGTTCGGCCCGCTGCTGGAGGAGCCCGCCGACCCCGAGGGGAGCCTGAGCCACTTCCTGGAGACCGAGGGCGAGCTGTGGCAGCTGCGCGAGTACGCCGCCCTGCGCTCCCTGTACCACCTCAAGGAGGCGGACCCGCACGCGTGGGTGCTGCCGCGGCTCACGGGTGAGGCCAAGGCGGCGATGGCGGCCATCGAGTACGACGAGTTCGGCGCCGGCCGGGCCGAGCGGGTGCACGCCCGCCTGTTCGCGGACCTGATGGCCGGTCTCGGGCTGGATCCCGCGTACGGCGGCTACCTGGAGCAGGCGCCCGCCGCCGTCCTCGCCACGGTCAACCTGATGTCGCTGTTCGGTCTGCACCGGGAGCTGCGCGGGGCGCTGGTCGGCCACTTCGCCTGGGTCGAGGTGACGTCCTCGCCCGGTTCGCGGCGGCTGGCCGGTGCCATGCGGCGCTGCGGCGCGGGGCCGGCGGCCGAGCACTTCTACGCCGAGCACGTCGAGGCGGACGCCGTGCACGAACAGGTCGTGCGGCACGGCGTGGTCGGCGGACTGCTCCGGTCCGAACCCGCCCTGGAGGCCGACGTCGCCTTCGGGTGCGCGGCCACCGGCCTGCTGGAGGACCGCCTCGCGGACCACCTGCGGGCCCGCTGGACCGCCGGGACGTCGGCGCTGCGCCGCCCGCTGCCCGGGGAGTGACCGGTGCCCGGCGGCGGTTCCGGAGCACCGCTGCTCGGGGTCGAGGAGGAGTTCTTCCTGGTCGACCCCGGCACCGGGCGGATCCGGCCGCGCGCGGCGGAGGTGGTGGCCGCGGCGCGCGCCGCCGGTCACGGCGGGACCGTCACGGGCGAGTTCACGCTCTACCAGGTGGAGACCCGCACCCCGCCGTGCGCCGGCCTCGACCGGCTCCGGGCCGAACTGGCCGCGGCGCGGCGGGCGGCCGCCGGCGCCGCGCGCGCCCACGGCCTGCGGCTGTGCGCCTCCGGCACTCCGGTGCTCGGCCGGGTGGACCCGGCGGCCGTCGCGGACCACCCCCGGTACCGGGCCGGGACGGACCAGTACCGGGGCATGATGGCGGACTTCGCGGTCTCCGCCCAGCACGTCCACGTCCACTGCCCCGACGCGGAGGAGGCGCTGCTGGTCGGCAACCACCTGCGCCCCTGGCTGCCGCTGCTCGTCGCGCTGGGCGCCAACTCCCCGTACCACCAGGGCCGGGACACCGGCTACGCGAGCTGGCGCTCGGTGGTGCGGCTGCGGTTCCCGTGCCTGGGGCCCCCTCCGTACGCCGCCTCGGCGGCCGGTGCCGGGCGGACGGCGCGGCTGATCGCGGCCTCGGAGGCCATGCTGGACGCCGCGCTGCCGTTCTGGGACGTGCGGCCCAACCCCCGGCTGCCCACCGTGGAGGTCCGGTGCCTGGACGTGGTGCCGGAACTCGACGACGCGGTGGCACTGGCGGGGCTGGTACGCGCCCTCGTGCGGGTGTCGCTGCGGGCGGTGCGGGCCGGTGACGTGGGGCCGCCGGTCGCGGCGGAGGAGGTGCGGGCCGCGTACTGGAAGGCGGCCAGGGACGGGCCGACGGCCCCCGGCGTCGATCTGCTCGCCGGCCGCCTCGGGCCGGGCGCGGAGCTGCTGCGGGGGCTGCTGGAGCACGTCGGGGAGGCCCTGTCCGAGACCGGTGAGCTGGACTTCGTACGGTCCGTGCTGTCCGGCGTCGTCGGGGGCGGGCGGGTGACGGGGGCGGCCGCCCAGCGCGCGGCCGCGGCGGGGCCCGGCGGGCTCGGGGCAGCGGTGCGGTGGCTGGTGGAGGCGACGGAGCGGGTGCCGGAGGAGGGCGGGGCGGGCCTCCCGTGAGGGGGTGGGCGCCGGGGGGCGTGGGGCTCCGGCGGAGTGTGCGGACGGGGCCTGCGAACGGGGCGCCAGGCGTGGGCCGTTCAGGGGACCGCTCGGGGCCCGCTCAGGGCCCCCCACTCAGGGCCCGCTCTGGCGGGCCGCTCAGGGGGTGGCGAAGGTGATGACCAGGACGTCGCGGTGGGCGGGGTGGTCCGGGTCGCCGGGGGTGACCGCGGTGACCCCGTGGAGCGTGCGCCGGTCGTCACCCAGCAGCAGCGTGCCCGGCTCGCTCAGGACGGTGCTGAGCAGCGGGTCTCCGGAGGGGGTGTAGACGGTGCTCTCGCCGCCCTCCGCGTTCACCCGGGACACCAGCAGGGAGGAGACCAGGGTGACTCCGTCGCGGTGGACGCCCTCCGGGGTGGGTTCGCCGCCCCGGCCGCCGGTGGCCGTGACCCGGAAGGGGTGAACCTTCACCGTCCACTCGGGAGGCTCGGCGAGGACGGCGGCCGCCTCGGCGAGCAGGTCCAGCAGCCCCGCCAGCAGCGGATCGGCGGTGAACTCGCCGGTGAGCGGGGCGAAGGCACGGCCCTTGCCGACGTACAGCGGGTTGCTGTCCTCCGGTTGCAGGAAGTCCCCGTGCGGGCGGGGCTCCGCCGGGCGGCCCGGTCTCATGCCGAAGTGGCCGTAGCGCCGCAGCCGGTGCGTGCCCGCCGGTTCCGTGTACGGGTCGGTCACCAGGTGGTCCCAGTGCCGGTCGAACTCGGCCCAGCGGTGCCGGTCGGCGCCGAGGCGCCCGCCGACCTCGTCGGGCGGGAGCAGGCAGTATCCGGGGCCGGCCAGCGCGTCGAGGGTGCGTGTGTGGTCCATGGCGGGCGTGTGCCCGGGCCGGCGCCGCCCATGCGGTGCGGGGCGGGTGCGGGCTGGTCAGCTCCGGGTGCGGGGGTCCGTTCCGCCCGGCCGGCCGCCGGTGGCGGTGGCGGTGGTGGCGGCGGCCGCGGTGCCGGGGCCTCCGGTCTGCCGGTCGGCTGCCACGGCGTCCGCCCGGCCGCCCGCGCCCAGCAGGCCCGTGGATCCGAGGTCCCCGGCGGCCGCGAGGCGCGGCAGGTCGCGGCGTGCCACCCGGGTGACCAGGGGCGGCAGGCCCGCGCGCACCACCTGGACCGCCCGGAGCCAGGCGGGGATGTAGACGGCCGCGGCGCGGCGCTCGGTACGGTCCACCAGGCGGGCGGCGACGGTGGCCACCGGGTACACCCGGCGGGCCGGGGGCGGCATGTGCGCGCGGAGTTCGCGCAGCACCGGGTACCGGTCGCCGTCCTCGATCATGTCGGTGGCGGTCCAGTTGAGGTACGCGATGCCGACGCCGACGTGGCGATGGGCGAGTTCGGCGCGCAGGCAGTGGGCGAAGGCCTCCACGCCGGCCTTCGAGGCGCAGTACGCGCTCATCAGCGGTGCGGCGCCGAAGGAGGCGAGGGAGGCGATCTGGAGGAAGTAGCCGTGTGTGTCCAGGAGCGCGGGCAGGAACGCGCGGGCGGTCGTGGCGCTCCCGGTGAGGTTGACCTCGACCACGCGTCGCCAGGTGGCGGGGTCGGAGGTGGGGAAGGGGCCGCCTTCGGCGAGTCCGGCGTTGGCGATCACGACGGACGGCGGTCCGAGGGCAGCCGTCACCTCGCGCGCGACGCGGGCCATGGCCGCGTCGTCCGTGACGTCGGCCTCCCAGCAGGCGGCCAGGGCGCCGAAGGGCGCGGCGACGTTGGCGAGGCGGTCTCCCTCGTGCCCGACGAGCGCCGTGCGGACGCCGCGGCCGGCGAGCTCCCGCGCCAGCCCGGCGCCCAGCCCGCGGGCCGCGCCGGTGACGACGGCCACCCGGCCGCGCAGCGGACTGTCATGCGGTCCCATGTACGCCTCCTTCGGGGGCGGGATCGGCCCGTGCGGGCCCTCCCCGCGCGGCCCCGCACCGGACCCTGGCCGGGACGGGGATGGTGCCCGGTCCGGGGGTGGGGGTGGTCATGGGGGGCTCGTCGGTCGGCCCTTGCGGTCGCGGCGGGTCAGGGCGCGCTGGGTGCGGGTCAGCAGGCGGCCGGTGTGGCGGCCTCGCAGGGCGGCGCGGGCGGCGTTGGCGCCGGGCGCGCCGTGCACGCCGCCGCCGGGGTGCGCGCTGGCGGAGGCCAGGTAGAGGCCGCGTACTGGGGTTTCGGGCCGCCCGGTGCCCGGCAGCGGTCGGAAGAACAGCTGCTGGTGGAGGGCGGCGGTGCCGCCGTTGATCGCACCGCCGTGCAGGTTGGCGTCGAGCCCTTCCAGGGTGGGCGGGGCGAGGACCCGCCGGGCCAGGACCCGGGAGCGGAAGCCGGGCGCGTGGCGTTCGATCTGGTCCTCGACCCGGTCGGCCATCCGCTCCTGCTCCCCGTGGTCCCAGGTCCCGCTCAGCCCCTGGCCGCCGGCGTCCCCGCGGACGTGCTGCGGGACGTGGGTGTAGGCCCAGGCCGACTCGGTGCCGGCCGGTGACCGGGCCGGGTCGGCGGTGGTCATCTGGCCCATCAGGAGGAACGGTTCGTCCGGCACCTGGCCCATGGCGATCTGGGCGGCGAAGCGGGTGAGCGCGTCGACGCCGTCGGCGAGGTGGACCGTACCGGCTCCGGCGGCGCCGGGGGCCGTCCAGGGCACCGGACCGTTCAGCGCCCAGTCGACCTTGACGGTCGCGAAGTCCCAGTGGAAGGCCTTGAGGTCCGCCAGCAGCCGGCCGGGCAGCAGGGCCTCGTCGACCATCCCGCCGTACAGGGCGGGGGCGGCCACGTCGGCCAGGACCGCGCGGCGGGCGGCGACCCCGCCGCCGTCGGCCGTACGGACCCCCACGGCCCGGCCCTGCCGGACGACGACCTCCCGGACCGGGGTCCCGCAGCGCAGCACTCCCCCGGCGGCCTCGAACCGGCGGACGAGGGCCGCCGTCAGGGCGCCGGCGCCGCCGACGGGGACCGGGAACCCGTACGTCTGCCCGAGCATGCACATCAGCCATCCGAAGCCGCCGCTGCCGGCGGCCTCCGGGGCCAGGTCGGCGTGCAGCGCGTTGCCCGCCAGGAGGAGCCGTCCGCCGTCCCCGCCGAACTCCTCCTCCCCCAGCCGGCGCACCGGCAGCAGCATGCTGCGGGCCAGGTGCAGGCCGCCGGCGGCGCGGAGCCGGGGAAGCAGTCGCAGGGCGGGCAGCAGGGGCGGGAAGGGGGTGAAGAGGGACCGCAGCAGATCGGGGCCGATCCTGTCCCAGGTCGCGCAGAGGTCGCGCCAGGCGGCTCCGTCACCGGGCGCGAAGGCGTCCAGGCCGGCGGCGGTGGCGTCCACCCGGTCCTCCAGCACGGCGCACCGGCCGTCGGGCAGCGGATGGGCCAGGACGCTGGGCGCCCGGGACCAGCGCAGCCCGTGCCGGCCGAGCTCCAGCCGGTCGAGCACGGGGGACGCGGCCGCCAGGGGGTAGAAGGCGCTGAAGACGTCGGACACGTAGTCGGGGTGGACCCGGCGGTCGCTGCGGACGGCTCCGCCCGGTTCCGGCTGGGCCTCCAGGACCTCGACGCTCCAGCCCGCGTCGGCCAGCACGTTCGCCGCCACGAGTCCGTTGGGGCCGGCACCGATCACCACCGCGTCGGGCATCGGCTCTCCTCTCAGGGTCCGCCGCCGCCGGCCGGGGCGGCGGCGGACCGCACCCCGGTGTGCGGCCGCTCCTCGACCAGCTCGGCCAGCCGGCGCAGCATGCGGCGGTTGCGTACGTGCAGCAGGGTGTCCAGCGGTGCGCTGTGCAGCGCGCCGCCGGGGCCGCGGAGCGGGTGCTCGTCGACGATGACGAGGGTGTGCTCGCCCCAGGGCCTGAGTTCGATGGCGATCCTCGCGGTGCCGAGCCGGCCGCTGTCCGCCTCCAGTTCCAGGAGCCGGCCGGGATCCGCCGCCCGGACGGTGGTGACGCCCGAGCCGGAGAACGGGCCCAGCCGGACGGTGTACTCCAGGCGCGCTCCCGGGTCCGGCCAGTCGCCGTCGACGGGGCGCGATCCGGTGGGCCCGACCACCCACCGGCCGTACAGGCCGGGGTCGGCCAGGACCGCCCACAACCGTTCGGGAGGGGCCTCGACGAGCTGGTGCCTCAGCGCCATCCCTCGTCCTCCTTCGCCTGCGTGCCGTCTACGGGGGTCGTGAGGCTGCGCCTACCCCGGCGCGCCCGCAGCACACTCCCGCGGCGGAGCGGGGCTCAGCCGAACGGGGACGGGTGCCGGCCGGGCGGGGGCGCGTCGTCGTCCGGGCGTTCCACGGCGAAGACGTGCACGCTGACGGTCGGACCGTGCTCGCGCGCCGCCTGCATCCGGTGGTAGAAGGTCTCGTCGAAGCAGAAGCCGTCGCCCGCGGAGACCTGGGTCGAGTGGGGGGCGCTGCCGAAGCGGACCCGTTCGTGGAGGAGGGTGCCGCGGGCCACGTAGACGGCGCCGCGGACGTCCTCGTGGTCCAGGTAGCAGGTGCCGGGCGGTACGTGGTCCCAGCCGACCGCCCAGACGCCGAGCGGGCCGGCCTTGAAGAGCTGGACCCAGCAGCCCTCGTCCGCGGAGGCCCTGAGCCGCTCGCGCCAGCGCGGGTAGTCGCGGCCCACCTGTCGTGCGATGCCGAGCAGTTCCTCGGGCGCCGGGAGCGCCGTGGAGGAGCGCGCGGCCGGTCTTCGGTCCATGCCCCGCTGCTGCCCCCGTTCACCGTGCTCAACCGGTTGGGGCTCCGGGCACCCGTTCCGGGGCGGTACGGGCCCGCTCCAGGGTGGCCGGGCACCGGGCCGGGCCCGCGGGGCGGACCCGGCGTCGGGCCGGGCCTCCGGCGGTTCGGCTCAGGCGGCGTACCAGGTGTCGGTGGCGGGGTCGTGGCGGGCCAGTCCGAGGCGGGCGAACTCCCGCAGCCAGCCGCGCATCGGCCAGTGGCCCCAACGCCGCCGGAACAGCGCGCCGTTGCGCAGGATGTCGTCCAGGTGCCGCACCGGCGGGTCCTCCACGGGGTGGTACTGGTGGTACGCCGGGGCGCCGCCCAGCCAGCCCAGTCCCACCCCGGCGCGGTCCGCGAGGCGGGCGAAGTCGGTGTCCTCGCCGCCGTACCCGGTGTACTCCTCGCAGAACCCGCCGATCCGGGCCCAGGTGGCGGCCGTGACCGCGAAGGACAGCGACCAGAACAGGTCCGGGTCGCCGCCGGTCACGAGCTCGTCGGGACCGGGGTCGGGGCGGGCGGGGTGCGGCGAGGCGAGTTCCGGGAGGTCGGCGAGCCGGTATCCGGCAGCGGGCGGGGGCGGCAGGTAGGCGACCGTGCCGCAGAGCAGTACGCCGTCGCGTGCGGCGGCGGCGTACCGGGCGACGGTGCCGGGGCCGGGCACGCAGTCCACGTCCAGGAAGACGAGCACGCGCGCCCCCGCTTCGAGGGCGTGGCGGGCGCCCGCGTTGCGCGCGGCGGCCAGCGGCAGCCGGCCGGCGCGGGGCACGGGCACCGGGACGGCGTCGCCGCGCGGATCGCCGTCGGCTGCGATCCGGCCGGCCTCGGGGTCGGCCATGGCGACCACGACGTAGTGGTCGGGCCGCCGGGTGCCGCGGGCCAGTCCGGCCTGCTGGAAGGCGAGGTGCCGGTGGCGCCCCGAGACGGGCGTGACCACCGCGACCCGCCCGCCGCCGCCGGGCGTGCACGGCGACGCGGACTCCCGTGCCCGCACGACCGCCCCCTGGTCCGGGCCGGCAGCAGACACCCCGGCTCCCGCACCGGCCCGGCGGGACAAGGGAGCCGTACGAATGGACCCTGGGTCCTCGTCGGGACATCCGGGCAACGGCGCGCCGCCGTCCCGCGGCTCACGCACCGGCGTCTCACGGTCCCGCGGGGGCACGAGGGCCTCGCCGGGCCGGACGGTGGGGTCGGGGGCCGGTTCGGGCGGGGGCACCCCCGGGGGCCACGGCGGCGGAGGGGGCTGCGGTGCGACGCCGGACGCAGGTGCGGTGCCGGAGGCCGGGGTCCCGACCGGCGGGGTCACGGGTCCCATCGGGTGCCTGCCAGTTCGTCGAGGGCGCGGGCCGCGCGGCGGGCGCCGTCGCCGGGCGCCCAGCGGGCCCAGGCGTCGCCGTCCAGGGCGGCCGCCTCGGCCAGGACGGCGGGCCACTCCGGTGCCGGCGGCCAGGCCGGCCGGACCACAGCGAGCCGGGCCAGCGCCAGGGCGCGTGCGGTGCCGTACTGCTCGTCGTACGGCCGGGGCTGCGGGAGGATCACCGCCGGCCGCCGGGCGGCCGCGCACTCGGCGACGGCGTTCTGCCCGGCGTGGGTGACCACGACGTGCGCGGCGCAGATCCGGGGCCACGGGTCGCCCGACCAGTCCCCGGAGGGCCCGCCCAGCACGTCCCACTCCCACTGCGGGGTGGCGGCGCGGGCCTCGCGCACCTCGGCGGCGGTGATGCGGCTGCCGCCGGCCCCCAGCATCAGCAGCACCCGCCGCCGTCCGCCCGGCACGGGCGGCGGTGGGCGGGTCGCGGTCCGGCCGTCGGACCGCGAGAAGGCACAGGTGTAGACGGTCTTCTCGTACCAGTGGGCGGGCCAGCCGGGTTCCGGGAAGGCGGCGGGCCAGGGTGCCAGCAGGCGCAGCGCGATGTCGTGGCCGAGCCGGTGCGGCGGGTCCCGGCGCCGCCCGCGCATGGCGGCCACCACCACCGGTACGCCCATCAGCCGGGCCAGGCAGGCCACTTCGACCGACACGTCGCTGACCAGCAGCGCGGGCCGGGTCCTGGCGAGCCAGTCCGCGATGGCGGCCATGCGTTCCTGATAGCCCGGGTGCCGGAGGGGGGCCCAGTGGAGGCGGCCCTGCGCGCGGACGTCGATCACCGGTTCCGCCCCGGTGTCGAGGGGCAGCCGCACCCACTCCCCCGGCCAGCCGTCCGGGGGGTCCAGGCTGGACAGGCCGGTGAGGGGGCTGCGGGCCTGCCCGGCCACGCAGAGCGCCCGGTGGAGGTGGCCGAGCCCCTGGTGGTGGACGTAGTAGCCGATCACGACAGCAGCTCCTCGTACAGGGCCTCGTAACGGTCCGTCATGTGGCCGACCGAGCAGAAGGACTCGGCCCGCTCGCGGCAGGCGCGGCGGCTCAGCGCGCGGGCCCCCGCGATCGCGGCGGTGAGTGCCTGTACGTCGGGGAAGGGGACGAGCCGGCCGCAGTCGGGGGTGAGGATCTCGCCCAGGGCGCCGCGGTCGAAGCCGCACACCGGGGTGCCGCAGGCCAGCGATTCCGCCACCACCAGCCCGTACGGCTCGTCCCAGCAGGGCGTCACCAGGGTGGCCGAGGCCGAACCGACGAGGGCGGCGAGTTCCGCGCCGGCCAGGTGGCCCGCGTACCGGATCCGGCCGCCGAGGTGCGGCACGACGCGCTCGCGGAAGTACGCCCGGTCCACGACCGGTCCCGCCAGCGTCAGCGGCAGCGCGGCGGCCTCGGCCGCGGCGATGGCCAGGGCGGGCCCCTTCTCGGGCACGATGCGGCCGTACCAGACGAGGCCGCCCCCGCCGGGGCCGGCCGGCCAGCGCCGGACGTCGACGCCGTTGCGCACCACGCGCGCGGCGCTCACCAGCGGCCGCCAGGCGCGTGCGGTGTGGGCGCTGACGGCGGTGAACACCACCGAGCCGGTGGCGTCGGCCTGGATCGCGGACTCCAGCCAGGGGGTGGGCGGCGTGTGGAGGGTGGTCACGACGGGGGCGGGCACGGCCGGGGCCATGGCGATGGGGAGGTAGTGGAGGCTGTTGTTGTGCACGACGTCGTACGGGACTCCGCCGCGGCTGGGCGACAGGTCGAGCATGAGCCGCAGGTACGCGTGGTGCTCGGCCAGGGCGAGCGGGTCGGTCATGCTCAGGTCGGCCCGGGCGGCGTCGCTCAGCCGGGGGGTGTGGACGGGCAGTTCGCGGACGCCGAGGGCGGGGTCGGAGCCGGGGGCGGCGAACAGCGCGACCCGGTGGCCCCGGCTGCGCAGCGCCGCGGCCAGGGCCCACGTGTGCGCCTCCAGCCCCCCGGCGAAGGGCTCGCGGATCGGGTAGCGGGCCGAGGCGATCAGGGCGATGCGCAGCGGCCGGCTCATGGCAGGCAGGCTTCGTACAGCGCCCGGTGGGCGATGGCCAGGGCCTGCCGTTCGGCGGCGCGGGAGGGCGGGTGCGCGCGCCAGGCGGGCCGGTGGGCGTACGCCTGCCGGACGGCCGCCTCCAGCGATTCCTCGTCGAGTCCGTCCCGGCCGTGCCGGTAGGTGTGGCAGGGGCGTTGCTGGGCGTAGTAGCCGCAGTCCGGCACGGCGACGGCGGTGCCGAGGTCGTGGCAGGCCTCCAGCCAGCCGGAGTGGGTGCCGAACGTGTAGGGCAGCACGGACAGGTCCAGGGACTGGAGGTACGTCCAGAGGGTGTCGTCGTCGAAGTAGTCGTGCACCCGCAGGTCGAGCCGGTCGTGGGCGGCGAGCGCGTGCAGGCCCGCGACCACCTCCGGGTCGTGCGCCCGCGAGCCGGGGTCGTGGGTGTCGGGGTGGATGTCCACCCGGAGCACGGCGTCGGGGAGGGCGGCGGTGATCCGCGCCAGGGCCGCCACCACGGGCAGGGGCGCCATGTTGGGGCGCAGGCTCTTGGCGTGTACGCCGATGACGAAGCCGGCGCGGGTTCCGCGGGGGCGGGAGAGCGCCGGCTCGTCGACGACATGGGGGTGGGGCAGCACGTGGGCGGCGCGGCCCCACCGGGCGGCGATCTCCTCCGCCGCGCCCGGGGTGAGGGTGATCAGGCAGTCGGCGGCGGGGATGAGGACGTCGAGGGCCGCGTCGTGGGCGCGGCGGTCGGGGTGGTGGGGGTTGCGGAGGTCGTGGACGGTCTGCACGAGGGGCTTGCGGTGCCGGCGCAGCTGGCCGACCAGGTCCGCCAGCTGTTCCGGTGTCTGGGCGTCGAAGCCGAAGTGCAGGTGGTAGACGTCGAAGGAGGGGTGGTGGGCCCGGACCCACGCGGGGTCGAGCATGACGGGGGGCCACCACTGCTGGGAGGTGCTGGGGGCGCCGTTGGGGCGGGGGTCCGGCAGCAGCGTGACGCCGTCGGAGCCGTCCGAGGCGTGGATGTGGCGTACGTACACGTGCCCGGACGGCACCGACGCCACCCGGATCTCACGCCGCCGGGCGGGGCGGCGGAGCAGCGGGTACGGGGTGCCGCCGGCCGGCGGGACGGCGGGGGCCACGGCCCGCGCCGCCTAGTCCTCGCCCCGGACGATGTTCCACTCCGGGCCGTCGGGGGGTGCCTCGGGCCGGCTGCCGGGGCGTGCCCTGACGGCGCCGCCGGGGGGCCCGGCCCGCCGGACGACCGCGGGACGACACGTGCGGACGCGCTCGTCGGCCGGAATGTTACTGCTGATCGGCTGGGTGTCCGCCTGCGTTTCCACGGCCGGCACCTCCCCGTCTGACGTGGATGGCCGGCCGTACGGCCCGCCTGGTCGCTGAGCGGCTACCCACGCCCGACCGGCCCATGCGGTGGGGCCGCGGGGCGGCCCCACCGGTCCGCGACGGAGGGACGGCCCTCTTCGTCGCTGCGGGGCGACCGGCGACGCGTCGACGGGCGGAAGGGCGGCGCCGCCCCGTCCGGCCCGGCAGAGCGATGCGCGGTTCGGCCTCCGGGGCGTCGGCCGAACCGGGCCTCCGGACCTGTCCGTTGCCCGCGAGGGGCCGCGCGCCGTTGTGGAACGGGGCCGGAGGTCTGACGGGCGTACGACGCTCCGCCATCGCGGCCGGACGCGACCGGGCGCGGCCGGGGGCCGGGCGGGGCCGCGCCGCCGGCGCGGGGAGGCCCCTCCCTCCTGCGCGTGCCGGCCGGGGGCGCTCGACGCATCCGTACCGGCGCGTGCTGCGTTCGGCCGTGCGCGGAGTTGCCGGGGCCGTCGTCCGGTGCTTGCTTGGTCGCAGGAAACGTCCCGGCCCCCCCCTGAGGGCCCCGCCCGCTGGAGGACCTCGTGAAGTTCGCGCAGATCATCGAATTCGAGACCGAGCGCGCCGACGAGATGCGCGAACTCATCCACCAGTACGAGGAGACGGCGCGCGCGTCGGGCCGCAAGCTCGGCCCCACCCACCGCATGCTGCTGCGCGACCGCGCCAACCCGAACCGCTTCCTGGCCGTCGTGGAGTTCGACTCGTACGAGGACGCCATGGCCAACAGCGAGGCACCGGAGACGAGCGAGCTCGCGGCGCGGCTCGCCGCTCTCTCCACCCGGCCGCCGGCCTTCACCGACTGCGACGTGGCGGAGTCGCAGGACCTGTAGGGCGGGGCTGCCGGCCCGGTGTGCGGCCGGGCCGGCGCGGAGCGCGTCCGCCGCCTCCCCCGCCGATTCGTGCCGGGCGCCCGGGACGACAGTCCGACGGCGGCGGCATGGTCGGCGGCGTCTCGACGCCCGTGGACGCGGGGTACCCCTCGTGGTGGCTGCGGCGTCGCGGGCCCGGGCGGCCCCCGCCGACCCCTGGTGCCAGACACGTGGAGGGGTCTGCCTGGGGGAACGGCTTGGACCCCGCGATGGAGCCCATCGGGAATCGGCGGGGCCCGACCGGCGCCCCGGCCGCGCGGTGACCGACGAGGCCCGTGCCCGTCCCTCGCGCCGCGGTCGTCGGCACCGTGTGGCGCATCCCCGCCCCGCGGGGTGAACCGCCGTGCGCGGGACGCCGTCACAGCCCGTCGCGCAGTGCCCCGGTCCGGCCTCTCCGGGCCCCTCCCCAGAGGCCGTGTCGCCTTTGCCGGAACCCGCCGCATGGCTCTGCGCCCCGCGGGCATGCGCCTGGTCCGGGTCGGGTGCCCGTTGCCCGGCCCGGTCACGGATCACCGCGATCCGGCGCCCGGCGGGCGCCGGGAAGGACTGGAGGCATCCGCATGACCACCGCACGCCAGATCATGACGCCCGACGCCACCTGCGTCCGCTGGGACGAAAGCGTCCTGACGGCCGCACGGAAGATGACCGAACTCGGCGTGGGCGCGCTGCCGATCTGCGGCAGCGACGACAAGCTCAAGGGCATGCTCACGGACCGCGACATCGTCGTGAAGGTCCTCGGCGCCGGGAAGGACCCGGGAACGTGTACCGCCGGGGAGCTGGCCCAGGGCGAGGCCGTCACCATCGGCGCCGACGACGACGCCACCGAGATCATGCGCACCATGGCCGAGCACCAGGTCCGCCGGCTGCCCGTGATCGACGGGCACGTCCTCGTCGGCATGGTCGCCCAGGCGGACGTGGCCCGCGCGCTGCCCGATCCCCAGGTGGGCGACCTCCTGCAGGCGCTCTCCTCCGACTGACGCCCCGACCGACACCCCCGGCCGACACCTCCGGCCCACGCCCCGGCCGGCGGCCACCGGCCGGGGCAGGCCCGCGTCGACCCTGGCGCGAACGCGTACCGTCCGTCGCCCGTTCACGTGCGATGCTCGGATCATGACCCGGCGCCCCGAGAAGTCCCACGGACCGGCCGAAACGCTCGCCCTGGCCAGAGTCGTGGCCAGGCTGCGCGAGGAACTGGCCGACGCGAGACGCGCGGCGGCCGAAGGGGCCGTCGTGGAACGGGCGAAGGGCCTGCTCATGGGCGCCGAGTGCCTCTCGGCGCACGAGGCGTACGCGGCCCTCGTGGCCCGGGCGGAGCTGTACGGGCACTCCCTGGCCGTGGAGTGTTCGGCCGTGCTCGACGGACACGCCGCGCGGCCGCCCCGGGCGGACCGGCCTGCCCTCGGGGCGGGACCGGTCCGCGCCACCGCCCCGGTCGGGCCTCCCGGCCGCGGGGGGACCCGTACGGAGCGCCCCCCGCGCCCCGTGGAACGTGAGGAGCGCACGGAGCGTACCGACCGCTCGGAGCGTACGGCCCACGTGGAACGCACCGTCATCCCCAGCGCCCTGGCCGGGACGCTGGCTCAGGTGCGCTCCGCGCACGGGGCGGCCGCGGGCCTGCACCGGCACCTCGGGGCGGCGACCGGCGTCGACTGCGTGGTGATCTACGCGGCCGCCGAGGGCGGTGGGGCGGATCTGTGGGGGGACGCCGGACTCGACCCCGACCTGGCCCGACGGTGGCGCCACCTGCCGCCCGGCGTCGCCGTGGCACCGCTGCGTGCGCTGGAGACGGGGCGTCCCGTGTGGCTGGAGGACCCCGGCCGGGACGCGGAGCGCTACACGCTCATCGGGCAGCCGGAGCGGTGGCCCACCCGTGCCTGGCTCCCCTGCCCGACGCCCGGCGCGAACATCGCGGCCGTGGGCTTCCTCCGGGGCCGGGCCGAGCCGTTCGACCCCGCCACCCGCGACCTGCTCCAACACGCGGCGCGGCTGTGCGGAGCGGCGCTCGGTGCGCTGCCCGCGCCCGCGGAGGCAGGTGCCCCGGGCACGGCCCCGGACGCGGGCCCGGACGCGGACGCGGACGCGGACGCGCAGCGGATGCTCGACGCGCTGCCGGGCGCGGTGATCGTGGCCACCCCGCTCCGGCGCCCGGACGGCACGGTGGAGGACTTCCGGGTGGACGCGGCGTCGCCCGGGGCATTCGACGTCGCGCGCCGCCGGGGCAAGGAGCTGACCGGCACCCGCCTGCTGGAGCGGTACCCGACGATCCTCGGCACGTCGCTGTGGCGCGGCTTCCTGGAGGCCCTGGAGACCGGCACCGCCTACGAGGGCGATCCGTTCGCGTACGAGGAGGTCACCGCGGGCCGTCCGCGGCACACCACCTTCTCCGTACGGGCGGTCCCGCTCGGCCGGCGCCTGGTCGTCTCCTGGCTCCCGCACGACGCGGAGGACCGCGAGGCCACCCGGCTGGCGGACATGCAGCGGCTGGGCAACCTGGGCTGGAGCCAGTGGGATCCGGCCACGGGGGCCGCCGAGTGGTCGGACCAGGTCTACACGATCTTCCAGCGGGAGCCGTCCCTGGGACCGGTCGACTGGAAGGACCTCCCCGACCACCTCGTCCCGGAGGACGCGCCGGGGACGGCCGACGCCGTCGACCGCCTGCTGCACCGCGCCGAACCGCTGGACCGCACGGTCCGCATCGCCGCCCCCGGCGGCGTCCGGCACGTACGCGTCGTCGCCGAGGCCGTCGCCGACGCCACCGGCGCACCCGTCGAGGTCCACGGCCTCTTCCAGGACCTGACGCGCCAGCGGCACGCCGAGGACGAACTGGTGCGCTCCGAGCGGGCCGTGGCGCACCAGCGCGGTCTGCTCCGGGCCGAGCGCACCCTGGCCGCCCGTCTCCAGCACGCGCTGCTGCCGATCCCCGGGCAGTCGCTGCGGCTGGCCGGGCTGGACGTGGAGGTGGCGTACCGGCCCGCCGAGGACGGGGTCAACGTGGGCGGGGACTGGTACAGCGCCATCGAACTCCCGGACGGGAACGCCCTGTTCGTGGTCGGTGACGTGGCCGGCCACGGGCTCGACGCGGTGGCCACGATGGCGCAGCTGCGGTTCACCGCGAAGGGGATGATCGTCACCGGCAGCCCGCTGGTGGAGGCACTGCACCGGCTGAACACGCTGCTGCTGCACACCGGCGACGCCCGGTTCGGCACGGCCACGATGATCATTGCGGTCTACGATCCCGCCGCGCGGTGCCTCACCTGGGCCCAGGCGGGACACCCTCCGCCCCTGCTGGTCCGGGACGGCCGGGCCGGCTACCTCGACCGGCCGGCCGGGGTCCTGCTCGGCGCCACCGCCGACCCCCGCTTCGAGGAGGCGCGGTGCCGCCTCCTCCCCGGCGACCAGGTGCTCTTCTACACCGACGGCCTCGTCGAGAAACCCGCGGAGCACCTGAACGAGGGTTTCGCCAGGCTGGCGTCGACCGCGGCGCGCACCTGCGCGCCGGGTCCGGGCGAAACGCTCGGCGCACTGCTGTCACCGCTGGTGGGGCGCGGCGCGCGGCGGGACGACACCTGCGTCGTGCGCCTGCACCTGCCGTAGCGGCGGTCCGCCCGGTGCGGCCCCCGTGCGCCCCCGTGCCCCCACCCGTACGCACCCGGCGGCACCGCTCGTACGGGGGATCCGGGGTTTGCCCGCCTGCTCAGCGGCCAGACGTCAGGCATCGCCCCCGATGACAGGAAGGGTCCGTCATGGCAACCCTCGCGCTGTTCACCGTGCCGATGCTGCTGGCGCTGCTGCTCACCGTGGGCCGACGTGAGCGCGGCCGGCACGCGGGGGCCGGGGGTGGCCGGCACAGCCGCCGCCACGCGCGCCCGCCCGGGCGTAGGCTGGCGGGCGCGCCGTAGGCGGAGCCGCCCCGTGACGGACGCCCGGGCCTCCCGGCTCGGCCGCGGGGGCGGTGACGCCCGCCGCTGCGCCTCGCGCGGCCCGCACCGTAGGGTGGCTTCGCGCGGAGGGCGGGCGCGGCGAACGTGCCGAGCGCCCGCCTGCGCCGCAACGACCGACCAGAGGACGGAGTGAGACCGCCGTGCAGACCATCGGACCGGGGACCTCCGGCGAGCCCGCGCCGGACGAGCGGGGCCTGACCCTGTGCCAGCGCCGCATCCTCCTGCTGCGCGGCGCACGCCGACAGGTCACGCGCGGCCGGGAGTTCGCCCGCTCGGCACTCACCGACTGGGGCTGGGACACCGGTGACGCGGCCGAGGACACCCTGCTGGTGGTGTCCGAACTCGTCACCAACGCCAGTCTCCACGCGGGTGGCTGCCACGAACTCGTCCTGAGTGCCGGGGAGGTGTTCCGGGTGGAGGTGTACGACGGCGCACGGGACCTGCCGCGGCTTCAGCCGGCCCCGCGGCCCGGGGTGCCGGGCGGGCACGGCCTGCACATCGTGCGGCGCCTCTCCGACCGCTGGGGCGCCGAGGCCCACGCGCACGGCAAGGTGGTCTGGGCCGAGTTCGAGGCCGACCGGCTGCGGACGGGCGCGTCCCGGGGCTGGTGACGCGGGTCCGCCGCGTACGGATGCCCCGGCGGGTGCCGCGCCGACGGCACCGGCCGGCGGGCGCCGGCGGAGCCGTCACGCCCCGCCCGGACGCGGCGACGCGGGTACGGCGTCCAGCTCCGCCCAGACGACCTTGCCCGAGCCCCGCCGCAGCACGCCCCACCGGGCGGCGGCCCGCTCCACGATGAACAGGCCGTGGCCGCCGGGGAGGTCCTGCCGGTGCGGCCGGCGCGGGACCGGCAGTTCCGGTGCCCGGTCGCCCACCTCCATCCTCAGCCGGGGCCCCCGGGCGTCGAGGGTGACGTCCAGCGGTCCTCCGCCGTGCGCCGTGGCGTTGGCGACGAGTTCGGCCACCACGAGGACGGCGTCCTCGGCGGCGTGCGCGGAGCCGCCGGACCACGCCCAGTCGGCCAGCGCCCGGCGAGTGAATGCCCTGGCCCTGGCGCACGGGCGGGCCGAACCCGCCAGTTCCAGGCGCCGCAGCCTGTGGTCCGCGGGGGCCCGGGCGCCCTCCCCCGGCCGCCGACCGGCCTCTCCGGCTCCTCCGGCCCCTCCGGCGCCGTCTTCCCGGCTGGTCGGGTTCACGCCGCGACGGCCTCCTCGACGGTCGTGTGGAGCGAGAACACGGACTGCGCGCCGGTGAGTTCCAGGACGCGCATCACCGCCGGGGGCACCGCGGCCAGCCGGAACGCGATCCCGGCGTTCGCCGCCGCCGCCCGGGTCCGCAACAGCAGGTTGAGACCCGAGGAGTCGCAGAACCCGACGCCTTCCAGGTCGACGACGAGCAGCGGCGGACGCTCTCCGACCAGCGCGGCGAGCGCCTGCTCGGCCGGTTCCATCATCTCGATGTCGAGGTCGCCGGCCACCGCGCACAGGGCGGCCCCCGCCTCGGTGTGCGTCACGTCGACCACCACTCCCCGTACCTCCTCGTCGGGCCACTGCCCGGAGGTCTCCGGATCGTTCTCGGCACGCATGCTCGTCTCCTCCTTCACAACCGGTCCGCCCCGTCGCGTACGGACACCCCGACCAGGCACGTGTCGTCGTCGGTGTCGGAAGCGCTGTAGCGCAGCAGGTGGTCGAGGTGTGCCTCCAGTGCTCCGGGGCCGCCGTCGCACTCCCCGACGGCCTGCTCGGTGAGGGCGAGCAGGTTGGCCAGGGAGGTGTGCAGGGACTGGTCGCGGCGCTCGATCAGGCCGTCCGTGTACATGACCAGGGTGTCGCCCGGCTGCAGGGTGAACTCGTCCTCGTCGTACTCGGCCTGGTCCAGGGCGCCGAGGAGGATCCCGCCGATCTGGGGCAGGGTCTCCGCCCGGCCGTCCCGGAGCAGGACCGGCGGCGGGTGCCCGGCGCGGGCCCAGCGCAGCCGCCGGGTGGCGGGGTCGTACAGGCCGCAGGCGGCGGTCGCCGTGAGGCTTTCCGTGAGGTGGTGGGTGATGCTGTTGAGCCAGGTCAGCAGCTGGGCCGGGCCCGCTCCGGTGGCGGCGAGGCCGCGCAGGGCGTTGCGCAGGGCGACCATGCCGGTCGCGGCTTCGATGCCGTGGCCCGCCACGTCGCCGACGCAGAGCAGGACCGCGCCCGAGGGGAGGGTGAGCGTGTCGTACCAGTCGCCGCCGACCAGGTGTTCCTTCTCCGCCGGGCGGTAGCGGACCGCGACCTGGAGGTCGTGCAGGTCCTGCGGGCCGCGGGCCGGCGGCATGATGGCGTGCTGGAGCTGCAGGACGAGACGGCTGCGTTCGGCGGCCTGCTGCTCGGTCTGCGCGAGCTGGTCCCGGGTGGCGGCCAGCGCGACCTCGGTCCAGTGCTGGGCGGAGATGTCCTGGTAGGCGCCGCGTACGACGCCCAGGCGGCCGTCGGGGTCGTGCACCGGCTCGGCCACGACCCGGATGTGGCGGGCGACGCCGTCGGGGCGCTGCAGGCGGAACGCGGTGGAGGCCGGCCGCTGGTGGTGCAGCAGCGTGCGCAGGAAGCGGCCGATGGCGGGCCGGTCGTCGGGGTGGGCGTGGTCGGCGAGCTGGTCCAGCGGGACGGGCGGGGCCGACACCGGCAGGCCGTACAGCTCGTAGATCGTCTCGTTCCACACGATCTGCCGGGTCAGCAGGTTCTCCTCGAAGCCGCCGATGCGGCCGAGGCGCTGGGCGTGCTGGAGCAGGCGCGCCACGCGCGGGGTGCCGTCGTCCAGCCGCCAGACGACCACCAGGTAGCCGCCGTGCCGGCTGATGCCGACCTTGGCCTGGGCGCTGATGGGGACGCCGTCGACCAGGGCGGTGAGGGTCATGTTGGGGGTCCTGAAGGGCTCCCCGGTGACGAAGACGTGCTCGACCTTCTCCAGGAGGCCGCCGGACTCCGCCGCCAGGGGGTAGGCCTCCAGCAGGCGAGCGCCGAGGACGGCGCTGCGCGGCCGCCCGGCGAAGTCGACGAACGCCGGGTTGACGTGCCCGATGGTGAACTGGAGGGGCAGTTCACCGCTGTCCGGGGCGACGTGCAGGATCAGGCAGGGGTCGGCCAGGCCGTCGGTGAGCTGGCGCAGCCCTTCGAGCTGTGCGTCCGGTGCGCCGGGGGTGGGCGAGCCGCTGTCCGCCCAGGTTTCGAGCGTCGCCGCGGCGAGTTCGGCCAGGGCCTCGAACTGCCGCTCCAGGGGCTGGGAGCGGTCCGGCAGCTCGTCCCGCCAGCAGATCTCCAGCACGCCCGTGAGCCGACCGCCGATGCCGGCGGGTACGGCCAGCCGGCCGCCGGCCACCTCGTGCTGGCCGACGGACGGCAGTCCCGCCTCGGCGAGCGTGCGGTATCCGACCGCCGTGCGCTCGTCGAGGGCGCGGCGGGCGGGCGTGGTGACGCCGGGGGGTACGTGGCGCCAGCGGTGGGCCTCCTGGGGGGTGAACCCGGCGCTGCCGGCCAGGGACAGCGACTGGTCGGGGTGGGCCGCCCAGACCGCGACGGCGACCGCGCCCAGGGGGCGCAGCGCGTGGTCGAGCATCGAGCGGGCCGCGGCCTCGGTGTCGGCGGCGACCAGGGCGTGGGCCTCGGCGCTGCGCAGCCGCAGTCCGACGGATCCGGCGGCGGGGGCGGCCTGCGCGGCCACGAATTCCCGGGCGGCCGCCGAGATGGTGTCGGAGGCCACCTGGTTGACCAGGTCGGCGGCCAGTTCGATGACGGGTACGCCGGCCTGCTCGGCGAGCGTGGACAACTGCGCGGCGGCCTCGGTGGGCCCGCAGCGCAGCCGTTCGACGAGCACGCCGACGGCCATTTCGGCCAGCGCACGGCCGGCGGCGTCGGCGTGGGCCTGCTCCAGCTCGCGCTGGAGCCGCTCGACCGTCGAAGCGAGGCGCCCCACGGCGGTGGCCCCGGTGTCCGGGCCGGCGTCGGCCCGGTGCAGCGGGCCGGACTCCGCGTCGCGCTGCGCCCCGACGCGGCGCGCACCGGGCGGGGCCGCGATCCGGGCGCGGGTGTCCGCACCGCGCGGCTCGTGGGGGTTGCGCACTCTTCAGCTCCTGGGGGTCGGCCGGCGGCTCGTGGACGTCGTGGGGGTCACGAGGTGAGGTGGCGGTGGATCCGGCCGACCAGGTCGCCCGCGTCGACGGGTTTGGTGATGTAGTCGGAGGCCCCGGCGGCGAGGCTCTTCTCCCGGTCTCCGACCATGGCCTTCGCGGTCACGGCGATGATCGGCAGGTGGGCGTGCTCGGGCATGGCCCGGATGGCGGCGGTGGCGGTGTACCCGTCCATCTCCGGCATCATCACGTCCATCAGGATCACGTCGATGCCGGGGTGCGCGCGGAGGGCGTCGAGGGCGGCCCGTCCGTTCTCCGCCTGGAGCACGCGCATGCCGTGGAGTTCGAGGATGCCGGTGATGGCGTAGAGGTTCCGGTCGTCGTCGTCGACGACGAGGGCGGTGCGGCCGGTGAGCGGGGAGATGTGGCCGGGTTCCCAGCTCCCTCCCGTCTCGGGCCGGCGGACCAGGGGCAGGAGGTCGCCGGGGCGGTCCGCGCTCATGTGCAGGGCGATGCGCTCGCGGAGTTCGTCGAGGCTGGTGAGGAGTTCGACGAGCTGGGTGCCGCTCCGCTCCTGGAGCAGCCGCTCGTCCTCGGCCGCGATGCCCCGGCCGCTGTGGACCAGGACCGGGACGGCGTGCAGGGCCGGGTCGCGCTCCATCTCCTCCAGGAGGCCGACGGCGGCCCCGTCGGGCAGGTCGAGTTCGAGGACGACGCAGTGGCACGGGCTGGTCGCCAGGGCGGCCGCCGCCTCGTGGGCGCCGACGGTGGTGATGAGTTCGACCTCGCGGTGGCCCGCGGAATCCATGTGGCCCGGGAGGTCCGTCACGGCGTTCTCGGCCACGAGGGACAGCAGGCCGCGCGGGCGTCCCTCGACGACCAGGAGGCGGCGGGGCCGGGCGGGGGTGTCGGGGCCGGTGTCCGAGGGGCCCCGGCCCTCCGCGCGGCCGGCCTGGTCGCCCGCGCGCTCGATCGCCGCCGGTGCCGTGGAGGCTCCGGGGGTGTCCCCTTCCGGCAGTTCGGGGCGGGTGACGGGCAGGTAGAAGGTGAAGGTGCTCCCCTGGCCGACCGTGCTCTCGGCGGTGATGGCGCCGCCGAGCAGGAAGGCGATCTCACGGCTGATGGACAGGCCGAGCCCGGTGCCGCCGTACTTGCGGCTGGTGGTGCCGTCGGCCTGCTGGAAGGCGCCGAACACGGTTTCCAGGTGCTGCGGGGCGATGCCGATGCCCGTGTCGGCCACCCGGAAGGCCAGTACCGGTCCCGGGCGCCGGACGACCTCGGGGATGCGGTCCTCGTCGGCGGGCGCGATGCTCAGCTCGACGCTGCCGCTCTCGGTGAACTTGACCGCGTTGGAGAGGAGGTTGCGCAGGATCTGGCGGAGCCGGTAGTCGTCGGTGAGCAGCTCGTCCGGCACGTCCGGGGCCGAGCGCACGCTGAACGACAGGTTCTTCTGGCTGGTCATCGGGCGGAAGGTGGCCTCGACGTCGTCCAGCAGCCGGCCCAGCGGGACGGGCTGTGCGTTGAGGTCCATCTTGCCGGCCTCGACCTTGGACAGGTCGAGGATGTCGTTGATCAGCTGGAGCAGGTCGGAGCCGGCGGAGTGGATGATGCCGGCGTACTCGACCTGCTTGGTGGTCAGGTTGCGGGTGGGGTTCTGCGCGAGCAACTGGGCCAGGATGAGCAGGCTGTTGAGCGGGGTGCGCAGCTCGTGGCTCATGTTCGCGAGGAACTCGGACTTGTACTTGGACGCCAGGGAGAGCTGGTGGGCGCGGGCCTCCAGCTCCTGGCGGGCCTGCTCGATCTCGAGGTTCTTGGTCTCGATGTCACGGTTCTGCGCGGCGAGCAGCTCCGCCTTCTCCTCCAGTTCGGCGTTGGAGGCCTGGAGTTCCTCCTGCCGTGCCTGGAGTTCCTTGGAGCGGGTCTGCAGCTCCGCGGTGAGGCGCTGGGACTCGCCGAGCAGCTCGTCGGTGCGGGCGTTGGCGATGATCGTGTTGAGGTTGACCCCGATCACGTCCGTCAGCTGGTGCAGGAAGTCCCGGTGCACCTGGGTGAAGGGGTGGACCGAGGCCAGCTCGATGACACCCAGCACCTGTCCCTCGACCACGATGGGCAGCACGACGAGGTGCAGTGCCTCGGTGCGGCCGAGTCCCGAGGAGACCGCGAGGTAGTCCGGCGGGAGGGAGTCGACCACGATGGGGCTCTTGCTGCGCGCGGCCTGCCCGACGAACGACTGTCCCAGCCGGAAGCGGGTCGGACGGGCGCCCTCCGGGAAGGCGTACGAGGCGACGAACTGCAGGACGGTGCCGTCCGGGTCGTCCTCGGCCAGGTAGAAGGCGCCGCAGTGGGCCGACACCAGCGGGGTCAGCTCGTCCATGATCGCGTCGGCGACGACGGCGAGGTCGCGGCCGCCCTGGGTGAGGGCGGAGATCCGGGCCAGGTTGGTCTTGAGCCAGTCCTGTTCCTCGTTGGCCCGGGTGGTCTCGCGCAGCGACTCCACCATGAAGTTGATGTTGTCCTTGAGGTCGGCGACCTCGCCGGAGGCGTCGACGGTGATCGAGCGCGTGAGGTCGCCCTCCGCGACGGCGCCGGTGACCTCGGCGATGGCCCGGACCTGCCGCGTGAGGTTGCCGGCCAGCTCGTTCACGTTCTCGGTGAGCCGCTTCCAGGTACCGGAGACGCCCTCGACCTCGGCCTGTCCGCCGAGCCGTCCCTCGCTGCCGACCTCCCGCGCGACGCGGGTCACCTCGGCCGCGAAGGAACTCAGCTGGTCCACCATCGTGTTGATGGTGGTCTTCAGCTCCAGGATCTCCCCGCGCGCGTCCACGTCGATCTTGCGGGTGAGGTCGCCGTTGGCCACCGCCGTGGTGACCTGGGCGATGTTGCGCACCTGGCTGGTCAGGTTGTGCGCCATGAAGTTGACGTTGTCGGTGAGGTCCTTCCAGGTGCCCGCCACGTTCGGGACCCGTGCCTGGCCGCCGAGGATGCCCTCCGTGCCGACCTCGCGCGCCACGCGGGTCACCTCGTCCGCGAACGCCGACAGGGTGTCCACCATGGTGTTGATGACCCCGGCCAGCTCGGCGACCTCGCCCTTCGCCTCGACCGTGATCTTCTGGGAGAGGTCTCCGCGGGCCACGGCGGTGGCGACCTGGGCGATGGAGCGGACCTGTCCGGTGAGGTTGGACGCCATGACGTTGACGTTGTCGGTCAGGTCCTTCCAGGTGCCCGACACGCCGCGTACGGTGGCCTGGCCGCCGAGGTTGCCGGCGGTTCCCACCTCGCGGGCCACCCGGGTCACCTCGTCGGCGAACGCCGAGAGCTGGTCGACCATCGTGTTGATGGTCTCCTTGAGTTCCAGGATCTCGCCGCGCGCGTCCACCCGGATCTTCTGCGTCAGGTCGCCCTGGGCCACGGACGTGGTGACCTCGGCGATGGAGCGCACCTGGGCGGTGAGGTTGTCCGCCATGACGTTGACGGACTCGGTGAGGTCCCGCCAGGTGCCGGAGACGTCCCGTACGTCGGCCTGGCCGCCGAGCCGGCCTTCCGTACCGACCTCCCGGGCCACCCGGGTCACCTCGCCGGCGAACGAACTGAGCTGGTCCACCATGGTGTTGATGGTGTTCTTCAGCTCCAGGATCTCGCCCCGCGCGGTCACGGTGATCTTCTGCGAGAGGTCGCCCTCGGCGACGGCCGTGGCGACCTGCGCGATGGCGCGGACCTGGCTGGTGAGGTTGCCCGCCATGAAGTTGACCGAGTCGGTCAGGTCGCGCCAGGTGCCCGAGACGCCCTTGACGTCGGCCTGGCCGCCGAGGATCCCCTCGGTGCCGACCTCGCGGGCCACCCTGGTCACCTCGACGGCGAAGGAACTGAGCTGGTCCACCATCGTGTTGACGGTGTTCTTCAGCTCCAGGATCTCGCCCCGCGCGGTCACGGTGATCTTCTGCGAGAGGTCGCCCTTGGCCACGGCGGTCGCGACCTGCGCGATGTCGCGGACCTGCGTGGTGAGGTTGCCGGCCATGGCGTTGACGGAGTCGGTGAGGTCCTCCCAGGTCCCGGACACCCCCGGCACCTGCGCCTGGCCGCCGAGGCGGCCCTCGGTGCCGACCTCGCGTGCCACGCGGGTCAGTTCGGAGGTGAACCGGGACAGCTGGTCGACCATGCCGTTGAAGACCGTGGCGATCTCTCCGAGCAGCCCGTCGGAGTCGCCCGGCAGCCGGGTGCCGAAGTCGCCGTCGCGTACCGCGGTCAGGCCCGCGAGGAGCAGTCTCAGCTCCGGCTCCCCGACTTGCGCGGCCCCGAGGTCCGGTCCCGCTGGTGCCCGGGAGCCGTCGGGGAGGGTTGAGGCAGCCATCGAACGTCGCCTTCCGTAGAACGCCGGACCCGGCCTCGGCACCACGCTCGCGACTCGCCGCCAGAGGCGTCGGGCGGCGGCCGCCATGCAGGTGCGTGGGGCGGGCACGTACCGCGCAGGAGGTTACCCCACGCCGTAAAGGATCAGGAAAACACACGGGATTGCGGTCGCGGCAATTGCGGTCGCGGCAACCCGGGTATCGCGGGCGTACCGGAAATCGCATACGCCGCCGCAACGGGCGTGGGGGCGCAATGGAGGGGTGAAGCGAAGAGCGTTCCCGTCATCCTGGCCCTTCCCGTCCTCCGTTTCGTCTGGATCACACGATTCAGGCGGTTCGCACGGTTCATCCTGCTCGTCCCGTTCATCGGGTTCATCCTTTCCGTTCCGGCGTGTGCTGCGGGTCGTGGGCCCGGGGCTCGCGGTCGGCGGGCTGGCGGCCGGCCTGTTCGTACTGCGGCGGCCGCTCGTGATGTCCGCGCCCGCGTGCCTGGCCGGGCGGTGGCACGGCTGCCTCGACACGTTCAACGGCGTGGTGCTGGTGACGCTGGCCACCATCCCGCTGGCCGTGCTGGTGGCCTGGGCGGCGGCGCGCCGCCGGAGGGCGGCCGGTGTGGAGGGGGCGTGGC
The DNA here is from genome assembly GCF_044759225.1 of Streptomyces sp. NPDC101132. Taxonomy (NCBI): domain Bacteria; kingdom Bacillati; phylum Actinomycetota; class Actinomycetes; order Kitasatosporales; family Streptomycetaceae; genus Streptomyces; species Streptomyces sp. NPDC101132. The sequence goes on from NZ_JBIVYX010000016.1 coordinate 87,069, forward strand.
GGAGATCGCTGGCCGAGGTGGGGATGGTCCACGGGACGGTGCCGTTCCTGTGGCTGACCCTGATGCCGGGAGGCGCGGCCGGCACGGTGCCCGGCCGGGTGAGCCTCGTACCGCTGCGGGACCTGGTCACGATGGGGACGCTCGGGATCGCCGGGAACCTGCTGGTGTTCGCGTCGCTCGGGTTCTTCGCGCCGGTGCGGTACGCCGCGCTCGCGTCCGTGCCGCGGCTGCTGGCGCTGGGGGCCGGCTGCTCGGTCCTGGTCGAGACGGCGCAGTACGTGCTGCGGCTGGACCGGGTGTCCTCCGTGGACGACGTCCTGGTGAACGCGGCAGGCGCCGGGCTGGCCGCGCTGGCGTCGCGCCCCTGGTGGGCCACGGCCGCGCCGGACGCTCCGTCCGGGCGTCCCGTGCCCGTGCCGGCGGGGGCGCCCTGAGCGGACGGGGAGCGGGGCGTGCCGGTCGCGCATATGCCGCCGATACGTGTGGCTGCCTAGGCTGCGGGCATGCGTGTACTGATCGTGGAGGACGAGCCGTACCTGGCCGAGGCCGTGCGCGACGGCCTGCGCCTGGAGGCGATCGCCGCCGACATCGCCGGCGACGGCGACTCCGCCCTGGAACTGCTCGGCGTCCACGCGTACGACCTGGCCGTGCTCGACCGCGACGTCCCGGGCCCCTCCGGCGACGAGGTGGCCCGGCGGATCGTCGCGTCCGGCAGCGGCATCCCGATCCTCATGCTGACCGCGGCCGACCGGATCGACGACAAGGCCTCGGGCTTCGCGCTCGGCGCCGACGACTACCTCACCAAGCCGTTCGACCTGCGGGAGCTGGTGCTGCGGCTGCGGGCGCTCGACCGCAGGCGCGCGTACGCCCGGCCGCCGGTCCGGGAGATCGCGGGCCTGCGACTCGACCCGTTCCGCCGCGAGGTCCACCGGGACGGGCGGTACGTGGCGCTCACGCGCAAGCAGTTCGCCGTGCTGGAGGTGCTGGTCGCCGCCGAGGGCGGGGTGGTGAGCGCCGAGGAACTGCTGGAGCGGGCCTGGGACGGGAACGCCGACCCCTTCACCAACGCCGTCCGGATCACCGTGTCCGCGCTGCGCAAGCGGCTCGGCGAGCCCTGGGTCATCGCCACCGTGCCGGGCGTCGGCTACCGCATCGCCGCCGTTCCGGGCGGCGGCGGTACGGGTGCCACCGGCTCCGGCTCCGCGCGTGGTTAGACGTCCCGGGCTGAGCGCCCGGCTGAAGCTGACGCTCAGCTACGCCGGCTTCCTCGCGGTCGCCGGCGCCCTGCTGCTGGCCGTGGTGTGGCTGTTCCTGCTGCGTTACGTGCCCGACAACTCCCAGGGTCTGCTCGGCGTCTCGCCGAACCGGTACCTGCTGGTGCACACCTTCGCCCCCGCAGCGGCCGTGGCGATGGGCTTCCTCCTCGTCTTCGGCCTCGTCGGGGGCTGGCTCCTGGCGGGCCGGATGCTGGCACCGCTGACGCGGATCACGGCCGCGGCGCGGCTGGCCGGGAGCGGATCGCTGTCCCACCGGATCCGCATGGAGGGACGGCAGGACGAGTTCCGGGAGCTCTCCGACACCTTCGACTCGATGCTGGAACGGCTCGAATCCCACGTGGCCGAGCAGCGGCGGTTCGCCGCCAACGCCTCCCACGAGCTGCGCACCCCGCTGGCCATCTCGCGGACGCTGCTCGACGTGGCCCGCAGGGACCCGTCGCGCGACCGAGACGAGGTCCTCGCACGCCTCCAGACCGTGAACGCGCGCGCGATCGGCCTCACGGAGGCGCTGCTGCTGCTCAGCCGCAGCGACCGCGGGACCTTCGATCGCGAGGACGTCGACCTGTCCCTCGTGGCGGAGGAGGCCGCCGAAACGCTGCTGCCGACGGCCGAGGGGCGTGGGATCTCGCTCGCCGTCACCGGCGGGGAGGCCCGGACCCGCGGCTCCGCCGAGCTGCTGCTGAGGATGGTGACGAACCTCGTCCAGAACGCCGTGGTCCACAACCTCCCGGCGGGCGGCACCGTGACGGTCCACACCGCGGCCGACGGCGACACGAGCCTCCTGCGGGTGGAGAACACGGGTCCCGCGGTGCGGCCGGAACTGCTGCCGACGCTGACCGAGCCCTTCCAGCGCGGTACGGAACGCGCCCGCACCGACGAGCACGCCGGCGTCGGCCTCGGCCTCGCCATCGCGCACAGCGTGGTCCGCGCCCACGCCGGGACCCTCGACCTGGCCCCGCGCCCCGACGGCGGCCTCGCCGTCACGGTCCGGCTGCCGGCGGCGTGACCCGGCCGGGCCGCGCCCCGGAGCGCCGGTCAGCGCCGGGGGTCCAGGTGGGCGGCGGCCGCGGCGACGAAGGCCGCGGCCGCCTCCTTGGCCGTCCGCCGCAGGGCGTCCAGCTCGGCGCGCGTGGTGGCGGTGCGCAGGGCGTACGTGGCGTCGGCGGCCCGCTGCGCCGGGACGGCCAGCTCGGGCACCAGGACCTGGAGCCGGACGTGGGGCGCGGTGATCGCCGTCCGCGTGTCGTGGGAGGCCGTCTGCGCCTCCAGCCTGTGCTCGGCACCGGCGTCGGTCAGGGCGAGCCGCTCCCGGTGGAACATCGCCGAGCGGTGCGCGTCCAGCGCGGCGGCGAACTCGGTGACGGCACCGAGCTGGTCCTGCCGGTGGGCATCGGCCCGCTGCTCGGCACGCGCGGTCCGCGCGGTGCGCTGCTGGAGCATCCCGGCGGTCAGCGCCCCGGCCAGCGTGCCGAGCACGGCGATGATCGAAGGCCACATCGGACTTCCGGGTCTCCTCGGTCGGTCGGTCGGACAAGCGGATCATGCCCGATTGCCCGACCGGCCGACCCGGCCGACCGGGCACGGCGGGGCGGGGTGGGTGCCCCGCCGCGCCCGGGCGGGCCGGTGTCCGCCGTGGGCGGTCGGGTGGGTCAGGGGGTGGGGGCCGGGAAGGGGTCCAGGTCCGGCTTGAGGACCTGGCCGGGCTTCGGGGCGGTGCCGTCGACCAGGTACGCGGTCACCAGCGCGTTCAGCGCCTTGCTCCGGCCGACCGCGCAGTGCTCGATCACGTCGACCGTGACCAGCACGGCGTTGCCGAGCTGGCGCTGCATCCGCTGCGAGAACCGGTACTGGGTGGCCGGGTCGAAGGTGTTGCCGATGACCATCACCTTGTTGGCGGTCCGCCGGTTCCAGGGCCCGGCGTACCGCTCGGCGCTGCGCGCGGGCGACGGCCAGGTGGCGCAGGCGGGCGCGTCGAAGGCCTGGTACCGGCCGAAGGTCGGCGCGCCGTGTTCCCAGGCGCGGGCCACCAGGGCGAAGGCCCTCGGGTTCGACGGGTACGGCTTGTCCTGGCAGTTGACCCCGTAGTACGAGTCGTCCGAGGTGTACGGGGAGTCCGCCGGGGCCTCGCGCAGCGCCGCCGGGACGACCGTCGCCAGCCGGTCCGCCGCGCCGGCCGCGGTGCCGCGGGCGCCGGGGGCCAGGCCCTGCTGCTGCCCGATGACCTGGTGCAGTGCTTCGAGGGCGGCCGCGAGCGGTGCCAGCCGGCTCTGCGCGTAGAGGGCGTTGGCGACCTGGCTGGTGAAGCTGCTGAGGGTGACCTCGGCGCCGCTCGGCAGGGTCACCGGGGAGGTGCGCAGGTGGTCGCGGATCGCGTCGAACTTGGCGCGGGTGTCACCCTCGGCGAAGGCGCAGCGCGGTGTGCCGGCGGCGGCGCAGCGCTTGAGGAACTCGGCCAGGGCGAGTTCGAAGCCGCCGGTGGCGCGCTGGCGGTCGTACTCCAGGCCGTTGTGCAGGCGCAGGTTGGGGTCGACGTTGCCGTCGATGATGATCGCGCGGACCTTGTCCGGGTACATGCTGGCGTACGTGGAGCCGATCAGCGTGCCGTACGAGAAGCCGGCGAAGGTCAGCTGGTCGTCGCCGACCGCCTGGCGCATCCGGTCGAGGTCGCGGACGACGTTGATCGTGGACATGTGGCGGATCAGCGGCCCGGCGTTGCGGCCGCAGGCGTCCGTGTAGTCGCGGGTGGCGGCGAGCGTGCCGTCGACCTCGGCGCGGGTGACGGGAACCCCGGTCATCCGGCCGAAGACGCCGTCGGCCTCCTCGTTGGTGGTGAAGCAGCGCAGGGGGTTGCTGCGGGCGACGCCGCGGGGGTCGAACCCGATCACGTCGAAGTGCTCCTGGACGCGCGGCTCGAAGCGGGCGGTGGTGGCCCACAGGTAGCCGCTGCCACCGGGGCCGCCGGGGTTCAGGAACAGCGAGCCGATGCGTTTGGCCGGGTCGCCGGCCCGCCGCCGCATCATGGCGATGCCGATCTGCTCGCCGGACGGGTTCGCGTAGTCCAGCGGGACGGGGTAGACGGCGCAGTCGTAGATCTTGGGGTCGGGCTTGGACGGGTCCGGGTTGCAGGGCGTCCATTCCACCGGTGCGACCCGCGGGCCGGCGGTGGCCGGGGCGGTCGGGGCGGTCGGGGCGGTGGCCGTCGCTCCGACGGGCGCCGCCGATGCCGTGGTGGCGACGCCGGAGAGCAGGGCTAACGCGCTGCTGAACGCCACCGCCAGAGTGGATATGCGAGACAAGGAACCTCCTTCGGCTGCTCAAACCCGGTCAGGATCGCAGGAGTTGGGGAGGCGGTAAAGATCGCGGGCGGCGGTTTCCGGCTGCTGCCCGGGGGTGCGCGCGAGCGCGGTTCGATGCGGCGGGGTGCACCTCCGCGTCCGGTGCCGCTCCGCGCGTTACGCCGCCGTCCGTGCGCGGTAGCGGCCGGGGGTGGTGCCGAACTCCCGCTGGAAGGCGTGGGAGAAGGCGTACGGGGTGCCGTACCCGACCTGCCGGGCCACGGCCGCGAGGGGGTCCTCGGTGCCGCGGAGCAGCGCCGCGGCGGAGGTGAGGCGCCACCAGGTGAGGTAGGCCATGGGAGGGCGGCCGACCCGTGCGGAGAAGCGGCGGGCCAGGGTGGCGCGGGACACTCCGGCCGCTGCGGCCAGCCGGTCGTTGCTCCAGGGGGCGGCGGGTTCCTCGTGCAGGGCGCGCAGCGCGGCGGCGACCACGGGGTCGCCCAGTGCGGCGGGCCAGGCGCCGGCCGTGTCCTGGTCCAGCCAGGCGCGGATCATGTAGACGAGGAGCAGGTCGAGCAGACCGGGCACGGCGATGCCGCCGCCCGGCCGCCACTGGCCCAGCTCCCGCCCCAACAGGTCGATCGCCGAACGCAGTTCGGGGTGCCTGCCGAGGCGGTTCGGGAGGTGGACCACCTCCGGCAGCTCGGCCATGAGCGGGTGCGCGCGGCTGCGGTCGAGCCGGTACTTGCCGCACAGCAGCTCCACCTCGCCGGGGCCTCCCGGCCCGCCAGGGGTGCCGGGCTCCGTGCCCCGGGGCGACGGATCCGGCCGTTCCCGGGTCCGGCTGACGGCGTGCCAGGACTCGAAGGGGACGGCCCGCGCCGCCGCGTCCGCGTCCGCACCGGCGTCGGCCAGCACGTGCTCCGCGCCGTGCGGCAGCAGCACGGCGTCCCCCGGGCCGAGGGCGAGCGTCTCCCCGGCACCCGTCAGCAACCGGCACCCGCCCTCCAGCACCACGTGGAAACCCGCGCCCGCGTACGGTGCGAGCCGGGCCGACCAGGTGCCGTCCACCCGCACGCGCCGGGAGGAGGCCCGGCCGATGCGTACGGCGGAGATCGCATCGCTCACCACGTCCATCGGGGCAGCGTATCCGCCGGCGCGCCGGTGAGACGTACGCGTATTCCGCTGAGCCGGACGGGCATTGAGAGCCTCATCGGGGGCTTCCTAGGGTCGTGGCCATGGACAACGAGAGCGGACAGGGCATCGTGCTGGGCGACGTCGAGGTCATCCGGGTGGTCGAGTTCCGGGGGGCCTTCGCGCCGGCCCGCGAGCTGGTGCCGGACGCGCCGGCAGAGCTGTGGCGGGACGAGGCGGCCCGGCTCGCGCCGGACCACTGGGATCCGGAGGGCGGGCGCGCGGTGATGGCCCTGCAGACGTGGGTGCTGCGCAGCGAGGGCCGGACCGTCCTGGTCGACACGGGCGTCGGCAACGACCGCGAGCGGCCCGGCAGTCCGGCGTTCCACCGGTGGCAGGGCGACTTCCCGGGCGCGCTGGCCCGGGCCGGGGTCCGGCCCGAGGACGTCGACGTGGTGGTCAACACGCACATCCACGCGGACCACGTCGGCTGGAACACCAGGTGGGAGGACGGGGAATGGGTGCCGGCGTTCCCCAACGCGCAGTACCTGCTGCCGGCCGCGGACGACTTCCACTTCGGGCCGGACAACGCCTACGGGGGCGGCGTGCGCGTGGACGACCGGCTGATCCACGAGGACAGCATCGCGCCCGTCCACCGGTCGGGGCAGGCCGTGCTGTGGGACGGCGCGCACCGCGTCGACCGGCACCTCACCCTGGAGGCGGCGCCCGGCCACACGCCCGGCTCCAGCGTGCTGCGGCTGGAGTCCGGGGGCGAGCGGGCGGTCTTCGCGGGCGACGTGCTGCACAGTCCGGTGCAGGTCCTGGCGCCGTCGTGCAACAGCTGCTTCTGCCTCGACCCGGCGCGGGCGGCGGCCACGAGGCGGCGGATCCTCGAACGGGCCGCGGACCGGCGGGAGCTGGTCGTGCCCGCGCACTTCGGCGGGGCCGGCGCCGTGGAGGTGCGGCGGGCCGGGGCGGGCTTCGCGCTGGGGCCGTGGGCGGGCTTCGGGGAGCGGCGGGGGCGTGGAAGCGGGCCGCGGCCGGTTGTCAGTGGTGGCTGACAGGATCGGATCATCGCTTCGAAGAGGGGGGCCCACATGTCCGGAAGCCAGAACTACATCAACCACGTCGCGCTCGTGCTGGACGCCAGTTCGTCGATGTCGCACCTGAGCGGCAAGGTCGTCGAGGTCGCCGACCAGCAGATCGCGTACCTGGCGCGCCGCTCGCAGGAGCTGGAGCAGGAGACCCGCGTCACGGTGTACGTGTTCTCCAACCAGGTGGAGTGCGTCATCTACGACAAGGACGTGCTGCGCATGCCGTCCCTGAAGCAGCTCTACCGCGCGGGCGGCATGACGTCGCTGCTGGCGGCGACGCTCAAGTCGCAGCACGAGCTGGCGCAGACGGCCCAGCTGTACGGCGACCACAGCTTCCTGACCTTCGTGCTGACCGACGGTCAGGAGAACGCGAGCCACCGCTGCCCCGGCGCTCCCTCCAAGGATCCGCGGGCACTGGTGCGGGCCGTGGCCACGATGATCGAGACGCAGCAGGACAACTGGACGCTGGCGGTGCTGGTCCCGGACCAGATGGGCAAGCGGGAGGCCATGCAGTACGGCTTCCCGAAGGACAACATCGCGGTCTGGGACGCCACGAGCACCCGCGGCATGGAAGAGGCCGGGCAGGTCATCCAGGAGGCCACCGAGAAGTTCATGGTGGGCCGCACGAAGGGCATCCGGGGCTCGCGTGCCGTGTTCTCCACGGGCGCGGACGCGGTCAACAAGGACACCATCGCCGCGGCCGGCCTGACGGCGGTGGACCCATCGGGGTACGAGCTGATCCCGGTGGCCCGCGAGACGGCGATCCGGGAGTGGGTCGTCGAGAGCGGCCACACGTACCGCACGGGCTGCGCCTTCTACCAGTTGAGCAAGCCGGAGAAGATCCAGGCGCGGAAGCGGATCGCGGTGCTGGAGAAGGGGACGGACAAGGTGTACACGGGTCCCGAGGCGCGGACGCTGCTCGGCCTGCCGGACTCGGAGGTCCGGATCCGGCCGGACCACAACGACGACTTCACGATCTTCGTGCAGAGCACGAGCGTCAACCGCAAGCTCATACCGTCGACGCGGCTGCTGCTGATGGTCTGAGGCCGGGCGGCGGGCGGCGACGGCCGGCGGCGGGGGCCGTACGGGGCAACCGGCTCGGCCGTACGGCCCCGCGGGCAGGTGCGGTGGGCGGGGGCGGCGGGCTCGCGCGCTTAGCGTCGGCCGGTGATGTCGCGTCAGCGGAGGCGGGAACCCCGGCGCCGCCCGTCCCTCCCGGGCGGGCGCGTGGCCGGGGGCCCGCCGTCGCCCCGGGGCCGGTTCGTCGTCGCCGCCATGGGGTGTGCCGGCGGCATGGTCATGCTGGACCAGACCGTGGTCGCGATCGCCCTCGCTCCGCTGGCCCGGAGCCTCGGTTTCACGACGTTCGTGATGCACGCGATCGTGCTCGTGTACAGCCTCGCCCTGGCGGCGTTCACGCCGGTGGGGGCCATGGTCTCGCGCCGGTTCGGCCTCCCGGCCACGTTCCGGTGCGGGACGGTGGTGTTCGTCGTCGCGTCCGTGCTGTGCGGGCTGACCCCGACCGGGGAGGCGGCCGAGCCGTACCTGCTCGCCGCGCGGGCGGTGCAGGGCACGGGGGCCGCACTGATGCTGCCGGTGGCCACGACGCTGATCGCGAACGTGTACGGGGCGCGGGAGCGGGGGCGGGCGCTGGCGGTCTACGCGGGGCTGGCGCAGCTGTTCTTCGTGGCGGGGCCGGTGCTGGGGGCGTTCCTCGTGCAGTCGCTCGGGTGGCGGTCCGTCTTCCTGGCCAACGTGCCGGTGGGGGTGGTGACGCTGTGGGCGATCGGCCGGGCGCGGGTAACGGGGGACGCCGGGGGCGGGCGGCTGTCCGCCGGCCGGCCCGTCGCGGTGGTGCTGCCGCTGGCCGTGTTCGTGTCCGGCCTCTACCTGTCCGGGGTGTGGGGTCTGGCCGACCCCCGGACGCTCGCGGCCCTGGTGGGCGGCGGGGTGGCGCTGGCCCTGGCGGTGCGGCTCCTCCTGCGGTCGCCGCGGCCGCTGGTCGACCTGCGGCTGCTGCGGATCCGCCGGTACGCGGTGCCGGTGGCCCTCACCTTCCTGGTCCATGCCGCGCAGCTGGTCCTGCTCGTGCACGGCACCCTGTTCCTCCGGCAGGTGCTGCACCTGTCGCTGCCGGCCACCGGCGTCCGGCTGCTGCCGCTGGTGACCGGCCTGGCGGTGGGCACCTTCCTGTCCGGGTTCCTGCTGGACCGCTCCCGGTCGGTCCGGGTGCCGGCCGTCGGCGGTCTGGCCGCGGCCACCCTCGGCGCGGCCGCGTGGACCGTCGCGCTGCCGGCGCCCGACCATCCCTGCCTGGTCCCCGGGATGCTCCTCGCGGGGCTGGGGATGGGGCTCCCCGTCCCCGCACTGAGCGCCGAGATGATGGGCGCGGTCCCGGCCGCGTCCCGTACCGACGCGTCCGTACTCCGCCAGACGTTCGGGCAACTGGGCGGCGCGATCGGCCTGGCGAGCGCGGGCGCCGTCGTCCTGGGCGTCAACGACGACGCGGCGGACCTCGCCGGCACCGTCACCGCGCCGGCCGCCACCGCCGCCTTCGTGATCGCGACCTGCGTCCTGGCAGCGGCCCTGCTGCTCGCGGCCGCGCTGCTGCCGAGGCGGTCGCCCGCCCAGGCGCCCGCCGGGCCGGCATGACGGACGGATGCGCCGGGTGGGGTGGGGGTGCCCTGAGCGGGGCGGCGGATGCCGGCGGGGAGTGTCACTGACGGGCCGTACGATCGAGCCGACGACCGACCGGTACGAGTGAAGGAGCTTACGGGACATGGCGATCGAGCGGCCGGGACGGCCGGAGGACCTGCCCGCGGCGGAGCTGCTGTGGGCGCGGTGGGCGCTGCTCGCCGCGCTGGAGACCACGGCTGCCAAGGAGTCGGCCGGCCGGGACTCCGGGCACTGGCTCGACGAGGACGGGCTCCGGTACGACGACTGCGGCTGCACCTGGTGGACCTTCGCCCCGTTCGGGCCGGGCCGCTGGGTGCTGTACGGCGAGGACGAGTCCAGCGGGGTCAAGTGGCACGAGCCGGCCATCGACATGCTGGCCGGCGGCCCGGACTGGCTGCCGTACGAGACGCTCCACGAGCTGCGCGAGAGCTGGCAGCTGGGCTGCGTCTACTGGTACGAGGACGGCGCCTGGGCGCGCGCCCCGTACCCGGACACGCTGGGGGACGACGGCCTGGACTGCGGCATGAGCGAACTCGTCGACCGGGACCGGATGCTGTTCGTGCTGGCCGACTTCGACCATCTCCGCTCACGCGAGGCGGCCGCCCTCCTGCTGGACGGGGCGGAGCGGCGCGCCCTGTCCCGCGACGAGACGGAGACCGCCCTCGCCCCGGCGTACGCACCGGAGGACGCGGCGGCCGTCGTCCGCGCACTGGAGCGGTCCGGCCTGCTCGCGGCGGCCGCACCGGCCGTCTGAGGCCGACGCTGCCGGGCCTGAGGTAGTGGCGTGTTCATCATCGCAGGTCAGGCGCGTTTCTCCTAGGACGGAACGCACAGTTCGCACGCCTTGTCCGGTCCGTGTCCCGACTCCCAGAATCTGCTTCTCGGATCATCCGGAGCCAGGGGGGGAACATGGGGAAGACCGATCACGACGCGGTGCTCCAGGCGCGTGTGCTGCTGCTGGGGTCCGGCCTGCCGTCCGTCGGCGAGCAGGTGTCCGCGTACCGGGTCCTGCTGGGGGTGAACCGGCAGGCGTACGCCCCGAAGCTGGTGGACGCGCTCCTCACGATGGCCGGCCGGAGCCGGAACCCGGAGGTGGGCCTGGCACTGACCACCGAGGCGGTGCAGGTCGCGCGGACGATCGAGGCCGGCGCGCCGTCCCGGACGGAGCGGCTGTGCCGGGCGCTGGGTTCCCACCAGGCGGCGCTGTTCGCCCTCGGGCGCCGGGCGGAGGGGCGGGCGGTCCGCGGGGAGCTGGCCGAGGCCCGCGGCGGCGTGCGGTCCGCGACCGTCCTGGCCGAGGAGGGCCGCTTCGGGGAGGCCGCGGAGCTCAACGAGGAGGCCCGGAGCGACTCGTTGGAGGACTCCTTCGGGAACCTGGTCGAGTGGGCGGCGAACCTGGAGGGCGCCGGGCGGCACGACGAGGCGTCGGCCGTCTTCCGCACGTTCCTCGACACGATCCGCCGCTTCGTCACCGAGCGGCGGGTGGACCGGGACGAGCTGGTCTGGGCGCTCGTCCACCACGCCCGGATGCGGGAGACCGCCGGCGACGGGGCGGGGGCGGCGGCCGCGCGGAGGGAGGCCCTGACCGTCCTGGAGGAGCTGGCGGCGGGCGGTCCGAAGGGTCCGGGCCGGATCTCGTCCTGGCTCACCCTGTTCGTCCTGTCCGGGCGGGCCGGCGAACCGGCCGCGAGCGCCGACTCGCCGATGCCGCCGTTCGGCACCGCCACCGGCACGGGCACGGGCACCGGGTGGTCGGGTGACGTGCGGGAGGCCTTCCTCGGCGGTCTGCCGGGGCTCGAAGCGGAGGCGGCGGGGCTGCGCGAGGCCGGCCGGCTGCCCGAACTGGTCGACGTCCGGCGCCGGATCACCGTCCGGCTGGCGGTCCGGGGCGGGGACCACCCGTACCTGTTCACGGAGCGCTACGCGTCCTGCTTCGACGAGGGTGTGGCGCTCGCCCGCCGTCTGTCCGGCGACCCGGGGCGCCTGGCCCGGGCCCTGACGGACCGCGCGATGTTCCGCACCGCCGCCGGGGACTTCGGGCCCGCGTACGCCGACTTCGCCGAGGCCGTCGCCCTGCTCGACGCCCGGTAGCGCCCGGTGGCGGCCGGTCCGGCCCGGCTCAGGCGCCGGCCACGAGCATGCCGCCCATGGCGAGCATCGTCGCCGCCACCAGTCCGTCGAGGACGCGCCAGGCCTTGGGCCGGGAGAGGGCGCGGCTCAGCAGGCGGGCGCCGAAGCCGAGGGCGAAGAACCAGGTCAGGCTGGACAGGGCCGCCCCCGCGCCGAAGGCCCAGCGCAGGTCGCCGCGGTCGGAGGCGAGGGAGCCGAGCAGCAGGACCGTGTCGAGGTACACGTGCGGGTTGAGCCAGGTCATGGCCAGGCAGGCCAGGACCGCGCGGCGGGCGGAACCGGTGTCCGGTCCGCTCGCCGTGAGCGCGGCCGCCGGGTCCGGGCGCAGCACCCGCCGGGCGGCGAGGAGGCCGTAGCAGAGGAGGAATCCGCCGCCCGCGAGGGCCACCGCGGTCAGCGCGGCCGGCCAGGCCGTGACGAAGGCTCCCACCCCGGCGACGCCGAGCGCGATGAGCACCGCGTCGGAGACGGCGCAGACGGCGACCACGGCCAGGACGGCCTGCCGGCGGGCGCCCTGCCGGAGGACGAAGGCGTTCTGGGCGCCGATGGCCACGATGAGGGAGAGTCCGGTGCCGAAGCCGGCGAGTACGGCGGCGAGGGTGCTGCTGGTCATGGTCCGACCGTATGGATCACGTGGGGATGAGTACAGCTAAAGATTCTTAGGTACCGTTAGCAGTACTTATGGACGAGCTTCCTCTGGACCAGGTCAGGACCCTGCTCGCGGTGGTCGACGAGGGCACCTTCGACGCCGCGGCCGCCGCCCTGCACGTGACCCCCTCCGCCGTGAGCCAGCGGGTGAAGGCCCTGGAGCAGCGGACCGGGCGGGTGCTGCTGATGCGCACCAAGCCGGTGCGGCCCACCGGGTCCGGCGAGGTGGTGGTGCGGTTCGCGCGCCAGCTGGCCCGGCTGGAGCGGGACGCCAGGGCGGAGCTGGGCCTGGCGGAGGACGGGGGGCCGGCGCGCGTCCCCGTGGCCGTGAACGCCGATTCGCTGGCGACCTGGTTCCTGCCCGCGCTCACCCGGGTGCCGCAGGACCCTCCCGTCTGCTTCGAGCTCTACCGCGAGGACGAGTCGCACACCACGGCCCTGCTGCGGGAGGGGCAGGTGATGGCGGCGGTGACCTCCTCGCCGGATCCCGTGGCGGGCTGCACGGTGCGGCCGCTGGGGCTGGCCCGCTACCTGCCCGTGGCCACGCCGGAGTTCGCCGCACGGCACCTCACCGGGACCCTCGCCGAGGATCTGCGGGTGGCGCCCACGGTGGTGTTCGACCGCCGGGACGAGCTCCAGGACGCCTTCGTACGGTCGCTCACCCGCGGCCGGTCGGGGGCCGGGCGGATCCGGCACCTGGTGCCGGCGTCGGACGGGTTCCGGGACGCGGTCGCAGCGGGGCTCGGCTGGGGCCTCGTACCGGAACCGCAGGCCGAGCCGTTGCTGCGGGCCGGCCGGCTGGTGCGGCTGGCCCCCGCCCCGCCCATGGACGTGCCGCTGTACTGGCAGCAGTGGAAGCTCGACTCGCCGGCCCTCTCGGCGGTCGCCGCGGCGGTGGCGGAGACCGCCGCCGCGGCGTTGCTGCCGCCGGCCGGGGCCGGCCGTCCCGGCCCGCGGGCCGGGGATGATCCGGAGGCCCCGGGCCTCAGTCGGCCCGGAGTGCCGCCAGGCGCTGTTCGAACGGGACCAGGCCGAAGGCTGCCGTGGGGTCCATCGAGGTGATGGCTCCGGTCAGCGAGCGCGGCGCGATCGCGGCACTGGTGTCCACGTCCGGCGCGGCTTCGATGGTGGGTGCCGGGACGGTGTCCCGGGCCCCGGGGGCCATGAAGCGGGCCAGTTCGGCGCCCGCGCGGGCGATGCGCTGGGCGAGCCCTTCCTCGCCCCAGTCCTCCGAGGCCGCGTAGACGGCGGTCGGCAGGACGAGGGCGCGGAGGTAGCTGAACAGCGGGCGCAGGGCGTGCTCGGTGACCAGGGAGTGCCGGGCCGTGCCGCCGGTGGCGCCGAGCAGGACCGGCTTGCCGGTGAGGGCGTCCTTGTCGATGAGGTCGAAGAAGGACTTGAACAGGCCGCTGTACGAGCCGGCGAAGACCGGTGTCACGGCGATCAGGCCGTCCGCGGCGGCCACCGCGTCGAGCGCGGCGGCGAGCCGGGCGGGCGGGAAGCCGGTGACGAAGTGCTGGGCGATCTCGGTGGCCAGGTCCCGCAGTTCGACGACCTGGGGCTCGGCCTCCACCCGGCCGAGCGTGGCGGCCGTCAGGCGGTCGGCGAGCAGGCGGGTCGAGGACGGGGAGCCGAGCCCTGCCGAAACGACGACGAGCTTCATGCCCGTACCTCCTGCTCCTGAGTCTCGTGCCGGGTGTTCCGACGGGCGGCCGCCACGCGGGCGGAGTGGGTCGGGGCGTCCGGCACGCCGGCCGGGCGCAGGGCGGCGAACTCCTTGCGGAGGACGGGTACGACCTCTTCGCCGAGGAGGTCCAGTTGTTCGAGGACGGTCTTCAGGGGCAGCCCCGCGTGGTCCATCAGGAAGAGCTGGCGCTGGTAGTCGCCGGCGTAGTCGCGGAACGACAGGGTGCGCTCGATGACCTGCTGGGGCGAGCCGACGGTCAGCGGCGTCTGCTCGGTGAACTCCTCCAGGGAGGGGCCGTGGCCGTATACGGGCGCGTTGTCGAAGTACGGGCGGAACTCGCGGACGGCGTCCTGGGAGTTCTTCCGCATGAACACCTGGCCGCCGAGGCCGACGATGGCCTGCTCGGGGGTGCCGTGGCCGTAGTGGGCGTAGCGCTGCCGGTACAGGTTCACCATCTGCTCGGTGTGGGAGGCCGGCCAGAAGATGTTGTTGTGGAAGAAGCCGTCGCCGTAGTAGGCGGCCTGCTCGGCGATCTCCGGGGAGCGGATGGAGCCGTGCCAGACGAAGGGCGCGACGCCGTCCAGGGGGCGCGGGGTGGAGGTGAAGGACTGGAGCGGCGTACGGAACTTGCCCTTCCAGGTGACCACGTCCTCGTCCCACAGCCGGCGGAGCAGGGCGTAGTTCTCGATGGCGAGGTCGATGCCGTCGCGGATGTCCTTGCCGAACCAGGGGTACACGGGGCCGGTGTTGCCGCGGCCCATCATCAGGTCGACGCGGCCGTCGGCGACGTGCTGGAGCATCGCGAAGTCCTCGGCGATCTTCACCGGGTCGTTGGTGGTGATCAGGGTCGTCGAGGTGGAGAGGACCAGCTTCTCGGTGCGTGCCGCGACGTAGCCGAGCATGGTCGTCGGCGAGGAGGGGACGAAGGGCCGGTTGTGGTGCTCGCCGGTGGCGAAGACGTCCAGGCCGACCTCCTCGGCCTTCTGCGCGATCGCGAGCATCGCCTTGATCCGCTCGTTCTCGCTCGGCACGCGGCCGGTCGTCGGATCGGGCGTGACGTCGCCGACGGTGAAGATGCCGAACTGCATGGCTGGCTCCCCTAGCAAGATTGTTGATTGTTCAACCATACCCTCCAACCGGGGGTTCCGCCGACCTATTCCCCGCCGCCCGGACGCTGTCGCCGGCGGTAGTTGCGCATGGACACCTGGGAGCCGCAGCCGGGGCTGCAGTACAGCCCCGCCCCGTTCCGGGTGCGGTCGAAGAAGCCGAAGTGACACGGGGGGTTCCGGCACGCCTTCACGCGTCCCCAGTCGCCGCTCTGGGCGAAGGTCGTCACCGCGGCCAGGACGGTTCCGAACACCCGCTCCACCCCCGCCTGCGGGGAGGCCAGCTCGGCCCCGCCGGCCGTGACCACCGTCGCCAGCGGGTAGAGCGAGCCCGCGCGCCGCAGGTGCCGCTCGGCGCGCTCCAGGGACTCACCCCGCCCCTCCTCGTCGCCGGAGTGTGCGAGCAGGACGGTCACGAGGGCGTCGCGCAGCTCGCGCGCGGCCGCGGCGTCCGCGTCGGTCGCCACGATGCCGCCGGCCTCCTCGCCGAGCGCGCCGGGCCCACCGAACGCGCCGGACGCCGCGGACTCCGCCAGCCACGCCGTGAACGCGTCCCCGTCCCCGAACGCCTCCTGCCGGCCGGACCCGTCCGCACGGGTGTTCACGAACGCGAGGACGGCCTCCACCGTCGGCGCGACGGCCCGCGGGCCGCCCTTCGGGGATCCGGCTGGTGCACTGGTCATGCCGCCACCCTACCGCAACAAGATGAGTTGCTAAGGGAGTTAACAAGCAACTGGATCCACGAACAGGCTTGACGCGTTGCGTGCTAACTCCATACGGTCGCAACATGAACACGACACCGAAGCAGCAGACACATCCCCGCATCTGGCTGATCACCGGCGCCACGTCCGGCATCGGCCGCGAACTGGTACTCCAGGCGCTCCAGAACGGCGACTCCGTCTCGGCACTCGCCCGCGACACCGCTCCGCTGGCCGAGCAGGCCGAAGCCCACGGCGACCGGCTGCTCCCCGTCCAGGCCGACGTACGTGACGAGCAGGCCGTCCGGGAGGCGGTCGAGCGCACGCTCGCGCGGTTCGGCCGCATCGACGTGGTGGCCAACAACGCGGGCTACGGACTCTTCGGCGCCGTCGAGGAGGCCTCCGACGCGCAGGCCCGCGCCGTGTTCGACACCAACGTCTTCGGAGTGCTCAACGTGCTCCGCGCGACACTGCCGGTGCTCCGCGCCCAGCGGTCGGGGCACGTGCTCCAGGGGTCGTCCGTCTACGGGCAGTACGCCCATCCCGGCGTGGGGCTGCTGGCCGCGACCAAGTACGCGGTCGAGGGCCTGTCGGAGGCGCTGGTGGCCGAGGTCGCACCGCTCGGCATCAAGGTCACGCTCGTCCAGCCCGGGATGACCGCGACCCCGTTCCTGGCCAACCTCGACGTCGCGGCCGGCCTGGCCGACTACGACGGGACGGTCCGCGAGGTCCAGAAGGGCATCGGAGAGCTGCCGGCCTCCGCGTTCTCCCCCGCGGCGCGGATCGCCTCGGGCATCCGGGCCGCGGTCGACAGCCCCACCCCGCCGCTGCGCCTGGCCCTCGGCACCGCCGGCGCCACCGGCATGCGGACCGCACTGGAGGCGCGCCTGGCGGACCTCGACGCCTGGCGGCACGTGACGGAGGCCGTCGACGCCTAGCCTGTCGGATCACGCCGCCCGGACGCTCCGCGCCGCCGGGGGCACCCCGCACGGTGCCCCCGGCGGCGGAGCGGCGCTCAGGCCCAGGGGTCGGTGATCTCCCGCAGCATCGTCAGCGCCTCCCTGAGCTGCTTCATCCGCCGGACGCCGAGGTGGGCCGCCCACTCCCCCTCCACCTCGGCGACGACCGCGTCCGCGACGCGCTTGGCCGCATGCGCCTTCTCCGCCGCGCACACCAGCCGCGCCCGCCTGTCGGTCGGGTCCGGAATCCGCCGGACGTAGCCGGTCTTCTCCAGCTGGTCGACCAGGAAGCCGGCCGTCTGCTTGGTGACCTGGGCCTGGGCGGCCAGCTCCGTCAGCCGGGTCCCGTCGGGGCCGATCCGCTGCATCACCCGCGCCTGGGCGGGCGTGAAGTCGTCGAACCCGGCCTCGGCGAGCGCCGCGAAGACCCGGTCCTCCAGCGCCCGGTACGGGATGAACAGCAGGACGCCCGTACTGGGCCCGTCTCGCTCCGCCATCCCGACACCCCCCTCCCACAGCCTTGACTTCAGTCAGAGAGGCTGACTAATTTGGTCAGAGAAGCTTACCACTTGAGTGGGTGATTCCCGTGACCTTTGCCCTGGGGACCGACGAACTCTGGACGGTCGTCGAACGCGAGCGGACGAGCCTGGCGGAGCTGCTGGAGAGCCTGAGCCCGCAGGAGTGGGAGCGCCCCACGCAGTGCGGGGACTGGCGGGTGCGGGACGTGGCCGCGCACCTGACCATCGGAGCGCGGGCCACCGTCGGCTGGGCACTGCGCGAGTTCGTGCGCGCCCGCGGCAACACCGACCGGATGATCCACGACTCCGCGGTGCGCGAGGCCGGGCGCCCGACCGCCGAGATCACGGCCCACCTCCGGGAGATCGCCGGCTCCCGCCGGATGGCGCCCGGCACCACGCCCCGCGAGTCCCTGCTGGACGTCCTCGTGCACGGCCAGGACATCGCGCTGGCGCTCGGCCGCGAGCGGCCGATGCCCCCGCTGGCCGCCCGTGACGCGGCCGACCGCGTCTGGACGATGCGGTTCCCGCCCCGTCCCTGGCCGCTGCCCCAGGCCCGGCTGGTCGCCACGGACGTCGAGTGGAGCCGCGGTGAGGGCGAGGAGATCCGCGGGCCGGTCGCCGCGCTGCTGATGCTGCTGACCGGCCGGGCCCCCGCGGTCGAGGGGCGGCTGGAGCGGGGTGCCGGGCCGGCCGGGCCCGAGCCGCCCGGGGACGGCGTACCCGCCCCGCAGTCCGTCTAGCCGGCGCCCGGCGCCCGGCGCCGAGGACCCCCTCATCCGCGCCGGCCGCCCGGGCGCGTCGCCGCTCCACGGGCCCGGCCCAGCGCGGTGAGCGCGCCGGCCAGGACGTAGAACACTGCCAGCGCCCGGCCCGTTCGTCGACCGGGAAGACGGCGACGACCACGGCCGGCGCGGCGGGAAACACGAGTGCCGCGCCCAGCCCTTGGGTGGCGCGGAAGACCACGAGCCAGGTCTGGGCGAGGCCGCCGGCCGGCACGGAGCCGCACAGCAGCCATCGCGACCGTGAAGACCATGGCCGCGAGGGCGAGGCGTCGTCCGCCGCTGCCGCCCGCGGCGGCCCGTGAGGCGCCCGGAGCGGTGCCCCCTGCGTCGTACGCCGGCAGGGGGCGCCTGCGGTCGTCAGGCCCCGGGCAGTTCGTAGTCGAAGGCGTACGCGACCGACTCGGGGTGGTGCGGCGAGAAGAAGCGGCCGGTGCCGCGCAGACCGGCCAGTTCGCCGGTGCCGGAGCCGGGCACGACCTCGAACGAGCAGTGCGTGCCCTCCGCGTCGAAGGTGCCGCTCTCGGCCAGTACGAAGCCGCCCTTGCGGCCGTCGAGGCTGCCGTGGAGCAGCTCGAAGCCGGTGAACGTGCCGTCGGCGGGGCCGAGGTACGCGATGGTGTAGCGGCACAGGGTGCCGGCGGCCTCGATGCCGCCGGAGAAGGTGTTCGTGACGGTGGCGCCGGCCAGCCGTGGCACGGTGCCGGAGCCGTCGGTGGCGTCCGGGCCGGCGACGGGCTCCTCGGTCCAGTTCGCGTACCGGAACCGGCCGGTGGTGTGGCGGGTGTTGGTGTGGCGGGTGCTGCTCATGGGTTTCCTCCCCGGAGTGGTGGGCTCAGGGCAGTCATCCTCCGCGCGGTACCTGACACCTTCTGTCATATACATGAGCCATGCGCGCCGACCGCCTCATCACGCTCCTGCTGCTCCTCCAGAACCGCGGCCGGCTGACGGCCCGTGAACTCGCCGCGGAGCTGGAGGTGTCGGTGCGTACGGTGCACCGGGACATCGAGGCGCTGGGTGCGTCGGGGGTGCCGGTGTGCGCGGACCGCGGGCCGGCGGGCGGCTTCCGGCTGGTGGGCGGGTACCGGACCAGGCTGACCGGGCTCACCGGCGCGGAGGCGGACTCGCTGCTGTTCGCGGGCGCGCCCGGGCAGGCCGCGGAGCTGGGGCTCGGCGCCGACCTGGCCACGGCGCGGCTCAAGCTGGAGGCCGCGCTGCCGGCGGCGCTGGCCGGACGGGTCCGGGTGGTCCAGGACCGGTTCCACCTCGACGCGCCGGCGTGGTTCCGCGACGCCGACCCGGTGCCGTACCTCGCGCCGATCGCGCAGGCCGTGTGGGACCAGCGGGTGGTCCGGGCCGACTACCGGCGGTGGCGGGGCGAGGTGCGGCGCGAACTGCGGCCGCTGGGGCTGGTACTGAAGGGCGGCGCCTGGTACCTGGTGGCGCGGGCCGGCTCGGCTCCCGAGCCCCGTACGTACCGGGTCTCGCGCTTCCTCGCCGTGGAGGTGCTCGGGGAGACGTTCGACCGGCCGGAGGGGTTCGGTCTCGCCGCGTACTGGGAGGAGTCCGCGCGGCGGCTGGAGGCCGCCTGCCTCCAGCAGACGGCCCGGCTGCGGCTGTCGCCCGGTGCGGCGCGGCTGCTGCCGATGCGGTTCGGCTCGGCCGGCGTCGAGGCGCTGGCCGGGGCGGGGGCCCCGGACGCCGACGGCTGGGTGGAGGTGACCATGGCGGTGGAGAACGACCGGGTCGCGGTGGGCGACCTGCTGCGGCTGGGCCCCGGGGCGGAGGTGCTGGACCCGCCGGGACTGCGCGCGGCCGTCCGGCGGGCCGTGGGGGAACTCGCCGTGATGTACGGGGTCGGGGGCGGCCCGGGCTCCTTGGTTCCGGGCGGGCCGGCAGCCGACGGCCCCGAGCCGGGCGGTTCCGCTCCCGCGCCGTAGGACCTCGGGCGGGCAGGGGCGGCCCGCCGCGCGAGCCGGCCGGGTCAGGCGGGGCGGTGGCCCCGTCTCAGGACCCTGCGGCCTCGGGGTGGGTCTCGGTCTTCAGCGTCCAGTACTCCCCCAGGCACACGTCCGGCAGGGGCGGGAAGCGGTGGCCCCGCACGTCGGTGCTCCAGTGGTGTTCGCCGCCGCAGTCGCATTCGTAGATCCCGCTGGCCGGCACGATCTCGCCCGGGTGCCACGACGTCTTGTCCTCGTTCATGCCCCCAGCTCTACGCCTGGTCGCTCCGCACCGCGACCCGGGGCCGGACGGACCCGCCCGGGCGGGCCGGGCAGGTGCGGATACGACGGGACGGCATGGGTAGCCGCGTCCCCGCAGGTACGCGACGCGAAGGGAGAGGCGTGCCATGGACGAGGTGCCCCAGGGCGGTGCGGGAGGCGTGCCGCTCGACGACGACAGCCAGGAGAGCCGGCGCAGGCGGCCCGGGCCCCCGCACGTGCGGGAGCCGGAGCGGACGGCGGCGGACCGGGCGCGGTCCCGCGGCACCGCGGGCGGCGACGGCGAGGGCGGGGACGCCCTGACCCCGAGCCCCGAGGCGCAGGAGGAGACGGCGCGGAAGGGCAAGGACCGCGGCGCCCACTGAGCGCTCCCCGGCCTCCGCGGGCCGGGAAACGGATGGGGGCCGCACGGTGCGGTGCGGGTCGTGACGCCCGTTCCGCTCCGTGCGGCCCTTTTCCCCGGTCAGGGTCTTGGTCCGGGGCCGGCCGGGCCGGCCCCGGGGGTGGTTCAGTGACCGGCGATGAGCTCCAGCGTGTCGATCACGCGGTTCGAGAAGCCCCACTCGTTGTCGTACCAGGCGACGACCTTGACGTGGCGGCCCTCGACGCGGGTGAGCTCCGAGTCGAAGATCGACGAGTGCGGGTTGCCGACGATGTCGGCGGAGACCAGCGCGTCCTCCGAGTACTCCAGGACGCCGGCGAGCGGGCCCTGCGCGGCGGTGCGGTAGGCCTCGAGGACGTCCTCGCGGGTGACGTCGCGGGCGACCGTGGTGTTCAGCTCGACGATCGAGCCGACCGGTACGGGGACCCGGATGGAGTCGCCCGACAGCTTGCCGTCGAGGTTCGGCAGCACCAGACCGATGGCCTTCGCGGCGCCCGTGGTGGTCGGCACGATGTTGACGCCGGCGGCGCGGGCGCGGCGGGGGTCGCGGTGCGGGCCGTCCTGCAGGTTCTGCTCCTGCGTGTAGGCGTGCACCGTCGTCATGAAGCCGTGCTCGATGCCCGCGAGCTCGTCGAGGACCGCGGCCAGCGGGGCGAGGGCGTTGGTGGTGCACGACGCGTTGGAGACGATCGTGTGCACCTCGGGGTCGTACGTGTCGCTGTTCACGCCGTACGCGAGGGTGACGTCCGCACCGTCCGACGGGGCGCTGACCAGGACCTTCTTGGCACCCGCGGTGATGTGGGCGCGGGCGGCGGTCGCGGAGGTGAAGCGGCCGGTGGCCTCCAGCACGATGTCGACGCCGAGCTCGGCCCAGGGCAGCTGCGCCGGCTCGCGCTCCGCGAGGACCTTGATCCGGCGGCCGTCCACGACGAGGGTGTCGCCGTCGACCGTCACCGGGCGGCCGAGGCGGCCGGAGGTGCTGTCGTAGGCGAGCAGCCGCGCGAGGGCGGTGGGCTCGGTCAGGTCGTTCACCGCGACGATCTCGAGCTTGCTGTCGCGCTCGAGCAGGGCGCGGAGGACGTTGCGGCCGATGCGGCCGAATCCGTTGATGGCGATGCGAGTCATGGTGTGTCCCTCCGTGTTCGAGATCAGGTTCGCCGGTACGGGACGGTCATGACAGCGGCGTGATTGCCACGGTCCGCAAGGATCGCGCCAGGACCGCGGGGCGCGGGGGTGCCCCGCGGCGGCCCGGCCGAGGCCCCGGGGTCACTCCCCGCGGGTGAAGGTGCGCCGGTACTCGCTCGGCGTGGTCCGCAGGATGTGCTGGAAGTGCAGCCGGAGGTTGGAGCCGGTGCCGAGGCCGACGTCCGCGGCGATCTGCTCGACGCTGCGCTCGGACCGTTCCAGCAGCTCGCGGGCGAGGTCGATGCGGGCACGCATCACCCACTGCATCGGCGTGTAGCCGGTGTCCTCGGCGAAGCGCCGGGAGAAGGTGCGCGGCGAGACCGCCGCGTGCCGGGCCAGGTCCTGGAGGGTGAGGGGGTCGCCGAGCCGGTGAAGGGCCCACTCGCGGGTCGCGGCGAACCGCTCGCCGAGCGGTTCGGGCACGCTGCGCGGTACGTACTGCGCCTGGCCGCCGCTGCGGTAGGGCGCCGCCACGAGCCGGCGGGCGGCGTGGTTCGACGCCGCGATGCCCAGGTCGCGGCGCAGGACGTGCAGGCACAGGTCGATGCCGGAGGCCGCGCCGGCCGAGGTGAGGACGCTGCCCTCGTCGACGAAGAGGACGTTCTCGTCGACCCGTACCAGCGGCCGCTTCTCGGCGAGCGCCCGCGTGTAGTGCCAGTGCGTCGTGGCGCGCTTGCCGTCGAGCAGGCCGGTGGCGGCGAGCGCGAAGGCGCCCGTGGAGATGCCCGCCAGGCGCGCGCCGCGCTCGTGCGCGGCGACCAGCGCGTCGAGGACGGCCCCCGGCGGGTCGTCGCGGTCGGGGAACCGGTAGCCGGGGACGAAGACGGTTTCGGCCCAGGCCAGTGCCTCCAGACCGTGCGCGACCGCGTACGACAGACCGTCGCCGCCGGTCACCAGCCCGGGCTCCGCGCCGCAGACCCGTACCTCGTACGGCATGCTCGCGCGGGTCGTGAAGACCTGGGCCGGGATGCCGACGTCGAGGGGTTTGGCTCCGTCGAGGACGAGGACGGCGACACGGTGCGGGTGGGAGGCTGACACGCAGGGAAGGTTACGTGGTGCCGTCGTGCGGCCCGGACCCCCTGGCTCACGGGTTCCCGCCGCCCCGATCTTCCGGCCCGCCCTCCCGGGCCGGTCGGGGTAGGGGATCATGGCGGGGCGAGAGCGGGGCGAGAACGGAAGTCGAGAACGGGGCGAGGCGGGCATTGACGGAGACGGAGATGGAGGGAGTCACCCTCACCAGCCTCGTGCGGGAGCCCGTGGAGGGGCAGAGCGGCGCGCTCTGGCGGCTGCGGCGCCGTACCCGCCAGCTCGACGCGAACGTGGTCCGCTTCCCCGCCGGGCACGCGGTCGCCGCCCACACGGAGACCGAGGTCGACGTCCTGGTGGTGGTGGTCGCCGGGGGCGGCACGCTCACCGTCGGCGGCACGGCCCGTGAGCTGCGGCCCGGGATGGTGGTCCTGGTGCCCCGGGGCAAGGCCCGGGGCATCGGCGCCGGACCGGACGGGCTGACGCTCCTCACCGCGCACCGCCGGCGCACCGGTCTGCGCATCGGCCGGCGCTCGCCGGCACGGTCCGGCCCTCCGGAGTGCGCCGTGCACCTCGTCTGCGGAAGCTGCCACCGGCACGCCATCGAGGTGGACGCGCGCTACTGCAGCGCCTGCGGTACGCCGCTGCCGGAGCGCCGCGCGGCGGGCTGAGGCGCCTCGCGGGCCGGTGGTCGTGCGCCCGCACGGTCACAGGCTCCTGTCAAGACACGAGATCCAGGGGCATGACGCGGGGGCGGCGACGGGGCGTACTGGAAGCACCCCTTCCGCTCCACCAGAGGAGAACACCATGACCCGCCCCTTCCGCCCCCACCGCTTCGTCCTCTTCGCGGCCTCGACCGCGATCGCCGCCGGCGGTGTGCTGGTCCCCGCGACCGCCTTCGCCGCCACCCCCGCGGCCGCGCACACGGTCGTGACGGACGCCGGCGACGACGGCAAGTCCACCCTGTTCCTGCGGACGAACGAGAAACACATCATCATCGACCCCGGCGACGGCTCGGGCACGCACCACGACCAGGGCAAGAAGCACGACGGGAAGAAGCACCCCGGGAAGAAGGGCAAGCGGCCCCACAACCCGGACCGCATCAACGCGCCGAAGAACCCCGAGTGGCAGTGCATCACCGCGCCGTGCGGTCCGCCGCCCGGCCCGGAATCGGACGGCGGCGGCATCGGCGACCCCGTGCCGCACAATCCCGCGGTCGCCCCGGTGGCCCCGAACGTCGCCCAGTAGGTGCCGCTCCCGCCTTCCCGAGGCACAGCAGCCCGCACCCGGGTCGTCCCCGACGGCCCGGGTCCGGCGCGTGCCGCACGGCCGGCCGCATCCGGGCCCGGCGCGTCCCCGCCTAGGCCGTGCCCAGGTCGGTGCGGGCGCGGGCGTGGTGGTCGAGTACGGATCTCGTCGCCCCGAAGCCGCTCTCGTGGACCCACACGTGCGTGCACCCGGGGCACTGGAGGTGCAGGAGGCTGCCGGTGTGGGTGAGGAGGTACCGCCAGTGGTCGGCGCAGGTGCGGCCGGCCGTGCACGGCCCGCAGCCGCGCTCGTCGTCGCAGTTCGGGCAGGTCACCCAGGCCCGGCGGCCCGGGTCGGCCTGCGGGTCAAGCGGCAGCACGGCCACCGCCGGGGCGGCGCGGGAGGACTCCGGCCGCGACGAGGTCGTCGTACCGGCGCTGCTGCTCCGCGTCGAGGCCGGAGTACAGGAGGTCGTACGCCTCCTCCTCGCCGCGGAGCACCTCGACCGGGTCCCAGTCGGCGCCGAGCGCGGCGAGGATCTGGGCGCGGCGCTCGATCTCGTGCCCGGTGAAGTCGACGTCGAAGCCGGTCAGCGGTCTGCCGGGGCCGTCCGGGCGGTCGGGTCCTGGTATCGGGGCGTGGGGGGTCATGGCACAGGAAGTTAGGCAAACCTTCCTTTTCCGGTCAAGGGAGGGTGTGCGGTTTCACAGGCCGCCCGTGCCCGGCCGGGCGGGGGTGGGCAACGGCGTTGGCGTGCCGTGGCGGGCGGGGACGTGACCGCGGGAGGCCGGCCGGCCCTGGAGCAGGGCGCCCCGCCTGTGATGGGGTGGCGCCATGAACGACTTCGAGACGATCAAGGTGCCGGAACACCTGCACGGGTACCCGGGGGTGGCGTTCGGCGGCTACGTCGCCGGTGTACTGGCCGGGCGGGCGGCCGCGGGGACGGTACGGGTCGACTTCCGGCGCCCGGTGCCGACGGAGCAGCCGGTACGGCTGGCCGGCACCCCTGACGGCGGCTGCGCACTCACGGCCGACGAGGTGCTGCTGGCCACGGCGACCCCGGTCGCGGGCGCCGGCCCGGACGTACCCGGCGCGCCGTCCTGGGAGGAGGCGCGGACCGCGGCCGAGGCGTACCGGGCCGCGCCGCCGCCGGGGCAGGTCGACTGCTTCGGCTGCGGTCTGGACCGGACGCCCGACACCGGGCTGCGCCTGCACTGCGGTGTGGTGCCGGGCCGCGACCTGGTCGCCACCGCCTGGACGCCCGGCCGGGAGCTGGGCGGCGCGGACTCCCTGCTGCCGGACGAGTTGGTGTGGGGCGCGCTGGACTGCCCGGGCAACGCGGCCGGGCGCCTGCTGGACGGCCGGGGCGCCGGAGCGGTCACGGCTTCCCTGAGCGCCCGGCTGCTGCGTCCGGTCTCGGTGGGCACCGGCCTGGTCTCGTACGCGTGGCTGCTGTCCAGCTCGGGCCGCAAGTACGCCGTCGGCACGGCCCTGGCCACGGCGGACGGCGAACTGTGCGCCACAGCCGAGGCGTTGTGGGTGCAGCCGCGCACCTAGGCCCTGTCTTTCGGGTCCGGCCGGGCCCGGGTGCGCGCCCCCGTCCGGCAGCGGGCGGGGGCGCGCACCTTCCGGGAACCGGCCCGTACCGGCTCGCGTCACTCCACAGGTCCGCATGATCGACTTCTGCTGGAGGGCCCGCATGCCCGGCACGGCCGACCGCTACCTGTACCTCACCCGGCACGGGGAGGCCTCCGAGGACGAGACGGAGCTGACGGCGGCGGGCCGCCGTCAGGCCGCCCTGCTGGGCGAGCGCCTCCGCGGAGTTCCGCTGGCGGCGGTCCACCACGGGCCGCTCCCCCGGGCCGAGCAGACCGCGCGACTGGTCGGCGAACAGCTCGACGGCGTGCCGCTGCGGTGCAGCGCCGCCGCCGGCGACTACATCCCGTACCTCCCGGCCCACGAGGAACTGCCCGCGGAGACGGCCGGTGCCACGCTCGGGTTCCTGAACGGCTTCCCGGCCGAGGAGCGTGAGCAGGGCCCGGGGCTCGCCGCGGCGGCGCTCGCCGCGTTCACCGGCCCCGTCGCCGGCGCCGAGCCGCGCCACGAGCTCCTCGTCACGCACAACTTCCTCGTCGGCTGGCTCGTCCGGGCCGCCCTCGACGCGCCGAACTGGCGCTGGCTGGGCATCAACCACGCCAACGCGGCGCTGACGGTCATCCGCTACGCGCCCGGCCGGCCGCCGGCGGTCCTGCTGTTCAACGACACCGGGCACCTCCCCGCCGAGCTCCGCTGGACCGGCTTCCCGCCCGAGCTCCACGTCTGAGGCGCGCGCCCGCGCGGGGCAGTCCGGGGTGACTCCACGGCGGGGCCGTAGGGTCGTCGGCGGGGCCGGCAAGGAGCCGGGCCCGGACGAGGAGACGGTGTGAACGGGGCGCATGGCGTGGGCGGGACGGACGGCGTGGGCGGGACGGACGGCGTGGGCGGGACGGACGGCGTGGGCGGGACGGACGGCGTGGGCGCCGGGGACGGTGCGGCCGGCCTGCGGATCGCGGCCATCCGGACCGAGCGGCTGAACCTGGTGCCGCTCGCCGTGGAGCACGCGGAGGAGATGGCCGCGGTGCTCGGCGATCCGGCGCTGCACGATTTCACCGGCGGTGCCCCCTACTCCCCCGAAGCCCTGCGGGAGCGGTACGTCCGGCTGGTGGCCGGCTCCCCCGACCCCGCCGTGCTGTGGTGGAACTGGGTGGTCCGGGTCCGCGAGGAGGACCGCCTGGCCGGCACGGTGCAGGCCACGGTGGCCCTCGCCGGTCCGGGGGCCGAGTGCGCGGCCGAGGTCGCCTGGGTGGTCGGAACGCCGTGGCAGGGCCGCGGGATCGCCCGCGAGGCGGCCCGCGGGCTGGTGGCGTGGCTGCGCGAGCAGGGCGTGCGGACGGTCCGCGCCCACGTCCACCCCGACCACCACGCGTCGGCCGCCGTCGCCGCGGCCGCCGGCCTGGCGCCCACCCCTCACGTGCACGACGGCGAGATCAGATGGGAACTGCCCGGGGAGGCGTAGTCCGCGGGCCACGGCCAGGTGATGGTGCGTCAGACGGCCTCGCGGGACGCCCTCCTGGGCGTCCCGACCGCCCGGGCCAGGTCCGAGGTGGCGGGGAGGGCGTCCAGGCCCCGCCGGGCGACCGTGGCGAGGGTACGGGCGTCCTGGGGCGAGAGGTCGCGGCCGGCGTGGGTGGCACGGACCCAGGCGCCGTCGTCGTCCAGGGCGTCCAGCAGCCGGCTGCCGCGCGGGGTGGGATCCACCGGCGAGGACGTGCGCCGCGGCGTGCTGAGCCGGTCGACGAGGACCCCCACGGCCAGGACGGCGGCGACCACGCCGACCGCGACCCACGGCGCGCCGTCCTCGGCGACCGCCACACCGGTCCAGGCCGCGCCCCACAGGGCGGCCCACGCCTGAAGGGCCCAGTGGGCGCGCCGCTCGCCCGGGGGCAGCACGTAGCCGGGGCGGGTCAGCCCGTCGCGCCGCAGGCGGCCGCCGACCCAGCGCAGGCTCTCGGCGCGGGCCGCGGCGTCCCTCACCTGCCGCGCGTCGCGTCCCCTGCCGCCGCCGTTCCCGTACGCCTTCACCACCGCGGCCTCGACGGCATCACGCGGCCGGGCGCCGGGGGCGATACGGATCCCGTGCCGGCCGGTCGGGGTCAGCCGGCCGGAGAGCATGAGCGCGGCCATGGCCTCCTCCCGGCCCGGACGGGCCCGCGAAGCGGGAGTGTGCGTCCTCGCCGACCGGGTGGCAAGGGGGAGCCCCGGCCTGTGAAAGGCTGCGGGCGTGATGTGGAGCGCTGAGACGCCGTCGTGGCGGGACGTGGTGGAGGCCCTGCGGGAGGCCGCCCGGGCCGAGGAGAGCGTGCGGCTCGGCGACGGGGCGACCGACGCCGAGATGGACGGCTGGGGCGTCCCGGTGCCCGCGTCGGTCCGGGAGGTGTGCCGCCGGGCCGGCCTCCTCCAGGTCGGCGACCACGACGCGTTCGGCGCCCCGCACCCGGCCAACTCCGGCCGCCCGGGGGCCGGATGGCGGTGCGGCGAGCCCGGCACCTACCGGATCGTCCACACCAACGCGGGCGCCGAGACGTACTACGTGGACGTCGACCGCGAGACGGGGGCGTGGGGGCCGGTGTTCGGCTTCCGCGAGGGCCACGGTGCCGAGCTGGTCGCGCCGTCGTTCCAGCACTGGCTGGTCGGCGTGGCCGGTGTGGTCCGCTGCGCCGCCCGGTACGCGGAGCACTTCGGGGACTTCGCCACGGCCTTCCTGAACTGGTTCACCGGGGACTTCGCCGACGCCGGGGAGGAGTTCCCCGAGGACGCGCCGGAGGCGGTGGCGGCCGCGCGCGAGCCCGGGACCGTCGGGGTGATGACGGTGGCGGAGGCGCTGGCATCCGGCGATCCGGTACTCGTGGACGCCGGCTCCCGGCTGCCGGAGCGGGCGCTGCTGGCAGACCTGCGGACGGTCACCGGGCCGGCCGCGGTGCCGTTCGGGCGCAGCCCGGCGTGGCCGGGCGGGACGCCCGTCTACCAGCGGTTCCACGGGGGGCTGGTCCTGGCCGCGGTGGCCGCGGACTGACCGGCCGGGCGGTGCGCCCGGCCGGCCGGAGGATCACCCGGGGCGGGGGCGGGTCAGGCGTGGCTCACGATCTGCGTGACCACCCAGACCGCCCAGCCCAGCGGCAGGAGCGTGGCGTAGGCCTGCGGGCGCCGCAGCACCGGAGCGCCGGGGTCCAGCTGCGTGCGGCCGGGAGCGGGTTCCGACGGGAGCAGCTTGGCGTACTTCCGGTGGGCGTACAGGTTCCACAGGAGCGTGAACGGGTTGAAGAGCGCCAGGGACAGCGGCCCCCACCAGCCCAGGCAGAGCGCCCTGGTGGTCATCTGACGGACGACGGAGATCCCGCAGGTGCGGCAGAAGGGCCCGTCCAGGTGCTCGAAGCGCATCACGATGAGCAGGCCAAGGTGGGCCCGCACCTTCACGTTCGCGGCCTCCTGGGACCCGCACGCCCGGCAGGCGGTCGGCACGAAGAACCCGCCGGGGGCCGGAGCGGGGTGGCCGGCGGGTCCGGGGACGGGGTGACCGGCCTGCTGCGGAGCTGCGTAGCCGCCCTGGGGCGGGACGGCGTAGCCCTGCGGAGGGGCTGCGTAACCGCCCTGCGGTGGGGCGGCGTAGCCCTGCGGTGGGGCGGCGTAGCCCTGCGGTGGGGCGGCGGGTCCGCCGGGCGGGGCGGCGTAGGGGTTGCCGGGCGGGGGGACGTGGCCGGCGGGGTGGTGCGGTGTGGTCATGGGGAAACGTATCTCCGTGCGATGAGCGGGTGTTGAGCAGGCTCCCGGCGGAGGGCCCGGCCACGTACGGCGGCGCGGGCCGAGCCGCGTCGCCGGGTACGCGCGCCGGCACCGCGCCGGGAGCACGAAGGCCGTGACGATCTTGGCGGAGCGTTCGGTTCCCGTCGGAGGCGAACTGCCGTGCCGGCCGCTCCGCCGGCACCGGCCGGGGTGCATCACGGCATCCGCCCCGGGTAGCCGCCGGTCATGCACACTCACCGCGCGACGCACACGCACCGTGGAGCACCGAGGGGCCGCCGGAGCGGGCCGGGCCGCGTCCTGCGGGCCGTGGAACGGCTGGAGCGGTCGCCCGCCCCGGACGGCCTGATCGGCGGCGTGCGCAGGGCCGTGCGGGCACTGCCGCTGGGGGGCGTCCGCGACGTGCTGCACGGCGTCCCGCTCGGGCACCCGGTCCACCCGCTGCTCGTGCAGGTGCCCATCGGGGCCTGGCTGTCGGCCGCCGTGCTGGATCTGGTGCCCGGCGAGGCCCGCGGGGCGCGCACCCTCATCGGGGTGGGGCTGGCCTCGGCCGGGCCGGCCGCGCTCTCGGGATGGACGGACTGGGCGGAGCTGCCGCCCGAGCAGGCCCGCGTGGGACTGGTCCACGCCCTGTCGAACACCGGCGCCGTGACCCTGTACGCCGCCTCGCTCGCGCACCGCGTGCGCGGCCGGACCGGCCGCGGCAAGCTCCTCGCGCTGGCCGGGCTGGCCTGCGTCAGCGTGGGCGGGGCCCTCGGCGGGCACCTCGCGTACCGCCAGGCGGCCGGCGCGAACCACGCCGAGGCGGTGCCGCACCTGGTGGGGCCGGGCTGGCACCGGCTGGGCCCGGTGGCCGCCTTCCCGGCGGGCAGGGCCGTGCGGGCCGCCGTCGACGGGGTGGACGTGCTCGCGGTGCGCGGGGCCGGCGGAGAGGTGCGTGTCCTGGCCGACCGCTGCGCCCACATGGGCGGACCGCTGTCGGAGGGGGAGGTCGTGGACGGCTGCGTCCGCTGCCCGTGGCACGGGAGCGTCTTCCGGCTGGCCGACGGGTGGAACGTCCGCGGACCGGCGACGGCCCCGCAGCCGTCGTTCGAGACCCGCCTCGTGGACGGGTTCGTGGAGGCCCGGCTGCGCCGGGAGGCGTGAAGGGGCTTCCGGCGGGGGCGACTTGCATTCAGAGCTTGAAATAGGCTCCGCCCTCACCCCCTGCGGAAGAAGCGCAAATATGGCGTGAATTCCGGCCAATCACCTCTCCGGCAGGTTGCGGGATCGTTAAGAATCAATACCTTGACGGGGCTTCCGCGGCGGAGTTGACTGCCTCCACTTCGGCCACGAAAGACATGGCCCTTCGGAGAGGTTCCGCACGTGAACGCACATCGCCTTCGCATCGCCGTCGCCGTCTGCGCCGCCGCCGTGGGGGCAACCGCCCTCACCGGCTGCGGCTCGGACTCCGGCGGAGACGGGGACGACCGCACCGGCCGCCGTGCGATCAAGGTGGGCCTCCTCCTGCCCGAGACGGAGACGGCGCGCTACGAGCGGTTCGACAAGCCGCTGATCGAGAAGAAGGTCGACCGGATGACCTTCGGCAAGGGCAAGGTGGTCTACGCCAACGCCGAGGGTGACGCGGCCCGGCAGGACGGCCAGGTGAACGAGATGATCGCCGCCAAGGTCGACGTGCTGATCCTCGACCCGGTGAACGCGAAGTCGGTGGCCGGCGCGGTGAAGCGGGCGAAGGACGCCGGCATACCCGTGATCGCCTACGACCGCCTCGCGGAGGGCCCGGTCGACGTGTACACCTCGTTCGACAACGAGGACGTCGGCAAGGTGCAGGGCCAGGGGCTGCTGGACGCCCTCGGCGACAAGGCCGGCAGCGGCCGGGTCGTCATGATCAACGGAGCGGTCACCGATCCGAACGCGGCCGCGTTCAAGTCCGGGGCGCGCTCGGTCCTCGACGGCAAGGTGACGGTCGGCAAGGAGTACGACACCGCGGACTGGAAGCCGGAGAACGCCAAGGCCCACATGGAGTCCGCCCTCGCCGCGCTCGGCAAGGACTCCATCGTCGGCGTGTACTCGGCGAACGACGGCATGGCCGGCGGCGTCATCTCCGCCCTCAAGGCGGCCGGCGTGAGCCCGCTGCCCCCGGTGACCGGCCAGGACGCGGAACTGGCAGGCGTCCAGCGGATCGTCCTGGGCGAGCAGTACATGAGCGTCTACAAGCCGTACGTCAGCGAGGCGTCGGCCGCGGCGGAGCTGGCCGTCCTGCTCGCCGAGGGGCAGAAGTTCGACGGAATGATCAACCAGATGGTCGGCAGCGCGGGCGGCCGGCGCGTCCCGGCGGTGCTGGTGCCCGGCATCTCCGTGACCAGGGACACCGTGAAGAGCACGGTCGTCAGCGACGGCATCTACACGGTCGACGAGATCTGCACGACCCCGCGGCTCAAGGCCGCCTGCGCCCGGATCGGCCTGCAGTAACGGCCGGACCCACGCCCGTGGACCACCGCCGGGGAGTGGTCCGCCCCTGCCGCGTAGCAGAGGGAAAACACCTCGCGCGCCGAATATCGGACGGCCAGGGTGGGCGCATGTCCACGTTCCGCGTCACCGCAGAAGTCCTGACCGTCCACGAGCATCCCGACGCCGACGCCCTCGAACTCGCCCAAGTGGGCCTGTACCGGGCCGTGGTGGCGAAGGGCCGGTTCCGCACCGGCGACGTCGCCCTGTACATCCCCGAGCAGGCGGTGCTCCCGGACGCCCTGATCGAGGAGCTGGGGCTCACCGGCCGGCTGGCCGGCGCCGCCGCCAACCGGGTCAAGGCGGTCCGGCTGCGCGGGGAGCTGTCGCAGGGCCTGGTCTGCGTGCCGGCCGCCGTCGCCGGCACCGACCTGCACCGCGCGGCCGCGCAGGGCGACGACTTCGCCGGACTGCTGGGCGTCACCAAATGGGTGCCCCCGGTGCCGACCACGATGAGCGGCGACGTCGAGTCCGCCCCGGACCTGCTGCCCTGGGTCGACATCGAGAACCTCCAGCGGTACCCGCACATCTTCGAGCCGGGCGAGCCCGTGGTGCTGACCGAGAAGCTGCACGGGACGGCCTGCCTGCTCACCTACCTGGCGGCGGACGGCCGCGTGCTGGTCTCCTCCAAGGGGTTCGGCTCGCGCGGCCTGGCGCTCAAGGAGGCGGAGGGCAACGTCTACTGGCGCGCCGTGCGGAGGCACGGGGTCGCGGAGGCCGCCGCCCGGCTGGCCGAGCGGCTCGGCGCCGCCCGGGTCGGGATCTTCGGCGAGGTCTTCGGCGCCGGCGTCCAGGACCTCGCGTACGGGTCCGACGCCCGCACCACCGGGCCCGGCTACGCCGTCTTCGACGTGTCCGCCGACATCGGCGGCGAGGTCCGCTGGCTGGACCCGGCAGCGGTGCTCGACGGCGAGCTCCCGCTGGTGCCGCGGCTCTACGAGGGGCCGTACGACCAGGCCACGGTGCTGGAGACGGCCACCGGGCGCGAGACGGTCTCCGGCCGGGGACTCCACGTCCGCGAGGGGGTCGTGGTACGCCCGGCCGCCGAGCGGTACAGCCCGGTGACGGGCGGACGGGCCATCGCCAAGGCGGTCAGCCCGGCCTACCTGACCCGCAAGGGCGGCACCGAGTACGAGTGACCGGCGGGCGCCCGCGCCCGGGCGCCCCGCACCGGCGCCCCGCCGCCCCGGCAGCACGGGCGGCTCGGGCGGCACGGGCGGCACGGGCGGCTCGGGCAGCTCGGGCAGCTCGGGCAGCTCGGGCGGCCGTAAACCGCCGCCCGGTCGTGCCCGAAAGGTGACTGTCTGCCAAGTCCGGATATCGGATACCAATGTCCTGCTTCCCGGATGACGCGCCGCCGACCGTCGGCGGCCGCTCCGGCCTGCCAAGAAGGGGACGTCCGTGATCCGCACCCGCTCCGCATCCGCCCTCGCCGCCCTGGCCTGCGCCGCCCTCGCGCTCACCGCGAGCCCCGCCTCGGCGGCGCCCGGCGACACGCTCAACATGTGCTCCAGCACGCTCACCCCGGCCGGCTGGGTGGACGTCCAGTGGTGGAACAGCAGCGGCTGCGGCTCCGGCTTCAACCCCAACAGCAAGCAGATAAAGGACCTGACCGGATACCCGGTCGGCACCCAGGTCAACGCCTGCGCCTCCACCTGGCCGCCCGCCGGCTGGACGATCACCAGCTCGTACTACTCCAGCGGCTGCCGCTACTCCTCGGTGCCCAGCTTCAGCGCCAACACCTGGACGCTCAAGCGCACCTCGTGACCGCGGGACACCCCGCCGGCCGCAGCGGCGGCCGGCGGGGTGTCCGTCTGTCCGGGCCCGGGCCGTCAGGGGTAGGAGACGACCGTCGAGGGGACGGTGGAGGTGCCGGAGGTGGGGGCGCCGGTGTCGTTGACGACGTGGTCGTACTGGCCGTTGCCGCCGAGGGAGACGGTCAGCAGGCTGTGGAAGCGGACGCCGGGCCTGACCGGGGCGCGGAAGCCGTGGGCCTGCCGGATCGTCGGGTCGACGTTGTAGTAGCAGTAGCTGCCGAGGCCCCAGCCCTCGTGGGTGGTCACCGAGTCGTCGACGCGGTAGGCGGCGTAGCCCCTGACGGAGCCGTTCTGGATGGCGGCCTGGTTGGGGGCGTCGTAGGCCTTCTCGTTCTGGAAGAAGACCGTGCGGCCGCGCTCGCCGTACCACTCGACGTCGTACTTGTTGAAGTGCTCGACGAACAGGCCGGTGGCCAGGACGTCGTCGCCGTTGACGCGCACCCCGTAGTCGGCCCGGTTGGTCTCCCAGCCGACGCCGTCGCCGTGGTCCGCGCGCCAGACCCAGGTGTGGTCGATGATCGTGTCGTCGCTGTTGACCACCATCGAGGTGGTGGCCTTGCCGGGTCCGGCACCGCCGATGCGGATGTAGACGTCCTGGACGGTGACCGGGTCGGCGGAGTGGTCGGCGGAGGCGCCCTGCGGGCCGATCTCCAGCAGGGTCGGCGAGTTGACGGGGCCCGCGTCGATGAGGAACCCGGCCAGCCGGACGCCGTCGACGTCGGCGACGCGCATCGCGGTGACCCCGTTGTCCGGGATGATCGTCGCGAGGCCGAGGCCGAGCACGACGGTGCCGGGGCGGTTGATCTCGACCGTGCGGTCCACGTGGTAGACGCCGGGGGTGAAGAGCAGGTGGAGGCCCTGGGCGACGGCCTGGTTCATGGTCGCCGCGGTGGTG
Organism: Streptomyces sp. NPDC101132; assembly: GCF_044759225.1. Taxonomy (NCBI): domain Bacteria; kingdom Bacillati; phylum Actinomycetota; class Actinomycetes; order Kitasatosporales; family Streptomycetaceae; genus Streptomyces; species Streptomyces sp. NPDC101132. The sequence continues at coordinate 121,667 of NZ_JBIVYX010000016.1, forward strand.
CCGGGCCGCACGACGTAGAACCGGGTCAGCGGGACCGAGGTGCCCGCGAGGGTGCCGCCGGCCCAGCTCACGCCGCGGGCGCTGGTGCGCTTGGCGGGGACGAACACCTTGAACTCGCCGCCCTCGTAGTGGAGGAACGGCTTCTCGCGGGAGACCGGCGTGGTGTCGAGGGTGGTGTAGCGGGGCTCGGGGAAGGAGTTCGCGGGAGCGCCCTGGACGCCGGAGAAGACCTGGTTCCACACGCTGTTGGACCAGCCGCCGATGGAGCTGTCGCGGGTGTACCACTGCTGCTGCGAGTAGTTGCCGACCTGGCCGTCGATCCGGGAGTCGGCGATGTAGCCGCCGCTGGCCCAGCCGTACCCGTCGGGCGAGAGGTTCAGGCCGCCCCTGACGTGCATCCGGCGGAAGGACGAGGCCTGGGAGACGGCCCACCGGTCGGTGCCGTTGACCGGGTTGAGGGCGAGGTTCTCGGCGGAGCGCCAGAAGTTCTGCGTGGCGTTGCCGCCGAACCAGCCGGCGTCGACGGTGACGTCGCCGTTGATGAGGGTGTCGTCGGGGCGCAGGCCGAGGCCGGCGATCTGGGTGTAGAAGCCGATCTGGGCGTTGAGGCCGTTGTAGGTGCCGGGCTTGAAGAGGAAGGCGTGCCGTCCGGTGCCGAACTGGGCCGACTCCTGCTGCCGGAAGACGGCGTCGAGCCTGCCCTGGATGTCGGGGGTCGCGGGGTCGATGACGTGCACGTTGGGGCCGAGGTCGCCGCCACCGGGCAGCGTCGGGCCGCCGTCGGGGGTGCCGTACACCTGGAACTCCCAGAGCGAGTAGCCCCATCCGGTGGCGCGGGTGGTGCCGGTGAGGCGGATGTGGCGGGCCGTTCCGGACAGGGAGACGGTCTCGGTGCCGCCGGGGCCGGTGGTGGTGCTGTAGGCGGTGCTCCAGTCGGTGCCGTTGAGGGAGGTCTCGATGCGGTACGCCTTCCCGTACGCGGTCTCCCAGCGCAGGGCCGCGTGGTCGAGGAGGGCGGGGGCGCCGAGGTCCACCTGGAGCCACTGGGGGTCGGCGAAGGCGCTGGACCAGCGGGTGCCCGGATCGCCGTCCACGGCGGCGGCCGCCGGGGTGCCGGCGTTCTCGGTGCTGGAGGCGGTGACCGGCTTCCCCTGGGAGAGCAGGACGGGAGCGGCCGCGGCCGGGGCGGCCGGGGCCAGGGCCAGCAGGGCGCCGAGGAGGGCGGTGACCAGGCCCGCGGCGAGGGAACGGCGGGCGGGGCGGGGGGACCGCGAGCGGGGGCGGCGGCCACCCGGTGGGGGCGAGATTTCTAGCATGCGCATGACAGATGACACTGCGGCTCTCCTTCTCGGAGGTGGGGGGATGTGCGGTCAGTCCGCCTGTGCGCGGTGCCGGCGGACGATGTCGGCGTACCTGAGGCCGCTGGACTTCACGGTGCGGCGCTGGGTGGCGTAGTCCACGTGGACCAGGCCGAAGCGCTTGGCGTACCCGTACGCCCACTCGAAGTTGTCCAGCAGGGACCAGGCGTAGTAGCCGGCCAGGGGGGCGCCCCTGCGGACCGCGCGGGCACAGGCCGCGATGTGGTCCTCCAGGTAGGCGGCGCGCTCCGGGTCGTCGACCGAGCCGTCCGGGGCGGGGCGGTCGTCGAAGGCGGAGCCGTTCTCGGTGACGTACAGGCGGCGGACCCCGTACTCCTCGGTGAGCCGGAGCAGCAGCGACTCCAGGCCCGCGGGGTCCACCGGCCAGTCCATGGCGGTGCGCGGCAGGCCGGGCTGCCGGACGTCGCGGGCGTACGGGACCGGGCCCGCGGGGTCGTCCTCGACGGTCACCGGGAAGTAGTAGTTGACGCCGTGCCAGTCCAGCGGTGCCGCGACGACGGCCTCGTCGCCGGGCCGTTCCGGCAGGTCGACGCGGTACAGCTCGCGCATGTCGGCCGGGAAGCCCCGGCCGTACACCGGGTCGAGGAACCAGCGGTTGACGTGGCCGTCCACCCGGGCCGCGGCGGCCACGTCCTCGGGGCGGGAGGAGGCGGGGGTCACGGTGGAGTGGTTGGTGACCAGGCCGATGGTCGCTGCCGGTGCGGCCGCGCGGACCGCGGCGACGGCCAGGCCGTGCCCGAGGAGCAGGTGGTAGGAGGCGCGCACCGCGGCGGTGAGGTCGGTGAGACCGGGGGCCATCCGGCCCTCCAGGTGGCCGATCCAGGCGGAGCAGAGGGGCTCGTTGAGCGTGGCCCACTGCGTGACGCGGTCGCCGAGGCGGGCCGCGACGCGGCCGGCGTAGGCGGCGAAGCGCTCGGCGGTCTCCCGGACGGTCCAGCCGCCGCGGTCCTGGAGGGCCTGGGGCAGGTCCCAGTGGTAGAGGGTGGCGGAGGGCGTGATGCCCGCGTCGAGGAGTGCGTCCACCAGCCGGTCGTAGAAGTCGAGCCCGGCGGGGTTCAGCGGGCCGTCGCCGGAGGGCAGGATGCGGGGCCAGGCGATCGAGAAGCGGTAGGCGTCGGTGCCGAGGCGGCGCATCAGGGCGATGTCCTCGGGCCAGCGGTGGTAGTGGTCGCAGGCGGTGTCCCCGTGGTCGCCGTTGTCGACGGCGCCGGGCGTGTGGGAGAAGGTGTCCCAGATCGACGGGCCCCGGCCGTCGGCGGTGACGGCGCCCTCGATCTGGTACGCGGAGGTGGCGGTGCCCCAGGAGAAGCCGGGCGGGAAGGCCGCGAGGTCGGGTGAAGGGACGGTGGCGGGTGCGGTCACGGTGGCCTCTCGGGTGACGGGGCGGTCGGCGGGGGTCATTTGACGGCACCGGCGGTCAGGCCGGTGACGAGGTAGCGCTGGAGCAGCAGGAAGCCGGCGACGACGGGCACGCTGACGACCAGCGAGGCGGCCATGATCTGGTTCCAGTAGACGTCGTTCTGGGTGGCGTAGCCCTGGAGGCCGACGGCGAGGGTGCGGGTGGTGTCGTTGGTCATCACGGAGGCGAACAGCACCTCGCCCCAGGCGGTCATGAAGGCGTACACGGCGACGGCGACGATCCCGGGGACGGCCGCCGGCACGATCACCCGGAACAGGGCGCCGAGCGGGCCGCAGCCGTCGACCCTGGCGGCCTCGTCGAGGTCGCGCGGGATGGAGTCGAAGTAGCCGATGAGCATCCAGATGGAGAAGGGCAGCGAGAACGTCAGGTAGGTGAGGACCAGGCCGCCGCGGGAGCCGAACAGGGCGATCCCGGTGGCGTTGCCGATGTTGACGTAGAGGAGGAAGAGCGGCAGCAGGAAGAGGATGCCGGGGAACATCTGCGTCGACAGGACGGTGACCGTGAACACCCGCCGGCCCCGGAAGGCGTGGCGGCTGACGGCGTACGCGGCGAGGACCGCGACCGTCACCGAGCAGACGGTCGCCAGCCCCGCCACCACCAGGGAGTTCACGAAGTAGTCGGCGAGCGGCACGGTCCGCCAGATGTCGAGGTACGGGCGGACGGTGAGCCCGGAGGGCAGCCAGCGGAACTTCCCCGAGACGTCCTCCAGCGGCTTGAGGGAGCTGGAGACCATGACGTAGACCGGCAGGAGCACGAAGCCGGTGAGCAGGGTGAGGAAGACCCGGCGGGCCCGGAGGAAGCCGCGGGGCGGCGCCATGGGCGACCGGGCGGTGCGGGGAGCGGGGACGGACGTCGGCGGACGGGTCACCGGCCGGGTGGACGTCGGCGGGCTAGACATCGGCGGAGTTCCTCCCCCGGGTGGTGAGCAGCAGGTACCCGCCCGTGACGAGCAGGAGGAAGAGCAGGAGCAGCACGGACATGGCCGATCCGGTGCCGAAGTTCCAGGTCTGGAACGAGGACTGGTAGATGTGCAGGGAGATCAGGTCGGCGGCCTCCGGGGCGGCCCTGCCGAAGAGCACGAACGGCGTGTTGAAGTCGTTGAAGGTCCAGAGGAAGAGGACGAGGACGAGGACCTGGTTGACCGGCCTGAGGGCGGGCAGGGTGACGTGCCGGACCTGCCGCCACACGCCGGCCCCGTCCAGGGCGGCCGCCTCGTACAGCTCGCGGGGGATGTTCTGCAGGCCGGCCATGACGATCAGGAAGGCGAAGGGCCAGCCCTTCCAGACCGAGACGGCCAGCAGGGCCCAGAAGCTGTTGTCGCCGATCAGCCAGAAGGCGGGGCTTTCGCCGAGGCCGAGCTGGTCGTGCAGCACGTGGTTCACCAGGCCGTTGTCCCGCTGGAACATGAAGGCCCAGGTGATCACGGCGGCGTACACGGGCAGGGCGTACGGGACGAGGAACAGGGTGCGCAGCAGGCCCCGGCCCCGGAAGGAGTCCTGGAGGAACAGCGCGGCGGCGGTGCCCAGCAGCCAGCAGAGGGCGACCGAGGACACGGCGAACACGCACGTCGTGGCGAAGGACCGGAGGAGCGCGGCGCCGACGGGGGCGTCGAAGTCCACGGAGACGGCGTAGTTGTCGAGGCCGGCCCAGGGCGCGCCGTTCCAGTGCGCGATGTGGAACTGGGTCAGTTCCTTGAAGCTCATGACGATGCCGATGAGCATCGGCACGAGGTGGACGAGGAGTTCGAGCAGCAGGGCAGGCAGCAGGAGCAGGTGGGGCAGCGGTACGCGGCGCCGGGGGCGGCGCGCGGTGTGCGCCGCCCGGGGCCCGCCCGCCCGCACCGCCGGCCCGCCGGCGGGTGGGGTGGCGGTGGTGGTCATCGCGGTGTCCGTCACTGGTTCGGCATCTGCTGCTGGGCCTTGTCGAGCTTGGCCCGGACCGACGCGGTGGTGACGGGGCGGCCGGCCGCGGCGTCGGCGAAGAGTTCCTTGACCGCGGTGCCCACGACGGTCTCGAACTGCGACTCCTCGGGGATCTGCGGGAGCGGGACGGCGCTGGTGGCCAGGGTGTCGCGGATGACGGCCAGGGAGGGGGTGGCGAAGGCGGGGTCCGCCTGGGCGCCCTTGACCGGCGGCATCGATCCGTAGGCCTTGTTGAGGGTCTTCTGCTCCTCGTCGCTGGTCATGAACTTGACGAACCGGAAGGCGCCGTCGAGGTTCTTGGTGTTGCGGAAGACGGCCATGTTGATGCCCGCGACCATGGAGTTGACCGAGGTGCCCTGGCCGGGGCTGCCGGACGGGACGGGTGCGGGGGCCACGCCCCACTCGTCCTCGGTCATCCCCTGGGAGGCGAAGGTGGCCGAGGGGGTCCGCCACAGGACCATGGCGGTGCGGTCCTTGGCGAAGTCGCTGAGGGACTGGTTCTGGGCGTACTCGGCGTTGCCGGGGGCGACCAGCTTGTGCGCGGCCATCAGGTCGACGTACTGCTTCACCGCGGCGACGGCGCCGTCGGAGGTGAAGTCGGCCTTGCCGTCGGGGGTGAAGAAGTCGGCTCCGTGCTGCTTGCCGAGGACGTACACCTGGTGGATGTTGTTCGAGAGGTTGCCGCCCTCGACGCCGATGGCGGAGCCGCCCTTCGCGGTCAGCCGCTTGCCGGTGGCGACGAGCTCGTCCCAGGTGGCGGGCGGCTTGGTGATGCCGGCCTGCCGGAACATCTCCTTGTTGTAGTAGAGGGCGTAGGCCATGGAGTAGAGCGGGACGGCCGCGGGGTCCTTGCCCGGGGCGCCGGTCGAGCCGAGTGCCGACTCGACGAAGCGGTCGCGGCCGCCAATCTTCCCGAAGGCCTTCGCGTCCCAGGGCAGCAGGGCGCCGCCGGCCTGGAGGGAGGCGCTCCAGGTGTTGCCGATGTTGAGCACGTCGGGGCCCTGGCCGGAGGTGGTGGCGGTGAGGATCCGGTTGAGCAGGTCGGACCAGGGCACGACCTCCAGCTTCACCTCGATGCCGGTCTCCTTCTCGAAGCGGTCGAGCTCGGGCTGGAGGACCTTCTTGTCGGCCTCGATGCTCGCGCCCTGGTTCGAGGCCCAGTAGGTCAGGGTCTTCTTCCCGCTCCCGCCGGACCCGGAGGCGCCGGTGGTCCCGCCTCCGCAGGCGGTGGCGGCGAGGGTGAGGGAGAGGGCGACGGCGCCGGTGAGGGCGGCTCTGTTCCTGCTTCTGCGCATGGCTCGTCGGAACCTTTCGGAACGTGGGTGACGGGGGTGCGGGTGCCGGACGGCGACTTAATTTAGGACGTGAGTTAAATCGCAAGAGAAGGTCGCGTCAAGGGTCCTGACAGCGGTATCGTGCAAGCAGGGCAGCGTCGGCCAAGGGCGGCCGAGGGCGATTCAGGGGGCAGGCTTGGAAGCGAGAAGCGGGCGGACGGTTCGTGACCTGCGCCGGGAGAACCGCACGGAGGTGCTCCGGCGGCTGTACTTCGACGGTCCGCTGAGCCGCTTCTCCCTCGGACCCGCCACCGGGCTGAGTTCGGGCTCCGTGAGCAACGTGGTCGCCGAGCTGGTGGCCGAGGGGCTGGTGGAGGAGGCCGGCAGCGTGGACTCCGCGGGCGGCCGGCCCCGGACCCTCCTCCGGATCAGCCCCGACAGCGGCTGCATGATCGGGGTGGACGTCGGCGAGACCCGCATCCGGATCGAGCTGTTCGACCTCGCGCTCACCGAGCTGGCCCGGGTGGAGCGCCCGCTCGCCGCCGCCGGGCCGGGTGCGCACGACCCGTACGAGGTGTCGGTGGTCGTGGACCACATCCGCGAGGGCATCGCCGAGGTGCTGGCGACGGCCGGGGTGCCGGCCGGGCGGCTGCTGGGCGTGGGCGTCGGCGTGCCCGGCATCGTCGAGCACACCGCGCAGGACGGCGCCGTGGTGCACGGCCAGACCGTCGGCTGGGACGCCGTACCCCTGGAACGGCTGCTCCGGGAGGCGGTGGAGCTGCCGCCGGAGGTGCCGTACTGCATCGACAACGGCGCGAAGACGCTCGGCCAGGCCGAGATGTGGTTCGGCGCCGGGCGCGGTGCGGGCAACGCGGTGTTCGTGCTGTTCGGGTCGGGCGTGGGCGCGTGCGTCGTCACCGAGGACATGGGCCCGGGGCGGGCCGTCGAGTGGGGCCACCTGACCGTACGCGTACGGGGGCGGCGCTGCCGCTGCGGTGCCCGCGGCTGCCTGGAGGCGTACGCCGGTGCCGAGGCGCTGCTGGAGCGCTGGCGCGAGGCGGGCGGCAACCCCCCGGCCGGCGCGAACCAGGAGACGGCCCTGGCGGCACTGCTGGCGGCAGCGTATCCGGAGGACGCCGAAGCCGGGCCGGAGCCCTCGGCCACGGCCGGCGGCGGGCCGGACTCCGCGGCGGCCGCCGTACTGGAGGAGACGGCCGAGTACCTGGGGGCCGGCTTCGCGGACCTGATCAACCTCTTCCAGCCGGACCGCATCCTGGTCGGCGGCTGGGCGGGCCTCCAGCTCGGCACCCGCTTCCTGGACCGGGTGAAGGAGTACGCCGCGGCCAACGCGCTGCGCTACCCGGCCTCCCGCGCCTCCATCGGCCTGGGCACGCTGGGCCCGGACGCGGTCACCATCGGCGCCGCGATCCAGCCGCTGGCGGACTTCTTCGCCCGCGGCGGCCGGCGCCCCGAAGCCCGGCCCGAAACCCCGGTCCCGGACTGGCAGTCGGCGGTCCGCAGCCGCACGGGCGCCTGACGCCGGACGCCGGACGCCTGACGCCTGACGCCTGACGCCTGCGGAGGGTCAATTCGGTTGCCCCGCGCACCCCTTCTGGACCAGCATCCGCACCAGCACCGGAGCCCGGACCGACCACAGGAGACACGCGCGCATGAGTACGCCGACATCGACAGCCGGAGCCGGGCCGCGGACCGGGGGCGGGGCCGTGCGGGTCGGGGCGCTCGTGCCGTTGAGCCGGCCCGGATGGGCCGAGGCGGGGCGGCAGTTGCTCGCGGGCCTGGAGCTCGGCGTGCACGAGGTCAACGACGGCGGGGGGATCGGCGGCCGGCCGGTCGAGCTGCTGGTGCGGGACACCGCCGCCGACCCGGAGCGGGCCGTCACCGCCGTGGACGAGCTGGCCGGCCTCGGTGTGGTGGCCGTGACCGGCGAGTACCACAGCGTCGTGGCCCGGGCGGCCGCCGCCCGCGCCGATGCCCTCGGGCTGCCGTTCCTCTGCTCGTCCGCGGTGATCGACGCGCTGGTCGACGAACCGGCGGAGTGGGTCGCGCGGCTTCCCCCGCCCCAGTCCCGGGGCTGGCGGGTGTACGCCGACTTCCTCCTCGGCGCGGGTCACCGCCGGATCGCCGCGGCCGTCCAGCCGAGCGTGTACTGGGAGTCGGGCATCCGCATCCTCCGGGACCACCTCGCCGCCCACGGCGGCGCCGTCACCGCACTCGACGTGCGCGCGCTCGACCCCTCCGCCCTGTGCGACGAGCTCGCCGCGCTGGGGGCCACGGCCCTGCTGCTCCTGGCCGGTTCCCCGGAGCCCTCCGTCCCGCTCGTCAAGGCCGTGCGCGCCGACCCGCGACTCGCCCAGGTCCTGGTGGGCGCCCCGGCCGGGCAGCCCGAGTTCGCGGAGTGGGCGGCGGCGCTCGGCCGGGACGGCGCCGGGATCCCGTTCCTGCGCTACCTCCCCGAGCGCCCCGGCCCCCTCGGGGAGCGCGTCGGGGCCGCCCTGCGCGCCCGGCTGGGCGGGGCGCCGTCGTTCGTCGCCTTCGAGGGCTACGACGCGGTCGCCGTCCTCGCCTCGGTGCTGCGCGCGCACGGTACGGACCGGTCGCGCGTCGCCGCGGCCTGGCCGGCCGTCGACGTCGAGGGGACCCGCGGCCGGATCACGTTCTCCCGTACCCCGGGCACCGGCGTGTGGCAGTGGGGGCGGCCGCCGGTCCAGGTCGTCGACCGGGACCCGGCGGGCTCCGCGGGAGACGGCTTCCGGGTCCTGCACACCGGCTGAGGGCGGGGGCGCCTGGGCCCCGCGAGCCCGGCGTGATCCGAAAGACAGGGCCTACTCCTCCAGGAGCCGCAGGACCGCGCGTTCGGTCGGGCCCCGGGTGGCGGGGGTGCCCATCGGGGTGTCCTCGCCCAGCCGGTCCAGGGCGGGGGCGATGGTGGTGCCGTCCTCGAACTGCTCGAAGACCAGGGGGTCGATGTAGGAGGCGCGGCAGACGGCGGGCGTGTTGCCGAGGTACTCGCTGACCTCGCGCACCGCGCGGGCGGCGGCCCGCTTGCGCGCGGACGGGGCCGCCCGGGCCGCGCGGGCGGAGACGGCGAGCGCCACCGCCGCCAGGACGGTGGCGTGCCAGGTGCGGAAGTCCTTGGCCGTGATGTCCTGCCCGGAGCGTTCCCGCAGGTAGGCGTTGAGGTCCGCGGCGCGCACCTCGTGCCACGCGCGCCCCTCCCAGTAGGCGAACAGCCGCGGTCCCGGATCCTTCCTGCGGAGCAGGGCGCGGACGACGGCCAGCGCGTCGTCGTCGACGAGCGTCCGGTTCTGCCGGCGGCCGGACTTGGCGGGGAAGTCGAGGCAGACCTCGCCGCGGCGGCAGGTGACGTGTTCGCGCAGCAGGGTGGTCAGTCCGTAGCTGTCGTGGTCGCGGGCGTAGCGCTCGCCGCCGATCCGGAAGAAGCCGAGGTCGAGCAGGCGGGCGGCGCAGGCGAGTACCCGGTCCCGGCCGAGCCCGCGCCCCGCGAGGTCCTCGGCCACGGCCCGGCGCAGCCGGGGCAGTCCGCGGGCGACGCTGCGGACGTGTTCGTGCTTGGCCGCGTCCTGCCGCTCCCGGAACTTCGCGTGGTACAGGTACTGGCGCCGTCCGGCGGCATCGGTCCCGACGGCCTGGATGTGGCCGTTGGGCCACGGACAGATCCACACGTCCTCCCAGGCCGGCGGGATGACCAGTCCCCGGATCCGGTCGCGCTGCTCCCGGTCCAGCGGGCGTCCGTCCGCGTCGAGGTAGCGGAACCCCTTGCCGTGCCTGACCCGCCGCCAGCCGGGGCGGTGCGGGTCGCTGGTGCGCAGGCGCGGTCCGCTCACGGCACCAGGAGCGTCTTGATCATGCCGTCGTCCTTGGCCTGGAAGCGCGCGTACGCGTCGGGGGCCTGGTCCAGGGGCACGGTGTGGGTGGCGAAGCCCTCCACGCCGAGCGGGTCCTCGTCGGTCAGCAGGGGCAGGATGTCGTCCGTCCAGGCGCGTACGTTGGCCTGGCCCATCCGGATCTGGAGCTGCTTGTCGAACATGGTGAGCAGCGGCATCGGGTCGACGGCGCCGCCGTAGACGCCGGAGACGGAGAGCGTGCCGCCGCGGCGGACGAGGTCGATGCCGGTGTGCAGGGCCGCCAGGCGGTCGATCCCGGCGCGTTCCATCAGGGGGCGGGCGAGGGCGTCGGGCAGCCTGGCCGTCATCTTCTGGGCGAGGGAGGCGCTGGTGCTGCCGTGGGCCTCCATGCCGACGGCGTCGATGACGGCGTCCGTGCCGCGGCCGTCGGTGAGGTCGCGGACCGCGTCGCCGAGGTCGCCGTCGTACTGCCGCAGGTCGAGGGTGTGCACGCCGGCGTTGCGGGCCCGTGCGAGCCGGGCGTCCACGAGGTCGACGCCGATGACGAGGCCGGCGCCGCGGTGCAGGGCGATGCGGGCCGCCATCTGCCCGATGGGGCCGAGGCCGAGGACCGTGAGGGAGCCGCCCGGGGCCAGGCCGGCGTACTCCACGGCCTGCCAGGCGGTGGGGAGCACGTCGGAGAGGTAGACGAAGCGTTCGTCGGGCGGTCCCTCGGGGACCTTGACCGGCAGCGTGTCCCCGAACGGGACCCGCAGGTACTCGGCCTGGCCGCCGGGCACCTGCCCGTACAGCTTGGTGTAGCCGAAGAGGGCCGCACCCTTGCCGTGGGCGCGGACCTGGGTGGTCTCGCACTGGGACTGGAGGTTCCGGTCGCACATGTAGCAGCTGCCGCAGGAGATGTTGAACGGCACGACCACCCGGTCGCCGGGCGCGAGCGTCCGCACCTCGGGGCCGGTCTCCACCACGGTGCCCATCGGCTCGTGGCCCAGCACGTCACCGGGGTCGAGGTAGGCGCCGAGCACGGAGTACAGGTGCAGGTCGGAACCGCAGATGCCGGTGGTGGTCACCTTGACCACGATGTCGGTGGGGTCCTCGATGCGGGGATCGGGGACCGTCTCCACCCGGACGTCCTCGCGGCCCTGCCAGGTCAGCGCGCGCATGGGTGCCTCCGCACTGGTCGGTCGTGCGCGGTGCCCGGCCGGACACGCGCGGAGCGCGGTGCCGGTGCGGGCCGTGCCCCGCGCCTAACCGGCGGGGGCCGGACGAAACCTGCGGTCCGCGACGCGGGCCCGGTGCCGGGCGGGGCGCCATGATCCCGGCGCGTGCGGGTAGGGGCGCTGTGCCCGTGGCTCCTCCGCGGGGAGGAGCGCCGGAACCGGCGGCGGGGGGCGGGGCCGGCCCGCACGACGCGATCGGAGATGGTGACATGGCACCGGACACCGGCCGTTCCGCACCTTCCCCCGGCCCGGAACGCCTTCTCGGCGTCTACCTCAACGACCACCGGGCCGGCTCGGCCGCCGGGGTGGCGCTGCTCCGCCGCATGGTCCGTGCCCATCGCGGCACCCCGGCGGCGGCCCGGCTGGTCGCCCTCCTCCGGGACGTCGAGGAGGACCAGGACAGCCTCATGGAGGTCATGGAGGCCTTCGACGTGCCGGTCGGGCACGTGAAGTCGCTGCTCATGCGGCTGGCCGAGAAGGCCGGCCGGGCCAAGCCGAACGGCCGCCTCGTCGCGCGTTCGCCCCTGAGCGACGTGCTGGAGCTGGAGGCCATGCTGCTGGGCGTGCAGGGAAAACTGGCGCTGTGGCGCTCCCTGGGGAACGTCGCGCGGACCGACAGCCGGGTCGACCGGGCGGCCATGCACCGGCTCGCCGCCCGCGCCGAGCGGCAGATCGCGCTGCTGGAGGGCCTGCGGCTGGCCGCCGTGGACCGTGCGTTCACGCCCGGCGGCCGCGCCGTACCGGCCGCCGTGTGAAGGGCGGGCGGTGATGAGGAGCGCGGGGGCCCATGGGGGTCACGGAGGGAGCGTCCGGTGACCGGGTACGAGTCGGCCGCGGTCCCGGACCGTCTCGGGGCGGTCCTGGCCGGAGTGCTGGAGCGGTCGCACGGCGCGTCGGCCGTCGAGATGGCCGGTCTGATCGACGAGGCCGCCCGGATGCTGGGCGCGGGCGGCAGCCGCCTGTACCTGGTGGACGTACAGCAGCGCCGGCTGGTGCCCCTCCCCCAGCCGGGCCTGGCCGCGGAGGACGGGGACGGCATCGACATCGACGGGTCGCTGGCGGGGCTGGCGTACCGCGGTCAGCGCGTCCAGCAGGCCCGCGACGAGGCGGTGGCCTGGTTCCCGATGGTCGACGGTGTCGAGCGGGTGGGTCTGCTGCGGCTAACCGGCGCGGGCCAGGACCCGCGGCTGACCGCGGCCGCACGGGCCCTGGCGAGCCTGGCCACCCTCCTGGTGGTGTCGAAGTCCTCGCACCACGAACTGCTGGTGCGGCGGCAGCGCGTCCGCCCGATGACCCTGCAGGCCGAGCTGCTGTGGGCGTTCCTGCCCCCGCGGACCATCGGCACCCGGCACGCCACGTCGGCCGCGGTGCTGGAACCCGCGTACGACATCGGCGGGGACGCGTTCGACCACTGCTTCATCGACGGAACGCTGCACCTCACGCTGCTGGACGCGATGGGGCACGACCTCGCCTCGGGCGGCATGAGCGCCGCCGGGCTGGCCGCGTGCCGGTCCACCCGCCGCGCCGGTGGATCGATCCCCGACATCGTCACGGCCATCGACCGGGCGCTGGTGCGCTGGATCCCCGACCGGCTGATGACCGCGGTGATCGCCGAACTCGACACGGAACACGGGGACTTCGCCTGGGTCAACTGCGGACACCCGCCGCCGCTGCTGATCCGCGCGGGCCGCGTCGTGCCCGGCGCGCTGGAGCGCCCGGCCCGCCTTCCGCTCGGCTTCGGGTTCCACGGCCCGGAACCGCCCGCCGTGGACCGGGCCCGGCTGCAGCCCGGGGACCGGGTCCTGGTGCACAGCGACGGCATCACCGAGGCCCGCTCCCCCGACGGAGACCTGTTCGGCGAGCGGCGGCTCACCGACAGCGTGATCCGGTCCACGGCGTCCGGCGAGAGCGCCCCGGAGGCGCTCCGGCGGCTCGTCCGGGACGTCCTGGTCCACCAGGGACACCGGCTGCGGGACGACGCCACCATCCTCCTCACCGAGTGGCACCCGGCGGGCTGAGACTCCGGGGCCCGCCGGCTCGGGCCCGCACCTCCGTTCCCTCTCGTACCCCTGGCCCGTCGCACGGGTGTCCGGGGTGGACGCCGGTGGGTGGTGTGGCGCGAATCGTGCGCGTCGGGGGGTCCGTCCAATGGCGTAGGCGGGGCTGCCCGTTAGGGCGACGGGAGTGCGTGCCGGGCCCTTGCGGGAGCGCGGCGGACCGGAGCCACGCGCGGGCCGGCAGGACGCACTTCGGCACGCTGAGCAGGGGCGCACCGCGCCGCTCCGGGTCCGGGCCGGAGCGGCCGGCGGGGTGGGGCGGGGGCGGACACCGGCCCGGTACCGGGGCCGGGTACGCCGTACGGGCTCCGGCTCCGCGTGGACGGCCAACCCCGCACACCGGAAGGGCCGTTACGCTTCCCGCGGCTCCGGCTGACCGGATTTCACCGCTGTGGGGGGATGCCGGAGCCCTGGCACCCGTACGTCCACGCACACCCTTGGGGGGACTCCCTTGACCCTGCGCTCAGCCATGCGCCGCTGGGCCGCCGCGCTGGCGGTCACCGCACTCGCCGTGACCGCCGGGACCGCGTCCGCGGCCGTACGCACGGACACCGCGCCGCCCGGCACCGTCAGCCTGACCGACCAGGACCTGAGGCTCACGGCGGACGACCCCAACTGCTTCAAGAAGTCCTATCCGCACTGCACGAGTGCGGACCCGAACGTGTCCTTCCGGCTCGTCAGCCGGGGCGACACCAGCGCCTGCACCTTCTCCCTCAAGACCACCTGGGGCGACGGGACGAGCAGCACGCGCGAGTTCAGCGGGGGTCCGAACGGGACCGAACTGCTGCCGGTGAAGCACAAGTACACGAAGCCGAGCCCGTTCACCGCGCCCAGGACGTACGCCATCACCTGGGCCGTCACCGTCCTGACGGGCACCACCTGCCTGCCCAGCTCGGGCACCCTCACCTTCGTCCGCACCTGCGCCTCCACCGCGCTGAGCGGCAGGGCCTGGGCCGCCCGCTTCCCGACCAGCACGCGGACCGCCGACCTGGCGGACGGCTTCCGGGGCGACGTCAACGCCTTCGTGAAGGCCATGCGGAACGGCGGGATCAGCGTGACGCCGGTCGCGACGCTCCGGCCGCCGCAGCGCGCGTACCTGATGCACTACGCCTGGCTGGTCGCCAAGAAGAAGATGTCCGCCGGCAAGGTGCCGGCCTTCAAGCCCGCGCAGGGGCAGGACCGCGTCGACGTGTGCTGGCAGCACACCGACGCGAACGGCGCCTTCGACCCGGCCGCGTCGGTGGCCGCCGCCCAGCGTCTGGTCACCGCGTTCGGCATCGACCCGAAGCTGAAGGTGGCGCCGGCCCTGAACAGCCTGCACACGCGGGGCCTGGCCATCGACATGAACACGACCTGGACGGCGCCCGGCGTGACCGTCGCCAAGGCGTCCGGCGAGCGCGTCAGGATCACGACCACCCCGCGCAGCGGGCTGAACGCCAAGCTGATCGCGGTGGGCGCCACGTACGGCGTCATCCACTTCTCGCCGCCGGAGAAGGACGCCAACCACTGGTCGTCCACGGGGCGCTGAGCCCGGGCCGGGGCCCCGGCTCCGGTCCCGCGCCCCGCACCGCCGCGCCGTCCGCACCGCCCCCGGGGGCCGTGCGGGCGGCGCGGCCGGTTCCCGACCCCCGGCCGAGGCGCCGGTCCTACGATGATCACGCGGCTGGGGGACCGCCCCTGCCGCGCGCACATCGGGGGAAGGGAGCACCGGCAGGATGTACGTACGGATTGACGTCCCGGGGGACGCGGTCGCGCTGGAGGACCTCGGCGCGTGGCTGCGGGCGGAGCGGGCCCTGCGGGGGCGGGTACAGCTCCGGGCCGCGGAGCCGCAGCCGGGGACCATGGGGGCCGACGTCGAACTCGTGCTGTCGATAGCCGAGTTGGGCGTCGCGGTGCTCGGTTCCGTGGTGGCGGCCGTCGACCTGTGGCTGGGCCAGCGGCCGGCCCGGCGGGGCGGCGGTGCGCCCGCGGTGCGCGTCACCCGGCCGGACGGGGTGAGCTTCGACTTCAACGGCGGTCCGGACGAGGTGGCACGCCTGGTCGCGGCCCTCTCCGAGCACCTCGGAGACGGGCCGGGCGGTGCGGGTACGACCGGCACGGGCACTGCCGCATCCGGCTCCGCCGACGGTGACGATGAGCCGGCTGCCTGACCCGGCGCTGTCCCGCGCCTACCTCTTCGGCGCGGCCACGTACGCGCACGAAGAGGTGCCGGACCTGCCGGCCGTCGCCCACAACGTACGGGACCTCGGCGCCCTCCTGACCGGCCCGTCGGGCGGCTTCGCCCCGGAGCACTGCACCACGCACCTGGACCCGGCCGGCACCGTCGACGTCTTCCACGAGCTGCGCCGGCACGCGGACGAGGCGCTGGACACGCTGCTGGTGTACTTCGCGGGGCACGGCATGGTGCGGCGGGCGGGCGAGCTGTACCTCGGCCTGCCGGCCACCCGCCGCACCGACCTCGCCGTCACCGGCTTCGCGTACGACCTGCTGCGGGAGGTCGTGGGCGGGTCCACGGCCGCCAACAAGGTGGTCATCCTGGACTGCTGCTTCAGCGGCTGGGCGGTCCAGGGGATGGGCGGCGGGCCCGTGGCCTCCCCGGAGGAGCTGGAGATCGAGGGCAGTTACGTCCTGACGGCCACGCCCGCGACCGCGACGGCCCTGGCGCCGGAGGGGGCGCTGCACACCAGCTTCACGGGTGAACTGCTCTACGTCCTGCGGAGCGGGGTCGCGGAGGCGGGGGCGCTGCTGCCGCTGGACGACGTGACGCGGGCGGTCCGGCGGCGCGCCCTGCTGCGGGGCCTGCCCCTGCCGGAGGTACGGGCCGGCGGGTCGGCGGGGCTGCTGGCGCTGACCCGGAACGCGGCGGCGCCGGGCACGGCCGGGGGCGCGCGTTCCGGCCCGCCCGTGCCGCCTCCGCCGCCCCTGCCGCCGGCGCCGCCCGTGCCCGTGCCCGTGCCCGCCCCGGTCGGGGTCGCGCGACCGCTCGCACTGGGCGGAGCCCTGTACTCCGACCGGCGGGAACTGGCCAATGCGCTCCGCCGGCACGGCCCGGACGCCGCCCACCGCTTCTTCGTGCGGATGGGCACCCCCGCCGCACCCTCGGAGGGCTGGTCCGACCTCCTCTCCTGGCTGAAGCAGTTCGGCAATCCGCACACGGACGACATCGAGGGCCGGATCGCCCTGGTCGACCACCACCTGACCGGTGACGGGCTGTCCCCGGAGCTGAAGCTGCTGTGCCTGCTCCGCTGGCTCGACCCCGCCGGCCCGGTGGTCCACCGCGGCCGCGAGGTCACGTACGGGTCCCTCGCCCGTGCCTGTCTCGCGGGCCGGCACGGGTCGGCCGCCGAGCGGGCACTGGTGGCCGAACTCGCCGGCACGCCCCTCCTGGACGTGCTGGCCGGGTTCGACGGGCTCGCCGCGCTCCGGGAGGTGCGGGCCCGGTGGCGGGCCGCCCTCGACGACTGGGCGACGGCGGTGCGCCCGGACCGGTGGTGGCCGGCGGAGGCACGCGGCTGGGCCGAGGAGGTGGCCCCGGGCGCGCTGCTGGCGGGGCTGCTGCCGGCGGACGCGGTCGCCGACGCCCTCACCGGCCTGCCCGACGCGACGCCCCCGCCGGAACCCCCGTACTGGTACGAGTCCCTGCTGCGGGCGGCCGGCGGCCCGGACGCGCCCCCGGGCCGGCTGCTCGCGGCGGACCTGGTCCCCCTGGTCCAGGAGGAGGCCCGGGCCTCGCGGCTCGCCGCCGAGCGGGCGAGGCGGCTGGACGACGCGGCGCGGCAGCGGGACCTGGAGCGGCAGGCAGCACGGGAGCGCGCGGACGCGCAGGAACGGGCGCGCCTGGCGGCCGAGGCGGTCCGGCTGGGCCCGCGAGCCCGGTGGACGGCCGTGTTGCGGGCGCTCGCGGTTCCGGCCGCCTGGGCGGTCGTACCGGTGGCCCTCGTCTGGATCACATGGTGGAACTCCAGCTACGAGTACGACGCGGCGGTCTCGCTGACCCAGCTGGCGGGCCTGGCGAGTGCGGGCACCGGGGCGGTCCTGGCGCGGCGCGCCTACGCTCTGGGCGGCGCCTACCGGCCGTCGCTGCGTTCCCCTTCGGCGTGGCTGCCGCCCCTCGTACCGGCCCTGGCGGAAGCCGCGGTGCTGGCGGGGTTCTGGCTGGTTGCCGGAGACTGGACCACTCGCTCCGGGGGCGGAAAGGCGGACTCCCACCTGCTGCGGACCACGCCGGTCGAGTTCCACCGGATGGTCGAGTCGAACTCGTACGACTCGGCAGCCGCGGTCCTGCCGATCCTGGCATTCGCCGTGGCGGCCCTCGGCTGCGCCGCCGCGGGCGTCCGCGCGGGCCGCATCCTGGCCCTGCGGGCGGAGGGCGGCGAAGGCGTGCCCGGCTGACGGGCCGGGACGGTCCCGGGGCGCACCTAGGACTTGTCCGGCCGATCATGTGACTGCTCCGTGCCCGAGTCGTTCCTGTGGGCATGGGGCGGGGTGATCTGAGTGATGCCGAGTGGGAACGGCTAAGGCCGTTCCTGCCGGTCTCTAACGGGCGCTGTGGCAGGTGGCGGAATCACCGGCAGGTGATCGACGGGATTCTGCACCGGGTGCGGACCGGGGTGCAGTGGCGTGACCTGCCCGAACGGTTAGGACCGTGGAAGACCGTCTACGAACGCCACCGCCTGTGGTCGGCCGATGGCACCTGGGAACGTCTCCTCCAGCAGGTCCAGGCCGCGGCCGACGCCGCAGGCGAGATCGACTGGGACATCTCGGTCGAATCCACCATCGTCCGCGCGCATCAGCACGCGGCCGGTGCCCGCACCGACCCACCGCCGGTCCCGGGACAAAAGGGGGCCGCAGGCATGGAACACCAGGACGAGATGCCGTGGCAGAGCCTTCTCGCCCGCCTGGTGGAGGTGGTGCGGGAGGTGAGGGCCTGGGCCGCTCGCGGGGCGGGTTCACCAGCAAGCTCCACCTGAGCGCGGACGGCCGCTGCCGCCCGTTGTCCCTGATCGTCACCCCTGGTCAGCGAGCAGACTGCACCCAGTTCAAGCCGGTCCTGAAGAAGATCCGAGTGCCCAGACCGGGCCTGGGACGACCACGCAAGAAGCCCGACAGCCTCGCGGCCGACAGGGCCTACAGCAACGGCCCCATCCGCGAGTACCTGCGACGGCGGGGAATCCGCCACACCATCCCGGAGAAGACCGACAGCCAGGCGGCCCGCCTGCGCAAAGGCGCCCGCGGTGGACGGCCGCCCGGCTTCGACGAGGACCGCTACAAGAAGCGCAACACCATCGAGCGGGCGATCAACCGCCTCAAGCAGTCCCGGGCGGTCGCCATTCGCTACGACAAGCGCGGCTACATCTTCCTCGGCACCGCCACCGTGGCAGCTCTCACGATCTGGCTCCTCTCACGATCTGACTCCGAACATGATCGCCGACAACGTGCCCCGCGCTGCCCCTGCCGTTGAGGATCTGCACCCTCACAACAGCGATTGCCCCCTGCTATGCGGGGCGAAGAACGGGATCGATCACTGCAAGCCCCTCGTGCAGTCGGCGGGCCCCCTGAGCAACACGAGCGTCAGCGTCGCCCGACATCTCCTCGCAGAGCCGTAGAGCCTCGTCCAGGTCCTGCGAGAAGATGCTGAAGACATCGACAAGCGCGGTGTGGATCCAATCGGCATGATTGTCGTCGGCGACTGCCAATGCGGACGCGACTATCGTCAGTCCGGCCCTGTCCTTTCGCCGAAGCAAGCCTTCAGCGGTCCGTCGGGTGACGAAGGTGTCACCAGGATCGAGCACAAGCTCCAGGAGCGGCGCTACGGCCTCCTGCATTTCGGCGAACCCTGCCAGGCTGTGACCGGCATCCGCCCGGTCACGCCAGTCGTCGCTTCGCCCAAGTTCGCCAAGCGTCACGACGACCGCACGCCGCAGGTCACTGTCCACGGATTCGCCTACCCCTCCCACGATTCCGGCCAAAGTATCACCGAGCTGCCTTACCAGATGATCGTCCGGACAGGTCCTAGGCCCGGGCCCGGCCCCGGCGGACCGGCGGTCCGGTGTGCGCAGGACCGGGGCCCGCTGCCAGGGCACGTGCGGCGCGCGGGGGCATGGCGCGGCCGGGGCCTGGGCGGGGTGGCGGCACCGCGGGGCCGGGGCCGGTCCGGGCGTCAGCGGCCCTTGACCGGGTCGGAGCGGTCCACGCGGTCGACCACGATGAGCGCCACGTCGTCCGAGAGGCTGCCCTTGGTGTGGGCCAGCAGGGCGTCCCGGAGGTCCTCCAGGAAGGCCTGGCGGGTGCGGCCGCGCATCGTCTCCATCGCGGTGGCCAGGTCGAAGAAGACGTTGTGTCCGTCCCGGGCCTCGATCACGCCGTCGGTGTGCAGCAGCAGCCGGTCCCCCGGGACGAACGGATAGCTCTCCAGGCGCCCGGGCGGACCGCCGATGAACTCCTCCAGACCGAGCGGCGGCAGCGGGACGGCCGGCGTGAGGCAGCGCGCCGAGCCCTCGCCGATCAGCAGCGGCGGCGGATGGCCGCGGTTGATCAGTTCGACGGTGCCGTCCTCCCGGATCTGCGCCACCACGGCGGTCACGAAGGCCTCGCGGAACGCGTCGTCGCCGGCGGCTCCCGCCCCGGCGAGGGCCGCGTCCCGCCGCAGCGCCTCCCCGCAGTGGCTGATGACCTCCACCAGGTCGTCCTCGTAGTGCACCGCCTCCCGGAACGCGCCGAGCACGACCGCCGCGGCCCGTACGGCCGGCAGCCCCTTGCCCCGGACGTCGCCGACGATCATCCGCACCCCGTACCGGGTCTGCACCGCGTCGTACAGGTCGCCGCCGATCTGCGCCCCGGTCTCGGCCGCCAGGTACATGCTGGCCGCGCGGACGGGGCCCAGCCGGGCCGGCACCGGGCGCAGCAGGACCTCCTGGGCGGCCGCGGCGATCCGGCGCACCTGGGCGAGCTCGCTCTCCCGGCGGGTCTGGACGGCCCGGCTGGTGACGACGCTGGCGGCACCCACCAGGCAGAGGGCGACCAGATTGGTGTATACCTGCTGGCCGCCCCATGCGTCGTTGTGGGTCGCGGTGATCACGCTGACGACCACGGCCACCCCGAGGGCTGCGAGCGTGCCCTTGGGGCCCATCGTCACCGCCGCCAGCGCGGGCGTCGCGACCAGCAGCGGTCCGGTGTACACGACGTGCGCGGGGGTCAGCTCGATGGCGAGCACCACCAGGGCGATCGCGAAGGGGACGCACTCCGCGAGGAAGTAGAGGACCTGGTGGTGGCCGGCTCCCGGGCCCGGGGGCGAGCGCAACGGCGCTCTCATGACTACAAGCGTGCCTCCATCCGGCGGACGGCCGCCACTTGCGCCGGGCCCCTCCGAACGGGCCGGCGGGCCGCGGACCGGCCGCCCACCTGCACTTCCACCCGCCACCCCGTTCCCCGGGCCCTGCGCGCGCCGGCCGTCGCTCCGACGGGTGCCGGGCACGGCCCGGCCGGGGGGTAGCGATGCGGAAGGGGGTTCCGGCGCCGTCCGCGCCGTGACCACCACCCCCGAGCCCGTCAACGCCGCCCCTGGAGTCCGTACCCGATGAGCACCGACCCCGCGGTTCCCCCGGTCTCCCGCCGGGAGTTCGACGCCCTGTTCGCCGCGCTCCGCACGTGGGGCCGCTGGTCCCCCGCCGGCCGGGGCGCCTGGAACCGCGTCACCCCCGACCACGTGCGCCGGGCCGCTGCCCTCGTACGGGACGGCACGCCGGTGCAGCTGGGCCTCCCCTGGGACACCCGGCCCGGCCCCGAGAACCCGAGGCCGGCCCTGCACTACATGTCCGACCTCGGCGACGTCGAACCGCCGGAGCCGGCCACCCACAAGGACTTCCTGGGCGCGGACTACCACGGCAAAGGCGTCAGCCACCTCGACGCGCTGTCGCACGTGGCCTACCGCGGGCAGCTGTACGGGGGCCACCCGGCCCGGGACGTGATCGGCGCGGCCGGCGCCCGGTTCGGGGCGGTCGCGGCACTCGGCCCGCTGGTCACCCGGGGCGTGCTGCTGGATCTGCCCGCCGTCGTCGGCGCCGACTGGCTGGAACCCGGGCGGCCGGTCCACGCGCGGGACCTGGCCGGGGCCGAGCGGTCGCTCGGCGTCCGGATCGACGAGGGCTGCGCCGTGCTGGTGCGCACCGGCAGGTTCCGGCGCCGGCGCGAGCTGGGTCCCTGGGACGTGGCCGCGGCCGGTGCCGGGCTGCACGTGGACGCGGTGCCGCTGCTGGCGGAGCGCGGCATCGCGCTGCTCGGCGCGGACGGGGACAACGACCTGCGGCCCTCGCCGGTGGAGGGGGTCCACTCGCCCGTCCACGCCCTCGCCGTCGCGGCCATGGGGGTGCCGCTGCTGGACAACCTGGACCTGGAGGCGCTGGCGGTCGCCTGCGCCGGCGCGGGACGGTACGAGTTCCTGCTCGTGGTCACGCCCCTGAACGTGCCGGGCGGGACGGGCTCGCCGGTCAATCCCGTCGCCGTGCTGTGAAGCCGTAAAACACCAGGAATATACTCAAAGCGATCCGATTCAACTTCACGCACGGGGCCACGGCCGGCCGTCCCGGCCGGAGCCGCACCGGCGAGGGAAGTGATGCAGATGGCGGTCACGGGAGACCAGATCGGCCCCGCACGCTCCCGTGAGCGCTTCCTGGTCGGCGAACCGGTCAGGACCGGTGTCCGCCGCCCGATCCTGGACTCGTGGCTGCGCTGCCGGCTGCTGGGGCTCTCGCCCGACCGGTCCGACCTGCCCTTCCGGCAGGACTTCGACCCCGACGGGCGGCTGGTCCGGGCGGCCGCGCCGGTGCTCGACCGGCTCCAGCAGCGGTTCGCCGGCAGCGAGATCAACATCTCGGTCGCCGACGCCGAGGGCATGGTGCTGCAACGCCGTTTCGGCGAGCCCTCGATGGCCCGCACCCTGCCCGCCATCCAGACCGTGCCGGGCTTCGTCTTCGCGGAGCGGTACGGCGGGACCAACGGCATCGGCCTGGCACTGGCCGAGCGGCGCGTCGTCCAGGTGTACGGCGCCGAGCACTTCGCCGAACGCGCCCAGCGGAACGCCTGCTGCGCCGTGCCGATCCGCGACCCGCTCAGCGGGCGCATCGAGGGCGTGCTCTGCTTCGGCTACCCGCACGCCTGCGAGCGGCCGGCCCTGACCGCCCTGGCCCGCCGGGCGGCCGGGCGGATCGAGCGGCGGCTGATGGAGCAGAGCTCGGCCCGGGAGCGGGGGCTGCTGCACGCGTACGCCGACGCCGAGCGGCTGGCCCGTACCGGCCGGGCCGCCCCGAACGGCCTGCACGTCGGCTCCCCGGTCGCGGGCGGGGCGGCCGGGCTCGACGAACTGGTCGAGACCGTCGAGCTGGAGCTGGACCCGCACGACCGGGACGTCCTCAAGGAGAAGGCGACCGAGCTGATCTCCGCGTCCCGGCGCGCCGCGGTCGGCGTCGCGCTCCCCCACGGCCGGCGGGCCACGCTGCTCAGCCGGCCGGTGACGAGCCCTTCGGGCGTGCGCGGGATGGTCGTCGAGGCCGTGATCGGCAGCGACACCCCACCGGTCCACCACCTCTCCCTCCCGCACCCGCCGGGCGTGGCGCCGGCCGGGGCGGACGGCGCCCCCGCCGCCGGAACCGCTCCGGCCGGACCCGCCGCCCACGTCCCGTCCCCGCCCGGCACATCCGCCGGGCCGGCACCGGCCGCCGCCCCGCCCTCGGCCCCCGACGGCCCCGGCACCGTCCGCGGGCTGGTCCTGGTGGGCGAGCCCGAGGTCGGCAAGTACGCCGTCGAGGCGCGGCGGCGCCTGGAGCTGCTGGCCGAGGCGAGCACCCGGATCGGCACCACCCTGGACGTGGGCCGGACCGCCCGGGAACTCGCCGAGATCGCGGTCCCGCGACTGGCGGACTACGTCACCGTCGACCTGCCCGAGGCCGTGCTGCGCGGCGACGAGGCCGCCGACCCCGGCGCCGACCTGCACCGCACCGTGGTCCACGGCATCCGCGACGACTGCCCGTTCTTCCCGGCGGGGCAGCGCCTGGACCTCCACCCCGGCACCCCCCTGCTCGGCTGCCTGACCACCCGGGAGGCCGTGCTGGAGCCCGACCTCAAGGCGGCGACCGGCTGGATCGCCCAGAGCCCCGACCGCGCCCGCCGGGTCTTCGCGTACGGGGTGCACTCGCTGATCGCCGTACCGCTGCTCGCCCGCGGGGTGGTGCTGGGCATCGCGAGCTTCTACCGCGCCCGGGACCCCGTACCGTACGGCGACGACGACCGGCGGCTGGCCCAGGAGCTGGCGGCCCGGGCCGCCCTCTGCATCGACAACGCCCGCCGGTACACGCGGGAGCACACCCTCGCCCTGGCGCTCCAGCGCAGCCTGCTGCCGCGCGGCCTCCCCGAGCAGGGAGCCGTCGAGGTGGCGCACCGCTACCTGCCGGCCGAATCCGGGGTGGGCGGCGACTGGTTCGACGTCATCCCCCTGTCCGGCGCCCGGGTCGCCCTGCTGGTCGGCGACGTCGTCGGCCACGGGCTGCACGCCGCGGCCACCATGGGCCGGCTGCGGACCGCGGCGCGCACGTACGCCGAGCTCGAACTCGCCCCCGACGAGCTCCTCACCCACCTGGACAACCTGCTCGTCCGGCTGGACCGCGAGGAGGGGGACGACGGCGCCGCGGGCAGCACGGGCATCGCCGGCGCCACCTGCCTGTACGCCGTCTACGACCCCACGACCCGGCAGTGCACCATGGCGCGGGCCGGCCACCTCCCGCCCGCACTGGTCCGCCCCGACGGGGAGGTGACCTTCCCGGACCTGCCCGCCGGGCCTCCCCTGGGCCTGGGCGGGCTGCCCTTCGAGACGGCCGAGTTCGAACTCCCCGAGGACAGCACGCTGGTGCTGTACACCGACGGGCTCGTGGAAGGCCGACGCCAGGACGTCGACCTCGCCCTGGACCGGCTGCGGTCCGTCCTGGCCCACCCGGGCCGGACCCCCGAGGACACCTGCCGGGCCGTCATGGAGGACATGGCGCCCCAGCACCCCGCCGACGACATCGCGCTGCTCGTGGCCCGTACGCACACCCTGCCCGCGGACCGGATCGCCGGCTGGGACGTGCCGGCCGACCCGGCGCGCGTCTGCGACGTCCGGACCGCCGTCACCGCCCGGCTCGCCGCATGGGGTCTGGAGGAACTCGGCTTCGCGGCCGAACTGATGCTGAGCGAGCTGGTCACCAACGCGATGCGCTACGGCACCGAACCCATCCGGGTGCGGCTGATCCACGACCGCACCCTGATCTGCGAGGTCTCCGACGGCAGCAGCACCGCCCCGCACCTGCGGCGGGCCGCCACCACGGACGAGGGCGGGCGCGGCCTGTTCCTCGTCGCCCAGCTGGCCCAGTCCTGGGGAACCCGGTACACGCCACGCGGCAAGGTCATCTGGGCCGAATGCGCCCTGGACGCCGCCTGACGCCCCTTGCATCCCGGAATGTACGGGAACGGCCAGTAGCATCTGCCTGACCCGCACTCCCCCAGGCAGATCCGAGACCGGCCCCGGAGACGTCCCGTGACCGACGCCCCTGACCCTTCCGACACCCCGCAGGGCCGGCCGCCCGGGCCCGCGGGCGAGGAACCGCTCGTGCGGACGAGAGGTCTCGGCAAGCGCTTCGGCGGCACGGTGGCGCTGGAGGCGGTCAGCCTCGACGTGCACCGCGGCAGCGTGCTCGCCCTGCTGGGGCCCAACGGCGCCGGGAAGTCCACCCTCATCAAGGTGCTGGCCGGGGTCCACCGGGCCGACGCGGGCTCGGTGACGGTGGCCGGGCACCCGCTCGGGTCGGAGGCCGCCACCGCGCGGATGTCGTTCATCCACCAGGACCCGGGGCTGGTGGAGTGGATGACGGTCGCCGAGAACATCGCGCTGGGCACGGGCTACGCCCGCCGCCGCGGCCTGATCTCCTGGCGGCGCACCCGGGAGCGCTGCGCCGAGGCCCTCGGGATCGTCGCCGGACACCTCGACCCCGGGGCGCGGATCGCGGACCTCGCCCCCGCCGAGCGCTCCCTGGTCGCCCTCGCCCGCGCGCTCGCGCGCCGGGCCGAGCTGTTCGTCCTCGACGAGCCGACGGCCACGCTGCCCGCCGCCGACTGCGCCCGGCTCTTCGGCGTCCTGCACGCGCTGCGCGACCGGGGGCACGGCGTCCTGTACGTCACCCACCGGCTGGACGAGGTGTACCGGGTCGCCGACGCGTTCGCCGTACTGCGCGACGGCCGGCTGGTCAGCCGGGGGCCGCTGGCCGGGTACGGGCCCGACCGGCTGGTCCGGGACATCGCGGGCGGCCTGCCGGCCGGCCGGACCGCCGTGGGCGGGACCCCGGCCGGGCGGGCGGCCGCCGGCGGGATGCCGGCCGGCCGGGGGCCCGCGGCCGCCGTGCCGGGCGGCGGGCGGCCCGTACTGCGCCTGGACGCCGTACGGACCGGACGTACCGGACCCGTCAGCCTGCAGCTGGCGCCCGGGGAGATCCTCGGCATGGTGGGCCTGACCGGCGCCGGGCACATGGACCTGGGGCGCGCGCTCGCCGGTGCCCTCCCGCGGCGCGGCGGGCGGGTGCTGCTCGACGGCCGGCCCTACGACCCGCGCTCCGTGGCCGCCGCCGTGGGGCGGGGGGTCGGTTTCGTCGCCGTCGACCGTCAGGAGGAGGGCTCCGCGCCCGACCTGACGGTCCGGGAGAACTTCCTGGCCAACCCCAGGGCGGCCGGGGTGCCGGCCTGGCGGTGGCTGTCCCCGCGCCGGGAGCGGCGCGAGGCGGCGGCGCTGATCGACCGCTTCGGCGTGCGCCCCCGCGACGGCGAGGTGCCGTTCGCCACCCTGTCGGGCGGCAACCAGCAGAAGGTCGTCCTGGGCCGGTGGCTGCGCGGGCGGCCGCGGCTGCTGATCCTGGAGGAGCCGACCGCCAGCGTGGACGTGGGCGCCAAGGCGTCCGTGCACCGGCTGCTGGACGAGGCGGCCGCGGACGGTCTGGCGGTGCTGCTGGTGTCCACCGACTTCGAGGAGGTCGCGGACCTCTGCCACCGGGCGCTGGTGTTCGTCCGCGGGACGGTCGCGGTGGAGCTGGCGGGGGCGGCGCTGACGCCCGCCGCGCTGACCCGCGCGGCGTCGGCCGTGCCCGCGGTCACCGGAGGCACCGCCCCGTGACGCGCTGGTCGCCGCGCGGGCACCACCTCATCGGCGGCTACGGGCTGCCGGCGCTGACGGCCGTGCTGTTCCTGGCCTTCTCGGCCGCCCTGCCGGACACCTTCCCGACCCGGGACAACGTGTCCTCGATCCTGTCCAACCAGTCGATCCCCGCGCTGCTCGCCCTGGGCGCGACGGTCCCCATCGCGGCCGGCAGGTTCGACCTGTCCATCGGCTACGGGCTGGGGCTGGCGCACGTACTGGTGCTGCACCTGATCGTGGTCGAGGGCACGCCCTGGCCGCTGGCCTGCCTGGCCGTGGTCGGCGGGGGCGCGCTGGTCGGCGCCCTGAACGGGGTCGTGGTCGAGTTCGCCAGGATCGACTCCCTGATCGCCACGCTCGGCACCGGCAGCATCATGTACGCGCTCACGGGATGGCTCACCGACGGCGGCCGGATCGTGCCCGGCCCGGAGGGCCTGCCGCCCTCGTTCACCGCCCTGTACGACGCGGACCTCCTCGGTCTGCCGGTGCCGGCGTACTACGTCCTGGCGGCCACGCTCGTGATCTGGGTGGCGCTGGAGCGGCTGCCGCTGGGCAGGTACCTGTACGTCGTCGGCTCCAGCCCCCGCGCCGCCCGCATGCTCGGCATCCCCACCCGGCGGTACTCGGTGTACGCCTTCACCGCGTCCGGCCTGGTGGTGGGCGTCGCGGGGGTGCTGCTCGCCGCGCAGCAGCAGATCGGCAACCCGAGCGTGGGCCTGGACTACCTGCTGCCCGCGTTCGTCGGCGCGCTGCTCGGCTCCACGACCGTCCGGCCGGGCCGCGCGAACGCGCTGGGCACGCTGGTGGCCGTCACCCTGCTGGCCGTCGGGCTCGCCGGGATCGGCCAGCTGGGGGCGCAGTTCTGGGCCACCCCGCTGTTCAACGGCGCCACGCTGCTGCTGGCGGTCGGATTGGCCGGGTACGCGGCCCGGCGGCGGCTGCGCAGTCGGGCGCCGGACGTCGCCGCGCCCCCGACCCGGACAGGAGCACCGTGAAACCGGACCGCAGCGCCTTCCGCTCCCCGGGCCGACGGGCCGCCGTCGCCGCCGTGGCCACCGCCGCTCTGGTGGCGGGCTGCGGGGGCGGCGGCACGTCCGGCGGCCCGGACACCGGCGCCTCCCGGGCGGCCGCGGGCTGCCCTGCGGCGCTGGAGGCGGCGAGGGCGGCCGTGGCGCGGGCCGAGCGTACGGACCCCGCCTGGAGCGGTCCCACGACCGGCCCCCCGGCGGCACCGGGCAGGAGCCTGGTGTACGTGGCGCAGACCATGACCAACCCCGGGGTGGCCGGCGTGGCGGCCGGGGTGCGGGAGGCCGCGGCGGTCGTGGGCTGGCAGGTCCGGGTGATCGACGGGGAGGGCACCCCGGCGGGCCTCCAGGCCGCGCTCAGCCAGGCGGTGACGCTGCGGCCCTCGGGCATCGTGATCGGCGGCTTCGACCCGCAGCTGACGGCCCGGCAGATGGGGCGGGCCGGGGCGGCCGGGATCCCGGTGGTCGGCTGGCACGCCGTCAGCACCCCCGGGCCGAGCACCCGGCCGCCGCTCTTCACCAACATCACGACCCGGGTGGCGGAGGTGGCGCGGATCAGTGCGGACTGGGTGATCGCGGAGTCCGGGGGCGGCGGCGGGGTCGTCGTGTTCACCGACGACTCCATCCCGTTCGCGCGCACCAAGTCCGAGCTGATCAAGCGCCGGCTGGCGGACTGCCCCGGGCTGCGGCTGCTGGCGACCGAGAACATCCCCATCCCGGACGCCACCCAGCGCACCCCGCAGGAGGTCTCGTCGCTGGTCTCGCGCTTCGGGGACCGGTGGACGCACTCCGTGGCGATCAACGACCTGTACTTCGCCGACGCGGCCCCGGCGCTGCGGGCGGCGGGGCTGCCGGGCGAGGGGCCGCCGGTGAACATCGGGGCGGGCGACGGCGACCCGTCGGCGTTCCAGCGGATCAACAGCCGCGCGTACCAGGCCGCCACGGTGCCGGAACCGCTGGCCCAGCAGGGCTGGCAGATCGTCGACGAACTCAACCGCGCCTTGGCCGGCCGCCCGCCCAGCGGCTACGTCGCCCCGGTCCACGTGGCGACGGTGCGGAACAGCGGCGGCGCCACGTCCTGGGACCCGCCGGGCTACCAGGAGGCCTACCGCCGTATCTGGCGGGGACCCTGACCTCGCTCGGCGGCCGGCGGGATTCCGTCAATTCCGTTGGCGGACCGGCCCCCGGCCGCGAGGATCGGACCCATGATCCGTACCCCGGAACCGGACGCCGCCCTGTCCGGCGATCCCGACGACGAGCCCCCGGAGCACCTGAGGTTCAGGGCCCACCTGCGATCCCTCGCGGCGACGGGTCCGGCCGGCGAAGCCGGCACGGTGCGCGAGGTGCTGACGGACCCGGACCCGGTGATGGCCCGGTCGGCCGTCGTCCGCCACCTGGACCACCGGGCGGCCGGCCTGCTGCCGGACCCGGGCTTCGACGCGTGGTCCGCGTCGATGGCCGGAGCCGTCGGCGGGGACCCCTTCCTGACCCGCCGGCTGCGCGAGTGGGACCTGTTCCGGTCGGTCGCCCTGGCCCTCGACTGGCGCGCGGAAGACCTGGACGGGGCGTCCGACTGGCTCCAGCGCAAGGTGTCCGCCGAGTCCGGCTCGCCCCGCGCCCTGGCGTTCCTCGCGGTCCACGGCCGCACCCGGCGCATCCGCAACGCCGCGACGGCCGGCCTCCGGGTCACTCCGGGGTCAGGCGGATGAGGGTGGTGGAGAGGGTTCGAGGGTCCGGACGACGCGCGCCGGGTTCCCCACGGCCAGCACGCCCGGCGGGAGGTCCCCGACGACGACGGATCCGGCGCCGACCACGGTGTTCTCGCCGATCGTGACGCCGGGGCAGACGATCACGCCGCCACCCAGCCAGACGTTGTCGCCCAGGGTGACGGGCAGGCCCCGCTCCCAGCCGGCCCGCCGGCGCCCGGCCTCCAGGGGGTGGGCGGGGGTGAGGAGCTGGACGTACGGGCCGAGCTGCACGTCCGCGCCCAGGGTGATCGGAGCGGTGTCGAGGAAGACGGCTCCGAAGTTGACGAACGTGCCGGCGCCGATCGTGATCAGCCGGCCGAAGTCGCAGTGGAACGGCGGCCGGACGCGGACGCCCTCGCCGACCGAGCCGAGCAGCTCCCGCAGGAGGGCGTCGCGCCGCTCGGGCGGCGGGTCCGGCGCGTTGTAGGCGGCACACAGCCCGGCGGCGCGGCGTGCGTCGGCACCGAGTTCGGGATCGTCGGGCAGGTACCAGTCACCGGCCAGCATCCGGCGTTTGTTCTCGCCCACGGGCGACCTCCGGTCCGGCGCGTCCGGCGGGCGGGCGCGGCCTCCTGTCACGCTCGCCCACCCCCCGTCCTCCGTCAAGACGCACCGCCGCCCGGGCGGAACCGGGTGTGGTGCGTCCTGCCGGAGGGGGAGCGGGACGCGGTCAGTGCCCCTTCAGCAGGGCGCAGGCGAAGTTCTCCTGGACCGTGCGGAGCCGGGCGAGCAGGGCGGGCTTGTTGCTCTTGCTGGTCTGGGTGTTGACGGAGAACGTCAGCGACCGGGTGCCGTCGGGCGTGGTGGCGGCGAGCTGCGTGTAGCCGGCGGTGTTGCCGGTGTGGCCGTACAGCACGCCGCAGCGGGTCGTGTACTGGAAGATCGCCAGGCCGGCGGCGTTGGTGCCGGGGCCCGCGGGTTCCGAGGAGTCGCCGGGGCGGAAGGTGAGCTGCTCCTTGCGGGTCTTCTCGGACAGCAGGGTGGGCCCGCCGTAGGCGCGGATGAAGACGCCCAGCTCCCTGGGCGTGGAGACGACGCCGCCCGAGGCCCAGGAGCCGGAGGTGCCGAACAGCTCGCTGACGTCCTCGGGCGGCTCGACGGTGGTCTCGTAGCCGTGGATGTACGGCTGCGGGAGCCGGAAGCCCTCGGGCAGGCTGGTCCGGCGCAGCCCCAGCGGGCGGTACACCAGCTCCCTGAGCAGGTCCTCGTAGCGGCGGCCGGTGACGGCCTCGGCCATCAGCGCGACGGCGATGTTGTCGGAGTTGGAGTACTCGTACAGCGCCCCCGGACGGAAGAGCAGCGGCTGGTCCGCCACGAAGTCGAGCAGCCTGCGCGAGTCGAAGACGTGGTGGGGGTCGGCGATCAGGATCGCCCGGAACTCCGGCGACGCCGAGAAGTCCGGCAGGCCGCTGGTGTGCTGGAGCAGCTGGCGCAGCGTCACCTCGTGCCAGGCGGCGGGCTGGCCGGGCAGCACCTCGCCGATGGTGTCGTCGAGGGAGAGCTCGCCCCGGTCGACGAGCCGGAGGGCGACGGCCCCGCTGTACGCCTTGGCGACGCTGGCGACGCGCATGTGGTCGTCGAGCCGGGGCGGGCGGCCGGTGGCGATGTCGCCCACGCCGGCCGTGTAGGTCTTCGTCCGGCCGCCCCTGGTGAGGGCGGCGATCACGCCGGGCGGGCCGTCGTCCTGGGCGACGAGCTGCTCCAGCTGGCGCTGGAGGCGGGCGTCGTCGTACGGCTTGCCCCCCGCGGGGTCGGGTCCGCCGGCGGCCGCCCGGGCGGGCTGGAGGAGCGTACCGAGCGTGACGGCGGCCAGGGCCGCGGCGGTCAGCCCGGCGCGCAGGCGACGGCCGCCGGTGGAACGGGTCGCGGGTGCGGGATGGCGAGGGGTGGGCACGGGTGTGTCTCCAGAGGGGGTGGAGGCGAGGGGGAAGCCGGAGGGGTGGAGCCGGAGGGGTGGACCGGGGCGAGCCGGGGGCCGGGCGCGGGGACGCGCGGCCGGCGCCGTGCGCCGCGGGGCCGCCGGGTCAGCCGAAGTCGGGGATGGGGTGCTCGGGCGTGAGGTGCGCCGCGATGCGCTGGGCGATCGTGTGGGCGCTGTGGCCGTCCACGGCCGTGGGGCCCTGCGTGGTCGACACCGCGATGGACAGCCGCTCGGACGGCAGGTAGTCCATGGAGGCGGAGTAGCCGAAGAACAGCGGGTGCTGGGAGATCCAGTCGCCGAGGATGAGCACGCCCAAGCCGTAGTGGGTCTTCTCGGTCTGGGCGATGCAGACCGTCGCGGGGCACTTCTCGGTGGCGTGGCCCAGGCCGACCGTCCCGGGGTTCAGCAGCTGCCGGTACGAGGCCGGGGAGAGCAGCTCGCCCGAGCCGATGCCGGAGGCCGAGCGGGCCAGGTCGCAGATGTCGGTGGTCTCGACGGCGCCGGGCGCGGTGGTCCACGAGGGGTTCCAGAAGGTGGATTCCTCGTACGTCCCGCGGTCGTCGGTGAAGGCGTGCAGGACGGGGGCCGGGATGTCGGGCGTGAAGCTGTTGCGGGTCTCGTGCAGTCCGAGCGGGCCGAGGATCTGGCGCTTGAGCAGGATGTCCAGCCGGGTGCCGGTGATCTTCTCCAGGGCGGCGCCGAGGAGGACGAAGTTGGCGTGCGAGTAGCTCCAGTTGGTGCCGGGGTCGTACCAGCGGTCCTTGCTCGTCGAGAGGGCCACCAGTTCCTGCGCCGTCCACTGGCGGAACGGGTTCGCGTAGACGGCCTGCTGGAACTCGGGGAGCCGGACGTAGTCGACCAGCCCGGTGGTGGAGGCGGCCAGCATGCGCAGGGTGATCCGCTCGGCGTCCGGCACGTCGGGCAGCCAGCGCGCGATGGGGTCGTCGAGGCCGGCCTTGCCCTGGTCGACGAGGCGCAGGAGCGCCGTGCCCATGTAGCTGATGGCGATGTTGCCGTTGCGGAAGTGCATGGCGGGGTCGGCGGGGACGCCGGTCATCGACTCGCCGATGGCGGAGGTGACCACCTCGCGGCCGTCCGCGGTCACCTTGAGGATCACGGACTTGAGGCCCATCTCGGCCTTGGCCTGCTCGGCGATCCGCAGGATGTCGCGGGCGGGGCCGCGGTCCGGGATCCGGGACGTGGCACAGGGGCGACGGTGGCCGCCTCCGTCACCGCCGCCCGCGCCGCCGGCGGCCGCGGCCGGCACGGTGAGGGCGAGCAGGGCGCTGACCGCGGTCACCGCGGTGGCCGCGGCGAGCCGCGGCAGGGAGGACGGGCGGGTGGCTCTCATGCCCGCAGTATCGGCAGGGTGCCCCCGGGGACCGGTCGTGCGGACGGCGACCCGCACGAACATCACCCGTCGGGCGTCGGGAGGCCGGACCCCGCCGGGCGCGACGGCGGTCGCCCTGCTCGGCTCCGGGGATCAGGCGCGCAGGATGGCGCAGGTGGTGGTGCCGTGGGCGTAGAGCCTGCCGTCGTGGGTGCCGGTGACGCGGGCTTCCGCGGTGGCCGTGGTGCGGCCCACGTGGAGGGCCACGCCCTCGCAGCGCAGGGCCGGGGTGCCGGCCAGGACGGGGCGGATCATGTGCACGCCCAGCTGGACGGTGGTGTACGTGGTGCCGGCGGGCAGGCGCGTCATCACGGCCGAGCCGAGCGCGGAGTCCAGCAGCGTGGCGAGGAAGCCGCCGTGCACGGTGCCCATCGGGTTGAGCAGGTGGTCGCCCGGGTCGCCCTCGAAGACCGCGAGGCCGTCGCCCACCTCCGTCAGCCGGAAGCCGAGCGTGCTCGTCATCGAGGCCGCGGGCAGCTCCCCCTTCAGCGCCGCCCGGAGGATGTCCAGTCCGCTCATCGAGAGCAGCTCGGGCGTGGCCTCGGGCCGCGGCTGCCAGCTGTGGGTACGGGTGCGGACGGGGCCGGTGGTGATCGTCTGGTGCGTGGTCATGGCCCGACCGTACGAAGCTCAGGCCCGGCCCCGGAAGTGGCGGAACCGGCACCTTGCGCATGGATTCCGACACCGGTGGGACCGCTAGGGTGGGCGGGGTGAAAGCAGCCGTACTCGTCCTTGACGGGGCGTTCGACTCCGGAGTGACCGGGGTCCTCGACGTCCTGCACACCGCCGACGCCCTGCGCGGCCGCCTGGCCGGGGCCACGCCCCCGCCCTTCGACATCCGCACGGTCGGCGTACGGCGGCGCGTCCGCACCGGCCTCGGCCACCGGATCGACACCGAGGACCTCGCGGCCGCCGAGGACGCCGACGTGCTGGTGGTGCCCGCGCTGATGGAGCGCCGGCCCGAGGACCTGGTCGGGCTGGTGGCGTCGGCCGGTCACCGGAAGGCCCGGCAGGCGGTGGTACGCGCCCGGGAGCGGCGCACCCCGCTCGCCACGGCCTGTACCGGGACGTTCCTGCTGGCCGAGTCCGGTGTGCTGGACGGGCAGCGCGCCACGACGAGCTGGTGGCTGGCGCCGGTGTTCCGGGAGCGGTACCACCGGGTGCACGTGGACGAGAGCCGGATGGTCACGACCAGCGACGGGATCACCACCGCCGGCGCCGCGTTCAGCCACCTCGACCTGGCGCTGGCCATCGTCGGGACGCGCAGTCCCGCCCTCGCCGACCTGGTGCGGCGCTACCTGGTCGTCGACGACCGGGCCGCCCAGGCCGCGTACGCGATCCCGAGCGCGCTCGCCGAACACGACCCGCTGGTCTCGGCGTTCGAGCGGTGGGTGCGGGAGCGGATGGGCGAGCCGTTGTCGATCGCGGAGGCCGCCCGGGCGCTCGGGGTCAGCGAGCGCACCCTCCAGCGCACGGTCACCCGTACCGTCGGCTGCTCCCCCATCCGCCTCGTGCAGAACCTCCGGGTCGAGCAGGCCGAGCACCTGCTGCGCACGACCTCGCTGCCGCTGGCGGCCGTGGCCCGCCGGGTCGGTTACGAGAGCCCCGGCCCGCTCCGCGCGCTCCTGCGGGACCGGCTGGGCCGCGGCGCGCGCAGCCTCCGCGGCTGAGGACCGCACCGGCGCGGTACGCCTGCCCGCCGCGGGTGGCGGCGCTCCCCCGTACGGGCCTACCCGCGCGTGTCCTCGCCGCGCGCGCGGGGCGGGACCGGATAGTCGGGCAGGCGGACCCGGCCGGTGCACCGGCCGGGCACACGAGGCTGGAGCGATGAGATGACGATGAAGACGGCAGCGTTGGCACCCGTGGTGGCGGCCGGACTGGTGCTCGGGGCGGCGGGCTGGGCGGCCGGCGACCAGGCGGCCGCGCCCGGCCGGACGGCCGACGGCCGGGCGGCCGGAGAACAGCGGTCCGGGCACGTCGCCGCCAAGGCCGGGTACCCCGAGGGCGTGGTCCTCTCCAAGAGCGGCCTGAACGTCCGCAGCAAGCCCACCGTGTACTCGAAGACGGTCAAGACCCTCAAGCCCCACCAGAAGGTGCTGCTCAACTGCCAGAAGCGCGGCGGCTGGGTGCAGGGCAACCCGGTCTGGTACCGGCTGCAGAACGTCAACGGCTGGGTCTCGGCCCGCTACGTGCACAACCTCAAGCCCGTCCGCGCCTGCTGACTTCGGGCCGGGTGGCCGCGGGCCCGCGCCCGCCGGTCAGTGACCCGCGACGAGCTTGACCGTCACCACCCCGAGGCCGATGGCCGCGTCGACCAGACCCGCCAGGGCCGACACGAGGAGGCCGCCGCCCATGCGGCGGCCTCCGGTGTATCCCCAGGCCGCGAGCGAGGCGACGTCCACGCCGACCGCCACCCACAGCGCGGTCTCCAGGCCGAGCGCCCCCGCCGCCGACAGGGCCACCATCACCAGCGGTCCGAGGGCGCTGCCCAGCAGGGGGCTGCTGACGAAGAGGAAGTGCCGCACCTCCCGCCGGTCGGGCAGGCGCTGGTGGACGACGCGGTGCGCCTGCGCGTCGGCGACCAGCGTCGCCAGCCACAGCCCCACGGCGGTGCACGTCACGTACACCGCGGCGGTGGCGTGCCCGGTGTGCGGGTTCTGGGCCAGTCCGACGACGACGGCCAGCATCGTGATGGCCGCGTAGATGCGTTCCTTGAGGCGTTCGCGCAGGGCTTCGAGCATCTCGGGCGAGGGGGCGCGGACCCCGGCCGCCGGCCGGTCGGCCGGAAGGTCTGACATACCGGCACCGTAGGAGGGGCGGCGCGGACCCCGCCGCGCGACGCGCGGGGCAGCCGGCGGAGTAGGCCGTTCCGCCCGGGGCGGTGGGGTGGACGACGCCGTTCCGCGCGCGGACTGAGGGGTGGACGACGCCGTTCCCCCCGGGGCGGCGGCCCGGCGGCGGCTAGCGCGTCCGCGCGTACGCCGCCGGCCAGGCCCCGTACGGCGCGGACCAGCCGCCGCCCGCCGCGGAGTGCGCGGGGCTGCGGACGAAGTCCGTGAGCGAGACCGTGTGGGCGCCGGTCTCCGGCCGGTAGGCGGTGCAGTAGCGCGTCGGGTACCAGCCGGGGGTCTGCCAGACGGCCGGCTGGGGCACCGGCTCGCAGGTCCGGTGGCCGGGCACGGTCCGCTGCCGCTCCAGGAACACCTTGGTGAGCATCGGCTCGATGAAGATCAGCCGCCCGCCGTACGCCCCGTAGATCAGCGTCTGTCCGGCCAGCGTCCCCGTGCTGGGGGGTCTGCTGTCCAGGTGGGAGCCCATCGCGCCCTCCGCGGTCTGCGGGCTGGACGCGGGGTACCCGGCCGGCAGGTGGGCGGCGGGCACCGGCCGCGAGGCGGTGGCCAGCTGGCCGCAGTCGATCATCAGTGCGCAGCCGCCGACCCGGATGGCCGCGCGCTCCTCCGGGGGCAC
The DNA here is from genome assembly GCF_044759225.1 of Streptomyces sp. NPDC101132. Taxonomy (NCBI): domain Bacteria; kingdom Bacillati; phylum Actinomycetota; class Actinomycetes; order Kitasatosporales; family Streptomycetaceae; genus Streptomyces; species Streptomyces sp. NPDC101132. The sequence continues at coordinate 157,582 of NZ_JBIVYX010000016.1, forward strand.
CAGGTAGAAATGCACGTCGAAGTGCGGGACGTCGTACCGGCCGTGCGGGGTGTGGCCGTGCGGGTTCCAGTTGAACAGCACCCAGTCGAAGGGCAGCGGGGGCCGGTCCGGCGGGGTGGCGGGCAGCGCCAGCTCGCGGCCGTGGCCGCCGACGCACTCGTGGGCGGGGTCGCGGACGCCGTCGCCGTCCGCGTCGTGGCAGTGCGCGCCGTCCGTGGGGGTGGACGGCAGCCGGTCGAGGGCTCCGGCGGAGAGTTCGACGCCGACGGTGCGGGGCCGGTCGTCGGCGTACTCGGTGTAGACGCGGACCAGGCCGTCGCCGAGCCGCTGCGCCGGACCCCGGCGGAGGCACGTCCCGGACGCGCCGGGCCCGCAGTCCTCCGGGACCGCCGCGGCGGACGGCGGACGGGCGGCGGACGGCGTGGGGAACGCCGCCGCCGCGGGGAGCAGGGCGGCCAGCAGGGCCGCGGAGGTCAGCCCTGCGGCGTGGACCAGGCGCATACCGGAGCCGTTCGTGCCGGGACGTTCCACGAGGGACGTGCGTTGAGCCCCGCCGCGTCCACGCCCGTCACCTGGCGCGTGCAGGACCTGATGTCGGCCAGTCTGTGCGCCGGTAGGACTTCCCGAATGTCGGAGAAGCCGTTCGGGGCGAGGAGCTCCACCTGATGGAGCAGCGGGTCCGGCTCCAGGCGCCGGTGCGCGGCCAGCAGCCGGGAGGTCTCGGGGCGGCGTGCGGCGTCGTAGCGGGCGAGGGCCTCGTCGACGTCGTGGTGGGCGAGCTCGTACGCGAGCACGCGGGCGTCCACGATGGCCTGCGAGGCGCCGTTGGACCCGGTCGGGTACATGGGGTGGGCGGCGTCGCCGAGCAGCACGACCCTGCCGTCGACCCAGCTGGGCAGCGGGTCCCGGTCGATCATCGGGTAGCGGAGGATGCGCGGGGCGGCGCCGACGATGGCGTGCAGGTCGAGGAACCCGGTCCGCCAGCCGTCCAGATGGGCCAGGACCCGGTCGGGGGAGGCGGCGGAGTCCCAGTCGGCCTCGGACGAGCCGTCGGGCCGGGCGCCGTCCGACGGGCCGCCGTCCGACGGGCCGCCGTCCGACGGGCCGCTGTCCTCCCGGGTCTCGACCACCCAGTTGAGCAGGCAGCGCCCGGCGGCGTCGGGCCGGGTGACGGGGTAGACCACGGCCTTCACGCGGGAGTTGCAGCCGAAGATGGTCATCGTCCGCGCGTCCAGGTAGGCCGGTCCCTCCGTGACGCCCCGCCACATGCAGATGCCGTTGGAGACCGGCGGCCCCTCGCCGGGGTACATGGTGGCGCGCACCGCCGAGTTGACGCCGTCCGCCGCGATCAGCAGGTCACCGGTGTACGGGGTGGACTCCCCGGCGGCGAGGGCCCGTACGGCCGGCACTCCCCCGGTACGGGTCTGCCGGTACCCGGTGAGGCGGCGGCCGGTGACGACCGCTCCGGGGCCGAGCCGTTCGCGCACCGCGGCCAGCAGCAGTTCCTGGAGCCGCGCCCGGTGGATCGAGAACTGCGGCCAGTGGTAGCCGGCGGCACGCCCGCGCGGTTCCGACCATATGAGGCCGCCGTAGCGGTGGTGGTACTGGAGACGTGAGGTCGCCACCGCCGCGGCGTCGAGGGCGTCCCCCAGGCCGAGTTCGGTGAGTTCCCGTACGGCGGCCGGCTGGAGGTTGATGCCCGCGCCGACGGGCCGCAGCCGGGGGCAGGCCTCCACGAGCAGGACGTCGTCGAAGCCCGCGGCGTGGAGGCTGAGTGCCACCGTGAGACCGCCTATTCCGGCTCCGGCGACCAGAATCCTCGGGGTATTTCTTCCGCTGTACGGCGGCATATTCCGCACCTTCCGGGAAAGGACCCCTTCCCGAAAATGCGCCACTCGGCCGGATGCCACAAGCGGGGCCCGCCACGGTCCCGGCATCGGCCCAGGACAGCCCCGGCGCGTTCACCCGACCAGCCTACAACTGCGCGCCTCCTCTCGGGTGACATGCCTTTAATCGGGTGTCGGCAACAGAAAGGCTGCGACATGCAACACGTGGCATTCGACGCGCGCGACATCCAACGCCTCCAGCATGCTGTCGATTACGCGCACCATGCGTCCGAGAGTTCCCTGGACAATCTCCTGCCACCCTGGATACCGGGCGGGCTGAAACGGGAAATACGCTTCCGCTGCATTGTCTCGCATTGCGCGACACTGCTCTTCCCGCAGACCGCGGATTCCGCGCTCGACCACTTCGAGGAAAAGGGCTGGTCCGCTGCGGCGATAATACCGAGCGTCCTGGTGAAACGGCGCCTGGTGGAACGCCACGGACTTCCGGACGACGTCGAGGTGTGGGTGACCCGGCTCCGGGTCACGCCCGGCCCCGGCCCCGAGGTCGAGGTCTTCCTCTTCCCCACCACCGGCCCGGGCTACCGGGACGAGGTGGGCGCGCAGGAGCGCGCGCACGGTTTCGAGAACCACGTGGGGCTGTTCCTGGAGACCCCGGACGAAGAGGTGATCGGCGGGCTGATCGACGGACTGGAGACAGCCGGCCAGTTCCTCTTCGAGGGCTCCGCCCACAACCCCCACGAGAACACCACGATGTTCTACTTCGCGCCCAACGCGCGCGTGGCCGGCGACCGCCGGCGCTTCCCCCGGTGGGAACTCCAGTGTCCCGGCGACCTGTCGGCGCTGGCCGCCCGGCGGCCCGTACGCGGTGCGGAGCTCCGGCAGGCGTACGCCCGGCTGATGGCCAACCGGCCCGCCGAGCACGTCCCCTCCGTCGTGCTCACCACGCCGCGGCACGTCACCCCGGCCCGGTGAGCCGCCCCTCCTCCCTCCGCCGCACCCCTTCGATCGCGCCGCCCGGATCCGGGCGGCGCGGTCGTGCCGCCAACACGCCGGGGGCCCGCACGGTGCGGGGGCCGCCGGCGCGGCCGCCCCTACGCTGGTGGGCATGACCACCATCGCACTGCTGGGTACCGGGATCATGGGCGCGGGCATGGGGCGCAACCTGCTGGCCGCGGGCCTCACCGTCCGGGTCTGGAACAGGACGCAGGACAAGGCGCTCCCGCTCGCCGAACACGGCGCCGTCGTCTGCGGGACGCCCGTCGAGACCGTCGCGGGCGCGGACGTACTGATCACGATGCTCGGCGACGGCGGCGCCGTCCGCGCGGTGATGGAGTCCGCCGCCGACGCCCTGACGGCCGGTCAGGTGTGGGCGCAGATGGGCACGGTGGGCGTCGGCACGCTCGACGAGCTGGCCGCCTTCGCCCGGGACCACGGGCTGGTCTTCGTGGACGCCCCGGTGCAGGGCACCCGGGCGCCGGCCGAGGCGGGCACCCTGGTGGTGCTGGCCGCCGGGCCCGCCGACCCGCGGCTCGACCCCGTCTTCGACGCCGTCGGCAGCCGGACCGTCCGGGTGGGCGACGAGGCCGGCGCCGCGACCCGGCTGAAGCTGGCGACCGTCGGCTTCGCCCTCAACCTCACCGCCGCGCTCGGCGAGGCCCTGGCCCTGACCGAGGGGCTCGGGGTGGAGCCCTCGCTGTTCCTGACCGCCGTCACCGGCGGGCCGATGGACAACGTGTACGTGCAGACCAAGTCGAAGGCCGTGCTGGAGGGCGACTACCAGCCGAGCTTCACCGTGCGGCACGCGGCGGAGAACACCCGGCTGATCGCCGAGGCCGCGGCGGGCGCGGGCGTCTTCGTCGACATGGCGGAGGCGGCGGGCGCCCGGTTCCGGCGCGCGGCGGAGGCCGGGCACGGCGAGAAGGACATGGCGGCCGGGTACTTCGCCAGCCGCCCGGCGGTCGGCGTGCCGCGCTGAGCGGGCACGGCCGGCCGGAGTCCCGGCCACGGCGCCGGGCGGGACGCGGCGCCGGGGAGGCCCGCGCACCGCGCTGACCGACCGGTGCCCGGCCCTCACCGACCTGCCTCCCGCGCCGGTCGGCACGCGCCCGGGCGCGGAAGGGCCCGCGCCTGGGCACGCACCGCTCAGCTCCCGTGCGTCGCGGGCCCCGGCGCGGGTACGGCGCCCGGGGTGACCGGCAGCCGGCCGGCCAGCAGGGCCAGGCCCCGGCGCAGCCGGCGGAAGTACGTGGCCCGGCTCAGGTGGAGGCTCCGGGCGACCTGGTGGTGCGTACGGGGCCGCCCGAGGTAGTACGCGGCGAGGATGGCGCCTGCCTCCGCGTCGGCGGCGTCCCCCGAGGCGGCGAGGGCTCGTACCGCCGCGTACAGCCAGTCGCACAGCGATCCCGGGGTGGCCAGCCCCGGCCGGGTGAGCAGCGGGCTGTCCGCCAGCCGGTCCGGCTCCCGTACCCGGGCCAGCGCCGCCGCGACCAGCGCGGGCAGGTCCGGCGCCGGGCCCGGTCCCGCGCCGGGGGCCAGCCGGCGCATCCACCCCGGCAGACCGGCGGCCGCGAAGTCGTGGCTGTACACCTCCGGGGGCCGCCCGCAGCGGTAGACGTCGTCCCGCACCGCGCCGTGCGGGCGGAAGCTCAGGGTGCGCAGCAGGAGCTGGTAGTCGGGGCTCGCGGTGGAGACCACGAGGTGCCCGGCGAAGACGGACCGGACCAGCACGTGCCGCAGGATCTGGGCGTGCGCGCCCGCATCGGTGCCGAAGGCCGCGCCCAGGAAGAGCCCGCCGGCGGGCACCGTGCCGGCCGCGTGCTGCTGGAGCAGCGGCTCGATCCCGTCCGCCGTCTCCGACCCGACCGGCAGCAGCGCGGCGAGCGCCACCGGGGCGCCGTCCCGGTCCCTGGCCAGGTGGAACGACGACGCACCGTCCTCCAGCCAGCGCTCCGTGACGCGCTCCGCGCGCCGGGTGTCGAAGCCGCTGCGCACCGCCCAGCTGCGCATCAGCCGCCCGATGGCGTCGGCCTCACCCGGCCGTGCGGGGCCGACCAGCGCCGCGTCGTCCACGGGCGGGAACAGCGCGTCGCGGAGCACCGGGTCGCCGGAGAGGAACAGTCCCTGCTCCACCAGCCGGGCCTGCTCCCGGGGCTCCGCGCGCTCGGTGAGCAGCGCCCGGCGGTAGTCGGCGGCACGCTTGCGCACGCCTTCGTGGGCGCCCGGACGCCGCCAGGCGTAGGCCAGTTCGAGCAGGCTCCGGTACGGCTCGCGCACCGCCAGCCCGAGCGGCTCGCGGCGCACCACGCTCAGCCCGGCCAGCGCGGAGAAGAGGTCCGGGCCGCCGGAGAGCAGCCGCTCGTCCCCGGCCCGTACGGTCGCCAGCAGGCGCAGCGCGTGCCGGTGGCGGCCGCCGGGCCTGGCGTGTTCCCGGTCGAGCCGGCGTACGACCTCCTCGGCCACGGCATCGGCGACCGCCCCGGGCGCGTCGGCCGGCGTGCCCGACAGCAGCTCCCGGCAGGCGAGTTCGGCCAGCAGGGGCAGTCCGCCGGCGAGGCGGACCGCGAGGGCCACCGCCTCGGGGTCGGTCAGGCCGGCGGCCCGTACCTGTTCCTCGACGGCCGCCGCGGGGCGGGGGCCGAGCGGCACGGTGGCGGGGTCGTGCCGCGCCCAGCCGGGGGCGGCTCGCAGCGGGCGCCGGCTGACCAGCAGGACCGGCCGGGCACGCCCGTCCAGCGCCTCGGCGACGGCCTCCGCGTGCCCCGGGCCGTCCACGCCGTCGACCAGCAGCAGCCCGTCGCCGGGCGCCGCCGCGAGCCCGGCGGTCCGCTCCCGCGCCCGGTCCGCGGGCAGGCCGGAGAGGTCGACGGCCGCCGTCGCCGGCAGCCGGCGCGCCAGGGTGCTCTTGCCCGTGCCGAGCCCGCCGCAGAGGTTGACGACGGGGTGCGCCGCCACCGCGGCGAGCAGGGCGTCGAGGCCATGGGTGATCTTCACGGATCCGGGACGATACCCACCCGCCGTCCGACCGGGTCAGCACACAACCGGCCGATCTGTGGCCGGAGTTGATACTCACGTGAGACTCCGGGTCCGCGTGCCGCGGCTAGGGTCGAGCCGTCCGCGGGGCCCCGGCGGCACACACCCACCTGCACGGTCACCCACACCTTTGAAAGGAGCCTGGTGTGAAGCTGGTTCGATGGCTGTCGACCACGACCATGGCCTTCCTCGCCGCGACGGCGCTCTTCGCCGGAACGGCGTCGGCGTCCGGCGCGGCCTCCGCGTCCGTGTCCGGCGCCGCGGACACCGCGTCGAGTGCCGCGGCCTCGGCGGCCCTGGCGCCGACCGGCCCGAAGTACTTCCTGGGCACCGGCTACGGCCCGTACAACATCGCCGTCCAGGCGGCCTGGAACTCGGCCTACTCGCAGGCCGTGAACGAGGGCTACGACACCAACCGGTGCAGCCGCTCGGCCGGCCCGCGGGCCCAGCAGATCGGCAGCGGCGACTACTACCAGGTGCTCGTGGAGATCTACTGCTCCGCACCGCCGCCGCCCGGCTCCGGCCGGATCGTCGGGGTCCACTCCGGCAAGTGCGTCGACGTGAAGGGGGCCAGCCTCAAGGACGGCGCCCCGATCCAGCTGTACGACTGCAACGGCACCGACGCGCAGATGTGGCGGCTGGAGGCCGACGGTACGCTCCGTGCGCTCGGCCGGTGCATGGACGTGCAGTACGCGAAGACCGAGAACGGCTCGCTGCTCGGCCTCAACTCCTGTCACCAGGGCCTGAACCAGAAGTGGGAGGTGCTCCCGGGCGGTCTGCTGCGCAGCCTGCACTCCGGCAAGTGCCTCGACGCGCTGGGCTGGGCCACGGGCAACGGTGCGCGCCTGGGCATCTGGGACTGCACCCCGACGCACACCAACCAGCAGTGGACCGGCAGCCCGCTGGGCACCTGACGCCGCAGACCCCGCGGGTGCGGGAAAGGCCGCTCGGCCTTTCCCGCACCCGCGGGGTCCGCAGGGGGTCCGCAGGGGGTCCGCAGGGGGTCCGCCCGGGATCACTTCCCGAGCTTCTTCTTCACCTGCTCCTTGACTTCCTTCTTGATGTCCTTCTTGGTGACGGTGCCGCCGGTGCCGGTGCCGTCGCCGCCGACCGCGGTCGCGTCACCGGTGTTCACGGCGTCGGCGCTGGCGTCGCCGCCCGTGGCGTTGCCCGTGGTGATCGTGCACTTGCCCTTGCACTCGCCGACGCCGGAGTTGGCGTTGCCGCCGGTGGCGGTGCCGCCGACCGTGGTGTTCTCGGCGTTGGCGTCGCCGCCGGTGCCGATGCCGTCGGCGCTGTCCGCCGGGGCCAGGGTCACCACCGCCTGCGGAGCCGGCGCGGCCATCGCGGTCGCCGGGAGGGCGATGCCGCCGCCCACCAGGGCCAGCGAAGAGGCGGACAGAACGACACGGCGGGTCAGGAAACGCTGGAACATCGGAATTCTCCATTCGAAACAAAGGCCATTCGGCAAACGCTCCCCGGATTTCCGGGGATCCGTTTCCCCCGGTGGGGGCGTGCTTCAAATAAACCCCGAACGGGAATCCCGGTCACGCCACTGCAATACGTGGCTTGACGTGCGGGAACGACCCTGTTAAAAGCTCGCTCAGGCGGTGGCGCGCAGCGGTGAGGCCAGGGACCGGCGCTCTTCCTCGGTCAGGCCGCCCCACACGCCGTAGGGCTCCCGGACGCGCAGGGCGTGCCGCAGGCACTGGGTGCGAACCGGGCACCGCTCGCACACCCGCTTGGCCGCGCGGTCGCGGGCGGCGCGGTCGTCGCCGCGCTCGCCCTCGGGGTGGAAGAAGCGTTCCGGCTCCAGCCCGCGGCACGCCGCCTGCGTCTGCCACTGCCACAGGTACTCGGCGGGGCCCGGCAGCCGCGTCACGTTCGTCATCTCCGTTTGCCTCCTGGTCTTCACTGGACGGGGTGGGGCGGGCGGGCGTCAGGTCCGGTCGCGGGTCTCGTCGACCACCGGGAGGGCGGCCGGCACGCGCCGCCGGCGCAGGACGCTCCCGTACACGCCGAGGCCGAGCAGACCGGCGCCCATCATGATCAGTCCGACCACGTCGAGGTTCACGCTCTCCATCTGCCAGTCGCTCGCGAAGGTGAGGACGGCCCCCACCACGATCAGGGCGATGCAGCCGCCTATGCCGGCCATGTGCGTAGCCTCCTCGTCGGATCGCGTCGCGCGGGGCGGCCCCCCGCTCCGGCGCCCGGGCCCTTGCGCCCGGGCAGCCTGACTCGGCGCGTATGACCGGCGAGTCCGGTCCCAAACACCGCTCTTGCGGTCAGGCGAGGTGGGCGGTGAGGAGTTCCGCCCAGGAGCGGATGAACGACGGGTAGTCGCGGGCGAACTCCCCGAGCGCCTCGTCCGCCGCCTGCGTGAGGGGCGTCATGTCGTAGGTGACCGTCACCTCGCTGCCCGCTCCGGCCGCGGCCAGGGCGACGGTGACCGTCCCGGCGCGTACGCCCGGGGTGATCCGGGCGTAGGACACCGTGTGCGGGACGTCGCGGGCGACGACCACCCAGGTCGTCTCCTCTTCGTGCGAGGAGGTGAGCCAGACGGTTCCCGGGGCGGTGTCGTCCGGCGCCTCGACCGGGAAGACGGGTTCCCAGCCGGGCACCCAGTCCCGTTCGCCCCGCGCGGTGAAGAGCCGGAAGGCCGCCTCGGGCGGGAGCGGGACGTGCAGCACGGCGCTCAGGACACGGCGTTTCACTTCTCCTCCAGGGGGTGGGCGTCGGCGGCCGTCGGCTCCCGCCGGTGGGCGTCGGTGAGCCGAACGCACGGGCTCATGTGCGCAGGGTGCCGCCGCCGATGCCGGCCGCGCCGCCCAACTGGTGCCGCCACCACGCGGCCGTGTCCGCCGCGGTCAGGTCGGTCCAGGCGGGGGTGCGCTCCACCTGGGCGCGGCCGAGCCGGCGGGCCAGCGCGACCAGTTCGCGGCCGGCCGGGCCGCGGGCGGCGTCGTAGCGGGCCTGGAGCTCGGCCCAGGTGCCGGCCGCCCGCCAGGCCGCCTCGAAGGCGCCGGCGTCCTGGAGCGCCTTGGCGGCCCCGCTGGTGTTGTGCGGGCGCACCACGCTGGCCGCGTCGCCCGCCAGCAGCAGGCCGTCGCCTGCCACCCGGGCGGTCTCCAGGTCGTAGATCGGCTGGACGAGGGTGTCCCGCGCCGGGGTGAGCGAGAGGACCCGGGCCCAGTAGGGCGGGAAGCGGCGTTCCAGGAGGCCTGCCAGGGCGCCGGAGAGGGCCTCGGTGAGCCGGCCGGGCGGGAAGCTCGTCGGGTCGTCCAGCCGGAGCCCCGAACCGGGCGGGGGCACCGCGTACAGGACCCAGTTCACGCGGGGGCCGTCGGGGCCCGGGATGCGGTAGACCACGCAGCTGCCGCCGGGGAAGCAGACCGTCGCCACCGTGTCGGAGGGCCAGGGCCCCTCGCCTGGGCCGGCCAGCAGCCGCGCGTCGAAGTTGCCGCGCCAGCAGACGTAACCGGCGTAGTGGGGGCGGGAGTCCGGGCAGAGGGCGGCGCGGACGGTGGAGCGGTAGCCGTCGGCGCCGACGACCAGGTCGTACGCCGTGCCGGAGCCGCCGGCCTCGCGCACCTCGGGCCGGCCCTGCCCGCCGGCCGGCGGGAGCGTCAGCGCGGTGACCGCGGCGCCCTGCCGGAAGTCCACCGTGTCCGGCACCGCCTCCCGCAGGCCCCGCCACAGCAGGCCCCAGTGGTACGAGTGGAAGGGGAAGGGCTGTTCCCAGAAGACCCGCCCCGACGGCGTCCCGTCCGCGGCCACCCAGGAGCGGCGGGCCAGCGGGTGGGCGGCGATGCCGGGCGGCAGGACCCCCGCGGCCCTGAGCTCCGCGGCGCGGTCGTCGTGGACGCAGAGGCCCACGCCGCGGTCCGCGAGCCGTCCGCGGGTGCGTTCCAGCACCACCACCCCGTCGGCGCCGCCGCGGGCCGCCGCCGAAGCGAAGGCGCAGCCCGCGATGCTGCCCCCGACCACCGCCACCAGTCCGCCGCGCACCACCGCTCCCTCCGTCCCGTGCCCCGGGTCGTGTCCGTCGGACCGGGTCTGTCCGGGCGGCCGTACGCCGACCCCCCGGCGGCCGAGTCTGGCGCACGGGACGGGCGTGTCGGGCCGGAAACCACCCGTTCGGCGGCGCAACGGGGCGCGGGAAGGCCCTGTCGGGTGGGTGGCGGAGGGTCGCCCCGGGTGGCGGGTCCCCTCCGCAGGCAGCCGGAGGGGAGTCACTCCGGGGTGTCGGGGCGGACCGCGATGTGGTCGGGTTCGAGTTCGAGGAGGACGCGGTCCGCCATGCCGAGGGCCGCCGTGTACTCGCCCGGCAGCTGGAGGCGGCCCGCCCGGTCGAGGGTGGCGTACTCGCGCGAGACCAGGGACTCGCGGCCCTGGGCGTCCACCTCCGTGCGGCGCAGCACCTCGGAGGCGGTCCGCCCGTCCCGGATGGCGACGGTGCGGCGGACCTCCGAGGCCACGGCCTGGTCGTGGGTGACGATCACGATGGTGGTGCCCAGCTCGTCGTTCGCCCGCCGGAAGGCGGCGAAGACCTGCTCGGCGGTGGCGGAGTCCAGCTCGCCGGTCGGCTCGTCGGCCAGCAGCACCGACGGGGAGTTGGCCAGCGCCACGGCGATGGCGACGCGCTGCTGCTGGCCGCCGGAGAGCTGCCGGGGGCGGTGGTCGGCGTACTCGGCCACGCCCAGCATCGACAGCAGGTCCCGGGCCCGGGCCGCCTGCTCGCGGCGGCGGCCGCGGCCACCGCCGCGGCCGCGCAACCGCATGGGCAGCGCCACGTTCTGAGCGGCCGTCAGGTACGGGAGCAGGTTGCGGGAGGTCTGCTGCCAGACGAAGCCGACCACGTTCCTGCGGTAGTCGAGCCGGCCCGCGGCGTCCAGGGCGAGCAGGTCCCGGCCGGCCACCCGGGCGGCGCCCGCGGTGGGCACGTCCAGACCGGCGAGGATGTTCATCAGGGTGGACTTGCCGCTGCCCGAGGCGCCGACCAGCGCCATCAGCTCCCCCTCGCGGACCAGCAGGTCGAGCCCTTGGAGGGCCTGGACCTCGACCCCGTCCGTCGTGAAGACGCGGACCAGCCGGTCGCAGGCGATCAGGGCGTCGTGGCCGTACGAGGGGCGGTCCCGGTGTGCGGCCGCGCGGCGCTCCAGGTCCGCCAGGGTGGGCCGGGCGTCCGCCGGGCCGGGCCCGGTCTTCGTGTCCGTCATCGCGTGTCTCCCGGTCCGTGCGTCGTCGAAGGGGTGCGTCGGAGGCCCGGCCGCCAGGACTGGGCCGCGGCCACCAGCGCCGCCAGCACCACCACTCCGGCCGCGGGCAGGCCCAGCGCCCAGGCGTCGGCACGCAGCGGGAGGGCCGGGGGCGGGGTGAGGGCGGGTGCGGCGGCGAGGGCCAGCCGGGTCAGGTCGATGCCGGGGGCGACCAGCCGTACCGTCGCCCAGGCGGTGAGTACGCCGCCGCCCGCGGCCAGCAGCGTCTGCGGCAGGGCCTCCAGCAGCACCAGGGCCCGGCCCTGGCGGGCGCCGAGGCCCAGGGTGCGCAGCCGCAGCAGCAGCGCGGTCCGGTCGGGCGCGGACCGCAGCAGCGAGAGCAGCAGGGCGACGGCGGCGTACCCGGCGCCGGCCGCGACGGCGGCGGCGTAGACGCCTTCGGCGCCGCGCTGGAGCGGGGTGTCGGTGAGCGCGGCGCGTTCGGCGGCGCGCAGCCGTACGGGCAGGCCGCCGGCGGCGGCGCGCAGCGCGTCCGGGTCGGGGTCGCCGGTGGCGAGCAGGGCCGTGACGCCGGTGCCGGGCAGGCCGGCGGCGTCCACGAGGAGGAACTCGCCGCGCGGGGCGGCCGGGGTGACGGGGCGTACGGCGACCACGCGTACGGTCACGTCGCCGCCCGCGGTGGCGACGCGGCGGGGCCCGCCGCCGAGGCGGGCGGCGAGGCCCGGGGAGGCGACGGCGTCGAGCACGCCGGCGGAGCGGCCGAGGGCCGTGGCGGGGAAGGCGCCCAGTCCGGTGCGGCGGGCGAGGCGGGCGTAGGCGGCGGGTTCGACGCCGACGAGGGTGAGGGCGCGGGGGCCGTCGCCGCTCGGGCCGGCAGTCTGCTGGTCCGTGGTGTGCCGGCCGGTGGTCGTCCGGTCCGCGGTCTGCCGGCCGGTGGTCTTCTGGTCCGCGGTCGCGGTGGCCGTGCGGTCGATCCGTACGCCGGTCACCTCGCGCACCCCGGGCACGCGCCCGACGGCGGTCGCCGTGCCGGCGGGCAGCGGGCGGGACTCGCCGGGCGTCGACACGCGTACGTCGGCACCGGTGGCCAGCAGCGCGGCGCGGTCCCGGGCGTCGGTCACCCCGGCCAGCACGGATCCGCCGAGCGCGGCGGTGGTCAGGGCCACCAGCAGGGCGAGCAGCGGCAGCACCCCGGCGGCGGGGGCGCGGCCGGCCCGGGCGAGCGCGAGGAAACCGACCGCGCCGCGCAGCCGGCGGGCGGGACGGGCGGCCCAGCGCAGGGGCACGGGGTAGAGGCGGACCAGGACGAGCGCCGCGGTGAGGGCGACCAGGACCGGCGCGGCCGCGGCCAGCGGGCCGCCCGCCTCCGCGGGGTCGCGGCCGCGCAGGGCCTGGAGCGAGGCGGCGGCCAGCACCAGCAGGGTCAGCTCCGCAACGGTGCGGGCGCGGCCGGGCCGGGCGGTGAGGAGGTCGTCGCGCTCGCCGTGGGCGCGGGGCCGGCGGTGCCTGAACACCGCGGGCAGCGGCAGGGCGGCGCAGGCCAGCAGGGCCACCGCGGCAGCGGCGAAGGTGGCGGGCAGCCACCCGGTGCCGTCGGTGAGCAGCAACGCGGCGAACAGTCCGGCGGCGGCGGCCGGTACGGCGACGACCGCCGCCTCCCCCGCCAGCCGGGTCCCGATGCCGGTGAGGGACGCGCCGCGGGCCCGCAGCAGGGCCAGTTCGTCGCGGCGGCGGGCCGCGGTCAGGCTGCCGGCCATGGCCAGCACCACCGCCGCGACGGCCGCGGTGCCGACCGCCGCCGGGGCCACGATGCCGGAGACGGCCTCACGGGCGGTGAGGTGGCCGGCGAGCACGGTCTCCAGGCCGGTGCTGAGCGTCGCCGTGTTCCCGGCGACGGCACGCAGCCGGAGCAGGTCCGGCCCGCCTTCGAGCGAGGCGATGCGGCGCAGGGCCGCCGGGGTGTCGCGGGTGGTCAGGCCGTCCGTGGCCGGCGCGAACTGCCAGTACCGCTCGGGCTTGGCCTGGGTGCCGAGGAGGGCGGGTGCGGCGTCCGGGTGCAGGAGCAGGGCGGCCTCCCAGTGGTACGCGGGGGTGCCGCCCTTCTTCTCCGCGGCGAGGCCGGCGGTGCGCAGGAGCGGGGTGGCGGACCAGTAGGAGCCCTCGGGGGTGCGCGGCTCGACGGTGCCGGTGACGGTGACCGTGAGCACGTCGTCGCCGGACGCACCGGTCACGAGGTGCACGACGGAGCCGGTGCGCAGGCGCAGGGCCGCGGCGGTCCCGGTGGTGACCGCCGCCTCGAGCCGGCGGGTGCCGGAGGTCACCGGCGCGGTGGTGGCCGGCAGGCGGCCGGTGCGCACGGTGGCGTGTGCGGCGAGGCCGGACGGCGCGGCCAGCGTGAAGCGGGGCGGGACGGCGTCGGGGCGCGGCAGCCACGGGTCGGTGGCGGCCAGCGGATCCGTGGTGCGGACGCCGTACGCGGACTGCCCGGGTTCCGCCCGCAGCGGGGCGGGCAGCGCGGCCGCGGCACGGGCGTGGACGGCGGCGAGCGGCGCCGCGCGCAGCGCCTGCTCCCGGGCGGCCTCGGGCAGCCCGAGGCCGGGCTGGGGCGCGGTGAGTTCGAGCACGGTGCCGGCGGCGGGTGCGTGCCGCACGGCGTACCGCAGGGCCCCGGTCTCATACGCGTCCACGGCACGCGGAAGCGCGGCGGCGAGGAACGCGGTGACGAACACGAGCACCCCGAGCGCCAGCGCGGCCCCCGGAGCAGTACCCACCCGCGTCCGCACCCAGGGCGCCGGGACCCGGGCCCCCCGGGGGCCGGGGGCGGTCTCCGTGCCGGGGGCCGGCTCCGGGCCGGGTCCGTCGACGGCGGGAGCGTACGCACCCGAGCGGGCGCCTCCCGCCCCGTCGCCGCCCCCGCCCTCCACGGCCGCGCCGTCGGCCGCGGGGCCGTCCCCCGCCGCACCCCTCGCGGTGGGACCGGCGGAGGCCCGGCGGTCGGCCGGGACACCTGCCATGGCTCCGGTGTCGGCGGGAGCGCCGCCGGCAGCCGCACCGCTCGCTACGGGACCCGTGGGAGGCGTCGCCGTGCTCTTGGCGGTGGCGCGCCCCTTCGCGGGCACGCCGCCGGCGGCAGGACCGGTGGAAGCCGGGCCGTCGGCCCCGGCAGCGCCCGCCGTCGCAGGGGAAGCGGCCGGGCCGGCGGCGGGGGCGCCGTCCGTGGCGGGGTCGCCGGACGCCGCGCCGTTCACGGCCGGGCCGGGGGCGGCCGGCTCGCTTGCGGGCTCAGGGTTGGCCGTGGCCCCGGCGGCCGGATCGGTCGCGGCCGGGCCGTGCGCGGCCGGGGCTGCGGCCGCGGGGGTGTCGGCGTCCGGGCCGTTCGCCGGGGGGCCGGCGGGGGACGGGGCGTCGGGGGCGGGGTCGTGGGTGGGGTGGGTCATGTCAGCTGTCCCCCTGGTCGCGCAGCGAGGGCGCGGGGCCGGCGTGGCGGAGTGCGAGGGCGGCCGCGGTGAGCAGCGGTACGGCGGCGACCCCGGCGAGCAGCAGGCCCAGGTGGGCCCAGGGCAGTTCGACGAGGACCGGCGGCAGGGGCCGTTCGGCACGAGCGGTCAGTACGAGGAGCGGTACGGCGGCCCGGGTGAGCAGGACGCCGATGCCGAGCCCGGCCAGTACGCCCACCAGGACGAGCAGGCCGTGTTCGGCGGCGGACAGGGCGGCGAGCCTGCGCCGGGAGGCCCCCAGGGCGCGCAGCACGGCCAGCTCGGCGGCCTGCTCCCGCAGGGAACCGGCGGCACTGACCGCGAAGCCCACGGCAGCCAGGGCGGCGGCCGCGACGGTGACCGCGAGCAGGGCGGCACGGGGGCCCCGGCCGAGCGGGTCGTCGAGGAGGGCGGCGGCGCGTTCGTCGCGCACCAGCACCTCGTCTGCCGCCCCGGCGTCGGGGCGGGCGCGAAGGGCGGCGGCCACGCCGGCCGCCTCGCCGGGGCGGGTGCTCAGCCACCATTCGGTGGGGGCGAGGATCCCGCTCCCCCGTTCCGTCAGCGCCCGGTTGGCGGTGCGGAGGTCCAGCAGGAGGGCACCGCCGGTGGGGGCGGCCGAGGTGCCGGTGTCCCCGGCCGGGCCACCGGTGGTGGGGAGCTGACGTACCGCCCGGACGAGCCGTACGGTGAGCCGCTCGCCGGCCAGCGTGACGTCGACGCGGTCCCCGGGGCGCGCGGCCGCGGCGGCGAGGAAGGCGTCGGTGGCGATGCCGGGGACGGGGCCGGAGGAGGCGGAGCCCGGGGTGGACGGGCCCGGCGCGGCAGGACCGGGCGCGGACGGGCCCGGGGTGGACGGGCCCGGCGCGGCAGGACCGGGCGCGGACGGATCGGGGGTGGTGGAGCCGGGGGTGGTGGAGCCGGGGGTGGACGGGCCCGGCGGGGTCGGGTGGGTCGGGCGGTAGCGGACGGAGTACGCGTCGTCGGGGTCGGCTGCCGTGCCGGTGGCGTAGGACAGGACGAGCGGCAGGCCGGTGGTGGTCGCGAGGCGCTGTGCCGGGCGCTGTTCGCCGTCCCGGGTGCCGGTCATCACGCCCTGCCAGCGCACGGCGGCGGGCGGGGTGAGCCCGCGGAGGGTGCCGTCCGGGGCACGCGTGTGCAGGCCGGTGATCTCCAGGCGGTGGGCCTCGGAGGTGGTGGCCGGCGGGGTGCCGCGCAGGTGGAGGCCGGTCAGGCGGAGGGGGCCGGCCGGGGCGTGGTGGGCCCCGGAGGCGGTGCGGTCCAGGTCGACGGTGAGCCGGCGGGGGCGGCCGTCGGCCGGTACCGGGCCGGCGGTCAGCTCGTACGGCAGGCCGAAGCGATCCTCGGCCAGGACGGTGAGGACCGGTGGCGGGACCTGCGCTTCGGGCGCGGCCGGGAGGTCCGTGCGGGGCGTGCCCCGGCCGCCGGTGGGGGTGGCGGTCAGGCGCAGGTCGAGGGTGAGGGCCCGGGCCTCGCCGGGAAGGTGGATGCCGGGTCCGGGGCCGGACCCCGACCCGGTCCCGGATCGGCTGCCGGCCGCACCCGGCTCGGTGTCGGCCGGCCGGTCCGGGGAGAGGGCGCGCAGCAGCGCGGTGGCCGGCTCGTCGGCGAGGTCGCGGCGGAGCAGCAGCCGTTCCGCGGCGTGGTCCGTGCCGAGGGCGAGGACGGTGGCAGTGCGGCCCCCCGAGAGGTCCACGGTGGTGCGGTGGGCGGGCGCGGCCTGCCGTACGCCCGGCCACTGCGCGTAGAGGCCGGCCTGGCCGGGGCCGCCGGGGCGGGCGTCGAGGACGCGTACGGAGGCACCGGTGGCGTAGTCGGCCTGGTCGCGCTGCGACCGGTCCCAGGAGGCGCCCTGGCCGACGGCGAGGGTGCCCATGGCGGTCGCGAGGACCAGCAGCAGCACCGGCCCGGCCCCGCGCAGCGGCCGGCGGGACAGGTGCCAGCCGGCCAGCGCGGGCCCGAGGCCGCGGGACCTGGCGGCCCGGCGCTCGGCCAGCCGGGCCAGGGGCGGGAGGAGACGGAGGGTCAGGACGGTGCCGGCGAGCAGCGCGAGCGCGGGGGCGGCGACGAGCAGCGGGTCGACCCCGAGGCCGGAGTCCGCGGCGGCGGACGGTCCCGCGGCGCCGGTACGGCGGTCGAGCTGCCAGTACGCCACGCCCGCGACCAGCACGAGCCCCAGGTCGGCACCCGCCCGCACGGGCGCGGGCAGCGCGCCCTCCCGGCCGCGGCGCAGGCGTACGGTGCCGTCCGCGGCGGCGGTGAGGGCGGGCGAGACGACGGCCGCCGCGCAGCACAGTGCGACCGCCGCGGCCACCGCCCACACCCCGGCGGGCGGCACGGTCCGGAACCCGGTGCCGTCGCCGGTGCCCGCGTACCCGCTGATCAGGTGGGTGAGCGGGCCGGCCAGCAGCGGGGCCAGCAGGGCGGCGGGCGCGGCGAGGAGCAGGGCCTCGGCGGTGGCGAGGGCGGCGACGCGGGCCCGGGACGCGCCCCGGGCCCGCAGCAGGCCGGTCTCGCCGGAGCGCTGGTCGGCGAGCAGCCGGGCCACGAGCAGCAGGGCGTACCCGGCGAGCAGGACGAGCTGGAGGGCGACGATCAGCAGCGTGGAGCGGGCGACGACCAGGGCCCGTGAGGTCTGCGCCAGGACCGCGGGCAGGGCGGTGCGGACGGTGGCGCCGGCCGTGAACCCGGGCTCCGCGCGCAGCGCTTCGGGTCCGCCGGTCGCCGCGGCGCGGAGGGCGTCGATGCGGCCGGTGGTGAGGGCCGCGGGGTCCGCGGTGGCGAGCCAGCCGGAGGTTCCGGTGGAGGTGCGGCCGGAGGCGAGGAGCGCGGGGTCGGCGAGCAGGGGGCCGTACGTGGTGAACACGCCGGTGCGGACGGCGCGTCCGGCGAGGGGGTCGAGCTGCCAGTACGGGTCCCCGGTGTCGCGGGCCTGGTAGGTGCCGGTGATCCGGACGGTGAGCGGGGTGCCGGTCAGCCGGTCGGTGAGGCGCAGCCGGGCGCCCGGCGCTATGCCGAGGCGCCGCGCGGCGGCCTGCGGCAGGGCGGCGGGGACCTCGACACCGGCGGTGGGGGCGGCCGCGGGACCGGCGGCGCCGGCCGCGGGAGTGGCGGCGTCGGCCGTGGGAGCGGCGGAGCCGGCCGCGGGAGTGGCGGAGCCGGCCGCGGGAGTGGCGGGCGTGCCGGAAGCGGCCCCGGGCGTGGCCGGAGCCACCGCAGCCGCGCCGGAAGCGGCTGCGGGCCTGGCCGGGGCGGCCCGGGACTGGCTCGGGAGCGTGCCGGAGGTGAGGCGGATCCGGGTCGGGTCGAGGGCCGCGAAGTGGGTGAGGTCCGGGTTGCCAAAGCGGGCGGCGGCCGGCTGGAGGGTGCGCGGGAGCTCGTACGGACCGGAGGCGGTCAGCCTGCGTACCGTCACCGGCAGCCCGTCGAAGGTGCGGTGGGCCGCGCGCAGCACGGCGGCGTCGGCGGCGGCGCGGCCTTCCGGTGGTACGTCCGCGGTCACCACGAGCGCGGCGGAGGACGCGGCCGGCCCCCGCAGCGTCGCCCGGAGGGCGGCGTCCCCGACGGAGGCCGAGAAGGCGGCGAGCGCGGCGAGCACCGCCGTGGTGAGGAGCACGGCGAGCAGGGCGCAGGCCAGCAGCAGCCGGTGCGCGCGTGCGCGCAGCAAGATGAACGCCGTCACTGAACACCCGCCCCCCGGCCGACGGTCCTGGGTGCCGGCTCGTTCGGTTTTCTATCAAGAAATGATGTTGAAGCAAATGGGAATCGTCCGGGAATGGCCCAGGAAGGGGCGCCGATCGCTCCCGCTTCGACAGGAGTTGCGTCCCGCTCCGTCATTGCCCGGACAAGTTCCGCCTGCCCATACTGGCCCGGAACGATCACGTACGGGGATGCACGGGGGCGGACCGATGGCGGAGCGGAGCGGCGTTGCACAGGTGGCCGTGGACGGGGCGGGCACGGACGGCGAGGACGCCGGCTCCGGCCGCCCCATGGTGGCGGTGACGGACCTGCACCGCTCGTACGGCAGCGGCCCGTCCGCCGTACACGCCCTGGCCGGCGCGACGTTCGAGGTCCGGCGCGGCGAACTGGTGGCCCTCAAGGGCCGCTCCGGAGCCGGCAAGACCACGCTGCTCAATCTGGTGGGCGGGCTGGACGGCCCGGACCGCGGGCGGGTCGTCATCGACGGGACCGCGCTGGACGGGCTGGGCGCGGAGGAGCTGCTGGAGCTGCGGCGCGACCGCATCGGCTTCGTCTTCCAGAACTTCGGGCTGATCCCGATCCTGACGGCGGCGGAGAACGTCGGGGTGCCGCTGCGGCTCCGCCGTACGGACCCGCGCGAGCGGGACGAGCGGGTGGCGCTGCTGCTGGCCCTGGTGGGCCTGGCCGACCACGCCGACCAGCGGCCCACCGAACTCTCCGGCGGCCAGCAGCAGCGGGTCGCGATCGCCCGCGCCCTCGCGAACCGGCCCTCCCTGCTCATCGCCGACGAGCCCACGGGCCAACTGGACGCGGCCACCGGGCTGACGATCATGGAACTGCTGCGCTCGGTGGTCCGCAGCGAGGGCGTGACGGCCCTGGTGGCCACCCACGACCCCCAGCTCCTCGACCTGGCGGACCGCGTCCTGGAACTCCGCGACGGCCGCATCGCGGGTCGGTAGCGGCGCGCCCGGCCGAGGCCCGCCCGCGGCCCCCGAGGCCTCCGCCCACCGGGCGGACGCGCGTGTGCCGGATCACGCCGCGTTCCGTCAACTCCCGCCAGGGGGGCGCGCATTGGCGTCCCGACACGCGAGATGCGCCCTTGCCCGAAAGGGGCTGACGAGACAGTCTTGCGGGACGGGACCGGCAGGGGGTCCCAGGGGGGAGTGAATCATGCATGCCAGAAATCAGACACGCCGTCGTCGGCTGACCGTACTGGCGGTCGCCGCCGCCACGCTGCTCGGAGGTGTCAGCGCCGCGACCGCGCAGGCCGCGCCGCCGCCCGAGGGCACGGTGGCCAACGCCGGAGCGCCGGGCACCATCCCGGGCAAGTACATCGTGATCCTGAACCAGGCGAAGGCGAAGTCGCAGTCGCCCGCCGGGCGTTCGGTGGTCGAGCGGTACTCCGGCAAGATCAGCCGCACGTACGACGCGGCGCTCAACGGCTACGCCGCGGAGATGACCGAGCAGCAGGCCAGGCGGCTGGCCGCCGATCCGGCCGTGGCCGAGGTCGTCCAGGACGCCGCGGTGAAGGCCGACACGACCCAGCCGACGCCGCCCTCGTGGGGGCTCGACCGGATCGACCGCCGCCGCAAGCCGGGCCAGAACGAGAAGTACACGTACCCGACCAGCGCGGGTACGGGTGTGACGGTGTACGTCATCGACACCGGCGTCAACTTCGCCCACCAGGACTTCGGCGGACGTGCCAGGTCCGGGTACGACGCCATCGAGCCCGGCACGCCGGCCGACGACGAGCAGGGCCACGGCACGCACGTGGCGGGCACCGTCGCCGGCACCACCTTCGGCGTCGCCAAGAAGGCCAAGATCGTCTCGGTCCGGGTGCTCGACGCCAACGGACGCGGCACCGTCTCGCAGGTGGTCGCGGGCATCGACTGGGTGACGCGGAAGGCCGTCAAGCCGGCCGTGGCGAACATGAGCCTGGGCGGCAGCCCGAACTCCGCGCTGGACACGGCCGTACGCAACTCGATCAACAAGGGCATCACGTACGCCGTCGCGGCGGGCAACGACAACGAGGACGCCTCGCAGCACTCGCCGGCCCGCGTGGGCACCGCGATCACCGTGGGCTCCACGCAGAGCGACGACCGGCGGTCGGACTTCTCCAACTACGGTCCGCTGGTGGACCTGTTCGCGCCGGGTTCGGACATCACCTCGGCCGTCTGGTGGGACAACAGCTCCTCGACGACCCTCTCGGGCACCTCGATGGCCACCCCGCACGTCGCGGGCGCCGCGGCGCTGTACCTCTCGGCCCACCGCACCGCCAGTCCGGCCACCGTCTCGAAGGCCCTCAAGGACAACTCCACGACCGGGCAGCTCTGGGACCGCGGCACCGGCTCGTACAACCGCCTGCTGTACGTGGGCTCGACCCCGCTGAAGCCGGCGGGGCCGCGGTTCACCAACAGCAGCAACCACGCGATCACCGGCAACCAGCCCGCGACCAGCTCCGTCACCGTCACCGGGGTCCCGGGCAACGCGCCGGGCAACCTGGAGGTCGCGGTCTCCGTCAAGTTCCCGGCTTACGGGTTCCTGGCGCTCGACCTGATCGCCCCCGACGGGACGGTCTACCCGATCAGTCTCAAGGACACGTCGTGGGACATGCCCGACGTGGGCGGCATCTGGACGGTCAACGGCTCGGCCGAGGTGGCCAACGGCAAGTGGAAGCTGCGGGCCCACGACCCGTGGTCGAGCAACTCGGGCTACATCGACAGCTGGACCCTCCGCTTCTGACGGAAGTCCGAGGCCGCAGTCCGGCCCGACAGCACGATCCGGTGCCCCGGCCCCGCGTTCCCGCGGAGCCGGGGCACCGGCACGTCCGCCGTCAGCCGTGCCCGGCCGCCGGCCCGCCCCCGGCGGGCGCCGCCGTACGGTCCACAGCGCGCGCTCAGAACCACCACGAGGCCTGCTGCAGGGCGACGTAGAGGTACACCAGGGCGGCGGTCCAGAGGAGGAGCGCGCCGGTCAGCGTGCCGGCGGCCGTCGCGAAGGGGCGGTCCCCCCGCAGGCGGCCGGCGATGGCCCAGCCGGTCGCGGCGCCGCCCGCCGGCAGCCCGAGTGACACCAGTATCGCGATCACGAGCGACCACTCGGCCCCGGGGTCGGAAGTCCCCGCCGGCGAACCCGGGTCGGTGAGGGCGCCGAACACGACGTAGAACAGCAGCAGCCCCCACGGCGGCGTCAGCAGCAGCACCGTCAGGACGACGAGGGCGGTGTGCCCGCGCCGTCGTCGGCGGGGCCCTGCCCCCGCGTGTGAATCCGTCATGGTCGCATCGTGGCGGCCCCTGCCGCGTACGGCCAGCCGTTCCCGTACTCCGACCTCGGCCGGCCGCGCGGTGCCGTGGCGGCGCCTCCGCACGACGTTCGCCGCCACCGGCCGGCGGGGTTCGCCCGGGTCAGGGCGTACGAGGGGAAAAAGGCGTTGCCGCTCCCCCCGTCGCCCTGCCACCCTCCTCGGGCACCACACCCACGAACGAGGAGCACTGCGATGCGCGGAACGTCCATGTCCCCCACGGAAGGAACGGTCATCAACCCGAAGGACATGACGCCCGGTGCAGTCACCACACTCGACCCATTCCACGCAACGCACGCTCAACCTGGGGATCCTGGCGCACGTCGACGCCGGTAAGACGAGCCTGACCGAACGGCTGCTGTACGCCGCCGGGGTCATCGACGAGATCGGCAGCGTCGACGCGGGCAGCACCCGGACGGACAGTCTGGAACTCGAACGCCGCCGCGGCATCACCATCCGGTCGGCGGTCGAGAACTTCCGGCTCGGCTCCGGCACCCGCGCGGTCTCCGTCAACCTCGTCGACACGCCCGGACACCCCGACTTCATCGCCGAGGTCGAGCGGGTGCTCGGCGTGCTGGACGGCGCCGTCCTCGTGGTCTCCGCGGTGGAGGGCGTCCAGCCGCAGACGCGTGTCCTTATGCGGACCCTCAAGCGCCTGGCCCTTCCCACCCTCGTCTTCGTCAACAAGGCGGACCGGCGCGGCGCGGACGACGTCCGCGTGGTGGGCGAGATCGGGCGCCGGCTCGGCGTGCCCGTCGTCGGCATGAGCCGCGTCGTGGACGGCCTCGGCACGAAGGACGTGCGGACCGCCCCCTTCACCGCGGCGGACCCGCACGTCGCGCGGCGGCTGCTCGACGTGCTCGCCGCGCACGACGACGCCCTCCTCGCGTCCTACCTGGCCGACGAGCGCTCCGTGACGCCCGGCAGGCTGCGCCGCGCCCTGTCCGCCGCGACCCGGGCCGGCCGGGTCCATCCGGTGTACGTCGGCTCGGCGGTGACCGGCGCGGGCGTGCCCGACCTGGTCGACGCGGTGCGCGAACTGCTGCCCGCCGTACGCCCCGACGCCGACGGGCCGCTGTCCGGCCGGGTCTTCAAGGTGGAGCGGGGCGAGCACGGCGAGAAACTCGCGTACGCCCGGCTGTTCTCCGGCACGCTCGCCGTCCGCCGGCAGGTGCCCGCGGGAGACGGCGTGGGACGGGTTACCGGGCTGGCCGTCTTCGCCGGAGGCGCGCTCGAACGCCGGGCCGCGGCACGGGCCGGGGAGATCGCGGTGCTGCGCGGCCTCGCCGACGTCCGGATCGGCGACGCCGTCGGCCGGGAGCCGCGGGACCGCCCGTACGGGCGGGTCTTCGCGCCGCCCTCGCTGGAGACCGTGGTGGTGCCCGCCGGACCGGCCGGAGAGGGCGAGCTGCACCTGGCGCTCGGCCGGCTCGCCGAGCAGGACCCGCTGATCGGCCTGCGCCAGGACCCCGCGGGCGGCCGGCTCTCCGTGTCGCTCTACGGGGAGGTGCAGAAGGAGGTGCTCCAGACCACCCTCGCCGAGGAGTTCGGGCTGGCGGTGCGCTTCGAGGAGACCACCCCGATCTGCGTGGAGCGCGTGACCGGCACGGGCGCCGCCCACGAGGTGCTCGACGAGGACGGCAACCCGTTCCTGGCGACCGTCGGCCTGCGCGTCGAACCGGCGCCGCCGGGCGGCGGCGTGGTGTTCCGGCGCGAGGTCGAGCTCGGCTCGCTGCCGCTGTCCTTCATGCGGGCGGTCGAGGAGACGGTGCACGCCACCCTCGGCCAGGGCCTCTACGGCTGGCAGGTGCCGGACTGCACGGTCACCATGACGCACTCCGGCTTCTGCAGCATCCGCAGCACGGCGGGCGCGTTCCGTGCGCTGACCCCGCTGGTGCTGATGGCCGCCCTGGAGCGCGCCGGCACGGTGGTGCACGAGCCGGTGCACCGCTTCCGGCTGGAGTGCCCGGCGGCCGCCTACCCCGCGGTGGCCCTCGCCCTGGCGCGGGCCGGGGCCGTGCCGGGCACGCCGGCGGCGGAGGGCGACGCGTACGTGCTGGAGGGCCACGTACCGGCGGACCGGGTGCACGGCCTGGAACGGGAGCTGCCGGGGCTCACCGGCGGCGAGGGCGTCCTGGAGTCGGCCTTCGACCACCACGCCCCCGCCGCGGCCCCGCGCAGCCGCCCCCGCACGGACGGCAACCCGCTGCACCGCGAGGAGTACCTGCTGCACGCCCACCGGCGGATCTGACGGGCGGCGGTTCCGGCACGCGGCGGGGCGGGCCGACGGCACGGGAGCGGGGCACGGGCGGAGGCAGGGGCGGGGGCACGGGCGGAGGCAGGGGCAGGGGCGGAGGCACGGGCGGGGGCCACGCGGGTGGGCCCTCGTCGGCGGGAGCCGCGGCCGCCCGCCCTGTCAAGACACGAATGTCCGCGACGTGACGCGTCCCGCCCCGGCCCCGCCTACTGGGAGTCCCCCGCCCCACCCCGACGGTGCGGCGCCCAGGCCCAGGAGGCGACGAGAGATGACCATGGAGCTGCCCGCGTGCCGGGACGGATACCTGCTGGCCCGCCGGGTCACGGACGAGGTGCGCCGGACCGGGAAGCACTTCCTGCCCCTGCCCGTGCTCCGGAGGCTGGACGCCCTCCGGTCCGGCCACGCCACGGACCGGCTGCCGTACCTGCGCACCTTCCTGGACTGCGTCCTCGACAAGCACGACGGGCGCTACGCGAACCGGACCTACCTCGCGCTGCCCCTGCTCGACATGGTCCTGGACGACCCGGAGGGGCCGCTCGACCCGAACCACATGGCGACGCTGCTGATCGCCGACGTCGTCCGGTTCGAGTCCCGGGTACGGGAGCCCCGCGGCCCGGACACCGGCCCCGCCGGCGGCGGCGCGGACCCCGATCCGCCCGGCCCCGACACCACGCGCAAGCGGCTGCGCCACGCCCTGCGGTTCGTCTCGGACGACCTCGGCGGCCTGGACGCGGGCGACGTCGCCGACCTGCTCCCCCGGCCCCCGGCCACCGCGGCCGGCCGCTGGTTCGACCTCACCGTCCAGCCGGTGTACGTGCTGCACGACGAGTTCTTCTTCATCCGCGCCCTCCAGGCCCACGAGATGCTCTTCACCGCGGTCGTGGCGGAGGTCCGGGCGGCGATCACGGCCCTCCGCGACGGCCGGCCCGGGGCCGCGGCCCGGCACGTGGACCGCGCGGCCGCCTCGGTCGACCGGGCGGCGGCCCTGTTCCGGCTCGTGGCCACCATGCGGCCGGACCACTTCACCGGGTTCCGGCGGTACACCCAGGGCGCCAGCGCCATCCAGTCCGAGCAGTACAAGCGGTTCGAGGTGCTCTGCGGGCTGCCGTCCGGGGAGCGCCTGTGCTCGGCGGCGTTCGCGGGCGTCCCGGCCGTACGCGCCGAGGCCGAGGACGCGGCCCACGACACCGTGGCCCGCGCCTACCTGGACCTGCGCCGGCGGACCCCGGTCGGGCACGCGGAACGGGAGCTCCTGCACGCGGCCCTGGCCCGTCTGGAGGACCGGCACCAGCGCTGGAAGGCCACCCACCGGAGCCTCGCGGCGCGCATGCTCGGGGACGCGCCCGGCTCGGGCTACACCGACGGGGTCCCGTACCTCACCGCATGCCTGGGCAACCGGCTCTTCCGGCAGCTCGCCGAGCGGCCCGCGGCCCGGCGCGTGACCTGACGGGTCCGCGTCTTCCGGCCGGCCGTACATCAGACGGCGCGGGCGGGGAATGCGCGGACCTGAGCGGACCCGCCGGCGCGGCCACGGACGGCCACCGGCGGCCGCCGCGAGCAGGTGCCCGTACCCCCGCCGCACCGGGCGGCGGGACGGTCGGGCCCGGGAAGGGGCTCGGCCCATGTCCTCGTACGGCGAACCGGCGACCCGGCGCGACTCCGGCCGACCCGGGACCGAGGGACCCGGCCACCGCGGTCGCGCCAGACGCGAGACGCGCCGGGCGATCGTGGTGGCGGCGCGCACCGGACTGGCCACGCGCGGGGTGCTGTACGTGCTGGTCGGTCTGTTGGCCCTGCAGGTGGCCTTCGGGGACACCGGCGAGGAGGCGGACCGGTCGGGCGCCCTGGCCACGCTTGCGGACCGCTCCTACGGTTCCGTGCTGGTGTGGGCCGTCGGGATCGGTCTGGTCGCCATGGCCCTGTGGCGGCTGTCGGAGGCGGTGTTCGGTGCCACCGGTCCGGACGGGCGCAAGGCCACCAAGCGGGCCTCCTCCGCCGCCCGGGCGGTGTTCTACGGGGTGCTGGCCTATTCCGTGCTCGCCTTCGCGGCGGGCCGGAAGCAGAATCGTTCCGGCGACGAGCAGTCGCGGGACCTCACGGCGCGGGTGATGGACGCCCCCGCGGGGCCCTGGCTGGTCGGGGCGGTCGGCTGCGGCATAGCCATCGGCGGCATCGTGATCGCGGTGCAGGCCGCCAGGAGGACGTTCCGCGAGGACATGGACACGGCGGCCCTCCCCGAGTGGGCGCGGACCGCGGTGGACACGGTCGGGGTCGTGGGCGGCCTCGCCCGTGGTGCGGTCTTCACGGCCGCGGGCGGCTTCCTGGTGTACGCGGCGGCCGCGTACGACCCTGCGAAGGCCCGGGGCGTCGACGACACCCTGCGCGCCTTCGCGGAGACTCCGGCCGGGCCTTGGCTGCTGGTCGCGGTGGCCGCCGGACTGCTGCTGTTCGGGGTGTTCTCCTGGGCGATGGCCGTCTGGCGGCGGGTGTGAGGAGGCCGGGAACCGCACACCCGGGTACGGCTCCGGGGTGACGCGGGGCGCGACGCGCCGGCCGGAGTGCCGGCGTACCGCCGCCCCCGTCCCCTCCCCCGCCGCTCAGCCGGCGGACGGGGGCGGCGGGCTCATGGCCCAGCGGATGGTGGCGGTGACGGCCGCGCCGGCCGGCTGTACGCACCACCGCTCGGCCCGCGGCAGCAGGGGCAGGCCGAGGGGCGCCCGGGCCCAGGGCGGGAGCAGGGCCACGGCAGCCGCCGCGAGCATCCCGTACGGGAGGCGCACCGGCCACGGCAGCGGTGGCCTGAGCAGGATGAAGCGGGCCGCGGCACGTGCCTCGTCGGTGCCGCGGAGCTCCGGCCGGTAGGCGTCGAGGCGGCGGGCGAGCTCGGCCGTCGTACGGGGCGGGCGGACGACGCCCAGCGCCTCCCCGACCCGGCCGGCGGCCGCCACGTACGCGTCGCACTCGGCCGCGTCCAGGCGCCGGGCGCCGTACCGCTGGTGGGCCCGCAGGAAACTGTCCACCTCGGCGATGTGCACCCATTCCAGCAGGTGGGGGTCGCCGGCCCGGTACGGTTCGCCGTCCGGGGTGCGGCCGCGGACCCGCTCGTGGACCGCCCGTACGCCGTCCACCGCGCGCTGGGCGTCCTCTGCGGTCCCGTACGTGGTGTAGGCGAGGAAGGTGCTGGTGCGCTGGAGCCGGCCCCAGGGGTCGCCGCGGTAGCCGGAGTGGGCCGCCACCGCGGCCATCGCCAGCGGGTGCAGGGACTGCAGGAGCAGCGCGCTGAGCCCGCCCACGAACATGGAGGCGTCGCCGTGCACGCGGCGGATCGGCTCGTCGGGCCCGAACCAGCGGGGGCCCGGCGTGCCGTGGATGCGCCGCCGGTTCTCCGGACCCGAGGGGCCGGCGACACGCTGGAAGAGGGCGTCGCCCAGGCGGTCGCGGGCCCGCGGCGACGCCAGTCTGTGCAGTGCGGCCGACCGGTTCACGGTTCAAGTGTGGCGCGGGCGGCCGGTGCCGGAAAGCCCGTGCGCGGCTGCCGCTCCGGGGAAACGGCTGGAACCGGGGTCTCGGGCGGGGTGAGACTGGGCCGGTGACCCCATCGAATCCGGCGGCTCAGGACGCCAAGACCGACCTGCACTTCTACCTCCGGTCCGCCCGGGACGCCCTGGTGTGGAAGCTGGAGGGGCTGACCGAGTACGAGGTCCGGCGGCCGATGACGCCGACCGGGACCAACCTGCTGGGCCTGGTGAAGCACGCGGCGTGCGTGGAACTGGGCTATCTGGGCGACACGTTCGGGCGGCCCTCCGGCGAGTCGCTGCCGTGGACCGGGGAGGACGCGGAGACCAACGCGGACATGTGGGCGACGGCCGCGGAATCCCGGGAGGACGTCGTGGGCCTGTACCGGCGTGCGTGGGCGCACGCGGACGCGACGCTGGAGGCGCTGCCGCTCGACACGGTCGGCCGGGTGCCGTGGTGGCCGGAGGGGCGGGACGAGGTCACGCTCCACCACGCCGTGGTGCGGGTGATCGCCGACACCCAGCGGCACGCCGGTCACGCGGACGTCATCCGCGAGCTGACGGAC
Source organism: Streptomyces sp. NPDC101132 (assembly GCF_044759225.1). Taxonomy (NCBI): domain Bacteria; kingdom Bacillati; phylum Actinomycetota; class Actinomycetes; order Kitasatosporales; family Streptomycetaceae; genus Streptomyces; species Streptomyces sp. NPDC101132. The sequence goes on from NZ_JBIVYX010000016.1 coordinate 185,509, forward strand.
GGCGCGGTCGGCATGAACGAGCGGAACACCAGCATCCCGTCGGAGGACCTGGCCTGGTGGAAGGAGTACCGGGCCCGTCTGGAGCGGGCCGCGCGGGAGGCCGACGGGCGCGCGTGACGCCGGTTCCCGGCGGGTGGCCGGCCGGGTGGTCGCGGCCGGGGCCGCATGGGCCGGGCCCGGCGGGGCAGCCGCACGGGGAACAGGGCGACCGAGCGCCCGGGAGCGAGCGATGAGCCGTGCGGCGCGCAGTACGACGACGGGACCACCCAGGACCCGGGGCCGACGACGGCCCCGCTCCCCCGGAGGCGGACGGTGAATGTCCCGGTCCCGCACCGGCCGGACGGGGACGGGCCGCCCCGCCCCGTCCCCGGCCCGGCCCCGCCCGGCGAGGATCCGCGCGGCCGAGCCCCGTCCGGCGAAGCTCAGGCCGACCAAGCCCCGCCCGGCCCGGCCCCGCCCGGCGAGGATCCGCCCGGTCGAGCGCCGTCCGGCGAAGCTCCGGCCGGCCAAGCCCCGCGCGGCGAGGATCCGCGCGGCCGAGCCCCGTCCGGCGAAGCTCCTGCCGCCCAAGCCCCGCCCGGGGAGCCCCCGCGCGAGGGGGTGGCGCCCGTCGGCGGCTCGGCCGAGGCGGCGCCAGCCGGCGGGCCGGACACGGCCGCGCCCGCCGGCGGCCCGTACGACCGGCCCCCACCGGGGACGGGCGGGCGGGCCACCGTGGACGGGGCGTTCGACGAGGTGCTGGCCGAGACCGTGTACCGGACCGGGGCCTCCGCGGGCGGCGTGTACCTGCTGGACGGGACGGGCCGGGAGCTGGGGCTCGCGGTGGTGTGCGGGGTGCCCTCCGAGGTGGCGTGGCCCTGGCGCCGGCTGCCGGTGGACGCCCCGGTCCCGGTGGCCGAGGCGGTGCGCGAGGACCGGCTGGTGTGGGTGGGTTCCCAGGACGACATGGCGCGCGCCTATCCGCGTGCCGCCGCCGGACTCCCGTACCGCTTCGCGCTCGCCGCAGCCCCGCTGCCCGGCCGGAACCGGAACTGGGGCGCGCTGCTCCTGCTGTGGCCGGCCAGCCATCCGGCCACCGCCAGCCGGCGCGAGCGGAGCCACATCACCCGGGCCGCGCGGCAGGTGGCCCAGGTCCTGGACGAGGCGGTGCCGCCACCGGCCGTACCGGAGACCCCCCGCCAGGTGCCCGCCGGTACGGCGCTCCGCCCGGCCGGCGGCCAGGCCGTTCAGGCCGCAGCCGACTACACCGAGCGCCTGCCCGAAGGGGCCCTGGGCCTGGACCTGGAGGGCCGGATCACCTTCCTGAGCGGGCAGGCGGAAGAACTGCTGGGCCGCGGTGCCGGACGGCTGCTCGGCACCCGGCCCTGGCACTCCCTGCCGTGGCTGGACGACACGGTCGTCGAGGACCACTACCGGACCGCGGTGATCAGCCGGGACCCGGTGGCCTTCAGCGCCCGCCGGCCGCCGGACACCTGGCTGCGCTTTCAGCTCTACCCGGACGCCAGCGGGATCAGCGTACGGATCACCCGCGGCCACGAACCGGGCCCGTCGCCGGGACCGGAGCCCGGGCCGGAGCCCAGGCCGGAGCCCGGACCCGAACCGGACGCACCCCCGCCCGCCGGCACACCGGCGACGGCGGCGGAGCCCGCGCCGCCGGTGCCCGGCGGCACCCAGGCGGGCCGGCTGTACCAACTGGTCCACCTGGCCTCGGCCCTGACCGAGGCGGTGGCCGTCCGGGACGTGGTGGACCTGGTCGCCGACCAGGTGCTGCCCGCGTTCGGCGCGGACGGCCTGGTCCTGTCGACCGCCGACGCCGGACGTCTGAAGATCACCGGCCACCACGGCTACGACCGCGAGACCCTCGACCGCCTCGACGGCCTGCCCCTGGACACGCACCTCACCCCCGCGGGACGCGTACTGGCCACGGGCGCCCCGTCGTTCTTCGCCGACGCGCGCGAGATGGCCCGCCGCTACCCGGGCGCCCCGCGGCTCAGCGGCAAACAGGCGTGGGCCTTCCTGCCGCTGGTCGTCTCGGGCCGGCCCATCGGCGCCTGCATCCTCTCGTACGAGCGGCCGCACTCCTTCAGCGCCGACGAACGCGCCGCCCTCACCTCGCTGGCCGGTCTGGTCGCCCAGGCCCTGGACCGGGCCCGGCTGTACGACGTCACGCACGACCTGGCCCGCGGGCTCCAGCAGGCGCTGCTGCCGCGCAGCATGCCCGCGCTCCCGGGCCTGACGGCCGCCGCGCGCTACCTGCCCGCCAGTCACGGCATGGACGTGGGCGGCGACTTCTACGACCTGATCCGGCTCGGCCCGGACACCGCGGCGGCGGTCATCGGCGACGTACAGGGGCACAACGTCGCCGCCGCCGCGCTGATGGGACAGCTGCGCACCGCGATCCACACCACGGCCGGCGACCCGCCGGACCAGGTGCTGGCCCGGGTCGACCGCGTGCTGGCCGACCTGGAGACCGACCTGCTGGCGTCCTGCCTGTACGGGCACATCGACCTGGCCCGTCACGAGGTGCGGCTGGCGAGTGCGGGGCATCCGCCGCCGCTGCTCGCCCGGCCGGGCCGGCCGGGGACGGTGGTGGAGCTCGATCCCGGCCCGCTGCTCGGGATCGCGCCGGGCTTCTCGTACCCGGTGAGGGTGCTGGACCTCACCCCGGGCACCACGCTCGCCTTCTACACGGACGGGCTGGTCGAGTCCCCCGGGACCGACCCGGAGCGGGTCGCCGCGGAGCTGGCCGGGATCCTCGCCGCGCACGACGGCGAGGACCTCGACGGGCTGCTCGACCGGCTCCTCGGGCACGCCCGCCCCGGCGGCCACCACACCGACGACATCGCGCTGTTGCTGATGCGGGCCGCGGACACGGGCCGGGAGTGACCGCCGGCCGGGCTCCGAACGGCCGGGTGCCGGGGGCCCGTCGGGGCCGACGGGCTCAGCGGACCTCCTGGATGCGGATGAGGTTGCCCGCGGGGTCGCGGAAGGCGCAGTCGCGGACGCCGTACGGCTGCTCGGTCGGCTCCTGGACGACCTCGGCATCGGCCTCCCTGACCTTCGCGAAGGTGGCGTCGAGGTCCCGGGTGGCGAGGAGGATCCAGCCGAAGGTGCCCTTGGCCATCATCTCCGCGATGGTGCGGCGCTCGGCCTCGGTGATCCCCGGGTCGGCGGCGGGCGGCGTCAGCAGGATGCTGACGCCGGGCTGGTCGGCGGGGCCGAGCGTGATCCAGCGCATCGTGCCCTGGCCGACGTCGCCCCGGACCTCGAAGCCGAGCACGTCGCGGTAGAAGACCAGAGAGGCGTCCGGGTCCAGGTGCGGGAGGGAGGTGGTGTGGATGCTGATGTCCATGCGGCTCAGGCTAGTAGTGCTTCGTTACGTCGGGTGATCTTGCCTGCTCGTGGGCAGCTTCTGCGCATGAGGCTGGGGGAGGTGGAACGGCTCCGTGATGAGTTG
>NZ_JBIVYX010000017.1:0-110303 GCF_044759225.1 Streptomyces sp. NPDC101132
GAAGGCCAGGGCGAAGCCCCAAAGCCCCAGGGGTGGGCCTGCCGCAGGGCCTGCAGGCCACGACGGGTCAAGCACCGAGGGGACCCACACACCACACGACCCACCCCCGAAGCTCCGGATGCCCCCGCCCCTCCCACTCTCCCTCCCCCTGTCTCAAGACCAGGAAGCCGCAATCAAGGACCGCTCAGCCGCAGAAAGGTGAACGGCCGACGCGAGCCAAGCCCGCGCGTACCGGTCGGCCGAGGCATCCGTGAGGCGGCCGAAAGCGTCCCGGCTCCGCCGGTCCGCCTCGGCGGCCAGGGCCCCGGCGAGCTCGGCCGCCGTACCGAAGCCGGCCCGGCGGAGCAGGTCGGGGCGGCTGACCGGTTCGCCGCCGCGGGCGGCTTCGGCCACCGCTCGGCGTCCGCCGGACACCCCGGCCTCCAGCAGCCGCCGCACCCGCCACAGCGGGGATTCGGCGAGCAGGTCGGGGCCGGGATCGACGGCCAGGGGAACCGAGCCGGGCGCTCCCGCGGGAAGGTGCTCCCCCTGGAGCAGGTCGTACCCCAGGTCGGCCCGCCCGAGCCAGGCGTCGGGGAGCCGCAGGGTGAACTCCGCACCGGGAACCGGTCCGACCGCAACGGGACGCAGCGTGGCGGCCCGGTCGCGGTCGGGGCGGCCCAGGACCCGCATGCGGAGCCCCGGGCACCCCGCGAGGCGCCGCAGGTTGGCCACGAACGGGAGGTCGGGGTGGGGGTGAGCCGGCAGCAGACGGAGCACCGGCGCACCGTCGCGCACGGTGCCGTCGGGCGACAACTCGCGGACCAGCAGGTGGTCGGCGTACGCCCCCACCACCTCCACGTCGCACCCGAGCAGCTCGGACCGGCCGTCGTACCCGGACCCGCCTCCAGCCCCGGAGCCAGCCCCGACCCCACCCCCGGACCCGTCGTCCTGCCGGCAGGCGACGACCTCCGCGGCCGGGCGGGCGAACAGCGCGGCGACCGGTTCGTCGGTCCACGCCACGCCCGGCAGCGGCGTGGCCCTGACCCCGCGGCCGGCGCCGAGGCGGCCGTCGGCGGAGACGGTGGCGCCCACGACCAGCAGCCCGCCGCGGGCCAGCCCGGCGTGGTCGAGCACCGCGCCACCGATGGCCACGGAGGCGGAACCGGCTCCCCTGGCCCGCGCGAGGCCGCCCGGCTTCACGTCGGACACGGACAGGCGGGCTCCGTCGGGCGTGAGCAGGTGCGTGACCACACCTCCGTACCCGGTGGCGGACAGCACGGGCTCCCGGCACAGGCCGTACACACGCACGCTGCCGCCGGACCGGTACGCGCGCCGGCCGGTGCCGACGAAGGCGGGATCGGGCGTGCCGGCGGCCAGCACGGCACTCACCAGCAGCAACTCGCGGTAGGCGGCCGTGAGGGCTGCCAGCGGCTGGGTGGCGCCGCCGTCACGGGCGGCGCGCAGGCCGCGTACCAGGCGCAGCGCGGCCGCTTCCGCACGCGGCAGACCCGCGACCCGCGCGGTGTGGGCGGCACGGAGCAGCTCCGCCTGGACCACGGCGCCGGAGGCGGCGACGCCGCCGGCGAGGGCCGTGGCGGCCGCGTCCCACAGGGCGCCGGCCGCAGCGATCTGACCGTCGCTGAGCGGTTCCGCGGGACCCGGCACCGGATCTCCGGGCAGAGGGCCACCCGTTGCCGGTGCCGGAGCCCCTACCCCGACCCCAGCCCCAGCACGAACCCCGACCTCAGCTCCAGCCCCAGCACGAACCCCAACCCCAGCCCCAGCCCGAACCCCAGCTGCGCCCCCAGCCCCAACCCCAACCCCAGCCTCGGCCCCAGTCCCAGCCTCGGCCCCAGTCCCAGCCCCAGCCTCAGCCCCGGCCTCACCCCCCGGCCCAACCTCCTCCACATCGTCGGCATCCGCGATCGGCGCCGCCCCCAGCACAGCCGTGCGGTGCAGGCACCGCGGGGCGAGCAGGCAGCCGCACACGGCCTGCCCGGCCTCGCTGATCACCCCCGCATCCCCGGGCCGCAGGGTGACCACGGTGTCCTCGCCGAAGCGGACCGTGACCGTGCCGTCCGGTCCGGCGACCGCGGCCCCGGCACAGTCGGCGATGGCCGCGTCCAGCTTCTTCCGCAGCCGTGCGGTGAGGCCCTCGACCGCCTCGGCGAGCACGGCGGGCACAACCGGCGGCAGCACAACAGCCGGCAGGCCAAAAGCCGCCAGGCCAACAGCCGACAGGCCAACAGGCTCACCCGGCGGCAGGGCACCAGGCACCCCCGGCGGGATCACAGCAGACGGTTCGGGGTTCAACGGGCATCTCCACGGAGGCGGTCGCCCACCCAGCGGGCGAGGGCGAGCGGGCTGAGTGCGGCCACCGGCATGCCGGCGGCGACGAGTTGACGGGCCACGGGCACCGAGTAGCGGGGCGTGCCCGCGTCGTCGAGGGCCGCGCAGCCGAGCAGGTGGGCGCCGGACGCGGCCAGCGCCCGTACCTCGCCCAGCAGGCTGCCGACGGGCACGCCCTCCTCGAAGTCGCTGACCACGACGACGAGGGTGCGGCTCGGGACGGTGATCAGCGAGCGGGCGTGCGCGAGGCCGGCCGCGATGTGCGTACCGCCGCCGACGGACACCTCCAGCAGCAGGGACAGCGGGTCGTCCACCCGCTCGGTGAGGTCCACGACGTCGGTGGAGAACGCCAGGAAGTGGGTGGACAGCGCGGGCACGCCGGCCAGCACGGCGGCGGTCAGCGCGGACCAGACGACCGACGCCTCCATCGAGCCGGACACGTCGACCACCAGGATCAGCCGCCAGTCGGCCTCCTTGCGCACCCGGGTGCTGAAGACCGGGCGCTCGGGCACGATGCTCACCCGGCCGTCCTCCGCCCGCCGGGCGTGGGCGAGGTTGGCGCGCAGGGTGCGGGCGAGGTCGAGCCGGCCGCCGGGGCGACGGGTGGGCCGGGGAGTGGTGAGCCCGGAGAGGGCCGGCCGGGTACGGGTGGCCAGTTCGCGGGTGAGTTCCTCGACCAGTCGCTTCACCAGCGGGCGCAGCCGGGCCAGTTGGTGCTCGGGCATGCCGCCGGCCAGGGAGAGGACCGAGGTCAGCAGCTCCACGGACGGCCGTACGGAGGCCGGGTCGAGCTGGGTCAGCACGTCGGTGCGGCCCGCGTCGGCCGCCGCGGCGAGCACCTCCTCCCGAATGTCGGCGCCGAACAGGGCCTCCAGCTCCCCGGCCCATTCGCGGGCGGTGGGGAACGACGCCTCCTGGCCGCCGCCGGCACCGGGCACGCCGCCCCGGTCCAGATCGGCGGCGCCTTCGCCGCGGCCCGTGCCGTACAGCTCGTCGAGGGCCCGGGCGTGGCGGCGGGCACCGTCGGGCAGGCGGTCGTGCTGCCGGCCGAGCAGCAGCCGCCACCGGTCGGCGGTGCCGATGCGGTGCGGCTCGGACCGCCGGGGCCGGGTGGCTTCGGCGGCTGCGGGTCCGCCGGGACCGTCGGGCTCCGGCACCGGACCCGGCACCGGCACCAGCTCCGACGCCGACACCGACACCGACTCCCGCACCGACTCCCGCACCCGCTCCGACGCCGACTCCCGCACCCGCTCCGACACCGACTCCCGCACCCACCCCGACTCCCGCTCCGGCACCGGCACCGGCACCGGCAACGCCTTCAGCGCCGCAGCACCCGCCGCGTCGGCCGCCGCCCACAGGGCGAGCAGCGCGGGAGGGGCCTCCAGGGTGAGGTCGATCCGGTCGCCGAGCCGTCCGGTGACGGTGTCCAGGAGCCGGCCGCGGGCGGCCGGTGCCAGGGCGTCGAACCCGCCCCGCAGGGCGGGCAGCCGGTCCAGGAAGCCCTGGTCGTCCAGGCTCTCGATGCGGTCCAGCAGGGGGTCGAGAACGGCGGCGGACGCCTGGAGGAGGGGCCCGGCTGCGGTGAGCAGGCCGGTCAGCCGCCGGGTCAGCCTGCGACGCCCGGAAGCATCGGTGGCCGTGTCGATCCATCCGGCGGCCCGGTCGCCCAGGTCCTCCGTCGGGTCGAGCTGGAGCAGGGCCCGTACGGCCAGGGCGGCGCCCTGCATCAGCGGCGCCCCGGTGCCGGCGAGGTCGGTCAGGGACTGGTCCAGGCGAAGGCCCAGGTGGTGTGCGGCAGCCCGGTCGGCCAGGGCGACGAGCGCGGCGGCGTCCGCCGGGTCCTCGCTGCCGGCGAGGCCGGGGAGGGTGCGGACGGCCGCCTCGAGGAGTTCCGCCGCGAGCGCGGCGGCTTCGGCACGGCCTGCCTCGCCCGTGCCGGGCAGGTGCCCGCGGTGCAGGGCGTCCAGGAGGTCGAGTGCCTCCAGGAGTTCGGGCAGGGTCGCCGACGCGGGCAGGGTGCCGGCGGCCTCCGCGAGCCGTACGTCGACCAGTTCGGGCAGGTCGCAGCGGGCGGCCGCGGCCAGTCCGGTGAGGATCTGGGCGCAGGTCGGCCCGCCCTCGGCGGCCTCCCGGCGGGCGGTGGCCCGGAGGGTGCCGGCCGCGGCCTGGGCCACGGTGACGCCGCGTACCCCGGCCAGGTCGAGGCGGGCGGGAACGGAAGGCGTCCAGCGCAGCCGCCACTTGGTGCCGAGCGCGGCGGCGTCGCCCGTGCCGGCGACCTTGAGGGGCTCGCCGTACGAGGCGCCGCAGACCAGCAGGCGCTGGAGCATGACCTCGCGGCGGTGGTCGAGCGGTGAGCGCAGCGGCTCCAGGCGGACCTCGCGGGCGGCCGGCTCGTCGGGGCAGGGCAGCCGCAGCGCGGCCAGTTCCCGCTCCACCGAGGGCGCGAGGCCGGAACGGGGGGTGCCGGGGGCGAGGCACCCGCGGGCGGTGCCGACGAGTGCGGCCTCCAGGGCGCGGGCCAACGCCCGCCCCCGGCCGAGCAGTTCACCCTGGCCGAGTACGGAGGTGACGGCCTCCAGCAGTTCACCGCGCCCCGGTGCCGGGAGTCCGCGCAGTCGCGCGAGGTCCCCGGCGAGCCGCAGCGTCTCGGCGGCCTCCCCGGTGCCGGCGGTGTGCCCGGCGGCCCGCAGCTCGCGGCACACGTCGGTGACGGCCCGCGCGGCCTCCTCGTCCACCCGCCCGGGCTCGCCCCCGGCCCGCAGCACGGCCTGCTGCCACCGCGGGTCCCGGATCCCGGCGGGATACCCGGAGCGGGAGTCGAGCAGATCGAAGGAGTACGGAACGAGCGAGGTGACGAGCCCTTCGCCCCCGGCGGAACCGGGCACCGGGCCCGCTGCACCATCCGCGGGCAGCGGACGCGCGGCATCACCCGCGGGCACCGAGCCGGCGGGAAGCGCTCCACCGCCCGACCCCCCACCGCAACCGTCCCCACCGGACACACCGGAGCCACCGGACGCACCGCACGCACCAGACCCACCAGACGCACCAGACGACCCATCCGCCGCACCCGCCGCGCCGCCCCAGGCGGGCTGACCGGCAGAGCCACCAGGGGCGCCCGGCACATGCAAGGCCGGGACGGCGACCGGCACGTGCAGGGCCGGGGCGTGGAAGGCGCCGATCACGGCCGCGACCTGGCGGCCCGATGCGGCGGCCTCGCCGATCACGCGGCGCATGTGGGCCTCGCGGGCGAGGTCGGTGGCGGGAACGCCACCCTCGGCCTCGGCGTCCCGGCGCAGCGCCCAGCCGACGCCGAGCGCGGCACGCCGTACCGCCTCGGGCGCGCAGCCGGGGGCCAGGACCTCGACGGCGCGGTCCCACATGTCCTCGCCCTCCCGGCCGGTGCCCGCCGCGGCGAGCGCATCCGCGAAGGACCTCCCGGCGGTGACCGCAGGAGGCACCGGAACGGAGCCGGGCCCGCCGTCACCGTTCGCGTCCGCCCCGGCGGCGACGGCGCCGGCTTCCCCGCCCGCTCCGGCGGGGGTGCCGACGGCGGTGTCGGCGGACTCTCCGTCGGGGGTGGCGGCCGGCGGTGCGAGGGCCGGCCGGGAGGCCGTCCAGCCCTCGTCCGCCAGCGGCAGGTCGCAGCACAGGACCTGCGCGCCGCGCTCGCGGGCCCAGCGGATCGCGGCCAGTTCCGGGGAGAAGTCCGCGAACGGGTAGAAGGCCAGGCGGCCGTCCGTGCCCGCGCCCGCCAGGGCCACCGGCGCGACCGTCTCGGGGTCGGCCAGGTGCGGGAGCCAGTCCTGGAAATCGGCGGGCAGCTCGACGCAGACCACCTCGGCGCCGGAGGCGTCCAGCAGCGCCGGGATCACCGCGGCCAGGGCCGGGCTGTGGTGGCGCACCCCGAGCAGGAAGGGCTGCCGCGAGCCGGCCAGGGCTTCGACGGCCGCGTGGGGATCGTACGTCGTACGGGGGGTCGTCACCGGAGGTTCCCCCGGAGGTCCCAGAGGCGGCGCCACATCGCGGAGCCGTCCTCGGCGCGGCGCCGGACCGGGCCGTCCCAGTAGCCCAGCATCCTCTCGTGGTCGGCCGGGTCGTCCTTGCGGACCACCCCCAGCAGGTGCCCCGGCAGCAGGTCGAGGACGTCGCCGCCCGGCAGGTACGCCGCGGCGACGCCCAGCGAAGCCGCGACCTGGACCGCCTCGGCGGTGGACATCACGGTGCCCGGCCGCTCCACGTCCCAGCCCTCGGCGGAGCGACCGGTCCGCAGGTCGCGGAAGACGGTCACCAGGGCGTCGAGCACGGCGTCGTCGACGCCGAACCCGGCACCGGCGCGCTCGACGGCGGCGACGGCCTGGCGGCGGATCAGGGCGGCCTCGGCGTCGGCGTCGGCGATCGGCTGCACCGTCTCGAAGTTGAAGCGGCGCTTGAGGGCCGCGGACATCTCGGACACGCCGCGGTCCCGCAGGTTGGCGGTGGCGATGACCGTGAAGCCGGGGGCCGCGCTGACCACCGCGTCCTCGGTCGCGGTCAGTTCGGGCACGGTGACCCGGCGCTCGGACAGGATCGACACCAGCGCGTCCTGCACCTCCGGCAGGCAGCGGGTGATCTCCTCGATGCGGGCGACCCGGCCGGTCCGCATGGCGGTCAGCACCGGGGAGTCGACGAGGGCGTCCGGGGTGGGCCCCTGGGCGAGCAGCTGGGCGTAGTTCCAGCCGTACCGGAAGGCGTCCTCGGTGGTACCCGCGGTGCCCTGAACGGTGAGGGCGCTGGTGCCGCAGACGGCGGCCGACAGCAGCTCGGAGAGCATGGACTTGGCGGTGCCGGGGTCGCCGACCAGCAGCAGGCCGCGCTCGCCCGCGAGCGTGACGACGCAGCGTTCGACCAGGGCCCGCTCGCCGACGAACTTGGGCGCGATCGTCAGCTTCGCGGGGAGGCCCGCGCGGCGGCGGGGCAGGGCGAGCTCCTCGCCGGCGCTGCCGCAGACGAAGGTCACCACGGCGCGGGGCGTCAGCGCCCAGCCGGGCGGGCGGGGGCCGGTGTCCTGGGCGGCGAGGAAGGCGAGTTCGGTCGCGTACCGCTCCTCGGCGGGCAGGACCTGACGGGCGGGCGGCGTCGCGCTCCCCCGGCGGGCGGGGCGTCCGGCGGCGGTCTGTTCGGGCAGGTCCGGGAGGCCGGGCTGGGTGGTGGCGGTCATGGTGTGCGGAGTCCTGTTCGGTGATGGGTGCGGTGTGTCGCTGGGTTGTGTCGGTGGGGTACGTGGATCCGGTCCGTACCAGAGGGCCGTGCGCCCCCGGTCTCCCCGGCACGCACCGGGGTGGGCCCGGCACGCACCGAACCGGTCCCGGTGCCCTCCGAGGGGGCCCGGATCGGAGCGCCCTCGGGGATCACGGGGCGCCCGGTGCGCGAGGGGGTGCCGCCGGCCGGGTGGGGCCGACGGCACCGGTTCAGCGGCGCCGGGCGCGCCGCCGTACCTTCAGTTCCGCGAACCGCGGTACGTCGCCGGAGCGGACCCGCTCCCAGGCCCTGCGGTACAGGTCGGCGACCGGCTCGGTCGGCATCAGCACGCCCAGGTGCGCGCTGCCGCCGGCGAGCAGCTCGTACATCGGGGCCTTCCACTCCTCGACCGGCACGACCGGCGAGGCGAGTTCGGCCCAGCCGCCCGGGAGGAACAGGCTCCGCCCGGCGCGGGTGCGGGTGGCCTGCAGAACGAGGTCGGTGGCGGCCAGTTCGGCGCGGGCGGCCTTCAGCCGGGCCGGCTTCCAGCCCGTCCAGCGGGCCGTGTTCCGGTCGGTGGGGTCGGGCATCGCCAGCAGCATCAGGTACAGGGCGGCGGCGTCCTCGCCGAGCCCGTACGCGGCCGTCGTCTCGGCGACGAGGCCGGGCACCGAGCGCGTCGGGTCCTGGGGCCACCAGGTGCCGTCCGCCGCGGTGTCGCCGGCCGCGGGCGCTCCGGGGTCGGCCAGCAGGGCGGCGAAGCGGAGGTCGCCGGCCAGCCGCAGCGCCGTCTCCGCGGGGAAGGGCCGCTGGTCGGTGCCGCGCAGCAGCGGCAGGTACGGGCAGCCGCCGGCGGAGTCCAGCAGGCTCGGGCGCAGCGCCGGCATCGGCTGTCCGTCGTAGGTGGCCAAGACGACCGCGCCGTACTGCTCGTAGTGCTCGGTGGTGCGGGTCGGGGCGCCGGCGGCCTTGCGGAACTCCGCCAGGCCGACGTACCGGCCCAGGCTGAGCATCAGGTCGGGGGCGGCGAGGCGGTCCCGGACCGCCGTCAGGGCGGGCGGCAGCTGGGCGCGCAGCGGGTCGCCGGCGGGCAGGCGGTGCGCCAGCCAGGCCAGCACGGCGACGGCGCCGGTGAGGACCTCGCCGGAGAAGGCTCCGTGCGGGCCGCCCTCCCGGGGGGCCACCCGGTCGCCCTTGACCTCCCACGCCACGTCGGTGCTGAGCGCGGCGGAGGTGGCCGGAGCGAGGACGGCGGGCAGCGCGCGGAGGCCGGGCCACGCGCCCTTGAGGCTCCGGTGGGCCTCGGTGACCAGCCACTGGGGGGTGGGGGTGCGGCGGCCGACCAGGCGGTTCCACACCTCGGCGGCCGCGGCCGTGTCCGGGCCGTGCGTCCACAGGCGGGCCGGGTCCTCGGGCAGCAGGGCGCCGACGACGGCCCGGCGCACCGCGCCCTTGACGGCCCCGAGGTCGTCCTTGGCGACGGCCGCGTCGGCCACCTTCACGCCGAGGACGGTCCGCTGCTCGGTGGTGAGGAAGCCGCGCTCGTAGGCGTCGACGCCGGGCAGGCCGCTGATGACGAGGCGGGCCAGGACGTCGGTTACGCCGGTGAGGCGGGCGAACTCCTCGGCGGCCTCCGGCAGCCAGGGGACGGGGCCGCGGTCGGCGGCCTCCTTGAGGAACCGGGTCAGCCAGTCGGCCTCGCGGGCGGCGTCGCCGAGCGGGGACGAGCGGCGCTCGGTGTACGGGGCGGGCAGCTCGAAGCGGCCCGCCGGGTCGTGCTGGAGCATGCCGAGCGAGAAGCCGGTGGGCACGGAGACGCACTGCTCAGTGCTGGCGAGGAAGGCGCCCCCGCCGAGCGGCAGGACGCCGCGGTGGTGGACGTTGTGGTGGGATCCGTCCTCCTTGAGCAGGTCGCGCTGGGTGAGCTCGACCGTGACCCGGCGCCACCGTCCGGTGGCCGCGGCGGCCAGTCCCAGGCCGTCGAGTTCGGCCAGCAGGGCGAGGAGGGCCTCGCGGTGCTCGTCCGTGGTGGTCGCGGCGACGGCCCGGTAGGCGAGTGCGGCGGGGTGCTCAAGGTACTCGGTCCAGGCCAGGCCGGCGTACGGCAGGCCGGGCACGTCGCAGTGCAGCCGGCCGGGCACCGCGGTGGCCCCGGTGTCCGCGAGGGCGTCGGACAGGGCCCGGAGTGCCTCGAACCAGCCGTGGCCGTCGTTGTTCGTCCAGCCGTATCGGGTGTTCCCGGTGAGGCCGGAGACCGCGTGGCCGAGGACGCCGTCGTTCGGGCCGTCCGGGACCCGGGAGCCCGGCTCGGCGTCGGTGCCGGCCGCCAGGCGGCGGGCGATGCCCGCCAGCAGGGCACGCTGGTCGAGGGCCTGGCCGAGCTGGGCGACGACGCCCGCGACCAGGGCCGGGTCGGTGACCTGCGGCAGCGCGGCGCGGACGAGGACGGTCAGTTCCACGGTGGCGCGGGTGACGCCGGTGCCCTGGTGCGTGTACCGGTCGGGGGCGGGGACAGCCTCCGCGGCGGCGGCGAAGAGGGCGGACACGGTGTCCGTGCCGATGCCTCGGAGGGCCAGGGAGCCCTGGTGGTCCCGGGTGCGGAGGCAGTACCAGTGGTCGGCGGGCGGCAGCTTGGGGCCCTGGCCGCCGTGGCCGTTGCCCGGCCGCATGCCCCCGGAGGCGGTGATGACGCCGTCCGGGTCGGTGAGGCGGAACGACTGCCAGTGGTGGGAGAGGGCGCGGGGGCGGTCGTCGCCGGGGAAGGTGACCGCGGCGACCGGGTAGTCGCTCTCCTCGGGCACGGTGACGGTGCGTCCGGCGGTGTCGCCGGCCCGCCAGCCGCCGCCGGGCAGGGCGACGGCCCGCCAGCCGAGCAGGCCGTCCACGGGGGCGCCCGTGACCGAGCCCTCGACGTGCGGTGCGGGGCGCAGCCAGCTCGTGTTCTCGCACAGGGTGCTGCCCGCGGGCAGGTCCTGGAGGGCGTCGGCGAGGAATCCGGGGAGTGAGTGCCTGCCCCGGCTGCCGTCGGCGGGGTCGAACTCGTACCAGCCCGCCGGGCGCTCCTCGCCGTGCCAGGCCCAGTAGGTGATGCCGTCGGAGATCACCGGGCGTTCCAGGGGAAGCCGGGTGTCGCCGCGGTGCAGGACGCCCTCGCCGGTGGCGAGGCCGCCGTCGGGGAGCGGGAGGCCGATCTGCTGGAGGGCGACGCGCCAGGACTGCTTGCCGTTGTCCAGCGTGAAGATCTGGTCGGGTGCCGTGTGCCAGTAGCCCTGCGCCTCTCCCCCGCCGTACCAGGCGCGCCAGCAGACGAGCAGCGCGCCGTCGGCGTACTGGAAGCCGGTGGAGCGGCGGTTGTCGCCGGGGATGCGCAGGTCGTGGACGAGCAGGGTGGAGTCGGCGCCGATGACGCGCACCTGGCGGTCGTTGGCGACGATGAGGTGGGGCCAGGCGGAGACCACGGTCAGATCGCTGCGGTTGCCCTTGGGGTCGAGCGCGGCGAGCGCCTCCTCCCAGGCGGGCCAGGTGAGTTCCTCGAAGAGTCCGCCGCGCAGGGTGCGGGCGAGCAGTTCGCCGAGGTCGGTGGCGGCTGCGGCGGCGACCTCCGGCTCGGCCAGGGCGAGGGCCTCGGCGGGCAGCCAGGTGAGGCGGGCCATCTTCTCGGGGAGCAGCGGCAGGCCGGTGGCGGCGGAGTCCCGTGCCACCTCGCGGACCCAGGCGGCGAGCATCGGGCGGCCGCCGGGCGAGGCGGCGAGGCGGCGGATGGCGGTCCGGCTGAAGTCGTCGTCGCCGAAGGCGTACGCGGCCTGGTCGAAGGCGCGCCGGAACCGCTCGTCGGCGGCGAGGGCCAGCAGGTCGCGCCGGCCGGCGGTGGCCGCCCAGCCGTTCAGGTTCAGCACCGCCTGGGGGCCCGGGCCGGCGACCGGCAGGCCGAGGGAGAGCAGCAGGTCGATCAGGTCGACGTCGCCGACGCCGACGTCAAGCCCCTTCTCCCGGTCCGGTGCGTCGAGTTCGGCGCGCAGCCGGTCCGCGGCCCGGTTGACGACGTCGAGGAGGAGCGGCAGGCCGGGGCGCCGGCTCCAGTGGGTGTGGCGGGCCTTGGAGAAGCGCTCCAGCCAGCCGGCGGCGCCGTCGGCGCAGCGTTCTTCGGGCGTGACCTCGGCGGAGGTGAGGCCGGCGGTGGCGCCGGACTCCTCCAGGATGTCGAGCCACAGCGGGGACATCTCGTCGTCGTACCCCTCGCACGGCGGCATCAGGCTCAGCAGCGTGCCGCGCACGGCCGGTTCGCGGCGTCCGAGTGCGGTGAGCGCGGTCTTGTGGGACTTCCACCAGGCGGTGGTGGCGCGCAGGGTGGCGGGCAGCGGGAGCAGTTCGGCGAGGAAGTCCTGCTCGGCCGCGGCCGGGTCGAGGCCGGCGGCGCGGGCCAGCCGGCGCAGCGCGGGGGCGGCCTGGGCGGAGGGCGCCATGCCGCCTGCGGTGCGGCGTACGCACAGGCGGCGGAAGCGCTCGTACGCCTCGGGGGCGGGCACCCGGGCCTCCAGCTCCTTGGCGTAGGAGGTGAGCACGCGGACCGGCAGGGCGCCGGCGAGGGCGAACTCCAGGAAGACGGCGTCGAGGCGGTCCTGGTCGACGGCGAGGCCGTGGGTGGCCTCGGCCTTGCGGGCGCGGGTGAAGAGCTGGGCCGCGAAGGTGGGGTTCTCCACGGACAGGAAGACGCGGGCGGCCTCCTCGTAGAAGACCGGCAGGAAGTGGGGGACGGCGGCGGCGAGCCGGCCGGCCAGCTCCTGGCATTCCTCCAGGGCGGCCTTGGGCTTGGTCTTGGCGCGCCGGGCCACGCGCTCCATCTCGGGGACGAGGGCGAGGGCGTGGTGGCCGTCCTCCGGGTGGTGGACGAGCACCCACTCGGGGAAGCCGAGGGCCTGCCGGCGGCCGAGGCCGACGAGGGCGGGCTCGCCGTCGGGCACGAGCCCGAGGAAGCCGCCGGCGAGGTCCTCGGCGACGCCGAGTTCGGCGGGGGCGAGGCGTACGACGACGCGGTCGTCGGCGAGGGCGGGGTGGCGGTACGCGCGGGCCGTGAGGTCCACGGCCTCCGGGCCGGCGTCCGGGGTGCCGAGCGGCAGCACCGCGCCGGCCTTGAGCAGCAGTTCGGACTCGTGCGGGGGCCGCGGGGCCGGGGCGGCGGCGCTTCCGGGGGTGGTGGTCATGTCCGTGCTCTTCTTCGTCGTGGGCGGGGTGGCGGGGGCGGCCGTCGTGTCTGTGCCGACGGCCGTGGTCGCGGTGCGGGCGGCCGTGGTGGCGGTGGTGCCGGCGGCCGTGGTGGTGGTCGCGATTCCGGCGGTGGCTGTGGTCGCGGTACCGGCGGTGGCGGCCGCGGAGGCGGCGGTGCCGGTGCCGGTCGTGGTGGCGTTACCGGTGCCGGTGCCACTGGTGTTCGGGTTACCGGTCGCGGTGGCGTTACCGGTGGGGGTCGCGGACGGGAGCGTGCCGCTCATGCGCCCGAGCCTTCCTCGATCCGGCGGCCCGCGTACAGCGCCGCGGCCATCCGCATGCCCTCCGACCAGGCCACCGGCCCGACCTCCCGCAGCGGCACGGCCCGGCCCCGCTCGTCCTGCCAGGTGAGGGCGCCGGTCGCGGAGTCCCCGTCCCAGTACGGCTCGCCGATCCAGACGGCCGCCTCGAGGCTCCGGCCGGCGTCGCGGACCGTGCAGGTGGCGTAGCCGCCGGAGACCCGGTAGCCGAGCCCGGTGGCGCGGGCCGCGAGGCGGAACCGGGACGGGTAGGAACCGCCGGCGAACTCCCGTACCTCCGTGGTGTCCGCCGCGAACTCCGCCGGCTTGGCCCACGTCGCCCGGTGGATCTGCTCGACCCGCTGCACGATGCCGAGTTCGGCCGCGAACTCGCGTACGTCGGCCAGGTCCGGCAGCAGGACCGGGTGCGGGAGCGTCACCGTGGCCGGGGACAGCCGCACCGTCTCGCCGTCGAGGTCGACCACCTTGAGCTCGCCCGACTCGGTGGCCTCGCGCAGGAAGCCCACCTCGTCCGGGTCGTCGCCGACGACGGCGATGTCGCGCAGCGCGCTCCGCCAGGCCTCGTCGCGCCAGACCCGGGCGATCAGTGCCGTGGGCACCGGCAGGGAGGACACCATCCAGCCGTCCACCTGCGCCACGCACGCGGCCTCGTGCCGGTCCAGCCACTCGGCGAGCCGGCGCAGCCGGTCCACCTCGGGGTGGTCGCGCAGGGCCTTCGGGAGTGTCTTCAGCTGCCGCCCCGCGGCCCGGCCGGTCACAGCGCGTGCCGCCACCCGGCCTTCCACCAGGGCGATTTCATATCCTTCGCCCGTTGCCAGCCAGCCCATCGCACGTGCCCCCTCGGTAAGTCCTGCCGATTCCCGCGCAGCCGGAACCAGGGGGTCCAACTCCCCCTGAGCTGCGGTATGAGCGGGACAGTAGCGGGGGCCACTGACAACGCCGATGGCGGCCCGTCACCTGGCGGAACCTCATCGACCGGCGGGCAGCGCGGGGTTACCTTCCGTAAGGGCGAACCGGCCGACGGGCGCCGGAGACTGCCGTCTGACGAACGGGGAGACCGCGCTCGGAGAGCTGGACGGGCCGGACCCACGGAGCGGTTCCGGCCGGAGGCCCCAGGGGAGGCGGGAAGTCCGGCACCGCGCCGGCGAGCCCGGCGGCGGGTGGGCGGGACCGGACCCGGCCGAGGACGCGGGGCCGCAGGCGCGCGCGGGGCACCCGAGGACGCACGCCGCGCGTGAGCGGGGCCGGCGGGCGCGGGCGGGCCGAACCCCAGGCTCTTGCGGCCGCCCGGCCTCGGTCGAGGCCGGGGCGCCGCCAACGCGTGGGGCCTGCGGGCCGTCGGCCGCCGACCGGGGGCGGACGCGCGGAGTATCCCTGCACCAGGCGCCTCATGCGTCACAGAAGCCGGATGACACCTCAGGCGTGTGGCCTCGGCGGCAGGCGCGGCGGTGCGCGGAACGCGTCGGGCGGGTGGGCCCCGCGCCCGCCGGCCGCAGCGCGCGTCGGCAGGGGCGCAGGTGAGGTGCGGGCGAGGGACGCGGCGGGGCCGGGCCGCGTACGGACCCCGTCGGCCACGCGCCGCGGCGGCGCATCGCACCCGAGGCGGCGGACGTTGGCGCGTCTGCCGGCACCGACGTGGAAGGCACCGGCACCGCACCCCCCCCCGTTTGCCTGGCCCGAATGGCGTACGACGCGGACATGGCACCTAATGACATTGCGTGCGCATCCAATGGCGCACAGCGACCGACGTGCGTCGAGCAAACCCCGCGCGTCGGCGAACGGAGTTCTGATGAACAAGACAATCGCGCCCGCGGCACCACCGGCAGACCGCCGCGGGCTTCCCGACGACCCCCCTGCCACGGGCGAGATGAGTGCGGACGCCCTGCATTCCCTGGTGAACACGGCGGCCGCCGGCCGGCCGCTGGACCAGGTCGCCACCCTTCTGGACCTGCTGAACCAGAGCGGGCGTTACCCCGAACTCGTGGCGGAGGCCCTCCGCACCGCGGCCGTCTCGCGCCCCGTCCACGAAGTGGGCGAGCTGATCGACCTGCTGGCGAAGTCACCCCGGGAGGGAGCCGAGGCCGAGATCGCGCTGCGCGCGGTCGCGCTCACCCGGCCCGTCGAGGACGTCGCCCAGCTGGTGGGCGTCCTGGCCGGCCAGGATCCCGCCGTACGCGGGAGCACCGCCCCGATGCCGGTCCCCGATCCCGGGCCGCCGGAACGGGACGCGGACGCCGGCACCGGTTCCACCGGTGACGCGGCCGGCGTCCGCGCGGGCCGGGGCGCGGCCCGAACTGCCGCCGCCCGGAACGCCGTACGCGTTCCCGTACGCCTCGGCGCCGGGACCGGGCACGGGGACGAGGACGGGGCCTCGGGCGAGGACTCGGGGGCGTCCCGGGTCCGGAGGTCCGCCGCGCTGCGGCTGGTCCTGCGCTGGCCCGTGGCCCTGGCGCTGCTCGTGGTCGCCGGGCTGCACCTGCCCGCGGATCCCGTGCCGTTGCTGTCGGCGGGTTCCGGTCGGCTGCTGCCGGCCGCGGTCGCCGCGCTGTGCCTCGGCTGTGCCGTGGTGCTGGTCCTGCGGGACACGGCGGCCGCGTGGTGGGCCGCCGCCCTGGCCGCCGTGTCGGCCGTCGGCCTGCACGTGGTGGGCAGGGTGACCGGCTTCGAGCCGCTCGCCCGGGCCTGGGGCGACTCGGTCCCGATGGCCGACGCCCTGGCGGTCCTGGCCGCCGGCCTGGCGGCCGTACTGGCGGCGGCGGTCCTGTACCCGGCCGCCAGGCGCCCCGGTACCGGCCGGGTCTGCTGACCCGCACCACCACTCCCCACCCGCCCCCGTGCCCTCCGCCCCGCAGTCCGGCACGGGGGCGGGCCCGTGCCGTGCCCGGGCGCCGTCGGCGGCCCGCTGCCGGGTCACCCGTATCCCGACAAGCGCCGGCAACAGCCGTGAGCCCCTGTTCCGCGCAGGCGCGTGACCGGGCCGAGCCCGCGGTCGGCACACCCGCCGCTGCGCGCCGGACCGCGCCTCGGGCCGCCGGTACTCCGTGCCCCCCGGGGGCAACGACGCCCGGCGGCCGGCCGGGGGCGGCGCCCGCCCCGTCGCCGCGGGAAGCGGACCGGCATCATGGGCTGCGACCGCACGGAACCAAGGGGACGGACAGGCACCGCATGACGGCGTTTCACGCATCCGCGTTGAGCGGGCTCGCCCGGAATCCGGCGCTGCCGGCGGCGCTGCTGCTGCGGCTGCTCACCCTCGTCGGCCGGGACCACCTCGCCCTCCATCACGCCCTCCGGCGTCCCGACCTCCCGGAACAGGCCGTCGCCTTCATCCTCGCCCACCCCAACCCCGCGGTCCGGGTCGAGTTCGCGACCAGCACCGGGGCCGACCCCGGCCGGCGGGCCCGGCTGGTGGACGATCCCTCTCCCAGGGTGCGGGCCGCGCTGGCGTACGGGCCCGAGCGGCACGTGCCGCGTACGACGGTGCCGCCGCTGGCGGACGCCGTGTACGCCCGGCTGCTGCGGGACCCCGAGCCGTCCGTACGGGCAGCCGTGCTGGACTCCCCCCACCTGACGACCGCGTTCGCGGCTTCGCTGGCCGCGCACCCCGACGCCGCCGCGCGCCTCCGCGCCGTGGACGCCTGGGAGTCGCTGGCGCCGGGCGAGCGGTCGGCGCTGGCGGCCGACCCCGATCCCGGGGTGCGGCGGGCGGCCGCGCTGTGGCGGTGCCGGAGCGACGCGCGCGTCACGGCGGGGCTCCTCGGCGATCCCGAGGCCGCCGCCGAGGCACTGCGCCGCGGGCTGCTCCGCCGCGCGGACGCCGAACGGTGTGTCGCCGAGCGCACGCACCTGACCGCACTGGCGGCGAACCCGTCCCTGCCCGCCGACCTCGTGGAGCGGCTGGCCGTGGATCCGGACGAGGAGGTGCGGACCGCCGTCTCCGTCCGGCCCGAACTCGACGAGGCACGGCGGATGTCGGTCGCGTTCACGGTACGGGACTTCGACCGGCGCGAGGTGGAGTGGGTCCACGACGGGCTCGCCGATCCCGACGTGCTGCGGCGCGCCGCGACCTCCGCCCACCCGCTGCTGCGCCGCACCGCCGCCCTGAGCCCCCACCTGCCGTCCGACCTCCTGGACGTGCTGGCCCGCACCGGGGACCCCCTGGTGGAGGACCACCTGAGCGTCCATCACCCCGACGCCCCGGAGGAAGTCCTGATGCGGGTGTTCGCACGGCTGGGCGGGACGTTCTCCGCCTGGATGGCCGAGACGCACCCGCGTTTCCCGCGCGAGGGCCTCGCCGCGCGGTACGCGGACCACCCGGACGGGAACCACCGCCGGCTGGCCGTCCGGGACCCGGCGGCCACCCCCGAGCTGATCGAACGCCTCAGCCACGATCCGGCGGTCTGGACGCGCCAGGCGGCGGCCGCGGATCCCCGCCTCCCGCTGCCCCGGCTCCGCGAGGTCCTGCACGTTCCCGAACTGGCCTCCAGCGCGGGCGCCAACCCCGCACTCCCGGAGGACGAGATGGCCGCCGTCGTGGACCGCGCCGACGCCCCCGCCTGACCGCCGGGCCGGACGGGGTGCGGCCACCCGCGGCGGGCCGCACGTCCGGTCCGCGTCACCGGCATCGCCGGCGGGAGCCCGGTCCGTGCCGGGGGCCGGGGGACCGGGACAGGGGGGCGGGGGGACAGGGACAGGGGGCCGGGGGGACTGGGACAGGGCGGGCCGAAGCGTCCGGGAACCGCATGCTCCGGGTGCTGACGGACATGTCCGGCCGAGTCGTACGCCCGGGAAGCGGCACGGCCGGCGTGCACCCGTCGCCCGTGGAGCCGGGAGTGACATCTGGGGCTCCGCCAGCGCTGTAGGGCATGAGACGACACCCCGTCCGCCCCCGCGATCCCCCCGAGGCCATCCCCGCATGCACCGACCCCCAGGCATCCAGGACGACGACACCATGGAGCTCCTCCTCGACGGCGCGGACGCGCCCGGGGCGGTGCCGGACCCGCGGCCGGAGGGCGTGCCCGAAGCCCGGCCGGTGTTCGTGGACGCCTCGGGCCGCAGGCACCGACGGGTGCGGCGCTGGGGGTACCTGCTGACGGTTCCCGCGCTGGCGTACGTCGCCCTGCTCGCCAGCACCCTCCTCGGCGGCCCCACGATCGAGGCGCCGTTCCTGCCCTCCGCCCAGGGACCGCGCAGCCCCGAGCCGGCCCGCCCGACGGCCGGTGCCACCAGCCCCGGTCCGACCCACGGGGACGCGAAGCGCGTCGCCCCGCGCACCGCGCCTGCGGCCACCCGCGCGGCGGCCCCCTCCCCGAGGCCGGGGGCCACCGCCGGCACCGGCGGCCCCACACCCACCACGCCGCCCACCACGGCGCCCCCGACGGCGCCCACGCCCACCCGGACCACCGGCGGCCCCACCGCCAGGCCGACCCCGCCCGGCCAGGGGCGCGGCCGGCCCACCTCCCCGCCGGGCCAGGGCAACGGCAAGCCGACCGCCAAGCCGTAGCCCCCACGCCCCCGCCCCGTCGCCCCCACCGCAGCAGGCAGAACAGGAAGCACTCCCCCTTGGCCACCACCACCCGCCGGCGGGCCCGCGACCGGCACTCCGGCGTCCGCGACGTCCCCGTTCGCGCGCACTGGATCCTGCTGACCACCCTCGTGCTCACCCTCTCGGCGGCGCTGCTCCTCCAGGGCTACACCCAGCACCTGTTCGACCGCACCCCCGACGCGGCCCCCCGCGAGCCCGCGACGGCCGCCTCCGTGCCCGCCGCGGTCGGCTCCGGCGGGCCGGTCGTCGAGGGCGCCTCCGCCCGCACCACCGCCCCGGCGGCCCGCACGGTCTCCCTGACCTTCGACGACGGCCCGGACCCGGTCTGGACCCCGAAGGTCCTCGACGTGCTGCGGCGGCACGGGGTGCACGCCACCTTCTTCACCGTCGGCACCCGAGTCGCCGAGCACCCCGGCCTGGCCCGCCGCATCGTCGCGGAGGGGCACCAGATCGGCCTGCACGGCTTCACCCACACCGACCTCGGCGCGGCCTCCCCCTGGCGGCGCACGCTCGAACTGCGCCAGAACCAGCTGGTGGTCGCCGGCGCCACCGGGATCACCACCCCGCTGCTGCGGCCGCCCTACTCCGCCTCGAACCGGGCGCTCACCGACGCCGACTGGGACGCCGTCGCCCAGGCCGGGCACGAGGGCTACCTCACGGTGCTGACCACGCGGGACAGCCAGGACTGGCGGCGACCGGGCGTGGACCGGATCGTCTCGAACGCCACCCCCTCGGGCCGGGCCGGCCAGATCGTGCTGCTGCACGACGCGGGCGGCGACCGGGCGCAGACCGTCGCCGCGCTCGACCTGCTGGTCCCCCGGCTGCAGAAGGCAGGGTGGCGGTTCACCACGGTCGGCGAGGCCGTCTCCCTGCCGCGGGCGGAACGGCCCGCCACCACCGCGTACGCATGGCAGGGCTCCGCGCTGATCGCCGCGCTGCGGACCAGTGACCGGGTGCTGGAGGGGCTGTCCTGGCTGCTGTGGGCGGCCGGTGCGATCAGCGCGCTCCGCGCGGTCGCGGTGTTCGTCGCCGCGCGGCGGCACAGGCGGGTGCGCCGGAAGCCCTGGGGGCCGCCGGTCACCGAGCCGGTGAGCGTGATCGTCCCGGCGTACAACGAGAGCGCGGGGATCGAGGCAGCCGTCCGCTCGCTGCTGGCCTCCGACCATCCGGTCGAGGTGATCGTCGTGGACGACGGTTCGACCGACGGCACGGCGGACGTCGTCGAGGCGCTGCGACTGCCCGGCGTACGGGTCGTCCGGCAGGAGAACGCCGGCAAGCCGGCCGCCCTCAACACCGGCATCGCCGCCGCCTCCTGCGACCTGCTCGTCATGGTCGACGGGGACACCGTCTTCGAGCCCGACGCCGTCCGGATGATCGTCCAGCCCTTCGCGGACCCGCGCGTGGGTGCCGTGTCGGGCAACGCCAAGGTGGTCAACCGGGGCGGCCTGCTGGGGCGCTGGCAGCACATCGAGTACGTGGTGGGCTTCAACCTCGACCGCCGTCTGTTCGACCTGGCGGAGTGCATGCCCACCGTGCCGGGTGCCGTGGGTGCCTTCCGGCGCGACGCGCTGCGGCGGGTGGGCGGGGTCAGCGGGCTCACGCTGGCCGAGGACACCGACCTGACCATGGCGCTGTGCCGGGACGGCTGGCGGGTCGTGTACGAGGAGCGGGCCAGGGCCTGGACCGAGGCGCCGGCCTCGTTGGGCGCCCTGTGGAGGCAGCGCTACCGCTGGTGCTACGGCACCCTGCAGGCCATGTGGAAGCACCGGGGGGCGCTGGTGCAGCGCGGGCAGGCGGGCAAGCTGGGGCGGCGCGGGCTGGTGTACCTGCTGATGTTCCAGGTGCTGCTGCCGCTGCTCGCGCCGGTCGTGGACGTGTTCGCGGTGTACGGGCTGGTGTTCCTCGATCCGGTGCGGATCGTGGGGCTGTGGACGGCGTTCCTGATGCTCCAGGTGCTGATGGGGCTGTACGCGTTCCGGCTGGACGGTGAGCGGCCGGGGCCGCTGTGGAGCCTGCCGCTCCAGCAGTTCGTCTACCGCCAGCTGATGTACCTGGTCGTGATCCAGTCGGTCTTCACCGCGATCGCGGGCTCGCGGCTGCGGTGGCAGCGGATGGAGCGCTACGGCAGCCTCGCGGTGCCGGTGGCCGCGCCGGCGGAGGCGCCGCCCGGACCGGTGCCGGTGGCCGCGCACGCGTACGAGGCCCCGCCGGCGCACGGGTACGGGCCGGGGTACGGGGCCCAGGGCTCCCCGGAGGCCGGCTTCGACGGGGTGTACGGCGGGCAGCCGGCGCCGCGCCACGGCTATGATCCCGGGCCCTCACCGGCGTACCGGCCCCGGGAGGCCCCGTACCCGGCGACGCCGCGGGGCCACGTCCGGCCCTCGGAGGGGCCGGTGCGGGACCGGCGGGGCGAGCGCGGCTGACGCCCGCGGGCCGGCCTGCGGTTTCCGTGCCCCGGCCGGCCCGAGATGTGGTCCCGGGCCGGCCGGGGGACGATGGCAGAGGCCGGCCGGTGCGCGTACGAGCGGTCCGCGGCCGGCCGGTCTGCCGGCGCACGGACGACGGGCCCGCGGATGACCGGCCCCGGATCACGGGCCCCGGAATACGGGCCCCGGATGACCGGCACACGGTGACGGCCCGCGGGTGGCCGGCGCACGGGTCCGGGAGGCGGGTGACGGCATGGACGAGTCACGCCAGGCGTGGTTCATGGTGATCGGGGTCGTCGCCGTGATCCTCGCGGACCTCGCGGCGATCATCCTGATGAACGTCCTCTGACGCGGGACGACCCGCCGACGGCGCGTACCGCGTGTCCCTCCGCGGTCCTACGCGTGGACGGCGTACGTCCCCACCACGGCGCCCGCGACTCCGGCGAGCGCCACGGCGGCCGAGGCCGCCGCCAGGAGCCGGTCGCGCCCGGTGGGACGTACCGGCGGCAGGCCGGGCAGCGCGGGCGCGGCGACCGCCGGGTGCGCCGCGGCCGCGAGTCCCCCGCGCCACCGCGCGACCCGGAGCCGGCCGGCTAGCACGATCGCGGGCAGCCGCGCGAACAGGGCCACGCCGCCCAGCGCCCAGACCGGGAGACCGAGGGCGGCGGCGTTGAGGAGCAGCACGGCGAGGACCGCCGACCCGGCGAGGTCCGATCCGTAGGGCGAGCGGGCGAGCGGCACCAGAGGGGCCGCCCAGGGGCGCGCCAGTTCGCCGAGGCCCGCGGCGAGCACCGCCCGTCGCGCGTCGTCCGGACGGAGGGCGGCCTGCGCCCGGGCGGTTTCCGCGGCGCGGCGCGGGTCGCCCGCGGCGAGGGCGTCGCGGAGGTCGTGCCGCTGGACGGCGCGGGCGCGCGCCAGCCCGGCGTTGTGGTGCGGCGCGGCGGCCACCGCCGCCACCCGGCGGGCCTGCGCCGACCTGGGGGCGAGTGCCGTGAGCCGCTTCAGCAGCGCCGGTCCGCGGTCGCTGCGCGCGGGGCGGTCCGCGCGGATGGTGCGCAGGCACAGTTCCGCGTAGCCGGCGAGCAGGTCCGGGTCGTCGGGGAAGTCCGCCAGGGCGCGCCGGAACACCTTCTCGGCACGGTCGTCGTGGTCGTATCACCTGCCAATCGGAGTTCGTCAATCCGCGTGGGGACGTACCCGGGTCAACGGGACGAAGGGGCGGGGTCCGGTGGGGGTGGCGGGGACGCGTTCGAGGACGCCGCCCGCGAAGACGTCGTAGAGGGGGAGGGTCTCGAGGTGGACGTAGCCGATGTGGCAGTCGCAGGTGGTCAGGGGGCAGGGGCGGGGGGCGAGGGCGGCGCGGTACGAGCCGTCGTAGAGGTTGCCGAGCGCATCCCGGACGAAGTGGCAGCGGCGGACCGTGCCCTCCCCGTCCACCGAGACCACCGACGCGCCGGTGCGGCACGGCAGTCCGGCCGAGCGGTGCGGGTGCCGGCTGTACGGGAAGAGCGGGTCGAGGGCGGTCCAGTCGTCCGCCTCGGCGTCGGTGTAGGTGTGGCCCTCGGCCGCGTTGGCCCAGAGGTAGACGTGGGCGGGCAGGTCGGCGCGCAGCCGCCGGGCGTGCGGCAGGTTCTCGGGCAGCCCCACGATCCCGACGCTGTGCCGGATGCCGCTCTCGGCGAGGTCGCGGACCTTGGCGAGGAAGCGGTCGTACGGGGTCTGGCCCGGGTGGTAGGTGCACCAGAGGGCGACGGTGGCCGGGTCCGCGTCGGCGAGCCAGTCGGTGCGGCAGCTGAGGTTGGTCTGGATGGCGACGCGCGCGATGTGCGGCTGGTGGGACAGGTCGACGAGGGCGCGGCGGTACCAGGAGCGGACCAGGCCCTCGCCCCACGGGGTGAAGAGGACCGACAGCCGGTCGTCCCGCTGCTCCGCCGCCCAGGCGGTGAACCGCTCCAGCGCGGCGCGGTCGGCGCGCAGTTGCCCGGAGGTGTCCCGGCGCTTGGCGAAGGGGCAGTAGGGGCAGTCGTAGTCGCAGGAGGCGAGCGGGCCGCGGTAGAGGATCGTCAGGTCCACGGCGGCTACTTCGGGTCGTAGGCGGCCATGGCGGCGCGTACGGCGGGCGAGAAGAGGGCGGGGCCGAGGGCGTCGGAGTGGGCCAGCCCCTCCGGGGTGAGGCGCAGGAGGGGGCCGGTGCCGCCGGCCGGGTCCGTGGTCTCCGCCAGCCAGCCGCGGGCGGCGAAGGCGGCCAGTTCGGCCGGGAAGTCCTCGTGCGGACCGGTGCCGAAGCGGTCGCGGTAGTCCGCGAGCGGCATGCCGCGGGCCTGGAGGAGGGACTGCAGGAGGTGGCGGCGGCGCGCTTCGGTGCCGTCGACGTACCGGCCGTGCACGGCGTGGCCGAAGTCGGTGGTGGCCGTGTAGTCGTCGATGATGGCCCGGATCTCCCCCATGTCGACGGCGTAGTCGAAGGAGTAGTGGAGGGCCGAGGTGTACGAGCGGGCGCCGCAGCCGAGGCCGATCATGCCGTCGGTCTGGCAGGCGTGGTCGTCGGGACCCTGCGGGGCGGCGCCGGGGCTGCGGAACATCCGCATGGACACCTGTTCGTAGCCCTGGGCGAGGAGGTGGTCGCGGCCCTGGCGGTAGAGGGCCAGGCGCTGTTCGTCCCATTCCCGGTCGGTGTGCGCGGTGCGCCGGGCGAGGCCGGTGAGCGGGCGGACGTACAGCGGGTAGAGGTACAGCTCCTCCGGCTGCCAGGCGAGGGCGGCGTCCAGCGAGGTGCGCCAGGTGGCGGGTGTCTGGCCGTCGATGCCGTAGATGAGGTCGATGTTGAGGACCGGTATGCGGGCGTCGCGGATCCGGCCGAGCGCGGCCTCGACGTCGGCGCGGCGCTGCGGGCGCACCGCGGCCCGGGCCTCGTCGTCGACGAAGCTCTGGACGCCGATGCTGACGCGGGTGGCGCCGCGGTCGGCGAGGACGGCGAGCCGGTCGGCGGTCGCGGTGGCGGGCGAGGTCTCGACGGAGAGGGGTACGGCGCGCAGGTCGGCGCCCATGCGGTGTTCCGCGATGTCGCAGAGCCGGGTGAGTTCGGCGGCGGTGAGGAAGGTGGGCGTGCCGCCGCCGAAGGCGGCGTTGGCGAACCGGACCGGGCCGTCGTCGCCGAGGGCCTCCCGGACGGCGGCGGCCTGGCGGTCGAGCGCGTCGAGGTACCGGCCGGCGAGCCCGTCGGGGGCGCCGATGCGGGTGAAGAGGTTGCAGAAGCCGCAGCGGACCTCGCAGAACGGTATGTGCAGGTAGAGCGAGAGTGCCTGCTTGTCCTCGCCCCGCCAGAGGTCGCGCAGGGCGGGCCGCTCGGGGAGCGGGCGGTACGCGGTCTTGTGCGGGTAGGCGTAGACGTAGCTCTGGTACGGGCGGACGGGGCCGGCGGTGTCCTCCGCCGTACGGGTCGCGGCCGCGGTGGGCGTCTCGGCTGCGGTGGGCGTCTCGGCCGCGGCGGGCGTCTCGGTCGCGGGGGGCGTCATGCGGAGTGCTCCAGGAAGAAGTGGGCGTACGGCACGGTCCAGACGGCCTCGTGGGCGAGCCGGTGGCCGGTGTAGCCGTCGTCGCCGTAGGTGGTGCCGTGGTCGGAGCAGACGATGGCGAAGCAGCGCCGCCGGGAGCCCATCGCGGCGAAGAGCCGGCCGATGTGGCGGTCGACGTACTCCAGGGCGGCGGCGTGCGTGGCGCGGCTGTCGCCGGCCTCACAGGTCGCGCCGGGCGTGTGGAACCAGTTGGGCTGGTGCAGCGCGGAGACGTTGAGGAAGAGGAACAGCCGCTGCTCCTCGGGGAGCGAGCCGACGATCCGCTCGGCCCGGGCGACCTGCGCCTCGAAGGAGGTGGGGGACGCCACGCCGAACTCCGGCTCCCAGTGGCTCTCCTGGAACATGCCGGGGAGCACGTCCCCGAGGGCGCCCTGCTTGTTGAAGAAGCCGACGCCGCCGACGCACACCGTGCGGTAGCCGGCCGCGGCGAGGCCGGAGACCAGGTCGGGCGTGTCGAAGACCCAGGTGCGTCCGGCGGTGGTCTCGCTGCCGGCGAAGCGGGCCGCGAACAGCCGTGGGTGCGGGCCGGGCGCGGCGGGGGTGGGCAGGAAGCCGGCGAACATCGCCTGGTGGGAGGCGTAGGTGAAGCTGCCGGGGGCGTGCCGCCGTTCCCAGGCGCCGCCGGGCAGGTGGCGGGCGAGGTTCGGGAGGCGTCCGGCGGCGGCCAGTTCGGCGGCCACGTCGTACCGGAGGGTGTCGAGGGTGAGCAGGAGGAGGTCGTCGCGGCCGACGACCTCGTTCATGTCCGGCCCCTCCGGGGCGTTCTCAGGCTGGTGCACGGTGGTTCCTCGGGTGGTGGTGCAGGGGTGCGCGCTCGCGCGCGTACGACGGTGCGGCGGCGACCTGGGCGGCGTACGTGTCGAGGCCCTCGGCACCGCTGCCGGGCAGGCCGGTGAGGCCGGGCAGCAGGTCCCCGAAGGCGTTGACCTCGGCGACCGCGAACCGCCGCCAGCCGACGGCCGGCAGCAGGTCGACGCCGACGCAGACGGTGCGGGGGAAGCAGGCCGCGGCCCGCTCGCAGATGCGCAGGGCGTCGGCCCAGCGGGGCCCGGCCGCCTCGACCACCGCGGCGAGGTCGCCGCGCAGTCCGCCGAGGTGGAGGTTGGTCATGGGTGACCGGCTGGTGCGGACCACGGCGTGGGTGGCCCGGCCGGCCACCACGACGACGCGCAGGTCCGCCGTACGGCCGGCCAGGGAGGCCTTGGGCCACCAGCGTTCGACGTGCAGCCCGTCCGGGGCGAGGGCGTCGACGAGGGCGGCGGTCTCGCGTTCGCTGGTGATGCGGCGCACCCGCAGCGAGTTGTGGAGGCTGCCGTCCTCGGTGGTCTCGACGGCGGTGGTGGCGCGGATGCGGCCGCGTCCCGCCGTCTCGACCGCGACGATGCCGGAGGCGGAGGAGCCGTGGGCGAGCTTGACGAACACGCGCGGCATCGCGTGGGCGTCCATGAGGGCGCGCACGTCGTCCCAGCCGCGGACGGGTGTCCGGCCGCCCGAGGTGGGTGAGCGGGGTACGGGCACCCCGGCCGCGTCGAGGACGTGGTGGCAGAGCCGCTTGTCGAAGAGGACGGCCAGCTCGTCCGGGTCGTCGAGGCGCACGCCGCCGGTCAGGGACCGTACGGCCGCGGTGAACCCGGCGTACCACCGGGCGCCGCCCTCCACGCGGGTGGGGTCGTCGAGTCCGCGCAGGATCCGGTCGACCTCGGGGTTCTCCCCCGGCGAGTCGAGGCGTACGAGCTCGTCGGGCCCGAACACGGCACCGCCCGCGCGCAGGACGGCGGTCCAGGGCACGACGCGGGGCGCGGGCAGCCCGGCGTCGTGCAGGGCCTGGCCGAAGAGGGCGACGCGGCGGTTCTCCGGGTTGCCGACGACCGCCCAGCGCGGGGGCGTGTGCTGTGTCATGGCCGTGGTGGCTATTCGCCCACGGCGACGAACCGCCAGACGCGGCCGTCCCATTCGTCCTCGTCGGCGTGGCCGCGGTCGAGGTCGAGCCGGACGCCGGCGCCTGCCAGGGTGTCGCGGAAGCGCTGCTTCAGCGGGTCGCTGAGGTAGTTGTGGTGGAGGTCGAGGGAGGTGAGGTGGGTGAGGGGCTGGCCGCCGAGGAGGGCGGTGCCGCCCTGGTCGGTGAGGACGCCCATGGAGAGGTCGAGGTGCGCCAGCCGGGCGACGACGGGCGCGGCGGCCATGGCGGCGGCGATCTCGTCCTGGATGTCGCTGTTGCGCAGGGCCAGGTGCCGGAGCGCGGGCAGGCGGTCGCCCGCCATGATGGGCTCCACGTCGGTCAGGACGCAGTCCCCGCCGTAGTTGTCCGTGCCGAGCCAGAGGTCGAGGTGCTCCAGGGCGGGCAGGCTGCTGGCCGCGACGTTCCGGACGGCGGCGGCGGGCATGCCGCCGGTCTGGACGGTGAGGGAGCGCAGCCGCCCGTGCGTGAACGGCGGGATGACGAGGCCGCTGCCGCCGCGGACGCCGAACTCCTCCAGTTCGGGGAACCCGTCGAGCAGCGGGCCGACGTCGCCCTGGTTGATCCAGCTGATCTCGCACTCCTCGGACTCCATGTCCCCGAGGAACAGCGCCCGCAGGGCGGGCAGCCGGTCCCGGGCGGCGAGGAGGGCCTCGACGATGTCGCCGGGGCCCCGGTCGTACGCCTCCTCCCAGGCGCCGACGACCAGGGACTTGACGCGGGTGGTGTCGACGGCCGCGGTGAAGCGGGCGAAGGCCGCGGGCCAGCTCTCGGTGGCGTCGTAGGGGTTGGAGGAGATCCGCCAGGCGACGGCGTCGGCCTCGGGCAGCGCGGCGAGGCCCTTCAGGTCCTCGGCTTCCGGGAAGTCGAACACGGGCAGTCCGTACGACTCCCGCAGATGCCTCGCGTAACTCATGGTCCCCGCCGTTCCTCTTCGGTCCCGGACGCCTCGTCCGACGTGCCTGCAAGTTGTAGCAAGCGGCGCTGACAACGGCCGCGGCAGGGGCGGTTCCGGCGGGGTTCCCGGGCTCCCCGGCCGCGGACGGCCCGTTGTCAGACCCCGGCCGTACGTTGTGTGAACGGCACGGCGCAGGGGGCGACGTGCGGGAAGGGGACACGTATGTACCGGCAGGGGGACGTGCTGATCGTGCCGCTCGCGGGGGCCGCGGTGCCCGCGCACGCGGCGGACGCGCAGGAGGAGCCGAGGGACGGGCGCGGGCGGCTGGTACTGGCGCTGGGCGAGGTGACCGGTCACGCGCACGCGGTGCTCGGGCCGGGCCGACTGGTGCGGGAGCCGGGCCCGTTCGGGCCGATGCTGCTCCATCTCCCGGACGGCGGGCGGGTGGTGCACGAGGAGCACGCCGCGATCCCGCTGCCGAAAGGCTGGTACCGGGTGGTGCGGCAGCGGGAGTACGTGCCGGGCGCGGTCCGCGTCGTGGCGGACTGACGCGTCGTACGTGGCGGACGGCACCGGGGACTGAAGGATCCACGGGCCGAAGGACTGAGGGGGCGAGCAGGGTGAAGGCGATGACGCACGTACGAAGGGACGGGGCCGAGGTGGACGGGGCCGAGGTGGACGGGGTGCCGGGAGTGGGGACGGGGACCGGAGCGCCGTCGGGGACGACGGGGGCGGGTGACCGGCCGGCGGACGCGTGGCGGGCGGTCGCGGCCGCCACCGGGCCGGCGGACCGGGCGGCTGCGGAGGCGGGGGTGCGGCTCGCGTACCGGACGGCCGGACTCGCCGAGCCCGCCCGGATCGTGTGGGCCGACTCGCCGCGCGCCGCGCTGGTGCTGCTCGGCGCCCCGGACGGCGCCTGGGGCGCGCAGGCGCGCGGGCGGAGCGTACGGGACCAGGTCCGCAGCGCGCCCTGGGCGGCCGAGCGTGCCCGGCTCAACGAGGCGCTGGGGCCCCGGGGGTGGAGCCGGCGGTGGGCGCTGACCGGGGCCCGCCTGTGGGAGAACACCGAGCGGCTGGCCGACCGGATCCGCACCGGCCTGGTCGAGGAGCTGACGGAGGGTCCCGCGGAGGAGGCGGAGGTCCGGCTGCTGCTCCTGGACGCCGTCCTGGGCCAGCACGACGCGGCCTGGCTGAGCGCGTACGACACGACCCGCGGCACGCCCCTGGAGGGGGTCGCGGCGGTGGCCACGGCCGCGGGCTGGTGGTGGCCGTACGAGCGGCTGGCCGTGGTCTGCGAGCGGCCGGTGGAGCTGCACCGGGACGAGGCCGGCCGCCTGGACCGCGGCGACGGACCCGCCCTCGCCTTCCCGGACGGCTTCGCCCTGTACGCGTGGCGCGGCATGCCGGTGCCCGCCGACCTGCTGTCCGGCCTGGCCACCCTGACGCCCGAGCGGATCCGGGAGGAGGAGAACGCGGAGCTGCGCCGGGTGATGCTGGAGCACTACGGCTACCAGCGGTACCTGGACGAGTCGGGGGCCGAGCCGGTGCACCGGGACGGGACGGGGGTGCTGTGGCGGATCCCCCTGCCGGACGACGAGGACGTGGTGATGGTGGAGGTGGTCAACTCCACGCCCGAGCCCGACGGTACGAGCCGCACGTACTGGCTGCGCGTACCGCCGGACACCCTGACCGCACGGCAGGGGGTGGCGTGGACGTTCGGTCTGGACGCGGCGGAGTACGCCCCGGCCCGGGAAACCTGAGCCGGGGTCCGCGGCGGGCTCAGCCGGGGTGCGCGGCGCGCCACTCCCGGACCATGGCCTCGACGTCGAAGGGGCGGAGGTTCAGGGGCGGTCCCGGGGGCGGCATCCGGACCGCCGCGGCGATCTTCTCGTTGACGGCGGTGAGGATCTCCCGGACGCGGGCCTCGGTCCTGGCCCCGGCGATCTCCTCCACCGCGTCCTCGGCCTCCTTGCGCAGGGCCAGCGCGGGCGGCAGCACGGAGACGCCCTCCCGGTGGAGCTTGCCCTTGACCCACCAGAGTTCGTCGTAGGGGGCCGTGTCGTCGGCCAGGGGCTTGCCGAAGCCGGCCAGTTCCTTGAAGTCGCCGCGCTCCGTGGCCTCGCGGATCTGCTTGTCCACGAACGACTCGAAGCTGACACCCGGTGGTTTTCGCTCGGTCATGCCTCCAGCCTACGGAACCCGCCGGGCTCCCGGCCCGCCGGGTAGGCTCGGGCACCCGGGCGCGGGCCCGGGCAGCGACCCCGGGGGACGGACCCCGAGGGAGGGACGATGACGAAGCTGACGCTGGTGCGGGGCGACATCACGGAACAGCAGGTGGACGCCGTGGTCAATGCCGCGAACTCCTCGCTGCTCGGCGGCGGGGGCGTGGACGGCGCCATCCACCGCCGGGGCGGCCCGGAGATCCTCGCCGCCTGCCGCGACCTCCGGGCCTCCCACTACGGCAAGGGCCTGCCCACCGGCCGGGCCGTGGCCACCACCGCCGGGAAGCTCCCGGCCCGCTGGGTGATCCACACGGTCGGCCCGGTCTGGTCCCGCGAGGAGGACCGCTCCGCCCTGCTGGCCTCCTGCTACCGCGAGTCACTGCGCGTCGCGGACGAGCTGGGCGCGCGTACGGTCGCCTTTCCCGCGATCTCCACGGGCGTCTACGGCTGGCCCCTGGACGACGGCGCCCGCATCGCCGTCGAGACGGTGCGGGCCACGCCGACCTCGGTGGAGGAGGTCCGCTTCGTGCTCTTCGGCGAGCCGGCCTACGAGGCCTTCGCCGCCCAGGTGCCGTGAGCCGGCCGGTCAGCCGGTCGCGATGCGGGCTCCGTAGGACGTGAGGGCGCCGATCACGTCGGCGTAGTAGAAGCGCCAGGCGCAGCGGCGGCTCGCGCTCTCCGGGGTGCCCTGGCACGCGGCCTGCGTGTTGAGGTCGATGGCGGTGTTGGTGCCCTTGGCGATGACGCGCTCGGGGTGGTCCGGCCAGTCGAGTTCGAAGACGGGCCCGCCGCTGTCGCCGTTGCCGACCGCCGCGACGCGGTCGACCTGCTCGGCGCGGACCACCGGGCCCACGCTGTAGCCGATGTTGATCCACTGGCCGGTGGCCTTGACCTGGATGTTGCAGACGGCGCCCGAGTACGCGCCCGAGTCGCAGAGCCAGTCCCCGGTGTAGCTGCGCCGGGCTCCGGCCACCGGCTTGGAGAACTCGCCGGTGCCGACCCCGCCGTCGTAGATGCGGCCCGCCGAGGTGGCGTTGACCAGCAGCGTGTCGCGGGTCTTGTTGGTGCCGGAGACCGTGCCCATGGTGGTGCCGCCGCCGGTGCGGGCGGTCGCGCCGTCGTCGGCGCAGTGGCCCGCGGACAGCATGGCCGAGGTGCCGGTGCCGGTGATCACGGCGAAGCCGGTGGAGCAGCCGTTCCAGCGGGCGCCGCCCCAGTACGGCGAGGTGTCGGCGCCGCGCGAGGCGGGTGCGGGGCGCTCGGCCGTCCGCCGCAGGGGCACCGAGGCGGTCGGGCCGTCCGCGGCCGCGGTGCCGGCGGTGGCCACGGTGAGGCCGCTGCCGTCGGCGTTCGGGGCGACCGAGAGCACCCCCGGCTGCCGGATGAGCCGGGCCGCCTCGGCCTGGAGGGCGCGTTCGGTGTGGGCGGCGGGCAGCACCCGTACGGGCACGCTGCGCCGGATGTCGGCGACCAGGCTCCGTACCGGGGAGGGCAGCGCTCCCTTCCAGTACAGGCGCAGTTCGCGGTTCTCGGGTGCGGTGACGATGCCGGCGTAGCCCTCCGCCCGGGTGGCGGTGATGCGGTCGGCGGCGGCGTCCAGCTTCTTCTGCAGGGCCATCAGGTCGGCCCAGGACGCGAAGCCCCCGGGCACGGGGCCGGTGTGCGCGGTGGTGGCGGCGGCCCGGGCGGCGGGCGCGGGTGCTGCCACCGGCCCGCCCTGTGCGGCGGCGGTGCCGGCCACGAGTGACGCGGTGAGCGCTCCGGCGCCGAGTGCGGCGGCCAGCCTCCGGCGCGCGGCGGTGCGGCCGGCCGGACCGGCGCCGCCGGTGCGGGTGGTGCGTATGCGGTGGTTCATGTGCCCCCCTGTCGTTGCCCGTTGATCGGGACGGGCTCATGCTCGGGCGGGGGGCGTCCCGGGCACATGGGGCGGTGGTCCCGTCGTCGGGGGACTTCGCGGGGGCTCGTGTTCGCAAGCCGCGGACGCGGTGGTCCGCGGGGGGGGTGAACGAGGCCGCGCCCGGGTGCGGGGGCACCCGGGCGCGGCGCGCCGGCGTCACCCGCGGGCTGCGGGCGGGCCGGAGCGGTGCGTCAGGCGTTGACGCAGACGTTGCCCGCGGCCGGGTTGAGCAGGCCGATGACGTTGATCGAGTTGCCGCACACGTTCAGCTGGGCGTGGACGGGGATCTGGACCACGTTGCCCGAGAGGACGCCGGGCGAGCCGTACGCGATGCCCTCGGCGATGGAGTCGGCGGACGCGGCGCCCGCGCCGCCGAGGACGAGGGCGGCGGCGGCCAGCACACCGGCGGCGATGGTCGTACGAATGCGCATGGGGTTTGCTCCTAGCGTGGGGAACTGCTCCACCACCTGCGTGGGGAACGGCCTCCGCCACCCTGGCCCCTGACGGACCGGCCACCCTTCAGCGCCACGGCCGGGACACGCGAGGCCACACGATCGGGTGGGCCCGGCCGGCCCAGTACGTGCTCCGCCGCGGGCGCCGCCCGGAACCCGCCGAAGCGGAAGGAACCCGTCCGCCCCGGTACCCCTCATGATCAGTGGACCCCTGGGGACCGGCGCGCAGTGCCCGGCACCCCCGGTCCGGCCGCCCCGCGCGGGCGGCCCTGTCGACCCGTAACGATCAAGTCGAGGAACCAACGTGTCCCTGTCGCCGCATCGACGCCTGACCGTGAGCACCACCCTGCTCGCCGCTCTGGTGGGCGGTCTCGTGCCCGCCGCCGGCGCGTACGCCGCCCCCGCCCCCGCCACCCCCGCCGCCGCCCCGCGGACCACCACCCCGGCGCCCGACCTGGACGGGGTCGTCGCGGCGCTCAACTCCGCGATGGCCAACGGCGCGCCGGGCGCGCTCGCCCGCTTCACCGGCCCCGACGGTGCGAAGAGCCGCGCCGTGGGCGTCCGCGACCGTGTCAGCGGTGCCGCGATGGACGCCAAGGCGCGCTTCCGCATCGGCAGCGTGACGAAGACCTTCTCCTCGGTGGTGCTGCTGCAGCTGGTGCAGGAGAAGAAGCTGGAGCTGGACGCCCCGGTCAACAGCTACCTGCCCGGACTGCTGCCGGACGACCGGATCACCGTGCGCCACCTGATGACCCACCGCAGCGGTCTGGCGGACTACACGGAGAAGATGTTCGCCCAGACGGTCCCGGGCTTCGAGGCCGTCCGGAACCGCCAGTTCAGCTACCAGGAGCTGGTGGACCTGTCGCTGGCCGAGCCGCGTACGACCCAGCCCGGCGTCGCGTACAAGTACTCGAACACCAACTTCGTGGTGGTCGGCATGCTCATCGAGAAGCTGACCGGGAACCCGGTCGCCAAGGAGTACGACCGCCGCATCATCAAGAAGCTCGGCCTGCGCAACACCTCGTACGTGCACCCGCAGACGGAGATCAAGGGCCTGCACGCCCGCGGCTACCTGCACCCCGACGAGGCGGGCGCGCCGCTGGTCGACTCCACCGAGCAGACGGTGTCCTGGGGCCAGTCGGCCGGCGCGATGATCTCCAACGCCGCCGACCTGAACACCTTCGTGAAGTCGCTGCTGGGCGGCAAGCTGCTGAAGCCGGAGATGCTCGACGCCATGACCACGGTCACGCCGACCGACGCCACGAACACCCGTCACTACGGGCTCGGGCTGCGCCGGTACGACCTGTCGTGCGGCACGTCGGTGTACGGCCACACCGGCACCGTGCAGGGCTTCTACACGTACGCGTTCGCGACCAAGGACGGCAAGCGCAGCCTGGCCGCGATGGCCAACACCTCGAACCGGGGCGTGGCCAACACGGCCCTGGGCGGCGTGCTGGAGCCGGCGTTCTGCGGCAAGAAGGCCCCGACGGCCCGGTCCGCCGCGCGCGGGTTCTCGGTGAACCCGGCCGAGGCGGACCTGCCCGAGCGCCGCTGATCCCGGCCCGCTGACGGCGTGCGCGTCCCCGGCCCGGTCCGGGCCGGGGACGCGCACGTCCCGCATCGCCGCGGTCCCGCGCGGGGTCAGGCCCCGCCGAGGACCGCGCGGATGACGTGGCGTGCGTTGCCGGCCATGTGCGCGTTCGCGCCCCGGTGGTACGGCAGGGCGATGACGGCCTGGGAGAGGGCGCGGCCGCGGCCGCGGCGCCAGGTGGCGTCGTCCACGCCGAGGGAGTCGCGGAACACCTCGCGCGCCCCGGCCGGGAGCAGGTTCCAGGCGGGGAAGAGGTCGCAGGCCGGGTCTCCGACGCCGGTGCAGCCGAAGTCGATCACCGAGGTCAGCCGGCCCGCGGAGACCAGCAGGTTGCCCGGCATCAGGTCGGCGTGCAGCCAGACCGGCGGCCCGTCCCAGGCCGGTGCGGCCAGGGCGTCCTCCCAGACGGCGAGCAGGCCGTCGCAGTCCACGCCCTCCTCCGGGATCGTCCGCAGTTCCTCGACGGCCCCCCTGGTGGCGGCGTCGAGCGAGGTGAGCGGTCCGCCCCGGTACGCCGGCGGAGCGTCCGGCAGGCCGACGCCGCGCATCGCCGTGACGAAGGCCGCGAGGTCGCGGGCCAGCGGTTCCGGCGCGTCGAGGGCCCCGGCCTCGGGGTTCGCGCCGGCCAGCCACCCGTACACGGACCAGGGCCAGGGGTAGCCCTCCGCCGGGCGGCCGGCACCGAGCACCTCGGGGACGGGCGTGGGCAGCAGCGGCGCGAGGCGCGGCAGCCAGCGCCGTTCCAGCCCCACGTCCCCGGCACCGCCCTCGGTCAGCGGCAGCCGTACGACCATGCGGTCGCCGAGCCGGAACATGGCGTTGACCGTCCCGCCGGAGGGGATCCGGGTCACCGGGAGTCCGGCCCACTCGGGGAACTGCCGGGCGACCAGCCGCCGTACGAGGTCCTCGCCGACGTCCTGGCCGCCGGGGGCCGCGGGTCCTGCATCCGTGGGGATCATGAGGATCATGTGACCGGCGGCGGCGGACCGGGGTCAACCGCTTTTCCGGCCCGGCCGCCCGCGCGCCGACGGGCCGCCCTTGCTCACCCCGAGCGCGGCGGCCGGCGTCTCGACCCTGACCGCGGCCCCGACGACCTCGCCCGCCTGGTGGCCCAGTTCGCCGACGGCACCGGCGAGCCGGTCCGGGCACCGGTCACGCGCTTCCTGTTCGCCGCCCGCTGGAAGCTCGGCGCGTGGTTCGGCTGGGACGGCCAGGAGAGCGGCGTCGGGGGACGGATGACCAGCCTGCGGGACCGGCTGCCCGAGGACCTCCGGGCCGGGAACAGGGGCCCCGACCTGCGCGCGGTCCCGTTCACCTCGGTCTACCAGACGGATCGGGGGTGGCACCCCGCGGGAGCGTGGGTTGCCACCCTCGCCGTCCTAGTACAGGCCGGCGTAGACCTGCCAGCCGGTGGCGATCCGGACGCGGGAGCCGAAGGTGCCCTTGCCGGTGCCCGCGTAGCGCCAGACGACGCCCGCGGTGTCGCGGGCGATCAGGTCCGCCCGGCCGTCGCCGGTCAGGTCGCCGACGCCGGCCAGGGCGTTGTACGCCGTGCCCCAGTTGTCGGCCAGCTTCACGGGCGCGGCGAACCTCCCGCCGCCCAGGCCGCTCATCCGCCACAGCTCGTTGCCCGTGTCGTGCAGGACCAGGTCGCCGTGTCCGTCGCCGTTGAGGTCGCCGGCACCGGTGATCCGCTTGTAGCCCTTGTACGCGCCCGGGACCTGCGTCCGGGCCGCGAACACGCCGTCGGCGTTGCGTGCGTACAGGTACAGGGCGCCCGTGGCGGCGTTCCGGGCGACCAGGTCGCCGCGCCCGTCGCCGGTCACGTCACCGGGCGAGGTCAGCACGTCGTACTGGTTCCAGCCGGTGCCGATGAGCTTGTTGGCGGTGGACGGGGTGACCGCCTTGCCGCAGGAGGGGGTGTACCGGCGCAGCTCGCCGGCCGGGTTGCGGACCAGCAGGTCGTTGCACCGGTCGCCGTTCATGTCCTTGATCGGTACGGGGCGGATCCCGGCGGGCCAGCCGGAGCCGGTGGCGGTGCCGTTGAACGCGCCCTTCCCGTCGCCGTACACGAAGCGGAGGCCGCCGGTGGTGGTGTGGGCGAGGACGTCGCCGATGCCGTCGGGTTCGCCCTCGTAGTTGCCGTAGTCGTGCGGGGCGGCTCCGCCGCCGGAGATCCTGCCGGTGCCCGACGTGACGGTGACGGCCGACGTCGTCCCGTACGGGACCGCCCTGAGGGTCCAGCGGTAGCCGCCGTTGGGGGCGGGGGCCCCGGTGGCGGTCTTCAGGTTCCAGTCCACCGCGAGGCGGCCGGGGGTCGCGCCTCCCGCAAAGGTCCGCAGGGGCGTGCCGGCCAGGTCCGTGAGGGTCATGGTCCAGGAGGTCACCGGGCGGCTGAGCAGGAACTCCCAGGCGTAGGATCTGGGGTCGAAGCCGCTCTCCGTCACCGTGAGCGGCGACGGGGCGATGCCGGCCGGCCGTACGTGGACCTTCTCGTCGGCGTCGACCCAGGCCACCAGGTTGGTGAACTCGTCGACGGCCCAGCGCACGCGGCGGTCCACGGCCGGCCCCTTGACCGGCACGCCGGTGGCGAGGGTACGGCTGGTACCGGTCCGCGCGTCGGTCAGGACGAGGGCCTTGGCGGTGTGGTCGTGGCGCACGGTGAAGCCGTCGCCGAGCAGCACGTCGCCGGCCGGTACGGCCTTCGCGGTCTT
The DNA here is from genome assembly GCF_044759225.1 of Streptomyces sp. NPDC101132. Lineage (NCBI taxonomy): Bacteria > Bacillati > Actinomycetota > Actinomycetes > Kitasatosporales > Streptomycetaceae > Streptomyces > Streptomyces sp. NPDC101132. The sequence continues at coordinate 36,351 of NZ_JBIVYX010000017.1, forward strand.
GGCGACGGTGTCGAAGACGCCGGCGGGGCCGGTGCTGCCGCAGCTCCAGTACAGCCAGCGGCCTCGGGCCTGGAGCTCCTTGGGCACGCAGGGGGCGCCGGTCTCCACGGTGACCGGGCTGCCCGTGGGCGTGCTCCGCCTCTCCAGGCGGCCTGCCGTGGAGGTGGCACTCCACAGGACACCGGCGTCGAGCGCGGCGGTCCGGACGGAACGCTTGAGCAGGTGGCGGCCGAACTCGGCCACGTACTGGGCCGGGGCCGCCCCGCCCGAGTTGAAGAGGACGTACCCGTCGGAGACGTCGACGAGCGAACCGCCGGTGGTCTCGGCGAACTCCAGGTACGCCCTGCTGTCGAGGGCCATGACCCGGTCCCGCTCGCCCTCCACGTCCGCGCGGTACTGGACCACGTCGCCGCCGGAGCCCGCGTTGCCCCACAGCGGGGTGCAGTTCACCGAGGACACCGGGCAGGGGCCGTCGGTCTCCGTGCCCGCGGTACGGGCCGAGGCCGTCAGGCCGGCGGTGGGCGAGCTGCCGATCTTCCAGACGCTGGTGCGGTCGGTGGCGGTGCTGTTGTGGTCCTCGGCCACCCGCAGCAGGCCGCGGCTGATCGCGATGCCGGTCTTGCGGTAGCCGGGGCCCGGCACCTGCGCCAACTTCGCCGGCAGCGGAGTGCCGTCGGCGGCCCTGCCGATGCGCTGCACCCACCAGTCCGCGGCGTTGGTGCCGCCGACCGCGAGGACGCGCCCGTCGGGGGTGGGGACGAGGGCGGTCAGGGCAGCGGGGAGGACGGTGCGCTCGGCGCCGCCGGCGACCGGGGCGGCGTACAGGGCCTCGTACTCGCCGTGGATCAGCACCCGGTCGCCGAGCAGGGCGGCGGACTTCGGCCGGTACAGCTCGCTGTTCTCCTCCTCGAAGGAGGCCGTCCTGGCGGGGCCGGTCAGGGCCGTGCGCCCCTTGGTGACCAGGTAGGGGCCGTCCAGCAGGCCGGCCCGCGTGCCGTCGAGCAGGGGCATCGCCTCCTCCGTCGCGTCGAAGGCGTCGGTGAGGACGGCGGAGGCGAAGTCGACGTACCCGGCGCGGGTGTCGTCGGCCCCGCCCTCCTCGCTGACCCGGTACTTCAGCAGCGCGCCCGCCGTGTCACCCGCGCCGCCGGGCCATACGTACACGCTGACGGTCTCGCCCTGCGGCAGGCCCGTGACGGTACGGTCGCGCCGCTCGCCGGACGGGAAGTCGGTCAGCACCACGGCGGAGGTGGAGAGGTCCTGCGTGATCACCGTGGAGCCGAACGTGCCCACGTACTCCCGGCCCTGGAGGTCGACCGTGACGGGCGCGGAGCCGTCGGGGCGCCAGAGGGTCAGGCTCTCGGGGGCGTCGTCGTTCGGCAGGGCGACCAGGTCGGCGCCCTGGCCGTACCAGCCCGGGGAGGGGCTGGCCGGCACGGGGGCGGTCGCCGGGAGCGGTACGCCGACGAGGTCGGCGTACCGGGTCCAGACCGGGGCGCCGGCGCCCGGCGGGACGTGCAGGAAGCCGGAGGTGCCGGAGGCGAGCAGCCGGTCGACACCGGGTTCCGCGTTCGGATCGGGCGCGTCCAGGACGAGCTCGGTGACCGGCGGCACGGCGGTCGCGGCGGCGGCCGCCGTACCGGGGCCGGCGAACGAGGCGCTGGTGGCGGCCAGCAGGCCGAGCGCGAGCAGCGCCGGGACGGCGCGGCGCGCGCGGGTGTGACGGGGCAAGGCGGCCCTCCGGGGCGGATGCGCGGGAGGGCGTGCCGGACCGGGCGCGTGCGCGCCGGACCGCCCGGTGGCCCCCCACTGAGAATGGCCTGATCCTAATCGGACGGTTGGCCGAGACCGCGCGGAGGCCGGGCCGGTGAGTGGATTGACCGCGGGTGGGTGTTTCGCGCCGCGCAGACCGGTCCCGAGGCCCCTACTCCCCCGGGGGCGGCGCCGTCGTGGCGCGGATGACCAGTTCCGGGTCGAAGAGCAGTTCGCCGTCCGGCACCTCGCGGCCGCCGACCAGCGCCAGGACGCTGCGCCCCACCTCCAGCGCGAGGCGGTCGGCGGGCTGGCGGACGGTGGTCAGGGGCGGGTCGGTGAACTCGGTGATGGCGGATCCGTCGTACCCGACCACGGACACGTCCTCGGGTACGGAGCGCCCCTGCCGCCTGATGCCCCGGATCGCGCCGAGGGCCATGTAGTCGCTGGCCGCGACGATGGCGGTGGCGCCCCGGGCCAGCAGCGGGGCGACGGCCGCCTGGCCGCCCTCGACGGAGTACGACTGGCGGATCACCCAGCGCTCGGCGTCCTCGATCCCGCGCCGGGCCATGGCGTCCAGGAAGCCGCGCACCCGGCGGTCGGCGGGGTGGTTGCCGGACGGGCCGGAGGCCATGCCGATGCGCCGGTGCCCGAGCCGGTGGAGGTGGTCGACGGCCAGTTCGGCGGCCAGCACGTCGTCGGTGGAGAACACCGGCGTGGGCACGCCGTCCGCGAAGACGCCGTTGACGCCGACGTACGGGACCCGGCGCTGGCGCAGCATCTCGTACGTGTCGGTGTCCGCGCCCTCCAGGGTGTTGGAGGCGGACAGGAACACGACCGCGGCCACGCCCTTGTCGACCAGCGCGGAGATGAACTCGGGCTCCGGCACCCCGCCGGGGAAGGCCGGGCAGAGGACGGTCTTCAGGCCGTGCGGTGCGAGGGCCGACTCGACGCGCTCGGCCACGTCCGCGAAGAAGGGGTTGGAGACGAAGCCGGTGACCACGGCGACCAGCTGGCCCTGGGTCTGGCGTTCGTACCCCAGCTCGGCCATGGCCTGCTCGACGGCGTCCCGGGTCTTCTTCGACACGCCCTGGCGGCGGTTGATGACCCGGCTGACGGTCGCCTCGCTGACCTGCGCGCGGGCTGCGACGTCGGTGATGCCGACCTTCATCGCGGTCCTTCCGTGATCGTGAGCGACGCCAGTCCGCCGCGTGGCACGGCCAGCGGGCTGGGCCCCTCCGGCAGGACGGCCGGAGCGTCCCCGATCATACGGCCGTCCGGGGCATGGACGACGACCCGTACGGGCACCCCGCCGCCGCGCACGTCCAGCACCAGCCGGTCCCGGTCCGAGCCGTTGACCAGCTCGATCGTCCGGTACGCGGCCAGGTCGACCGGCACCACGAGGTCGCCGTGCACGCTCACCAGGCTCCGGTCCCCCGCCGTGACGCGGACCAGGGGGTACAGGGTGTCGGGACGGCCGGGCTCGACCTCGCCGTCCAGCAGGAGTTCGCGGTTCCGGCGCCACCGGCCGAGCCAGAACGCCACCGCCGCGCGGTGCGCCTCCGGGATCCGGTCCAGCAGCACGGAGACCTGCGGCACGGCGTGGAAGGCGCCGATCAGCTGGCGGGCCACCGCCTCGACGGGCGCGCCGGGCGCCCACATCAGCATGTCGGAGTGGACGGCCCCGCCGACCGCGAGCAGCGCGGTGTCCAGGGTGCGGACCCGGTTGGCGGTGGCGTCGGCCGGGCAGTCGAAGGAGCGGAGCATGGTGCCGTACGGGGTCATCCCGGGGCCGGTGTACGGCTGGCGGAGCTCCAGCAGGACGTCGGGGCGTACGGCGGTGAGGGCGTCCCGCAGTTCGGTGAGCAGGACGGTCATGGCCCGGCCCACGTCCCCGCGGCCGTCGCCCGCGTACACCCGGGCCTCTTCCAGGAAGTCGAGCTTGAGTCCGTCGAGGCCGTGGTCGCGGACCAGTGCGGTGCACACGGCGACGACGTGGCGGCGCACCTCGGGGTGGCGCGGGTCGAGCACCAGCCCGCCGGGCACCCCGGCGGGTGCGGGGGCGTACGGGTCCCAGGAGGCGCGGCCGGGTGCGTCGGTGCCCAGCAGCAGGGGGGCCACCCAGGCGAGGTAGCGCAGGCCGAGGGCCCGTACCCGGGCGACGTGTCCGGTGAAGTCGGGGAACTTGGCGGGGTCGGGCCGCCAGTCGCCGCAGCGCGCGTAGCCGCGGCCGTGGCCGCCGATCTGCCAGCCGTCGTCGAGGATCAGCGCCCCGCAGCCGAGGCGGGCGGCGAGGGCGGCCTGGGTCTCGACGGCGGTGCCGCTGACGTCCTGGTTGAAGGCGTACCAGGTGGAGTAGACGGGTGTGCGGGCTCCGTCGGGGACCGGCATGGGCGGGAAGGCGCGGGCGAACCAGGCCCGCAGGGTGCGCAGGGCGGTGGCGACGGACGGGGCGCGGGGCACCAGCAGAACCCGGTGGGGCGTGCCGGCGGGGGGCAGCGTGAGGTGGACGACGTGGGTGTCGTTCTCCTCGGAGACGCCGAAGCGCAGGGTGGCCTCGGGTACCGGGTCGGCCGCGGCGAAGGTGAGGAGGGTCGCGCCGGAGTGGTCGTACAGGCAGCCGGCGGCGTGCCCGTCGACGAGGGAGACGCGGGAGCGGCCGGCCCAGTCGGCGAGCAGGGTGCGCCGCCAGCCGCCCTGCGGGTGCCAGTAGCCGGCGGCGTCGCCGAGGGGGACGGAGAAGCGGATCTCGACGGGCGCGCCGTCCGCCCGCACCTCCAGCAGGTGCGGCCCGTCCGGGAGTTCGGTCAGGGTCCAGCGGGGCGGGGCGGCGGCGCCGGGTGCCACGACGGCGAGGGAGACCTGGTCGAGCAGCGGGGCGTAGGGGGCGGGCGGCAGCAGGGCGGTGGTGACGGGCTCGGTTTCGTGGAGCCGGGACTGGGACTGGGCGTGGGACTGGGGGTGGGGGTGGGACGGGGACTGCACGGGTCACTCCTTCACGGCGCCGGCGAGCAGGCCGGAGACGAAGTGGCGCTGCAGCGCCAGGAACACGAGGGCCATCGGGATCGCCGCGACGGAGGTGCCGGCGAGGATCGCGCCGTAGTCCGTCTCGTCCAGGCCCTGGAGGGAGGCGAGGGCGACGGGGATGGTGAACGAGGCACCGTCCCGCAGCACGATCAGCGGCCAGACGAAGTCGTTCCACTGGTAGAGGAAGAGGAAGACGGCCAGGGCGGCGAGGGCCGGCCGCATCGGCGGGAGGGCGACGCGCCAGAACAGGCGGAGTTCGCCGCAGCCGTCCATGCGCCCGGAGTCGAGGAGTTCGGCGGGGAGCGCTGCCATGGACTGGCGCATCAGGAAGATGCCGAAGGGCAGGGCGAGGTGGGGCAGGATCACGGCCTGGGGCGTGTCGAGCCAGCGGAGGTCGGCCATCATCGTGAACAGCGGGACCAGGGTGACCTGGGCCGGGACCACGAGACCGAGCATGACCAGCGCGAAGAGGGCGTCGCGGCCCTTGAAGCGGTAGGTGGCGAAGCCGTACCCGGCGAGGGTGCAGACGGCGCCGGCCAGCAGCGTGTAGAGGGTGGCGTTGACCAGGGAGTTGAGGACCACCCGGCCGAAGCCGGCGGCGGTTTCCAGGGCGGCGAGGTTCTCCGCCAGCCGGCCGCCGGGCAGGACGGGCGGCGGGCTGTCGAAGATCTCGCGGGAGCTGTGGGTGGCGGCGACCACGAGCCAGCCGAAGGGCACGGCGACCACGGCGAGGGCGAGGGCGAGGGCGGAGGTCAGCAGGAGGCTGCCGGCGCGGCGGCGGGCCGGGGCGCCGGGGGCGGGACGGCGGGTGGTCGGACGGCGGGTGGTGGTCACGGGCGCTCCCCCAGGACCCGGAACTGGATCAGGCCGAGCAGGCCGATGAGGACGGTGAGGGCGTAGGCGATGGCCGACGCGTAGCCGAAGTCGAAGAACTTGAAGGCGTTCTGGTAGAGGTACACGCCGATGGTGAGTGTGGCGTTGTCGGGGCCGCCGCCGGTCAGCACGTACGGCTCGTCGAAGAGCTGGAGGGTGCCGATGGTGGACAGGACGGCGGTCAGCAGCAGGGCGGGGCGCAGTCCGGGCAGCGTGACGTGCCGGAAGGCGGCCCAGGGGCCCGCCCCGTCGACGGCGGCCGCGTCGTACAGCTCGGCGGGGACGGTCTGGAGCCGGGCGAGCAGGATCACGGCGTTGTAGCCGGTGTAGTGCCAGGTGAGGGCCAGGCCGAGGGAGACACGGGCCCAGAAGGGGTCGGTGAGCCAGGGCACGGGGCCGCCGCCGACGCGTCCGAGCAGCCAGTTGACCAGCCCGTACTCCTGGTTGAGCAGGACCGAGAAGACGATCCCGTAGGCGACCAGCCCGGTGACCATCGGCAGGAAGAAGCCGAGCCGGAAGAGGGCGCGGGCGCGGAGCAGCCGGGAGTCGAGTGCGACGGCGAGTCCGGTGGCGAGGGCGAGCATCACGGGGACCTGGACGGCGAGGATCAGCGCGGTGTTCTTGAGGGCGGTCCAGAAGAGCGGGTCGTGGAGCAGCCGGGTGTAGTTCGCGGCGCCGGCGAACCGCTCGGTGCCGCCGGTGCTGCGGTACAGGCTGAGCAGGAAGGAGCGCCCGATCGGGTACAGCTTGAAGACCGCGAAGAGCAGCAGGGCGGGCAGGACGAAGAGGTACGGGGCGGCGCGCCCGCGGCGGCGCGGCCGGCGGCCCGCGCCCCGGCCCGCGAGGGGTGTGGCGGTGGCGCGGGCGGTGGGTGCGGCGGCGGGTGCGGCGGTCATGAGCGGACCTTGCGGCCCGTCTGCTCGCCGAGCCGGTCGGCCGCCTCCCCCAGCACTTCGGCCGGGTCGGCGCCCTTCAGCAGCACCTTGGTCTGGGCGTCGGTGACGAGCTTGAGGGCGCGGGCGTAGTCGGCGGTGTAGTTGGTGGCGGACTGGGGGGCCTTGAGGGCGGCCAGGAACACCTCGCCCTTCCTCCGGCCGCCGAAGAACGGCGAGGGGGCGTGGAAGACCGGGTCGTCGTACGCCTTCATCAGGGCGGGGGCGATGCCCTTGCCGCGGTAGATCCGCACCTGGGAGGCGGGCCGGGTGAGGACGTGTTCGACGAAGGTCCAGGCGGCCGCCTGGTGCCTGCTGCTGCCGGCGACGGCGAGGTGGGTGGAGTTGACGGTGGCGGCTGTGGGCCCGCCGGGGCGGACGGCCGGGGGCAGGCGTACCCCCCACTTGCCGGCCTCGCCGGGCACCTGCTCCTCGATGATGCCGCCGAACCAGGTGGGCAGGGGCTGGACGGCGTTGGTGCCCTTCTTCAGGGAGCTCATCAGGGCGTTCCAGCCGCCCGCGAGGTCGCTGACGAGGCCGGCGTCGTTCATGGTCTTGATGAGGGTCATGGCGCGGACTGCCTCGGGTGAGCCGAGGGTGATGGTGCCGTCGAGGGCGAAGTAGAAGGCGCCCTGGAGCTGGAGCAGCATCTGGAAGAAGTTGGCGGCGTCCGGCTGGGAGGCTGGCTTGTCGAGGCCGAGGAGGTGGGCGCCGGTCCTGGCCTTGATGCGCTTGCCGGCCTCGATGGTCTCGTCCCAGGTGGTCAGGGCGTCGGCGTCGACGCCGGCGCGCTCGAAGAGGTCGGCGCGGTAGTAGAAGCCGGCCGAGTTCGCCTCCCAGGGGAGGGCATTGACGCGCTTGCCGTCGGGGCTGACGGTCGCCCAGAGGCCCTGGGCGAAGGCGTCCTCGTGGGCGGTGGCGCCGAGCGGGGCGAGGTCGGCGAGGCCGCCGGGGAACTTCTCCACGTAGCCGGGCAGGTAGTCCACGCCGATGTGGAGCACGTCGGCCAGGCCCTGGCCGCCGGCCGCGAGCGCCGTGGTGATCTTGTCCCAGATGGCGGGGTTGCCGATGTCCTCGACGGTGACCCGGATGTCCGGGAACCGCTTGTTGAACTCCGGTACCAGGGCTTTGAGTTCGGCGGCCGGCCCCTGCCAGGACCAGACCGTGATGGCACCCTTGCCGGGCTCCCCCGCCCGGCCGCCGCCGGCGTCGCCGCCACTGCCCGAGCAGGCGGTGAGCACGGGCAGGGCGGCGGCGAGGCCGCCGCCCATCCGCAGCACGCTTCGACGGTTCAACTCCATGTCGGGCCACTCCTGTTCGCCACGGCGGTCGTGCACTGACGGCCGGAACTCAACCACGCCGGTTGAGCTACTTACAAGACTTCATTGAAAGTTTTCAGTTCTGACCGGCAAGCAACTTTCGGCAGAGTCATTGCAAGCCGTCCTAGGCGCTTGCTAGCGTGCCGCCCGCCCCGCCCCAGTCACCTCGTCCCGGGAGAGCCCATGCCGCCGTCACCCGTGTCCCTGCTGTCCGCGATCGCCCTGCTGGCGCCGCTCGCCGTCCTCAACCCCGGCTTCGAAGAGGGCGCCGAGGGCTGGGAGTTCGGTCCCGGCACCGGTGTCGCCACCAACTACCCGCACGGCGGCGGCCGGCTGGCCTACCTCGACGCCGGCCCCGGCCGCACGGTCTCCCAGACCGTCACCGCGGCCGCCGCGGGCACGTACGACGTGTCCGCCTGGATAGCGACGGGCGGCCCGAACGGCCGGTACGCCGCCCGCGTCAACGGCACCGAGCGGGCCGCCCTGACGCTGCCCGCCTCCGCCCACTACCGGCGCCACACGCTCAGCCGGATCTCCCTGGCCGCGGGCGACCGGCTGGAGATCCGCTTCGAGTCGGGCGACGGGTGGGTCAACGCGGACGACGTGATGCTCTCGCCCGCGTCGCCGGCCGACCCCGCCGTCCGCTCCTCGGACCCCCGGATCGTGGAGATGTTCGACTGGGCCAAGCGCAAGGCGAACAGCTGGGTGCACCTGCCCGGCACGCGCGGGCCGCTGAACGTGGACGAGCGGCAGCCCGGCGGCGACGGCACCGGCACGTACGCGCCCTCGTACTGGGCCGGCTACGCCAACCGCACCGGCTTCTACTCCCGCGACACGGCCCACCAGCTGGCCGGCGCCGGGGTCCTGGGCCTCCACGCCGAGAACAAGGCGATGCTCACCGCCTTCGCCGGCTCCGCCACCAAGCAGCACAAGTACTACCCCGTCTGGGCGTTCAACTTCGACGACAGCACCTACCTGTCCATCGACTACCGCAACCCCTCCACCTTCGTCCGCGAGGTGCCGGCCCCCTTCGAGCTGGTCCAGAAGGCCGAGGAGGCGTACCGCTGGAGCGGCGACCGGGCCTACCTCGACGACCCGAGGCTGTGGGACTTCTACCGGCACGCCACCGGAGAGTTCGTCGACCTCCACGACGGCCTCAAGGACAACGGAGCCGTGAAGGTCGCCGAGGGCACCGGCGGCGGCATCTTCCAGGGCACCGCCAGCTACAACGAGCAGAGCGGCGAACCGCTCGCGGAGGCCGGCGACGGCATCGGCTCCCAGTACCAGGCCTACCGGGCGATGGCCGCGCTGGCCCGCGCCAAGGGCGACTGCGTGCTGGCCGGCAGGTACGACCGGAAGGCCCGGGACCTCAAGACGTACTACAACACGGTCTGGAGCGGCCCCGGTTCCGGCGCCGACATGGTCCGCGGCTACACCACGGACGGCCGGGCGCTGACCGGCTGGGGCAAGGAGAACAGCTGGTTCATGCCCATGAAGCAGATCCTCGACCCCGGCCCGCGCCGCGAGGCCTACCTCGACTACATCGACGAGCAGGCCTCGGGCGCGGACCGGCCCACCAACATCGAGGCGCTGACCTACCTGCCGGACACGTTCTTCACCAACAACCGCAACGACACCGCCTGGAAGTGGATGAAGCACGTCTACGACCGGAAGGACGTCCAGCACGTCAACACCAAGCAGGGCACCAACGGCGACTACCCCGAGGTCTCCTTCACCCTCCTCGGCCAGACCGTCGAGGGCCTGATGGGCGTCACGCCGGACGCGCCGCGGAACACCCTCACCACCCAGTCCCGGCTGCCCTCCGGCATGGACTGGCTGGCCCTCGACGGCCTGGCCGTCGGCGGCTCCCGCTTCGCGCTGCGGCACGACGGCGCCACCGCGTCCGCGCTCACGCACCTCTCCGGCGCCGCCGCCTACACCTGGGAGGCCCGCTTCCCCGGCCGCCACGCCACGGTGACGGTGGACGGGGTGGCGCGGCCGGCCCGTACGAAGGTGGTCGACGGGGTCACGTACACCTACACCACCGTCAGGGTCGCGCCCGGGCGGACGGTGACGGCGCGGGTGGGCTGACCCCCTCCCTCACCGCCCTCGGCCCAGGTGCAGGTGGTCCGCCCGGACCTCGATCTGCACTCCCCCGTCCACCGGCCGGACGGCGCGGGGGACGAGGCCGGGCGGCAGCCGGGGGCGGTCCCCGCCGCCACCGGCGAGCAGCCCGCGCAGCGAGCCGAGCGGCACGGTGACCGTGCCGCTCAGCGAGTCGACCTCGGCGCCGTCCTCCCCGGCCCGGGTGAGGCCCTCCAGGTGCAGCCGTACCGAGCAGGTGCCGTCGCCCGCGGGCACCCGGTCGCCGCTGACGTCCGCCGCGCCGACGCGGCCGGTGAGGAGGGCCGCCAGGCCCGAGCCGGACAGGCGGGCCGTGGTCTCCCCGAGCCGGGGCCGCAGGGCCGCCTCGATCCGGTGCTCCACCACGGCCGTGGCGGCCGACTCGGCCCCGACGCCCCCCGCCGTCAGGCCGGTCAGCACGGCGAGGGCCCAGCCGGCCCGGCGGCGCCGCCGCCTCCGTACGAGGACCGGGACCGGCGCGGCCGGCGGGGTCCGGCTCATGCTCCCGCCCCCTCCGCCGCGGGGTGGGCGGCGCCCTCCGGGTCGAGGCGGGGCAGCAGCCGGTCGAGCCGGGCCGGGATCCACCAGTTGGCCCGCCCGAGGAGGTTCATCGTCGCGGGCACCAGCAGCAGCCGGACCACCGTCGCGTCGAGCACCACGCTCACGCCGAGGCCGAGGGCCAGCATCTTGACCACGGTGCTCGTGGAGAGCAGGAAGGCCAGGAAGACGCTGGTCATCACGATCGCGGCACAGGTGATCACGCGGGCGGTGGAGGCCAGCCCGGCCGCGACGCTCTCCTGGTTGTCGCCGGTGGCCAGCCAGTGCTCCCTGATGCGGGACAGCAGGAAGACCTCGTAGTCCATGGACAGGCCGAAGACGATCGCGAACATCATCGTCGGCACGTACGACTCGACCGGCACACTCTCGTGCACGCCCAGCAGCCCGGCGCCCCACCCCCACTGGAACACGGCGACGACCACGCCGAACGAGGCGCCGATCGACAGCAGGTTGAGCAGCCCGGCCTTGAGGGCGACCAGCGGGCTGCGGAACACCGTCAGCAGCAGCACGAAGGCGGCCGCGACGACCAGGCCGACGACCAGCGGCAGCCGCTCGGCCAGCACGTTTCGGAAGGTCTGCTGGGCGGCGGTCTGGCCGGTGAGGTAGCCGGTGGCGCCGTACGGGTCGAGCGCTTCCGGCAGGGTGCGGTCCTCCAGCCGGTGCAGCAGGCCGGCGGTGGCCCGGTCCTGCGGGGCGCTGTCGGGGACGACGGTGGACACCAGGAGCGCGCCGTCCGGGGTGGGGGCGGGCCGGGTGGCCGAGGCGACGCCCGGCGTGCCGGTCAGGGCGCGGTGCAGGCCGTCCACGAGGCGGGCGCGCCCGGCCGGGTCCGTACCGTCCTTGTCCAGGGTGACGACGACGGTGACCGGCCCGTTGGCGCCGGGGCCGAAGCCGGCGGAGACCAGGTCGTAGGCGCGCCGTTCGGTGTACGAGGACGGGGACGCGCCCGCGTCGACGTGGCCCAGCCGCATCGAGAGGGCGGGCACCGCGAGCAGCCCGAGCACCGCGGTGCCGAGCAGCAGGAAGGTCCAGGGGCGGCGGGCGACGAGCGCGGCCCAGCGGTGCCACACGTCGCCGTCGCCGTCCGGCTCGTCCACGGGCCGCCGGACCCGGAACCGGTCGATGCGCCGCCCGGCCAGGCCCAGCAGAGCGGGGGTGAGGGTGAGCGCGGCGAGGGCGCCGGTGAGCACGGTGACCCCGGCGGCGACCCCGAGCATGCCGATGAAGCCGACGCCGGAGGCGAAGAGTCCGGCGAGCGCGGCGGCCACCGTGAGGGCGGCGACCAGGACGGCGCGGCCGCTGGTGGCGACGGTGCGGCCGGCCGCCTCCGCCGGGTCGGGCACGGAGTGCAGCAGCTTGCGGTGCCGGGTGACGAGGAAGAGGGAGTAGTCGAGGCCCACGCCCAGACCCATCATCACGGCGAGGGTGGGCGAGACGGCCGCGAAGTCGGAGCAGGCCGCGAGCAGTCCGAGCGCGGCCAGTCCGGCCGCCACCCCGACGGCGGCGCTGATCAGGGGGAACGCGGCGGCGGCCACGCTGCCGAAGCCGAGCAGCAGGACGACCACCGCCGTGCCGACGCCGATGGCCTCCGAGGCGCGGTCGGCGGCGCCGGGCCGGTCGAGCTGCCCGAGCGGTCCGCCGTACTCGACCGTCACGCCGTCGGCGCGCAGGGGTGCGACGGCCCGGTCGACGCGGTCGACGTACGTCTTCTCGAAGGCGGCAGGGCTGGACGCGAACCGGACGGTGAAGTAGCCGGTGCGGCCGTCGTCGGTCAGGGCGCCGGGCGTGGCGAGGGGGTCCGCGACCGAGAGCACGTCGGGCAGGCCCGCCAGCCGGTCGCGGACGGTGCCCACGGCCGCCCGGTGTGCGGCGAGGGTTCCGCCGCCGGTGGAGAGGACGATCTGGGCGGGCACGCCGGCGGCCTTGGGGCCGCCGTGGGCGTCGAGGAGTTCGGCGCCGGTCTGCACGGAGGTGCCGGGGAGGCTGAAGTCGTCCTCGTACCGCCCGCCCCAGGCGCGGTCGGCGCCGACGACGGCCAGCAGGACGAGCAGCCAGAGGGCGACCACGAGCCAGGGGCGGCGGGCGCAGGCCCGGCCGGTCCGGTGCAGCAGGCCGGCGGGCGCGGGCGCGGCGGCGGCCGGGGGCCCGGGCCGCGGGCGCGGCGGGGCGCTGCGGCCGGCGCGGCCGGCGTGTTCGGGGCGGCCGGTGCGGTCCGTACCGTCAGCGCGGTCGGTGCTGTCGGTGTCGTCGGTGGCGGTGCCGGTGCCGGTGCGGTAGGCGGTCGTCTGATCGGTGGGTTTCGTCAACGGGGATCCTTGCCGGGGCGACGTCGGGACGGGCGCCTGCCGGATCTCCGGCTCGCACCCGGCAATGATCGTGGGCGGCCGGTGCGAGGCGGCCATCAGGGGATTGTGAGGGCTCTGTTAGGCGGACCGCCCGCCCACCCCGGCAGCGGCCGGCGGGCGGGACCGGCTGGTTAGCATGGCGACGTTCCCGGCCGGCCATCCGCGGCTCCGCCCCGCGCACACGTTTCCCGGAGTCGTCATGCACCCCCGCAAGGGACTCGTCCTGATCGTGGAGGACGACCAGAACATCGCCGCCCTCCAGAAGCTGTACCTGGAGCGGGACGGCTACCGCACCCACCTCTGCGAGGACGGCCCCGGCGGCTTCGACGCCGTGGCCCGGCTCCGCCCCGCCGCGGTCGTCCTGGACATCGGCCTCCCGGGCCTGGACGGCGTGACGTTCTGCCGGCGGCTGCGCGAGCGCGGCGACTGGACGCCGGTGCTGCTGGTCACCGCGCGCGGCGACGAGTCGGACCGGATCCTCGGCCTGGAACTCGGTGCCGACGACTACCTCACCAAGCCGTTCTCGCCGGGTGAGCTGGTGGCCCGGGTCAACGCGGTGCTGCGCCGCGGCGCCCGCGCCGCCGGGGGCTCGCACGTGTACGCGCTGGGGCCGCTGCGGGTCGACCCGGGCCGCCGTACCGTGCACGTCGACGGCGAGCCGGTGGAGTTCACGACGCTGGAGCTCGACCTGCTCGCGTACCTCCTGGCGCACCCCGGGCAGGTGTTCACCCGGGCCCAGCTGCTGGACCAGGTGTGGGGCGACTCGGCCCACCGGGACCAGCGGGTGGTGGACGTGTACGTGTCCCAGATCCGCGGCAAGCTCGGCGCGGCCAGCCCGCTCCGGACGGTACGGGGCGTCGGCTACGGGACGGCGGAGGGGCGCGCGTGACCGGCGGGCGCCCCGGGCGGGCGCTGCGCGACCGGCTCCCGCGGCTGACGCTGGCCCGGGAGACGGTGCTGTGCGCGGGGCTGGTGGCGCTGGTCGCCGTACTGCTGAGCGGGGTCACGGCCTGGTACACGGCCCGGGGCAACGCGGAGGCGCAGGAGCGGGACCGGCTCGGCCGGCAGGCCACGGTACTCAGCCGCCTCCCCCGGCTGTCCGGCCTCCTCGTCGAGGGCGAGCAGCTGATCGCCGGTGCCAACGGGGTCCGCGTCGCGGTGCTCGACCCGTCGGGCACGCTGACCGGGCCGGCGGCACCGGCCGTGTCGAACGCCCAGCGCGACCAACTGCTCGCCCGCAGGCCGCTGTCGGCCACCGGGACGCTGGACGGCGAGGAGGTCATCGTCGAGGGGCGGGCGTTCCGTGCGGGCGGGGTGGTGCTCACCAAGTCCACCGCGGAGGTGGACGAGGCGGCGGCCCGGATCCGGCGGAACCTGCTGCTGCCCTCGCTGGCAGGCCTGGCCGGCGCGGCCCTGGCCGGCTCCTTCCTGGCCCGCCGCCTGGCCCGCCCCCTGGTACGGGCCGCGGGCGTCGCGGCGCGGCTGGCGGACGGGGAGCGGGGGGTGGCCGCGCGGCGCGGGGACGACGGGATGGTCGGCGTGCGCGACACCGCCGCGGGCGCTGCGGGACGTACCGCGGGGGCTGCTGCCCGTGGGGCGGCCGGTGCCGGTGACCCCGCGTACCGCGGGGACGGCGGCGACGGCCGGGGGCCCGTGGAGGTGGCGGAGGTGAGCCGGGCGCTGGCGGTGCTGGACCGGGAGCTGGCGCGGAGCGAGGAGCGGCAGCGCGACTTCCTGCTCGCCGTCTCCCACGAGATCCGCACACCGCTCACCTCGGTACTGGGGTACGCGGAGGCGCTGGCCGACGGGGTGATCCCGGCCGAACGGGTGCCGGAGACCGGCCGGGTGGTGGCCGCCGAGGCGCAGCGGCTCGACCGCCTCCTCGGTGACCTGCTCGACCTGGCACGGCTGGAGGCGGACGAGTTCCGGCTCGTCCTCGCCGACACCGATCTGGCGGCGGTGCTCGCGGAGGCCGGGGAGGTGTGGCGCGAGCGGTGCGCCCGGCACGGGGTGGAGTTCCGGCTGGAGGGCGTGGCGGGGAGCGGGCCGGTGCCCGTGCGCACCGACGGCTTCCGGGTGCGGCAGCTGGCGGACTGCCTGCTGGAGAACGCCCTGCGGGTCACCCCGGCGGGGCGGCCCGTGGTCCTCGCGCTGTCCCCCGGGACGGACGGGCTCGGGGCACGCGTCGAGGTGCGGGACGGCGGCCCCGGCCTCACGGAGGAGGATGTGGCCGTCGCCTTCGAGCGGGGCGCGCTGCACCGCCGCTACCGCGGCGAACGGCCGGTCGGCAGCGGCCTGGGGCTGGCCATCGCCCACCGCCTGGCCGCCCGCCTGGGCGGCACCCTCACCGCACGCGGCCACGGCCCGGAGGGCGGGGCGGCCTTCACGCTGACGCTCGGCTGACGGCGCCCCCGTTCCCACTGCGTCCGGGCGATGGGACGGGCCGCCGCCGGCTCACCGCCAGGGCAATCCCTCCTGTTCCAGGAGCCGCACCGTCGACGGCGCGCTGGACCGAGGGACAGGCTTCCGCGCGGAGGGCCAGCAGCGGTTCCGCCGGGATGCGCAGTGCCTCGGCGAGTGCGACGACGGTCTGTTCGCTCGGCACGGACGGCCCGTTCAGGGCCTGGCCGACCGTGGTGTGGCCGAGTCCCCCGCGGAGTTCGAGGCCCGCCATGGAGAGCCCGCGGCTCGTGCGCATGACGCGCAGCCTCCGTTTGAGGCGGTCGAGGGGGTCCTGGGACAGCACCGTGCGCACCTCACTCGTAGCGGTGGAGCAACGACTCCCGTTCGTGGCGGCGGATCTCCTCCAGGGTGAGGCCCGGCACGTTCAGATGGGAGAGGGTCACCTCGGCGGAGCTGGGCACGTCGTCGTCGGAGAGCCACTGCTCCGGCTTCCAGGCGGCGCCGCGCAGCAGGGCCTTGGGACAGTGCTGGTACGCCTCTTCCACCTCGACCACGATCGCGCTGCGCGGCGGCTTGCCGACCGGCGTGAGCCGTTCGAGGAGGCCGGGGTCGGCGGAGACGCAGGCCCGGCCGTTCACGCGGAGGGTGTTGCCCTGGCCGGGGACGAGGAAGATCAGGCCGGCGCGGCCGGTCTCCACGATGTTGTGGGAGCTGTCGAGCCGCTTGTTGCCGGTGGCGTCGGGGATCGCGAGCGTGAACTCGTCGAGTACGGAGACGAATCCGGCCGGTCCGCCGCGGGGCGTCACGTCGCAGCTGCCGTCGGCGCCGGCGCTGGCGACGAACACCAGCGAGGAGCGGGCGATGAACGCGCGGGCCACGTCGTGGATGCGGTCGACCACCTTGCGGCGGACGAGGTCGCCGGGCTGCTCGTACAGGCCGCGCAACTGATCGGTGTCGCGGACGGCGGTGGCGTGCAGGGCGTCGAATATGCGGCCGGTGGCCTGAGAGGTCGTCACGTGCCGCAAATCTAGGGCCTGCCCTCGCCTTGATCAACGGGCCTGTGCGAGGGGGGGCGAGGTGCGGACGGGAGGGCGGGTGTGGCGGAGCCCGGGAGTCGTATCCAGCTCCCGGGCCCCTGGGGATGCCACCCAATTGCGCACGCCGGCGGCGTTTAAGAGGACGGATCAGTCGTCATGCCGTCGTGTTCTTCCTTTGAACTACCGCACCGTGTGAGAGGTGCAGGCGAGAGTCGAACTCGCATCCGACGGCGTCCGTCCGGCCTCGGTCGATCCGGCGATCGGCGGCAATGCTGAGACTGGAGCGAGAGTCTGAGATTGACCGCGGCTGCCTCTGCCGTGTTGGGCTACCCCGGCCCGTGGTGGTGCTGTGCCGGGGGAAGGACTCGAACCTTCACTGTCACCGCTTCTTTCAGGCTGAACTTCAGTGTCAGCTTGCGCTCATCGCGCGCACCGGTCCTCATTTCCGGCCCGCGCCTGTATGCGCACCCCCGCGCTCGCACGCGGGGGCGATCATGGAGGTTACCCGTGCCGGCCTCAGCCGAACAGGTAACCGAACACCGCGTCGCCGACGCGCTGGTCGGAGACCTCGGTGCCGTTGGCCTCCTCGCGGGCGAACTTGACGGCCTGCTGGAGCTTCTCGACGCGCTCCACCAGCTCGTTCACCCGCCGCGCGGGAAGGGCTCCGGAGAACTTCACGGTCGTCCAGTACCCGATGGGCACGTCCTCGTAGTACACCTCGACCTGGGCCGGGTGCTTCTCCGTAGCCTCCGCCTTGACGTGGTTGCGGGGCACCTTCTTGGTGCGGATCGTGCGGACCGGGTCCGTCTTCCACCAGTCCGTCGAAGGGTCGTGGGACCAGGACTCGGCGGCGTCGAGGGTGGGGAGCTTCTTGACGAAGGTGTGCAGGTCGGTGAGCTGCTTCTCCAGGAAGAGGAGGTAACTGACCGGGACCCCGGGGAGGATCGTCCGGCCGTCGACCGTGACGTCCGCGCGGGCCTCGCAGTTCGCCCAGTCCTTGGTGGCGGTCACGTCGAACAGCCGGGTCAGCGACGCGGAGGTCTCCCGCAGCACGTCCTCGGCCTGGACCTGCACGCGGGTGGACTCGGGCGGCAGCTGCTCGCCCTCCTCGTCCTTGGGCTGGTAGGTGCGCGAGATGCCGGCGAGCAGCGCCGGCTTCTGCACCTTGTGGTGCGCCGCGGTGATGTCCTGGAGCGACTTGCTCTTGACACCCTTTTCGACAGCGATGATCTGGTTCAGCTTCGCCATTTCGGGTCCCCCTTCGAACGATCGAGAACGTACACCGGGGGCCCGGACGTGCGCACTCCTTTTATCGGCCCGCCGCTCCGGTACGGGCGAACCGGCGGGCGAAGGGCAAATCGGCGGGGGGAGCCGTGCGCCTGGGCGGCCGCCGGGCGCCGCCGCAGTACGCTGCGGAGCCGAGGCCGAACGCCGGCCGCCGAAAGGAACGCCCGTGACCCGCAGCGCACTTCTGGTCGGAGCCACCGGACTGGTGGGGGGCCAGCTGCTCGCCAGACTGCTCCGCGACCCGCTCTACGACCGGGTGACGGTGCTGGCCCGGCGGCCCCTGGACGTGGCCCATCCGAGGCTGGACGTACGGGTGGTGGACTTCGACGCGCTGGAGGCGTCGGACGTGCCGGCCGTGGACGACGTGTACTGCGCCCTGGGCAGCACGATCAGGGCGGCCGGTTCGCGGCAGGCGTTCCGGCAGGTCGACCAGCACTACGTGGTCGCCGTCGCCCGGCTCGCGCACGCGGCGGGGGCGCAGCGGATCGCGCTGGTCTCGTCGGTCGGCGCGAAGGCCGGCGCGCGGAACTTCTACCTGGGGGTCAAGGGCGACATGGAGGAGGAGGTGAAGGCGGTCGGGTTCGAGCGGGTGGAGATCTTCCGGCCGTCCTTCATCACCGGCCCCCGTCCGGACCGGCGCCTGGCGGAGAAGCTCGGCTTCGCGGCGGCGTCCGCGCTCTCCCCGGTGATGCGGGGCGGCGCCCGCGCGTACCGCCCGGTTCCGGCCGGCCGGCTGGCCGCGGCGATGATCGCCTCGCTCCGCGAGGGCGCGGGTCAGACCCCGAAGGGCGGCGCGTCGGTCCGCACGTACGAGGACATCGTCCGCCTCACCGAACCGGCCTGACGGCCCGCCCGATCCGGACCCCGTGCTCCCGCGGCGCCGTGGCCGCGTACGGTCCGTCGGCCGGAAGGGCGCCGCCGGGGAGCCCGGGTCAGACGGGGCGTTGGTACTCCAGTTGGGGCAACGGGTGGCCGTCGCCGAAGTCGTGGGTGCGGGTGAGGCCCGAGGCGGTGAAGCCGGACTTGGCGTAGAAGCGGCGGGAGCGCGGGGTGTCCCGGAGGGTCCAGAGGTGGACGCCCTCGAAGCCGGACTCGCGGAGGTGGTCCAGGGTGCCGGTCATGAGGGCCGCGGCGATGCCGGTGCCCCAGCCGTCGGGGTGGGCGTAGAAGCTGTACAGCTCCGCGCTGCCCGGCCGTTCCCGGGAGGGCGCGGACCAGGAGAGGGCGAGCGGGTGGCCGTCGGCGAGGGCCAGCAGGACCGTGTCGGGGTCCGGGCCGGCGATCCGCTCGTGCCACCGGGAACGCCGGTCGCGTACGCCGGCCCGCGCGAACCCGGGGTCGAAGAAGGGCGCGTACGCCGCCTCCCAGGCGGCGGCGTGGATCTCCCCGAGGGCGTCCCCGTCAGCGGGCTCGGCGCGACGTATCTCGATCACCGGCCCAGCCTAGGCCCCTGCCGCGGCGCGGCGCACTGGCTTCGCGGCCGGTCGTCCGTGCCGACGGAAGTCCCCGGGGCCGCCGTCCGTGTCGGCGGGCGTGGCCGGGGCCGCCGTCCGTGGGGGTGGACGGCGGACCCGGCGCGTCCGCCCGTCAGGCGGGGACCAGCAGCGAGAGGGAGGCGGGGACCACCTCGATCTCGGCGGGCAGCGGGCCGGCGAGGTCGCCGTCCGCGTACGCGTTGATGCCCGGCGCCTCCACCCGCACCCGGGCCGCCCGGTGGACGGCGACGGCGCTGTGCCGCACGTGGGTGCCCTTGAACACCGTCGGGAAGAAGCGCACCAGCTTCGCCCGGGGCATGGCCTCGACCAGGGTCAGGTCGAGGCGCCCGTCGCAGGGGTCGGCACCGGGACAGATCAGCATCCCGCCGCCGTAGGAACGGGTGTTGCCGACCGAGGCCAGCGCCAGCTCCTTCTCGACGGTCTCGTCGCCGTCGAGGACCAGCCGGAACGGGATCGGGCGGAGCCCGGCCAGTTCGCGGACCATCGCGAGGTTGTACTTCATCCGGCCGCGCGGCCAGCTCATCCGGTTCGCCCGGTCGCTGACCAGGGAGTCGAAGCCGATGGCCAGCACGGAGGCGAAGTACCGGGACGCGCCGTCCGCGGTGGTGATGCGTCCGGTGTCCACCCGCAGGGCGAGCCCGCGGGCGACCACCTCGGCGGCGGCGCGCGGGTCGCCCAGGGGCAGCCCGAACTCCCGGGCCAGGTCGTTGCCCGTACCGCTCGGGACGACTCCGAGCGGCAGGCCGGATCCGGCCAGGGCCTGGACGGCGAGGGCGATCATGCCGTCCCCGCCGACGACGACCAGGGCGTCGACCGCCCCGTCCCGGACCGCCTCGCGGGCGAGCCGGAGGCTGTCGGCCGCGTCGGTCCCGGCGGCGCTGCGGACGTCGATGCCGAGTTCCCGCAGCCGGGCGAGGGCGGTCCCGGCGGCTCGGGCGGCGCCGCCCGAGCCGGCCGCGGGGTTGGTGAGGACCAGTACGGTGCCGATGGTGCGCCGCTCCGGCTCGGGTCTCACGGGATGAGCTTTCCGGGGTTGAGGATGCCGACGGGGTCCACGGCCTCCTTGACGGCCCGCAGCACCTTCACGCCCAGCTCGCCGATCTCGGCCTCCATCCAGGGGCGGTGGTCGGTGCCGACCGCGTGGTGGTGGGTGATCGTCCCGCCGCCCGCCGTGATCGCGTCGCTCGCGGCCTTCTTGGCCACGCTCCACTGGGCGATCGCGTCGCCGCGCTGCGCGCCGACCACCGTGAAGTAGAGGGAGGCGCCGGTGGCGTACACGTGCGAGATGTGACACATCACCAGGGAGGTGCTGCCGGACTCCTGGAGCGCGCCCTGGAGGGCGGCGGTCACGTCCGCCTTCAGCCGGTCCAGGTTCGACCAGCTGGTCGCGGTCTCCAGCGTCTCGCAGAGGGCGCCGCCGTCGAGCAGCGCGTCGCGCAGGTACGGGGCGCCGAAGCGGCCGTGCTCCCAGGCGCGGGCCGGCTCCTCGCCCAGGGAGGTGCCGCCGTGCTCGTGCATCGCGGTGCGGGTGAGGGCGTGCCGGGCGGCGGTCTGCTCGTCGGTGCCCTCGAAGACCGTGATGGCGAGGCAGCCGCTGACCGTCTGCGGGGCGCCGATCTTCGCGGTCATCGCGAGGTTGACGGCCGTCTCGGTCTCGTCGGACAGGCGCAGCACGGTGGGGCCGGTGCCCTGCTGCTCGACGGCCCGCAGCGCGGCGGCGCCGGAGGCGAAGTCCGGGAAGCTCCAGGCCTCGTACCGCTTGACGGCCGGGACCTGGTGGACGCGCACCCGGACGGCGGTGATGACGCCGAGGGTGCCTTCGGAGCCCAGGAACAGCTGGCGCAGGTCGGGGCCGGCCGCGGAGGCGGGGCCGCGGCCGAGGTCCAGCACGCCGGACGGGGTCACCACGCGCAGGCCGCGGACCATGTCGTCGAAGCGTCCGTACCCGGCCGAGTCCTGGCCGGAGGAGCGGGTCGCGGCGAAGCCGCCGATGGTGGCGAAGCGGAAGCTCTGCGGGTAGTGGCCGAGTTCGAAGCCGCGCTCGGCGAGGAGCTCCTCGGCCTGCGGTCCGGTGAGGCCCGCACCGAGGACGGCCTCGCCGGACACCTCGTCGAGGGAGTGCAGCGCGTCGAAGCGGCGCAGGTCGAGGGAGACGACGGCGGTGAACGCGCCGCGCACCGGGTCGAGTCCGCCGACCACGCTCGTGCCGCCGCCGAAGGGGACCACCGCGATGCGCTGCTGGGCGCAGAGCGCGAGGACCGCCTCGACCTCCTCCTCGGAGCCCGGGACCACCACGGCGTCCGGGGCGTCCTGGGGTTCGGTGGCGCGGCGGCGGAGCAGGTCCAGGGTGGACTTGCCGCCGGCGCGGGGCAGCCGGTCCGCGTCGCGGACGCTGACGTGCTCCTCGCCGACGACGGCGGCGAGCGCCTTGAGGTGCACCCCGCTCAGGCGCGAGGGCACCAGCCGCACGTCCTCGGCGGCGACCGGCGCGGTGTCGCGGGGGGTGAGCTCCAGCAGGCTTTCGAGGAGGGAGGTGATGTCCGCCGAGAGCGGGGTGGCCTTGGCCGGGTCTCCCCAGGCGTTCCACGCCATGGGGGGCAGCGGGAGGGCCGCCACGCGGTCCGGTGGCAGGTGCGGTTCCGTAGACATGCGTTACAGTTTTCCACATCATGTCAATCAGTAACACTGCCTCGGGCGACGAAGAGCCCCGCAGCATCGACGACCAGATCCTCGACGCCGCGGCGGAACTCGTCGCCGTGCTCGGCAGGCGCGTGCAGCTGGCGGAGATCGCCCGGCGGGCCGGCGTCAGCCGCCCGACCGTGTACCGGCGCTGGCCGGACGTCCGCGCACTGGTCGGCGCCCTGCTGACGCGGGAGGTCCTCAGCACCGTCGAACGCACCCCGCGCGGCGGCACGGACCGCGAGGCGCTGGTGGAGTGGATCGTCGAGGTCGCCGTGCGCATGCGCGACCACCCGGTCCTCGGGGAACTGCTGCGCTCGGACGCCGACCTCATCCACGAGTACGTGGTCCAGCGCCTGGGTACGAGTCAGCGCGACCTCGTCGACCAGCTGTGCGCCGCGGTCCTGGCGGGCCAGCGCGGAGGCACGATCCGCGCCGGCGAACCGGCCGAGATCGCCGCCATGGTGTTGCTGATCACCCAGTCCACCGTCCAGTCGCACCGCATGGTCGCCGACCTCCTGCCGGAGGCCGCGTGGCGACGGGAACTGTCGATCGCCCTGAACGGATACCTGAGGCCATGACACGATCCGCCCCGACCGGTACGACCGCCCTGGACGCGGGTCGTCGCGCCGCCGATCTCGAGGAGCTCGCCGCCGGTGCGGCCGTCGACCTGCTGGTGATCGGCGGCGGGGTGACCGGTGCGGGGGTGGCGCTCGACGCCGCCGCGCGCGGGCTGCGCACCGTGCTGGTGGAGGCCCGGGACCTGGCCTTCGGCACCAGCCGGTGGAGCTCCAAGCTGGTGCACGGCGGGCTGCGCTACCTCGCCTCCGGTCGGGTCGGCGTGGCCCACGAGAGCGCCGTCGAGCGGGGCGTGCTGATGACGCGTACCGCGCCGCACCTGATCCGGGCGCTGCCCCAGGCGGTGCCGCTGCTGCCCTCGGTGTCCCGGGGGACGGCGGCGCTGGTGCGCACCGGGTTCCTGGCGGGGGACGCGCTGCGGGTGGGGGCGCGCACGCCCTCGTCGGTACTGCCGCGGGCGCGCCGGGTCGGGCCGCGGGAGGCCGTACGGCTCGTGCCGGCGGTCCGTACGGAGGGTCTGCGCGGCGCGCTCGTCGCCCACGACGGGCAGCTGGTCGACGACGCCCGGCTGGTCACCGCCCTGGCCAGGACGGCCGCGGGGCACGGGGCACGGATCCTGACCCGGGTCCGGGCGTCCGAGGTCACCGGTGACTCGGCCCGGCTCACCGACGCCCTGACCGGCACCGCGCTGACCGTGCGGGCCCGGGCCGTGGTCAACGCCACCGGCGTCTGGGCCGGCGAGGTCGACGCGTCGATCCGGCTGCGCCCCAGCCGGGGCACGCACCTGGTCTTCGACTCCGCGGTGTTCGGCCGGCCCGAGGCGGCGCTCACGGTGCCCGTGCCGGGTTCGACCAGCCGGTTCGTGTTCGCGCTGCCGCAGCAGCTGGGGCGCGTGATGGTCGGCCTGACGGACGAGGACGCGCCGGGGCCGGTGCCGGACGAGCCGGAGCCGACCGAGGCGGAGATCTCGTTCCTGCTGGACACCGTGAACACCGCGCTGGCCCGGGAGTTGACCCGGGCGGACGTGCGCGGCGCCTTCGCGGGGCTGCGGCCGCTGATCGACGCGGGCGGCGGTGAGACCGCGGACCTCTCGCGCCGGCACGCCGTGCGCGAGTCGCCCTCCGGGGTGGTGACGGTGGTGGGCGGCAAGCTCACCACGTACCGGCGGATGGCCGAGGACGCCGTGGACCTGGCCTGCCGGGTGCGGGGGCTGGAGGCGGGACCGTGCCGGACGCGCGCGCTGCCGTTGGTCGGCGCCCCCGGGCACCCGGACAGCCGGACGGTGGGCCGCGACGTGGCGCCGGCCCCGCTGATCGCCCGGTACGGCGGGGAGGCGGGGGCCGTCCTCGCCGCCGCCTCCCTGCCGGACCCGATGCGCCGGATCGCCGACACCATCAACATCACGCGGGCGGAGGTGGAGTACACCATCACCCACGAGGGGGCGCTGGACGCCGAGGACGTCCTGCACCGGCGTACGCGCATCGGGTTCGTGCCCGAGGACGCGGAGCTGGCCCGGCCGGCCGTCGAGGAGGTCCTGGCCGAACTGCGGGGCTGAGCCCGGCGTCCCGGGGCCGTCCCGGCCGGTCGGGGGTGGGGCCCGCCGTGGCCTGCGGGCACCACCCCGGGGCCGGGGTCCGGGCGCGGACCGGGAGCGGGGAGGTCTCCTGGTCCGGGCCCGGGGTCTGGTGCGGCACCGGGGGAAGGCGGTGCCGGATGCCTGGTGTGGGGTGCCTGTGTCGTGTCGTGTCGGGTCGGGTGCGGGCACGGGTCGTGGCGCGGTGCCGGTGGACCTACTGACCGGGGGCGGTGGATGCTCCGGGCGTGGTGCGGGGGCCGCCGGCTCCCGTTCCGTGTCCCGGGCCGTGCACCGTTCCGTGTGCCGGACCGTGTCCCGTTCCGTGCTGTGTTCCGTTCTCCGGGGCGGGCTCCGTGCCCTGTCCCCCGCCGTGCTCCGTCCCGTGCTCCGCCCCCGCCCGGAGGGTTCCGCCGAGCCGGGGCCGGAGCGCCGGCAGGACCGTCTCCGGGCTGGCGGTCACCACCCAGCGGTCCCCCACCAGGTAGCTGCCGCCGTACGCCCGGGCCTCGGCCAGCCACGCCCGCATGCCCTCCGCGGTGGCGAAGGTGGCCATGCGGTACGTGCCCTTCGGGGTCCGGCACCCGCCCTGGCGGAGCTCCTCGGCGTCCACGCTGACGACGGGCGCGCAGCCCACCGCGGCGGCGATCGCCTGGAGCCCGGCCGGCCGGGCGGGTGCCGGGCGCCCTGCGGTGCGTACGTCGCCGCGCGGGGTACCGGAGGCCGCCGGGGAGCCCGTCGGCGGGTCCGCGCAGCCGCCCGGGGCCAGGACCGCGCCGAGCAGGGCGGCCGTGGCGAGGGCGCGGCGTGGCGTGACCACGGGCCGCCGCCTACCCGGCCGCCGCCGGGGCCTTCTTGCCGGTGTCCGTGACGGCCCACCAGAGCCCCTGCGCGCCGTGCCCGTTGGTGTCGCCGGCCTTCTTGTCACCGGTGAACCAGTAAACCGGCCAGCAGTCGATGGTCAATTGCCGGGAACCGTCGGGCCGGCGAACCGATCCGACCAGTTTCCTGGAAATCCCCTCCACCTTTTCCGGATCGACGGCGGGAGCGGGCTTCCACTTTTCCAGACAGGCCCCCTTGCAGCCGAGCCGCATCGGCCAGGCGCTGTCCTTGTCGAACCGGTAGAGGGTCATTCCGGTGCCGGTCACGGCGATCTTCCCGAGGGCCGGGTCGCGGGCCACGGACAGCTGCACGCCGTCCGCCCCGCGGTCCTCCGCCCCGTTCTCCTCCGCGCCGTCCGCGGCCTTGCCGCCGTCCGGTGCGAGGGCGTGCCAGGTGCCGCCGACGCCTTCGCCCTTGGCCTGCCCCGGCGCGGTGTCCTTGGCGTAGCGGTACACCGGCCAGCCGCCCAGGGTCAGCTGCCGGGTGCCGTCGGAGCGCGTCACGGAGCCGAGCAGGGCCGGGTCCACGGAGCCGGTGGCGTCGGCGTCCGCCGCGGGGACGGGCGGCCAGGCCTTGGCGCAGTCGCCGTCGCAGGCGGACTTGGGCGGGCTGGCCGAGTCCTTGTCGAAGCGGTAGAGCGTCCAGCCCTTGCCGTCGGCCACCACGGTGCCGACGCCGGCCACGTCGCGGGCGGCGAGCCGGCCCGCGGGGCCGGTCTTGGCGCCGGCGGTGTGGTCCATGCCGGAGCCCGAGCCGCCGCCGTAGCCGCTGCCGGGGTCGGCCCCGGAGCCCCCGCCGGCGGTCCCGTAGCCGCCGTCCGACCCGGAGCCGTAGCCCGAGTCGTAGCCCGAGCCGGAGCCGCTGCCGGAGCCGATGGGACTTCCGCCGCCGGCCTCGCGTACCGAATTGCCGGCGGGGGCGGCCCTGTTCTGGGTGACGCCGCAGCCCGCGGTGAGCAGGAGCACCGCGACCGCGGAACCGATGTACTTCTCACGCCGCCTGTAACCCATTCGCTCTCCTCCGAAATTCCGGTCGGGTGTGCTTGCAGGGAAATTCAAAGGCGATTTCCGACGGCGGGTGAAGGGCCGGAGCGGAATTTATCAATTCCCGCCAAGATTGAACTCGGCTGAACTCGCCGACGCGGACGGACGTTTCCGCCTTCTCCCCCGGCCCCTTACGGAAACGTCATTCCTGGATGCGCAGCGCGAGCGCCGGGCAGCGGCGGACCGCACGGAGCGCCTTGGTGCGCAGCCGTCCGGGCACGGGCATGGCGGCCTGCGCCGGGTAGCCGTCGCGGTCCAGGACAACGATGTCGGGCAGGACGTCCGCGCACAGCCCGTGCCCCCGGCACAGCGTCCAGTCGACCACCAGCTGCTCCGGGCTGTCGTCGTCCGGCAGCGGCAGCGCGCCGAGCACCCGGCGCCCGCAGCCGGGTCCCCGGGCGTGGTCGTGGAACTCGTCGGGGAAGACGGCGAGGGCGGAGGCGACGAACCGCGCCGTCCCGTCGGGGTGGCTGCACGCACCGCGCCGCCGCACCGCCCGCATCCGCGCCTCGACGTCCTCCAGGGCGCGCCGGTCACCGCCGACCGCCGCCTCCAGTACGTCGGCCAGGGCCGGCAGCCCGCGGACGCACGGCCCGCACTGGCCGGCCGACTCGTCGGCCATCCACCGCGCCACCCGGGCCACTTCACCCGCCGGACAGGTGTCCTCCGGCAGCGGCAGCACCGCCCCCGCGCCCAGCACGGCGTCGAAGGACGCGAGGGACTGCCGGGAGACCAGCGCCGCCCGGGCGGTCCTGGGGGTGAGCCACATCCCGTGGTAGCCGCCCACCAGGACGCCCTGGCCGGGGTCCGAGCCGCAGAGCTGGAGCACGTACGGCAGGGGCACCCCGGTCGGGGTCTCCACCACCGTCCGCCCGCCGACGGTGAGGAGGGTGGTGCCGGGCTCGGCCGGCAGGCCCGCCGCGCGGTACTCCAGCGCGCCGAGCCGGGCGGCCACGGCGAGCTGCGCGAAGGTCTCGGTGTTGGAGAGCAGGGTGGGCAGGCCCGAGAGCCCCCGCTCGCTGGTGCGCACCCGCTGGCCCGAGGGGAGGGCGGGGCCGCCGCTGAGGCCGCGCACCATGGCCGAGCCCTCGCCGGTGACGAAGCGTTCGGGGAGCCGGCCCACGCGCAGCCGGCCGCCGGTGGGGCCGCGTTCGGCGATGGCCTCGCGCACCGACGCCTCCACGTCGTTCCGGGTGACGCCGATGACCACCTGTTCGGCACCGAGGGCGTCGGCCGCGAGCATCGCCCCGTCGAGAACGAGGTGCGGCACGCGCAGCAGCAGCGCGGTGTCCTTGAGGCAACTGGGCTCGCCCTCGCTGCCGTTGACGACGACGGCGGTGCGGCCGTCGCGGGCGGCCGCCGAGCGGAGCACGGCCTGGAGCTTGCGGGCGAAGGGGAAGCCGGCACCGCCGCGGCCGCGCAGGTCGGTGTTCTCGGCGAGGGCGACGAGTTCGTCGGGCCGGTGGTGCGGGAGCGAGCCGTGCTGGGTCAGGTGGCCCACCCGGTCCAGGCGCGGCGCGGCGTCGAGCCCCGCCAGCAGCCGGGGCGGGCCGACGGAGCCGAGGTTGGGCTGGGGTTCGTAGGTCATGGCCGCCGTCCCGCGTCGGAGACGAGGCGCGGCTCGGGGGGCGGCCCCGAGACGGCCAACCGCCTACCGTCGAAAGAGAGTTGGGCGGGTACGTAAGGCAGCTCGGCGGTGGGGGCCTCCGCGAAGCGGTCGGCGTCGGACCGGTACGCGGGGGCCGCCTGGGCCACGTACCCGGGCTCGGGCGGGTACCCGGGGCCCGGCTCGGGCGCGTACGCGGCGGCCGGCTCGGGCACGTACCCGCGGGCCGGCTCGGGCGGGTCCGCGGGCTCCGGCGGGGCGGCGGGTACAGCTGCGGCTGCGGCTGCGGCGGGATCCGGGGGCACGGGCGGGGCGGTGACGAAGCCGGTGCCGGCGTCCGGCGCGAACGCGGGCTTCGGCGGCGGGTCCGCGGGGCGCGGGGCGGCGCGGCGCATCCGGCGCCGCAGCCGGACGGCGATGACGGCCGCCACACCGGCCAGGCACAGGCCGTAACTCGCCGTCACCCAGGCGTCGGCGGACCGGCCCGCCTTCAGCCCGTGGACCAGCGAGGCGCCCCAGGCCGGGTACGCGCCCATGTGCAGGGCGCGCCACCACATCGACCGGCTGCGCGTGGCGAAGGCGCTGCGCACCGCGCCGGAGACGGCGACGCTCACGAAGAGGTAGCCGGCGAGCGTGCCCAGGCCCACGGCCAGCGGGCGGTCCCGGTCGGCGAAGGGGAGGACGACCGAGGCGGCACCCGTCTGCCCCTCGGCGACCTTCACCCAGATGTGCAGGGCGAGGAACCCCAGACCGGCCACGGCGAGACCGCGGTGGATGCCCTGGGCGAGCAGCCGGTGGCCGGAGCCGAGGACGGTGCGGTCGGTGGCCACCAGGCCCCACAGCACGGTGGCGGTGAGGGAGACGAGGGAGAGGACGCCCGCGCCGAAGTCGAGGAACTCCCAGGGGCTGGTGAGGGCTCCGGCCCGCGCCGCCACGGTCAGGGCGACGGCGAGGGAGACGAGGACGGCGTACTTCTGTGCGCGCCGCGCGCGTCCGGAGCCGGGGGTCAGCAGCGGCAGCCGCCGGACGGCCCGCCGCCCGGGCGTCCGGGCCGCGCCGGCGTGTCGCCTTCGGCGGCGGGCGCGGTGCGTGCGGGGCGGGTGGGTCTGGGACAGGGGCATCGAGTCTCCTGTGCGCCCGGGTACCGAGGCTCCACCTCTGGCTCGGCACCCCGGGGGTCGTGGTCGGTACCGCGCGGCAGAGCTGGGGGACCCAGGCGCCGGGGCCGGAGTGGCAGAAGCATCGTGGAGCTTCCCAACGTCTCCACAGGATTTATCGAAATGTGACAAGTTCCTGCGGGCGCGTCGCCATGGCATCGTGTAGCCCCGGAGGATTCCGTTCCAGGAGGACACCCTCCAGAAGGGAGTACGAGGGTCTCAACTCCGCTGCTGTGCAAGGAGATCGGTGGCGGAGCCGACCTCGGCAGGCCCGCTGGGTGAGCACCCGGCGGACCATACCCCGGCACGGAACGAGGTAGCGATGTGCGAACTTCTGAACCGCATCTGGTCCCGCCCACGCGGCGAGTGGACGCGGGTGCTGCGCAGGGAACTCCCTGCGCTGGCAGGGAAGATGGCGGAGGAGCTGCTGCAAGGAACCCCAGGGCTTCCGGCAGGCGCCGAAGACATGGATGACGAACTGCTCAGGCAGGCACTGGAGGAGGCCCTGCTCGTCGTACTGGGCTACCAGCCGCCCTCGGAGCGGCGGGCGTCGTCCGCCGCGGAGGGTACGCGGCAGGCACACGGGCACGGCGGGCCGCGAGGCCGCGACCGGTACGCGGACCACGGGAGCGGCGGGAACCACGAGAACCGCGAGGACGAGATCGACGCGACACGCGAGGACGACCGGCACGACGGGCGTTCCCGGCACCACGGGCACGAGGAGATGCGCAGGAGCGGCGGCTTCGGCCGCGGCGAGCACGGAAGCCGGGAGGAACACACGGGACGGGAGGACCACGCGGGCCGGCGCCACGAGGACGAGGCACGCCACGGCCAGGACCGGCTGCGCGGACACGACGGCGGTTCCGAGGGCTCCGGCCACGGGCCCGGCACGCCGGCGGCCCGGGAGCCGATCCGCATCCCCCGCCCGCGGCGGGACGAGTACGGGACGCCCGGTCACGGCGTACCGGGGCACGGAGCGCCGGGGCAGGGCGCTCCGGGTCACGGGGGCTTCGGGCACGGTGGCCCGTACGAGTCGGCCGGCCCCGATCCGGCCCGGCAGGAGCTGTTCAACGCCCTGACCGTCGGCGACTGCGGACCCACCGACGTCCACCTGGCCGAACTGGCCGCGGCCGCCGACTGGCCGCTCCCGCCGGCGATACGGGCCGTCGCCCTGGCCACGCCTGGGGAGACCCAGCAGCTCGCCGCCGAGATGGACGACGCCCTCGCCGGCATGGTGGGAGGCCAGCCGTGCCTGCTGGTCCCCAGCCCGGACGACGACGACCACGTCGCCCTGGAACCGCTGCTGCGGGGCAGGTTCGCGGCCGTCGGCCACGCCGTGCCGCTGCGCGACACGGCGTCCTCGCTTCGCTGGGCGATGCGGCTGCTGGCCCTCTCGCCCTCGCGGGCCGGCGGTGAACCGCGGCCGGTGTTCGTCGACGACCACCTGTCCACCCTGATGCTGCTCCAGGACGAGCCCCTGGCACACGCGCTGGCGGCCCGCTGGCTCCGCCCGCTGGCCGACCTCACCCCGCGCCAGAGCGAGCGGCTGGAGGTCACGCTGCTGGCCTGGCTGGAGGGCGGAGGGGCGCCGGAGGCCGCGAAGGCCCTCAGCGTGCACCCGCAGACGGTGCGCTACCGCATGCGCCAGCTGGAGAAGCTGTTCGGGCCGGACCTGCGCGACCCGCGCACCCGCTTCGAACTGGAGATGGCCCTGCGCAGCCGGCGCCTGATGGCACAGGTGCGCCGCCAGCCCGTCCGGTCCGCCCGTCGGCCGCGCCCCGTCACCACCGAGTTCCGGCCCGTGGGAGCAGGCCGCATGGCCCGAGTCAACGGCCTCTGAGTTCCACCCCCCAGCGCCGCGGCCCTTCCCCCATCCGACGGGGGAAGGGCCGCGGTGTGTCTGGGCACGGCAGCGCCGCCGTACGCACCACCCCGGCGCCGTACACCCCGTACCCCCCGAGGCGCCCCCACCCCACTCCCCCGCACACCCCCTGGCCGCCCAGGTGGGTCGTGTGGTGTGTGGGGCAGGTGCTTGACCCGTTGTGGCAGGCTGGACCGGAGGCAGGCCCGGGCCTGGGGTGGCCGAAGGCCAGGGCGAAGCCCCAAAGCCCCAGGGGTGGGCCTGCCGCAGGGCCTGCAGGCCACAACGGGTTAAGCACCGAGGGGACCCACACACCACACGACCCACCCGCCGAAGCTCCGGCGGGCGGCGGCACCCGAAGCTCCGGCAACCCGGCGGACCGGCGCAGCAGAACATCACCCGAAAGCACCGGCTGACCACCGACCCCACCCCCACACCCACCCACCCCGGCCCCCGCACACCCCCACACCACCCACCCCGGCCCCCGCACACCCCCACACCACCCACCCCGGCCCCCGCACACCCCCACACCACCCACCCCGGCCCCCGCGCACCCCCACACCACCCTCCCCCACCCCACCCCCCACACACACCAGTGCCGGCCCGAAGTCGGCTTCGGACCGGCACCGTGCCCGCGGCGGACGCGGGCGTCAGGGAGGGGGAGCGTCCGCCCCGGGGGCCTGTGAGGGGGCCGCCGGCCCCCGGCGGCTAGCGGCAGGCACGCCCGTCGTTGATGCAGCGCACCGCCCGGGCCATCAGCCCGTCCGACATCACGTTGATGAAGTCCCCGTGGTCGGTGACGGCCTTGTGCAGCTGCTCCGGGAAGCTGTCGACGGCGATCCGCGCCCCCGGCGGCACGCTGTACACGATCCGCTGCACCAGCTGCGGGATGGCGGTGAAGCCGTTGCCGCACCGGCCGTCGCGGGCCGCGGCGAAGGCCACGTGGGTGCGGTGGTTGGCGCTGTCGATGTTGCGTCCGTCCCAGCAGCTCTGGAAGGTGAAGGTGCGGACCACGTCGCTGCCGCGCGGGCAGACCGGGTACTTGTCCTTCAGCTGCCGGTTCTCGAAGCCCGTGCAGCTCCACGACGCGTTGGCGTTGGCCGTGCCGTTGGTGAAGGCCTTGGCGTCGCCGGTGATGATGCGCAGGAAGCGCGGCATCGCGGTGACCTTGCCGACGGGGCTGCCCTTGAACTGCAGGGTGACCTGCTTCGGGGTGAGGATCGTGCCGACGTTGGCGTCCTGCCCGCCGCCGGGAGCGTTCGCGTCACGTTCACGGCGGCCGTCGCGCAGGCGCAGCACCGGCCAGTAGTAGGTGGACTGGTCGCCGTTGGCGCAGGTGGTGCCGGCCGCGGCGAGGCTGTCGTTGGTGGAGAACGCGTCGGTGGAGACGTTGCCGACGTAGTCGTGCATGTGGTGCGCGCCGTTGCTGACGCCGGGCGCGACGATCACGTTGTCGGGGTTGAAGTGGCCGTTCCTGTTGCGCCCGCAGGACACGGAGAACGAGCCGGTGGAGGCGCCGTTGCGGTTCGCGGGGCGGCGGACGTTGGGCCGTACGGTCGTGATGGCGACGAAGTCGCGCCGCGAGGGCCCGCTCCGGCTGCCCGCGGGGGCCTGGGGCGTGGAGCCGCCCTGTTCCGCCTGGCCCGTCTTGACCGCGTCGGACTGCACCGAGGCCTGCTTCATCGTGCAGGCGCCGAGGCCCTCGATGTCCGAGGGGCGCCGGCTGAAGCGGCCGATGGCGTCCGCCACGCGGTCGATGCTCGCCTCCCGCTGCTGCTGGAGGTCGTCGAGCAGCCGCGCCTCCTGACCCGCCTGACCGCCGCCTCGGGCAGCCTGACCGGCCTGCCCTGCCTGGCTCTCCTCCCCCGCCTGATCTCCCTGCCCCGCCTCGCCCGCACCCTGCCCCGCCTGCCCCGCGGCCAGCTTGGCGTACGCGTCGGCGAGCTGGGCGTCGAGCTGGGCGAGGTTCGTGTCGACCTCGGCGCGGGCCTGGACGGGTACGTCGCGCAGCCGGTCGCCCACGTCGGGGCAGTCGATGGTGGCCGTCACCACCGCCGTGCCGTCCTGACCGGGTATCGCCTCCTGCCCCTGCTGCTGTTCCTGCCCCCGGTCGCCGATGCCTGCGGACGCCTGCTGGGCGATGAACGTCGCCCCGCCCGCCCCGAGGGCCAGGACGGCGGTGAGGGCGAGGATCTTGCGGGGGAACCGCGGGCGTTTGTGGCCCTGTCGACTCGGTCGGCTCAATGCGATCACTTCACTTCGTCGGGAGGATGGGGGTGGTGGGTCCGGTGGCGGCACCGGCGCCGGGCGTCGAGCCGCTCTCCAGCGCCTCGAAGTCCACGAGGCCGGTGTCCTCCAGGACCGTGATGTGGTCCAGGACCGTGGAGTTGGCGTCGGTGGCGAGCGCGCGGACCATGGAGTTCCTGGTCTGCGCCCGGATCTGCCCCACGAGCGCGAAGACCTTGCCGTGCGCCTGGCGCAGCAGGTGAACGAAGAGGCGCTCGTACGCGTCGCCCTGCGACCGGTCGAGCTCGGAGAGCCAGCCCTGCTGCTGCTCGTTCGGCTGGTTGGGCAGGTCGAGGCCGAGCGCCTGGCCGGTCTCGATGGCGCGCCGGTCCAGCTCGGTGTGGCCCTCGACCAGGTGCTCCCCGACGGTGCGCACCGATTCACGGGCGCCGCGTTGCATCGCCTGGCGGC
This sequence comes from Streptomyces sp. NPDC101132, assembly GCF_044759225.1. Classification (NCBI taxonomy): domain Bacteria; kingdom Bacillati; phylum Actinomycetota; class Actinomycetes; order Kitasatosporales; family Streptomycetaceae; genus Streptomyces; species Streptomyces sp. NPDC101132. The sequence continues at coordinate 69,581 of NZ_JBIVYX010000017.1, forward strand.
CGGCGGGCAGTTCCCACAGGCCGGCGAGCCGTACCCGGCGGACGAAGTCCCGGTCCTGGGCGGTCAGCGGTCCGTACGGCGTGCTGAGCGTGCCGGCCCCGTCGTCACCGGTGACCGTCGCGGCGGCGGCCGGGGAGCGCCCGCCGAACGCGTCCACCGGGATCAGCAGCGCGACCAGCGTGAGCGCCAGGGCGCCGATGACGACACCTCCGGCGAGCACGTGTCTCGTCGTGTCCGGCAGCCCGCTGATGGACCGTCGACGCAGTGGCAGCACGGTGCCCTCCTCGCTCCGGGTACCGGGCGGGGTGCACCACGCACCGCCGTCCCGGGGGGTGCGACGGGACGCTAGTCCCGCCCGACGCCCCCGGCGGCAACTGCATCACCATCCGACAAACACCCGGACACGCACACGATTCCCTGCTATAGTCCGCGCGAGGTCGCCCCCTTCAAGACCCCGCTCTCCGCCGACGCGATCACGCCTGCGCCGCCGACTGCGTGATCGGGGGCGGAAGAACGCAAGCCCGGGCAACGACTGGGCGGCTTGCCGGCGCCGTCACGGGGCCCGCAGCGGCCGTCGCGAGGCAGGTCGTCGTCGGTAGGCCGGTGTGCCTTGCGCCTTGCGCCTCGCACCTTCGAAGGATTACGGGATCTTCACATCGCCAACGGCGGACACCACACCCGAAGTGTCCACGGGAACCTTCGTCTCGCTCAGTTTGAGAAGTGTCCTACAAATGACGACATACGAGAACACAGTCGCCGCGGCCTGTAGCCAAATCCCTCAGATGGTCACTCGCAGGAATCCGATGGAAGAGGATTCTCCCTGAGCCAGCGTCGCACTGCCGCCGCATCCTGGGGCTTTTCGAGCGCGTCCAGCAGTTGCGCCTGCAGGCCCGCGACCGCGCGGAGCGCCGGAAGGAGCGAGGGCATCGCTGCTACGTGACGCTGGTAGCACGCCCCAGCAGCGCTTACGGCACTCAGCGCCCCAGACAGATCACCTCCGGAAGCCAGTAGCAGGGCCAAGATGGTCAGCGAGTTGGCGAGGTCGGGTGAGTGGGCGGCGGAGTTGAGAGCCGCCAACCGCCTCCGGACCTCCACCGCCTCCTCAATCACAGCCAAGGCTTCCTCCCGCCGCCCTTCACCCAGCAGGAAAGCACCGAGGTTGGACAACGTGCCGGCGAGGTTGGGTTCGTGAGCAGCCCGGTTGGCCGCCGCCAACCGCCTGTAGATCGCCACCGCCTCCTCAGTGGCAGCCAAAGCCTCCTCCCGCCGCCCCACCCCCGACAGGCGGTTGCCCAAGTTGGACAGCGCGCCGGCAAGATCAGGCGCGTAGGCAGCCGCGTTGGCCGCCGCCAACCTCCGGTGAACCGCCACCGCCTCCTCGCTGACAGCCAAAGCCTCCTCCCGCCGCCCCACCTCCGCCAGGAGAGCACCGAGATTGGACAACGAGACGGCGAAGTCCGGCTCGTGGACGGCCGCGTTGGCCGCCAATCGCCGGTAAACCGCCACTGCCTCTTCGGTGGCAGCCAAGGCCTCCTCCCGCCGCCCCACTTCCAGCAGCCGAGCGCCGAGGTTGGTCAGCGCGCCGGCAAGGTGGGGCTCGTAGTCGGCCGCGTCGGCTGCCGCCAACCGCCGTTGGATCGCCACAGCCTCCTCGGTGACAGCCAAGGCTTCTTCCCGCCGCCCCACCCCCGACAGCCCGATGCCGAGGTTGGACAACGCGCCGGCGAGGTTGGGGGCGTGTCCGGGGTGGGTGCGGGTGAGGTCGTGCCAGGCTCGCACGGCATCTCGGCCGGTCGTGAGGGCCTCGCTGCGCAGTCCGGCGTAGTGCCGGCGGGTCGCGAGGTTCTGGTAGACGTGGGCGCGGGACAAGGGGTCCTCGGTGCCGGCCAGGCGGTGGTGGGCCAGACGGGCGGTGAGGGCGGCGATGCCGACGTCGAGGTCGGTGTGTCGGCCCGCGGGGAGGTGGGGCTCGATGGCTTCCAGGACGGTGAGGTCGAGGGTGTCGAGACCGGCCAGACGGGCCAGGGCGGTGCCGCCCGCGTGCAGGGCGAGTTCGGGCCGGGCCTTGAGCAGCGGGTAGAGCTGGCCGGTGGCGACGTGGGGCCAGCGGCGGGCCGTTTCGATCAGTACCGCCAGCGCATCGCGTGTCCACGGCGTCGGCACGCCCGGGTCCTCGGTGGCCAGGAGGCGGTGGGCGGCTTCGTGGGCCCAGTCGTCGGTGGCCGCCCCGGGCACCGGGTGGGGGCCGCCGGGGTCGTCGGGGCGGGCCGGGGTGGAAAGGCCGAGGAAGTCTTCACCCAGGCGGTCCGGGTAGAGCGGTTCCAGCACCGTGACGGTACGGGCGGGGTCGGTGTACGAAGCGGGGTAGCAGTAGCGGTGGTCGTCCAGGAGGGTGTTGGCGGCGGCCGTGGAGTCGGCGAGCCCGACTTGGCGGAGAGCACTCCAGCCGTGGGAGCGCGCCAGGGGGCGTGTGAGGGTGGCGGTCCGTACCGTGCGGCCCATCGCCTCAGGGCTGGTGCTCAGCGGCTGGGAGGCGCGCTGGTGCAGGGCGCTCCAGTGGGCGCGTTCGCGTTTGAGGAGGTAGGCGGAGGCACGGGCGGGGTTGGTGGGGGCGGCCTCGCCACGGAGGGCGGCGTCAACGGCGGCCAGAGCGGCGATGTGGATGGTCAGGACCTGGGCGTAATCGTCCTCGGTGTCCAGGTCCAGGGGCGGGCCGATGCGGGCGGCGCGGTCCGCGGGCAGGCCGAGGTGGTCGGCGAAGCGGTCGCGGGCCTGGACGAAGAGGGCGGCGCGTGCTCGTGACTGATCGGCCAGTGGCGGCAGCGGGTGGAGTTCGGCCGGGATGTCGAGCTCGTCGCCGATCCAGGTGTCCAGGTTCTCCCACCATTCCCCCGGCCGGGCGGGCGAGCAGCAGGATGCGCACCGGGGCGCCAGTCCGGCGCCAGAGTGGATCTTGCAGAAGCTTGCGCAGATCGGGGACGGGCCAGCGTTCGGCGTAGTCGACCACGAGGAGGAACCCGTTGCCCGCTTCGGACGGCGGGTCGGTGGCGATCGGTTCGGCACCGGTCTCGTTGACGACCGCCTGCCAGACAGTCCACCCCGCGGCGCGGCTCAGGCCGACGAAGTGGGCGGCGAGGCGGGTCTTGCCCTGCCCTCCGGGGCCGTGCAGGAGCCTGACGGCGAACCTGTCCGCCGGATCGTCGCGCCAGCGGGCCAGATCGCCGAGGTCCTTCTGCCTGCCGGTGAAGGGCACGACCTGATGGGCGGCCCGCAGCAGCCTGGAGGGCTGCTCGGCCAGCACCCGGGCCCGTACCGGACGGGGGTCGGCGGGGAAGCCCTCGATCCGGTAGGCAGGCTTCCACTGGTACACGAACTGGACGTGCTGGGTCGAGAAGGGCCCGGTCTGGAACGCGGCTGGGCCGTGGAAGGCGTTGCCGCGCACTCCGTCCCCTGCGCCCGGTTCCGGGTGAGTCATGCCTGGGGGCCGAAGCGGACGTCCTGTCGGTTGTGGTTGCCTGCCTGGAAGGCGGTATGGCCGTGGAAGGTGTTTCCGGACACGAGACCGACACCACCGGAGGACGCCGACGCGGCCTCCTTCAGCAGCTGCTCCAGCTCTGTGGCGGCCCGGGCGCGCTGCTCGTCGTCGCCCATGTCTTCGAGCACCGCCTCGATGCGGGTCTGCCACACGGCTTCCTGCCGTGTCCGCACCTGCTCTGCGGTGCCGGCGTCGGTGGCAGCCAGGGCGGCCGCGCTGCGGTCCAACCGCTCCAGCTCTCCGCGTTCGCGTGACTCATCCCCGCGCCCGAACCACCGCGCCAGCCGGCTGCGCAGTCCCTCCCAGGCATCGCTTCCCGCTGCCTGGACCACCGCGGCACCCCCTGCTGCGGCCAATGCCGTCAACGCCTCAGGCAGCATCGTGTCCCCCTGCTGTCGTTCATGTGCCCTGCCGGTCGGACTGAGACCGTAGCGCCCTTTCGGTACGTACGCAGGGTCTTCGCCGGATATACGGAGAGCCACGCCCCCGCCCCTCGTCGTCGGCGTCAACCGAGGCTGCCAAGGCACCCGTTGGAGGGGCAACGGGAGCAAATCGGCGCGGTGTGGGGGCGGTTGCGCCAGGGTGGGGCGGGTGCGTCGATCGCTTCTGCTGCCGTTGGTTCTGTGCGTGTTGCTGGCCGGTTCGGGATGTACGGCCGTGGGGCCTGACGGTGGGGTGCCGCCGGCAGGTCCCGCGCCCCGGGGGCGGCCGCCCGTGCCGGTGGCGGTCCAGACGCCGGGGGCCGCGCGGGAGGAGTGGGGGCCCGTACCGCAGTTGTCGGCGGAGCCGCCCGTACATGCTGGGAGCAGTGCGCCCCGGCAGGTGCGTCACCCGGTCGTGGCGCCGCCGCGGAAGGCGGAGCGCCCGCGCAGGGCCCGCCCGGCCGCCCCGGCCGCCGCGCGGCCCGAGCAGCGGCGGAAGCCGGCCCGGCGGGCCGTGCCGGTCCGCAGCCCGCGGCCCGGGCCCGCGCCGGTCCGGGCGCCGGGACGCGTCGACATGGCGCGGCTGTGCGCGCAGTCGCAGGGCATCACCTCGCCCGCGCTCACCCGCCTGTGCCACGACGCCTACGGCCGCTGAGCCGGAGCGCGGCCGGGGGGGACGGGCGGGCCGGGTGCCCGCCGCACCGCCCCGCCGCACCGCCCCGCCGTGACGGCGTACGGACGGTGCGGCGGGGACGGGATCAGCGGACGGGAGCGGCCGGGATCAGCGGCCCAGGAGCTTCAGCATCCGCTTGCCCTCACGGGACTCCGCGAGGGTGTTCCACAGCTTGGCGGAGCTGGTGGAGGCGTAGACGCCGGGCGCACCCTGCTCGGCGCAGCCCTCGCCGTACGAGACGATGCCGATCTGGTACGTACGGCCGGCCACCACGCGGAACAGCGGACCGCCGCTGTCGCCCTGGCAGGAGTCCTTGCCCTCGACGCCGGCGCAGACGTTGACGGCCTGGTTGTAGCCGGGGTACGTGGCCTTGCACTCGGGGTGCGACAGCAGCGGCACCGAGACCCCGCGCAGCCGGTCGGGGTAGTGGGTCAGGTCGGTGTCGGTGTTGCCCCAGCCGATGACCTTGGCCTTGGCGCCGGGGCGCAGCAGGGCGTCGGTGCCGGCGGTGGGCAGCTTCACGGGGACGATGCCGGTGACCGGGCGCTCCAGTTCGAGCAGCGCCAGGTCGAAGGCCTCGTCACCCTTGACGTAGCGGGGGTGGGACACGATGGTGCGGACCGAACGCAGCTGGCCCTGGCTCTTCTTGGACAGCACGGTGCGGCCGACGGTGACCTCGAGCTGCTTGGCGTTGGCGCCGGTCACGCAGTGCGCCGCCGTGAGGATCACGTCGGGGCTGATGAGGCTGCCGCCGCAGAACTGGCGCTGCACGGGGCTGGCGGTGCCCTTGGAGAGCAGGGCGGCCATCCACGGGTAGGCGCCGTCGGACTGCTCCTTGCCGCCGATGATGCCGACGGGCGCCTTGCCGCCGCCCGCGGGCGGGACGGGGGCCGCGGCGGCCGCGGTGGCGGCCGGCGCGACGAGCGCCAGGGCGGCGGCCGCGGCGGCTCCGAGGGAGGCTATCCGGCGCGCGCGCCGGCCGGGCAGGATCTTGCTCATTGGGGGGTGGTCTCCTGTGTCTCGACGGGACGCCGGCGGCCCGGTCACCGCGGTGGCTCCGAACCGGCCGGCACGTACCGAGAGACGAGACTGCGTTCGGGTTCCGGAGGTTCATTCCCCGGCCGGAATTCGCCGAAGGTCGTCCGAAATACGGTGAACCGCCCCGCCACCGGGCCTCCACCCACCCTCGGGAACACTGGGCGGATGCGGCGGATGGCGTGGCGGGACGAGCAGGCACGGGAGGACGCCCGGCACTGGCTGACCGAGGACGGGGTGGTCCAGGTCGCCGAGGACGCGTGGACGGACGGCGGGACCCCGGACGGACGGCTGACCGCGAACCAGGTCGCGCACGAGTGGGCCGAGCTGGCCCTCACCGACGAGCGGTTCAGCGCGGCGGAGCAGGTACGGCTGGCGTTCGGGCTGCTCGACCTCCTCGACGACTACCGCGTGGCCTGGGAGTTCCACCTCGTGGACCGGGGCCCGCACGGCCCGCTGCCCACGGGCCCGCTGTGGGAGGGGTACCGGCGGCGCCTGGAGGGGACCGAGGCCGCGGAGGCGGTCACGTACTCCCTCTGGGTCGACTGGTTCGAGGACCGCGCCACCTCGGCCACCGCCTTCCACGAGGTGCTGGGCCGCGACGCCGGCCGGCTGGCCGACGGTACGGCCGGGCCCGGGCTGCTCAACCGGGCCCGGCACGTACTGGAGTGCTCGGGCCCGGTCCCGTGGCCGGTCAAGGAGGCGGCGTACGAGGCGGCCGCGCTGGTCCCCGAGCTGCACCCGGCCGTGTTCCGCGGCATCCTCACGAGCTACCACGACCTGTACGGCGACCTCCGCCCCGCCCCGGCACTGGCCCTGCTCTCACGCCTGTCCCTCCCGGAGGACACCCGGCACCTCGCCCCGCTCCGCACGGCCCTGGCCGCCGGCCACACCAGCCACCACCGCAACCCCGAAGCCTGGCCGGAGTCGTAGCGACCGCGGCGGCTGGGACCTGTCCGGGCGAGTGAGGTAGAAGGAAGGCATGGACACCGCCGCACTTGAGCAGCTGCTGGACGAGACCTTCGATCACGCCGTCGTGCACCAGACCTCCAGGTGAGCGAGGTCCCGGTGGGATACGCACCCTTCGTCACGGAGTAGGGATCGTGGTTCGGGACGTGGAAGACCGTCTGCGAACGCCACGACCCGCACCCGTGATCGGCCGGGCAAGTCCTACGCGGAGGGGGTGAGGCGGTGGAGGAAGCGGCGGGTGCGGGGTTCCGTGGGGTGGTCCAGGACCTGGTGCGGGGTGCCGCGTTCGCGGACCACGCCGCCGTCCAGGAAGCACACCTGGTCGGCGACCTCGCGGGCGAAGGCCATCTCGTGCGTGGCCAGGACCATCGTCATGCCCTCGTCCTTGAGGCCGCGTACGACGGTCAGGACCTCTCCGACCAGCTCCGGGTCCAGGGCCGCGGTGATCTCGTCCAGCAGGAGCAGCCGGGGGCGGACGGCGAGGGCGCGGACGATGGCGGCGCGCTGCTGCTGCCCGCCGCTGAGGCGGTCCGGGTACGCGTCCGCCTTGTCGCCGAGGCCGAGGCGCTCCAGGAGTTCCCTGGCCCGGTCCTCCGCCTCGGCGCGCGGGAGGCGGTGGACGCGCCGCGGGGCGAGCGTGACGTTGTCGAGGACGGTCATGTGCGGGAAGAGGTTGTACGCCTGGAAGACGACGCCGATCCGCCGCCGCACCGCGTCCGCGTCGGCGCGCGGGTCGGTGATGTCCTGCCCGTCCAGCAGGATCGCCCCGTCGTCGATGTCCTCCAGCAGCGCGGCGCAGCGCAGCAGCGTGGACTTCCCCGAGCCGGAGGCGCCGATCAGGGCGGTCACGGTGTGCGGCGCCACGTCGAGGGTGACGTCGCGCAGCACCGGGGTGCCGGTGCCCTCGCGCCCGTAGGTCTTGCGGACCGACTCGAAGCGGAGCACCGGTTCCGGGTGCGCGTCGGCGGGGGTCGGGTGCGCATCGCCGGCGGTCGGGTGCGCGTTGGTGGCGGTCATACGAGGCCTCCCTGGGCGCGGCGGCGTTCGGTCCGGGCGGTGATCCAGTCGGTGTACCGGGTCATCGGGATGGTGATCGCGACGAAGATCAGCCCGGCGACGACGTACGGGGTGAAGTTGAACTCCTTGCCGACGACGATCTGCGCGGCGTACACGGCCTCGACCACCCCGCCGATCGAGACCAGGCTGGTGTCCTTCTGGAGGGAGACCAGATCGTTGAGGAGCGGGGGGACGACACGCCGTACGGCCTGCGGCAGGACCACGTACCGCAGGGTCTGGAGGCCGGACAGGCCGAGCGAGCGGGCGGCGGCGCGCTGGGACGGGTGGACGGACTCGATGCCGGCCCGGAACACCTCGGCGAGGTAGGCGGAGTACGTGACGACCAGCGCGATCCCGGCGAGGACCACGGGGTCGGTGGGGACACCCTGGAGCCGGAGGGCCGGCACGCCGAGGACCATGCTGAGGATGTTGATGATGAGCGGCAGGCCGCGGAAGAAGTCGGTGTACGCGGCCGCCAGCACCCGGAGGGGCAGCAGGACGGGGCCCTTCAGGGTGCGGGCGACGGCGATGAGCATGCCCAGGACCAGGGCGGCCGAGCCGCAGACCACCAGGAGGCGGATGTTCAGCCACAGGCCCTGGAGGACGGCCGGGAGCGCCTCGCGGGCGTAGTGCAGGTCGAAGAAGGTGGCGCGGGTCCGGGGCCAGCCGGGCGAGTTGACGACGACCAGGACGAGCACGGCGCCGGTGAGCAGGGTGGAGGCGGTGGCGACCAGGGCGGCCCGGCGGGCGCGGGCCCGGCGTATCCGCTCGCGTTCGATGCGGCGGGCGGAGGGGACGTAGCCGTCGGAGGGGTCGTCGGGGTCCTGGGGTGCGTGCCGGGTGTGCGGGGCGCTCGGGGGGTCCTGCGGGGCGGGGATGCCGGTCGCGGCATCCGCGCCGTCCGTCGTTCCCCCGTCCTTCGTTCCCCCGTCCGTCGTTCCCCCGTCCGTCGTTCCCCCGTCCTTCAGGCTCACTTCAGCACCGGCGCGGCGGCCGCGTCGGACAGCCACTGCTTCTCGAGCGCGGCCAGGGTGCCGTCCTCGCGCAGGCCGTCGACGGCGGCGCTGACGCAGGCGGTGAGGCGGCTGCCCTTGTCCAGGACGAGGCCGAACTGCTCCGGCTCGCCGGCGGTGGGCTCGAACTGGCCCACGATCTTCGCCTCGGGCACCTCGGCGGAGGTGATGTAGAAGGCGGTGGGCAGGTCCACGACGATGGCGTCGACCTGGCCGTTGCCCAGGGCGGCCTTCGCGAAGTCGTTCTTCTGGAAGACCGCGGGCTGCTGCGCCGGCTTGATCTGCTCGTTGATCACGTCGAGGCTGGTGGTGCCCACCTGGGCGCCGAGCTTGGCCGACTTGAGGTCGGCGAGGGTCTTCGCGCCGGCCGCCTTCGAGGTCTTGAGGGCGATCACGGCCTGCCGGACGTCGTAGTAGCCGGACGAGAAGTCCACGGCCTTGCGCCGGTCGTCGCTGATCGAGACCTGGTTGACGTCGAAGTCGAAGGTCTTGGCGCCGGGCGCGAAGGAGCTGTTGAAGGGGACGGTGGTCCAGGTGACGTCGGAGCGCGCGAAGCCGAGGCGTTCGGCCACCGCGTACGCCACGGCGGATTCGAAGCCCTTGCCGTTCGACGGGGCGTCGTCCTGGAACCAGGGCGCGTAGGCCGGCTTGTCCGTGCCGATGGTCAGCCTGCCCGACTGCCGGGTCGCGAGCGTGCCCTTCGCGCAGGCGCCCTGGGTGCCGGTGGCGGAGGGCGCGGCCTTGGGGTCCTGGGGCTCGGGCTGCGGGGCGCAGGCCGTCGCGGTGGCGAGGGCGAGTGCGGCGGCGCAGGCGAGACGGCGGAGAACGGGGTGGGTGAGACGCATGGCCGGAGGTTCGCAGTGCCCGGGTGGGTCTGTCCAGGCCGCCGCCTGGAACGTTCACATCCTGGGACGAGCGTTGCGGGAGTGTGAACGGGTGTGACGGTGACGTGCGTTGGGCGGGGTGGTCGACGGCCGCCCGACGCCCGGCCGACGCCCGAACGGCGCCCTGCCGGCCGGTCCCGCCCGCCCGTTGACCTCAAGTGCGCTTGAGGTCCTACGGTCGAGGCCGCGCTCCCGACGGACGGCGGGCGCCGCGAGGGAAGGAACGCCCCGATGACCGACAACACCCTGCCCGAGCCCGCCGGCACCGCCGGGACCGCCACGACCGCACCAAACGCACCCACCGCACCCACCGCACCGGCAGAAGAGGCGGGAGCGGCCGGAGCGGCCACGGCGCCTGCCGCGGGCGTGGTGCCCGACCGCTACCTGCGCTCCGTGGTGCCGCACATCGCGGTCGCCGACGCCGGCGCGGCGATCGACTTCTACCGGCGCGCGTTCGGCGCCCGCGAGGACTTCCGTCTGGACGCCCCCGGCGGCGGGGTGCTGCACGCCGAGGTGTCGATCGGCGGCTCGGTGCTGATGCTCGGGGACGTGAGCACCCCGGAGGCGGAGGGCGCCGCCTTCACCTCGCCGGCCGCGCTGGGCGGCGGGACGACCGTCACGCTGCACGTGTACGTCCCGGACGTCGACGCGCTCGCGGAGCGTGCGGCGGCCGCCGGAGCGGAGGTCGTGCAGCCGCCGACGGACATGTTCCACGGCGACCGCACCGCCGTCCTGCGGGACCCCTCGGGCCACCTGTGGGTGTTCCTGACGCACGTGGAGGACGTCCCCGGGGAGGAGCTGCGGCGCCGCCTGACCGCCACCGGGTGAACCGGCCACGGCACCGGGGCTCCGGCACCGGGCGCGGGACGCCCCGGCACCCGACGACAGGTGCCGGCCCGCACCGGGCGAGGGACACCCCGGCACCCGGCGACGGGGCGCGGGGCCGGGACCCGGCCGAGGCGGGTGAAGCGGTGTCAGGCCAGGTGCTCGCGCAGCGCGGGGGCCACCAGGCCGGCGAGGGCCGCGCCGTCCTGCGGGCCCGCCAGGGGTGCCCGGGCCGCCCAACGCAGCAGGCCGAGGGCGAGGTGGGGGTCCGGCGGGCGGCCGTGCGCGGTCAGGGTGGGCAGCACCCGGTGGTCGTCGAGGAGCGCGCGTACGAGGAGCCCCTCGCCGAAGTCGGCCTCCATCGGGTCGGGGAGGCGCCCCAGCCAGGCCAACAGGGCCAGGGTCCGCTCCACCGGGTCGGGTACGGAGTCCACGAGGCGGTCCCGCAGCGTGGCGACGTCCGCGTCCGGCAGCCGGCCCGCGTCGGATCCGGAGCGTTCCGCCAGTGCGGGCCGGAGCGCCTCCGGCACGCCGCGTCCGGCCAGCAGCCCGGTGCCGTGGGGGCCCGGGCCCGCCTGACGGAACTGCGGGCGACCTTCGCGCAGCCCCAGCGCGACCGCGAGCCGGGAGGAGAAGCGGGCGACGACGTCCGGCGCCCCGTGCCGGGCCAGCAGCAGCGCGAGCCCCACCGGGTCGGCCACCTCCAGGTCGTCGCCGAACCGGCCGCGCTCCCAGGAGACGGTGCCGACGCCGTGCAGGCTCGCCCGGCCGAGCGGCTCGCCCCCGGCGTCGTGCAGGCTCAGCGTGAACCCGCCGGGGCAGCGGCACACGTCCCCGGTGAAGCGGCCGAGCGTCGCGAGGGAACGCAGGTCCGCCAGCGGCCCGGCGTCCTCGACCCAGCCCAGCAGCGGCCGCTCGTCGAGCGGGCCCGCATCCTCGCCGCCGGCCAGCACCTGGACGAGGCGCGTACGCGCCCACACCTCCGCCAGCCACGCCTCCACCGGCCGCGACCCCGTCGTCCCACGCGGCTCGTGCGCCGGCCGGACCTCCGTCGGCCCCGGCTCCGTCCGGGACCCCTCGTCCGCCGTGCCCGCATCGCCACCGCCCGCTCCCCTCGCGCCGCACGCTCCCCACGCTCCAGCCGTGCGGCCGATCGTACGGCGGGCCGGTCCGGCGGCGGCCCGCTGGTAAAATGGGCCCACGCTTCGAACGTCGGGGCCCGTACCCAGGGGGTACGGGCCCCGGTGCGTTCCGGGCGCCCGATCGAGGAAGGTTCCCCATGAACGCGAAGGCCGACGCCGGTTCCGGTGCCCAGGACGAGCGCCCGCACCCGGACGCGACGGACGGCACCGCCCCGCCCGTCGCCGGGTTCGGCGAGCTGGGGCTGCCGCCCGAGCTGCTGGTCACGCTGGCCGGGGCGGGCGTCACGGAGCCGTTCCCGATCCAGGCGGCCACCCTCCCGCACGCGCTGGCCGGCCGGGACGTGCTCGGCCGGGCGCGCACCGGCTCGGGCAAGACGCTGGCCTTCGGCCTGGCGCTGCTGGCCCGTACGGCGGGCCGCCGGGCGGAGGCGAAGCGGCCGCTCGCGCTGGTCCTCGTACCCACCCGCGAGCTCGCGCAGCAGGTCGCGCAGGCACTGGAGCCCCACGCGCGGGCGCTGAAGGTGCGGCTCGCCACGGTGGTCGGCGGTCTGTCGACCGGTCACCAGGTCAAGGAGCTGCGGGCCGGGGCCGAGGTCGTCATCGCCACGCCCGGCCGTCTCACCGACCTGGTGGGGCGCCGCGACTGCCACCTGGACCGGGTGCGGATCACGGTGCTGGACGAGGCGGACCGGATGTGCGACATGGGGTTCGGGCCCCAGGTCACCGAGCTGCTGGACCGCGTACCGGCGGGCGGGCAGCGGATGCTGTTCTCGGCCACGCTCGACGGCGAGGTGGACGACCTCGTCCACCGCTACCTCAACGACCCCGTGCCGGCCGCCGTCGACGAACCCGAGGGGGCGCCCGACGCGCTGGAGCACCACCTGCTGACCGTCCCGGCCGCGGAGAAGTACGTCACGGCCACCGAGATCGCGGCCCGTGACGGGCAGGTGCTGATGTTCCTGGCCAGCAAGGCCGGGGTGGACCGCTTCACCCGCGACCTGCGCGCCGCCGGCATCAAGGCGGCGGCGCTGCACAGCGGCAAGTCCCAGCCGCAGCGCACCCACACGCTGGAGCAGTTCCGCAACGGCGAGGTGACCGTACTGGTGGCCACCGACGTGGCGGCCCGCGGCCTGCACATCGAGGCCCTGGAACTGGTGGTGAACGTGGACGCGCCCACCGACCCCAAGGACTACCTGCACCGCGGCGGCCGTACGGCCCGCGCGGGCGCGGCCGGCAGCGTCGTCACGCTCGTCACGCCCGCCCAGCGGCGCGAGGTGAAGGAGATGCTGTCGGCCGCGGGGGTCCGGGCGACGGTCACTCAGGTGGGCCCGGGCTCCCCCGACCTGGCACGCATCACGGGCGCCAAACGGCCGCCCGTCCCGGCCACGGGCGGAGCCGGCGGCACGGGCAGGCCCGCCGGCTCCGGCAAGGCGGGCGGTACGGGGAAGCCCGGCGGCGGCACGAGGTCCGGGGACGACGCGAAGGCCGGACGCGGCGCGGCGTTCCGCGGTATCGGGACGGGCGGCTCCGGCCGCCAGGGCCAGTCCCGCAAGACGAGCGAGGCCCGCGCCCTCGCGGAGGCCCGGCGGGCCGCCCGCGTACGCAAGGGCCGCTGACCGGCGGCGCCGCGCAGCGGCAGCCGCCCGCCACCCGTGGCTCCGGCTCGCCCACGCCCACGCCCACGCCCACGCGAGCCTCGACGGTCTCGTCCTGGGGGACGCCTTCGGGGACCGGTGGTTCCTGCGCTCCGACGAGCCCGCCGAGGCGCTGTGGGCCGCGCGGGAGGCGCGTCCCGCGCCGTGGCACTGGACGGACGACTCGGCGATGGCGCTGGTGCTGTTCGCGCATCTGACCGTGCACGGCGAGGTGCGTCCGGACCTGCTGGCCACGGACTTCGCCGCGGAGTACGCCCGCGACCCGGGCCGCAAGTACGGACCCTCCATGCACGGCGTGCTGGAGAGGTTCGGCCGGGGCGAGGACTGGCGCACCGTGACGACCGGGCAGTTCGGCGGCCAGGGGTCCCACGGCAACGGAGCCGCCATGCGCGTCGCGCCGCTGGGAGCCTGGTTCCGGGACGACCTGGCGGCCGCGGCCGAGCAGGCCGGGCTGTCCGCGCTGACCACCCACGCCCATCCCGAGGCCGTCGCGGGTGCGGTGGCCGTGTCCGTCGCCGCCGCGCTGGCCGCGGCCGGCGCGGGCCACGCGGCCGTACCCCGGGCCGAGTTCCTGCGGGAGGTCGCCTCCCACGTGCCCGGGAGCGACGTGCGGTCGCGGCTCTTCGTGGCGGCGGGCCTCCCCGGCCTGACGTCGGTGCGGCACGCGGCCTCGGTGCTCGGCTCCGGCAGCCTGCTGTCGGCCCAGGACACGGTTCCGTTCGCCCTCTGGTCGGCGGCCGGGAACCCGGACGACCTGGCCGCGGCGCTCTGGCAGACGGTCGGCGGCTGGGGTGACCGGGACACGACCTGCGCCATCGCGGGCGGCGTGGTCGCGGCGCGGACCGGCACGGCCGGCGTGCCGGCCTCGTGGCTGCGGGCCCGGGAGGGGATCCCGGGCCGGTATGGGTGGGACGCGGACCTGGCAGCCGGGTACGGGCAGGGCACGGCCCCCGCCCGCACCACGGCACCGGCCCCCGCAACGGCCCCGGCCCCCGCCGCAGCCCCGGCCCGCACCACGGCCCGGCCCCCGCCCGCACCACGGCCCCGGCCCCCGTGGCGACCGGTCACCCTGGCACTCTGGGCGCATGAAGATCGCCGCAGCTCAGCTCAGTTGTGTCCCGGCGGACGTGCCGGCCAACGTCCGCCGGCTCGTCTCCCTCGCGACCGCGGCGCGCGACGAGGGGGCGGAGCTGGTGGTCTTCCCCGAGCTGGCCCTGACCGGGTACGAGCTCGGCGCCCTGGCCGCGGACCCCGCGCTCTGGGTGACGCCGGACGACCCGCGGCTGGACCCGCTGCGCGGGCTCGGCACCGCCGTGGTCGTCAACGGCGCGCTGCGCACCGGTGGTTCACGTCCGGTGCTGGCCTCGCTGGTGTACGGCCCGGACGGCGAGCGGCTCACCACGTACGCCAAGCAGCACCTGTACGAGCAGGAACGCGGTGTCTTCGAGGCGGGCGACCGGGACGGCCGCTTCGCACTCGGGGGGACCGGGTTCGCCCTCGCGACCTGCTTCGACAACCACTTCGCGGACCTGACCGGCCGTGGTGCCGCCGACGGCTGCCGGGTGCACCTCGCCAGTTCGCTGTACGGCACCGGGGGCGGCGTGCAGGAGCGCGCGACCGTCCACCCGGGCATCGCGCGGTCGACGGGCATGTACGTGGTGCTGGCCAACCACGTCGGCCCCGCCGGGCCGTGGACCGGCTGCGGCGGGTCGGCCGTGTGGGCGCCGGGCGGCGCGCTCGTGGCCGAGGCGGACGCGACCACGGCGACGTACGTGGTGGCCGAGGTGCCCGTGGCCGGGCGGGACTGACGCGGCCGGCGGCGCGGCCGGGGCCCGGGACCGGTCAGGCCGCGTCGGCCTCGGGGACGGTGTCGGATCCGGTGAGCGCGTCGGCCTCCGGTGCCGCGACGGACGCTTCGCCGGCGGACTCCGGCCCGGTCAGCAGCGGCCCGATGAGGGCGGCGCGCTCGGCCCGGTCCGGCGTCGCGAGGGCCGCGGCGAGCAGGGCGATACGGGCCTGGGCGGCGCGCAGCGTACCGGTGAGCCGGGCGCCGGCCGCGGCCAGGTCGACGGCGCCGCCGCCGGTGTACAGCTCGGCGAGCGGTCCCGCGGGGACCCGGGTGGTGACGGCCACGAGCACCCCGGAGGCCACCGCCTTGGTGACGGCCGCGACGAAGTCGGGGGTGGCGTTGCCCGCGCCGGTGGCGACCAGCACGATGCCCTGTGCGCCGGCGGCGAGGGCGGCCTCGAAGAGGACCGGGTCCGCGTCGCTGTGGTGGGTGACGATGTCGACGCGCGGCAGGTCCCCGGCCGCGTAGTCGGCGGCGTACGCGGCGGCCGGCAGCGGCAGGGCCTCCGGGCGGGCGGGGCTGCGGCGGATGTCGACGCGGCTGAAGCCGACCTTGCCCAGCGGCGGGGCGGAGGGGTCGGAGAACGCGTCGACGGCCAGGGTCTGGGTCTTGAGGGTGCCGCGGGCGCCGTGGACCATGCCGTCGAAGACCACCAGGACGCCGAGGCCGCGGACGGTCGCGGCGACCTGGAGGGCGTCGCTGAGGTTCGAGGGGCCGTCCCCGTCGCCGGTGCCGAACGGGCGCTGGGCTCCGGTGAGGACCACCGGGCGGGGGTCGGCGTGGTGCAGGTCGAGGAGGAAGGCGGTCTCCTCCAGGGTGTCCGTGCCGTGGGTGATGACGATGCCGTCGACGCCGGGGTCCGCCAGGGTCTCGTGGACCGTGCGCAGCAGGGCGAGCTGGTGGCGGGTGGTCATGTTGGAGCTGTTGACGTTGAACAGGTCCACGACCTCGACGGCGAGGCCGTCGGGCAGGGCGGCGCTGGCCAGGACGTCGCCGCCGGCCGCGTCGGCGGCGTAGCCCGATCCCTGCCAGCGGCTGGCGATGGTGCCGCCCGTGCTGATGAGAACGATCCGGCGGTCGTCGCGTGCGCGCGTCGTCATGTGTGTCTGCCTCGGTGGTGCCGTCGTGGGGTGGTCCGGGTGGCCGGCCGCAAGGATAGGACAGTTCACGCGCAATGTGATTGCGAAAATGACCGCTCTTGATCACTCGATGTCGTCGATAATTGCGTCATGGACCGGATTGACCGAAGCATCCTGCGCGAGCTCCAGAACGACGGCCGTCTGACCAACCTGGAGCTGGCCCAGCGCATCGGCCTGAGCGCCTCCGCCTGCATGCGCCGGGTGCGCCAGCTGGAGCAGGACGGGGTGATCCGGGGCTACCGGGCGGTGATCGACCCGGACGCCGTGGGGCGCGGGTTCGAGGTGCTGGTCTCGATCGAGGTCCGCCGCGACCGGCGGACCGTCGAGGCCTTCGAGGAGGCCCTGCGGGACATCCCCGACGTGATCGAGGCGTACCGGCTGTTCGGCAGCCCGGGCTGCCTGCTGCGCATCGCGGTCGCCGACCTGGCGGCGTACGAGCAGCTGTGGATCGAGCGGCTCACGGCGCTGGACGGGGTCACCGAGGTCAACTCGCAGATCATCATGAAGCGGGTGAAGGAGCCCCGCGGGCTGCCCATCGACTGACGCCGCCGGTGTCAGTCTGTCTTCAGGGTGGTGCGCAGCCGGTAGCGGTCGCCGCTGTAGCGGACGGTGGACAGGAGCACCGGCCGGTCGTCGCGGGTGAGGACGAGCTGGTCGAGTACGAGCACGGGCGCGCCCGGCGCGACGGCGAGGTGGCCGGCGAGCTCCTCGTCGGCGGTGCGCGCCTCGATGGTGGCCTCGGCGCGGTACGGCTCGACGCCCCAGCGGCGCACCTCCTCGTAGAGCGAGGCGTGGGTGAAGTCGACGCCCGGGAGGTCCGGGGCGAGGTCGGCGACGAGCAGGGTGTGGTCGAGGGCGACGCGCACGTCGTTGAGGGTCCGTACGCGCTCCAGGTGGAGCAGGGGGGTGCCGGCGACCACGCCGAGCCGCTCGGCCTCGTCGAGGGTGGCGCCCGCGAGGGCGTTGCGCAGCACGACCGAGCCGGGCCGCATGTGCTTGCGGCGGGCGGTGGCCGTGAAGGACTCCAGGTGCTGGGGCCAGTCGCGGGCCGGGGCGACCGGCGCGGGTGCGGCGACGAACCAGCCGCGGCCGTGGGAGGCGGTGACCAGGCCGAGGTCCACGAGGTGTGACAGTGCACGGCGCAATGTCACACGTGAAACGTCGAGCCGGGCGCAGAGCTCGCGCTCGGCCGGGAGCCGGCTGCCGGGGCCGAGGGACCGGCGGGCGATCTCCTCGCGGATGCGGTCGGCCGCCCGGGCCCAGAGGGGGGCGGGGCCGTCGCCGCTCACGGCAGCGAGGTCTTCGGTCATCGGGGGCCTTCCTCCGGGGTCCGTCGATCGACCATACCACTGAATACCAGTCGGTCCGCGACAGGTGCGGCGCCACGCACCCCATCTCCTGGGGACAACGGGTCCATGGTCCGTGAGCAGGGCGGGCCCTGGGTCCCGACTTCGATCCCGGCTTACAAAACCACTACAGACCACCATTGACCACTCTTCAGACCACTGCCTACGTTCGGCCGTGAAGCACCCCCGTCCCCCGAGGAGCAGAGATGAGTACCGCCACCGCCCCGGCACCGGCGCCGGAACCGGCCACCAGGAAGCGCGCTCCCCGCGTGATGCCGGTGCTCCAGCGCATCGGACGCAGCCTGATGCTGCCGGTGGCCGTACTGCCGGCGGCGGCGCTCATGAAGCGCCTCGGCGGCTCCGACCTGCTCGGCAACGAGGCGCTGCCCGAGCTCGTCCGCAAGCTCGCGATGGTGCTGGACGCCGGCGGCGCCGCGGTCATCGGCCACCTCCCGCTGCTCTTCGCGGTCGGCGTGGCCATCGGCTTCGCGAAGAAGGCGGACGGCTCCACCGCGCTGGCCGCCGTCGTGGGCCACCTGGTGTTCACGGCGGTGCTCGCCAGCCCCGCTTTCCCCAAGGGCGCCGACGGCGAGCCGCTGGACGCCAAGGTGCTCGGCGGCATCGTGATGGGCTTGGTCGCCGCCCTGCTCTACCAGCGGTTCAGCAGGACCCGGCTGCCGGAGTGGCTGGGCTTCTTCGGCGGGCGCCGTCTGGTGCCCATCCTCACCGCCTTCGCCGGCGCCGGGATGGGAGTGGTCTTCGGACTGGTCTGGCCCGCGGTCGGCGGCTGGCTCTTCCACTTCGGCGAGTGGCTGGTGGGCACCGGCGCCTGGGGCGCGGGCATCTTCGGCCTGGTCGTCCGCTCGCTCATCCCGGTGGGGATGCACCACTTCTTCTCGTTCTTCCCGTGGTTCGAGGCCGGCTCCTACACCAACCCCGCCACCGGTGTGGAAGTACACGGTGACATCGCACGCTTCCTGGCCGGCGACCCCTCGGCCGGACAGTTCATGACCGGCGGCTTCCCGATCTACATGTTCGCCCTCCCGGCGGCCGCCATGGCCATCGCCCACACCGCGCGCCCGGAGAACCGCACCGTCGTCCGCGGCATGATGATCTCGGTCGCGCTGACCTCCTTCGTCACCGGCGTCACCGAGCCCATCGAGTTCGCCTTCATGTTCGTCGCGCCGCTGCTGTACGCCGTCCACGCCGTGCTCTTCGGCGTCTCGATGGCCCTCTGCTACGCCCTCGGCATCCGTGACGGCTTCGGCTTCTCGTCCGGCGCGATCGACTACGTCGTCAACTTCGGCATCGCGACCAAGCCGCTGCTGCTGATCCCGATCGGCCTGGCCTTCGCCGCCCTGTATTACGTCATCTTCCGGTTCGCCATCGTCCGGTTCGACCTCCCCACCCCCGGCCGGGAACGCGAGGGGGACGGCGCCGCGGACACCGGTGCCGGCGACCCGCGGCCCTGACCCCGGCCACCTGCCCGTACGCCCGAAAGGAACCCTCCCATGTCCGCTTCACGCATCCCCTTCCACCAGGGCCGGAACGACCAGGGCGCCGCGCTCGCCCGGGTGGCCGGCCGAGTCCGCGCCGCGCTCGCCGAGCCCGCCGCCGAGTGCCTCCGCACCGCCCGCCGCCCCCTGTTCACCGGCATCGGCGCCTCCTACGCCGCCCTCGCCCTGCCCGTCCAGCAGCTGCGCGAGCAGGGCGTCGTCACCCAGCGCGTGCTGGCCAGCGAGATCGAGGACGGCCTCAGCGGCTTCGAGGCGGACGTGCTGATCGCCGTCTCGCAGGGCGGCCGCAGCTCCGAGACGCTCGCCGCGTTCCGCAACGCCCCCGCCGGGACGGCCAGGGCCGCCCTGCTGAACGTCGTACCCGCGCCGCTCTCCCAACTCGCCGACGTCACCGTGGGCCTGGGCAACGAACCCGACTCGTACGCGTCCACCGTCGGCTACACCGGCACCCTCGTCGCCCTCGACCTGATCGCCGGCGCGCTCACCGGCCGCCCCGAACGGGTGGACCCCTGGCGGGACATCGCATCCCTTACGGGCGAAGTCCGCTCCCGCGCCGCGGAGGTGACCGGCGCGCTGCGCTCCCGCGCGGCCGGCTGCGTCGCGGCGGACGTGGTCGCCGCGGGCGCCTCCCGGGCCTCCGCGGAAGAGGGCGCCCTGCTGCTGCGGGAGGTCGTGCGGATGCCGGCGGCCGCCTCGGCCACCCGCAACTACCTGCACGGCGAGATGGAGTCCGCGGGCAACACCCTGCACGTGGTCTTCGGTTCGGGGCGCGAGCTGGCCCTGGCCCGCTCCCTCGCCGGAGCCGGCCACACCACCCTGCTGGTGACCACCGCGGGCGTCGACGCGGAGGTCAGCGTCCCCGACCTCTCCGTGATCCGGCTGCCCGCCTGCGCCGAGGCCGCGCGCGTGGTGCTGGAGACCGTGGTGCTCCAGGAGCTGGTGGCCCAGCTGAGCGAGGAGCGCGGGGTGCCGGTCGAGTCCTTCGTGTTCGCCAACGACGACACCAAGGAGGGCGGCGTGGACCCGGGCGACTTCGAGGTCGCCTCGCCGGTCACGGCCGGCTGACCGGCCCCGCACCGCCCGGACACCGCACCACCCGGTGCCGCTCCGCCTCGTGCCGCACCACCCGGTGCCGCTTCCTCCCCCGCGCGCCGCCCGGCGCCGCCTCCCCCGCGCACCGCCCGGTCCGGCCGTCCCATGGCCGGGCCGGGCATTGTGGCTGCGGCCACCATAGGAGGGCGCCCACCCCGCGCCTAACCTCCCGGGAACCGAGATCGGCACATGCCGGGACACCCGGGAGGGTCCACATGAGATGGTCGCGCGCTGCCCGCTTCCGCCCGCTGGCGGTCCTGCTCCTGCTCGTGGGAGCGGCCCTGGCACCCCCGGCCGTCGCGGCGCCCGCGGGCGCGGACCCGGTCGCTCCCCCGGCCGTGCCGGGCGAGCTCCGCCCGTACGACATCACCGGCGTGTACAGCGCGGGCGTGTCGTCCGGCGGATACCTGGCCACCCAACTGCACGTCGCGTACTCCGGCACCTTCGCCGGTTCGGCGGCCTTCGCCTCCGGCCCGTACGGCTGCGCCCGCGGCAACCTCGACACCGCCCTCCACGCCTGCATGGACACTCTCCGGGACCTCGGCCTCGACCAGCTGGAACGGACCGCCCGCGACTGGTCCGCCCAAGGCCTGATCGACCCGGTGGCCAACCTCGCCGGCGACCCCGTCTACCTCTTCAGCGGCACCGGCGACGCCACCGTCCGGCAGCCGGTCTCCGACGCGCTCGCCACCTGGTACGGCCGCTTCGGCGCGCGCGTCAGGTACGAGGACCAGGTCGCCGCCGGGCACGCGTGGATCAGCCCGCGCGGCCCCAACTCCTGTGCCGTCACGCAGAGTCCGTGGCTCAACGACTGCGGGTTCGACGCCGAGCGCGACCTCCTCGGGCACCTGCTCGGCCCGGTCGCCGCCCCCGCCGCGGCGCCCGGCGGCAGCCTGATCGCCTTCGACCAGAACCGGTACGCGCCCGGCGGCCGGGCCGCCGCCCACTCGCTGGACGAGACCGGCTACGCGTACGTGCCCACCGCCTGCGCCGACGGCGCCCCGTGCACGCTGCTGGTCGCCCTGCACGGCTGCAAGCAGGGGTACGCGTACCAGGGCTTCGGCCGCCGGTTCATCGACGGCGCGTACCTCAACGAGTACGCGGACACCAACCGGATCGTCGTCCTGTACCCGCAGGCCGTGCCGACCGCGACGCTCGACAACCCCAACGGCTGCTGGAACTGGTGGGGTTACCTCGGCGACACGGCGCACGCGCGGCACGGCGGCCCGCAGGTCGAGACCGTGATGGGCATGGTCCGCGCCCTCGGCGGGGGTGCCACCACTCCCCCGCCGGCCGGGAACCGGCTCGTCCTGCCGAGCGCGGACGCCGAGGACGGGTACGTGAAGGCGGCCGCGGACGGTTCCGGCGCGTCCGTCGGCACCCTGGAGGGCAGCTACGGCCAGGCCGTGGGCCGGGGCTCCGACGGCCGGCACAACCGGACCCTGCTCTCCTTCGACACCTCACGGATCCCGGCGGCCGCACGGGTGACCCGCGCCTGGGTGACGGTCACCCGCAGCAGCGGCTCGGGCGACCCGTGGGCGAGCCCGGCGGGCAACCGGCTGGTGGCGGACGTCCGTACGGGCTGCTTCGGCGGGTGCGCGGTCGAGGCGGCGGACTGGACCGCCGCCCCGACGGTGGCCGGCGCCGCGGCCGTCCCGCCGTTCTCCTCGGGCTCCGCGGCCTCCTCCGACCTGTCGCCCGCCGGCCTCCAGGCCCTGCACCGCACCGGGACCACCCAGGTCCGGCTGCGCTTCGAGGCCCCCCAGGCGAGCACGGCGTACCTGTTCCTCAACCTCGGCACCCGCGCCACGCTCACGGTCGAGTACGAGTGACCCCGCGCCGCCGCCGGCCCCCGCCGACCTCCCGAAGTCGCGACGCGTACCGGCCGCCCGCCGAACCCGCCCGCCCGCCGTGCGTGGACCCGGGCAGGAGCCCGTGCCCCGCACGGGGGCGGGCGGTACGGCGAAGAGGAGTGGTCTGGATGGATGGTTTCCGGACGTTCCGGGTGCCGGCCGTGGTGGCGGGCACGGCGGCCGACGAGGCGCTGGGGCGGGAGTTGGTGCGGGCCTGGCGGCGGGACGGCGTCTTCCAGGTGGCCGCCGACCCGGCGCAGGAGGCCCGTACGCAGTCCGCGCTGGCGGCGGCCCGCCGGTTCTTCGAGCTGCCGGGTGCGGAGAAGGCCGGGCTGGTCAGCGCCGATTCGTACGCCGGGTACATCGCCTCGGGCGAGGAGCTCACGGCGGGCGAGGCGGACGCGTCGGAGATCTTCACGATCACGCCGGACCTGCCGCCCGGCCACCCCCGGGTGCGGCGGGGGTGGCCGGCGCACGGGCCGGTGCCGTGGCCCGGGACCGGCTTCCGGCGCGCCATGGAGGCGTACCTGGGCGGCGTGGGCCGGCTGGGCGACCGGCTGCTGCGGCTGGTCGCGCTCGGGCTGGGCCTCGGGCCGGGCGGCGCGGCCGGGTTCGGGCAGCTGACGCGGGACGGCTGGCACCACATGCGGGTGCTGCGGTTCCCGCCGGGGCCGGCGGGGTCGGGGCGGCGCGGGATCGGCTCGCACACGGACTACGGGCTGCTGGTGATCGCCGCCCAGGACGAGGTGGGCGGGCTGTTCGTGCGGCCGCCCGTGCCCGGTGAGGCGCGGCCGCGGAACTGGCGGGAGGACGAGAGTTCGGCGGGGCTGTGGGAGGACGAGCCCGGCTGGCGGTACGTCGCCCCGGTGCCCGGCGTCCTGACCGTGTTCCCGGGCGACATGCTGCAGTTCCTGACGCGCGGGGCGCTGCTGTCGACGCCGCACCGGGTGCGGCTGGCGGACCGGGAGCGGTTCACGCTGGCGTACTTCCACGAGCCGGCGTTCGACGCGGTGGTGCGGCCGCTGGGCGCGGGTCCGGGGTGCGAGGCCATCCACTACGGGGCGCACTTCACCCGGATGTTCATGCGCTGCTATCCGGAGCGGGTGACCACCCGGCGGATCCTGGCGGAGAACCGGCTGGCGCGGCTGCCGGGCGGGAGTGGCGGGGTCTGTGGCGGTGAGGGGGCCGGGGGTGTCCGTGGGGGTGGCGGGACCGGCGCGGTCCCGCGCGCTGGGGCGGGCGGCCCTGCGGTGGGGCCGCCCGCCCCCGGGGAGACCGGTCCGCCTTCGGTCGTCAGTGCCCGAAGGTGAACCAGTTGACGTTCACGTAGTCGGCCGGCTGGCCGCTGGTGAAGGTCAGGTAGACGTCGTGCGTGCCGGTGACCGCCGCGATGTTGGCGGGGACCGTGCGCCAGCTCTGCCAGCCGCCGGTGCCGGCGAGGGCGAAGCTGCCGATCGGGGCGCTGGTGCGGGAGTCGAGGCGTACCTCGACCAGGCCGCTGACCCCGCCCGCGGCTCCGCTGGCGACCCGGCCGGCGAACTGGCGGGCGGGCGTGGTGCCGAAGTCGACCTGCCGGTAGAGGGCCCAGTCGCCGTTGGCGATGGAGGCGATGTTCCGGCCGCCGCCGCTGTCGGTGGTGGTCTCCGTGGTCAGGCCCGACTGCCCGTCGTACGCCTCGGCCTGGAGGGTGGTGTAGGCGTCGCGGGTGCCGCCGGGCGGCGGGGTGGTGGGGGGTGTGGTCGGCGGGGTGGTCGGGGGCGTCGTCGGCGGGGTGCTGCCGCCGGGACCGCTGCTGAGCACGGTCACGTAGTCCACCAGCATGGGGTGGCCGGGGACGGTGCCGCCGTCGGGTCCGCCGCCGAAGGCGTCGGGGAAGCCGCCGCCCATGGCCACGTTGAGGATCAGGAAGTAGCCGTGGTCGGTTGCGTCGGCCCAGACCGTGGCGGGCACCTGGTCCTGCCGCACGGTGTGGTAGACGGTGCCGTCGAGCGAGAAGCGCATCTGCTGGGGGCTGGTGCTGCGGTCCCATTCGACGGCGTACGTGTGGAACCCGGCCTGGCAGGAGACCGGGGCGCAGACGCGCTGGCCGCCGATGCCGGAGGTCTCGTTGCACGGGCCGCCCGGGCTGGTGCCGCAGTGCATGGTGGCCCAGACCTGGTTCATGCCCTGGACGTTCTCCAGGATGTCCAGCTCGCCGATGCCGGGCCAGTTCCACCAGTTGCCGCGGTACGGGGCGCCGAGCATCCAGAACGCGGGCCAGTAGCCCTTGGCGGCGGGCCCGGTGACGTTCGGCATCTGAATGCGGGCTTCGACGCGGAGCTTTCCGCCGGCCGGGGGCTGGAAGTCGGAGCGGCGGGTCTCGACGCGGCCGGAGGTCCAGCGTCCGGCGGCGTCGCGCAGCGGGGTGATGCGCAGGTTGCCGCCGCCGTCGAGGGAGACGTTGGCCGGGTCCGCGGTCATCGTCTCGATCTCGCCGGTGCCGAAGTTGGCGGGGCCCCCGGGGTAGCTCGTGCCGGTGGTGTACTGCCAGTCGGCGGTGTCGATCCCGCTGCCGGCGGGCCCGTCGAACTCCTCCAGGAACACGGTGGTCCAGCCGGGCCCGGGCGCCGGGGCGCTGGCGTTGGCGGGCAGCGAGGCCGTGGTGACGGCCGCGGCGGCCGCCAGCAGCAGGGCGCCGGCCGCCAGGGAGGCGCGGCGTAAGGGGCCGGGCCGTACGCGTGTCTCGGTCGTCTCGCTCATGGGCACCTCTCGGTGGGGGAAGGGGGGTGCTGCGGGCAGGGGCGCCGCCAGGGATGGGGCGCCGCCAGAGATGGGAGCGCTCCCAGTGCGGCCGCGCGACCACTGTGCTCGCACGTCCGTCGTCAGGGCAAGAGGTGAACACAAAGAATCCGGAGGGGAGTTGTCCCGTTCACTTCCTGAACTCCCCGGGTTGGGCGCACGGCACGTGACCACCGGGCCGCACGATCGTTTCACCGGCTGTCCCGCACGCGCTCAACAGGGGAGGTCGGCGCGGTGTCGCTCTGGCTGCTCAACCATCTCGACACCCTCACCCTCGCGGTGCTCACGGTCGGCGTCCTCATCGCCCTGGCCGTGGCCGGGAGCCTGGCGGCCCGTCGGCGCCATCCCCACCTGGCGGAGGGCGAGCACAACGAGATGGTGGGCGTGGTGCTGGGGATGTTCGGCGCGATCTACGGGATCATCCTGGCCTTCGTCGTGGTGACGCTGTGGACCCAGCTGGACCACACGCAGCAGGTGGTGTCCAAGGAGTCGACCGACCTGGCGCTGGTCGTGCGCACCACCCGGGTCCTGCCGCCCGCCGACCGGGAGCGGGTGCACCGGGCGGTGGGCGAGTACGTGCACTCGGTCGTGGAGGTGCAGTGGCCGAGGATGCGGTCCGGCGAGCCGAGCTTCTCGGCCACGTCGTCCCGGGTGGAGGCGATGTACGACGCCCTGCAGGCGTACGCACCGGTGGGCGCGCGGGACGAGATCTTCTACGAGCAGGCCGTGGCCAGCCTCAACGACGCCGTCGCCCAGCGCCGCGAGCGGATCAGCCTGGCGCAGGCCGAACTGCCCACCCTGCTCAAGGTGCTGGTGTTCGGGGGCGCGCTGGTCATCGTCCCGCTGACCTTCCTGTTCGGGCTGCGCAGCCTGCGCATGCAGCTCCTGTTCGTCACGGCGGTGGCGGCCCTGATCGGCTTCAGCCTGCTGCTGGTCCTCGTCCTGGACCGCCCCTTCGCCGGCGAACTGGCCGTGAGTCCGGCTCCGTACAAGGAGGGCGCGCTGTCGAAGTTCTGGCCGGAACGGGTGTGAGGCGCCGCGCGGTTGCGTTGGTGCCGGGCCGGGGCGGGGCAGGCTGGGGGCGGCGGGCAGTCGCGGGACGACGGAAGCGGAGGGCGTGTGGTGGAGGACAGTGCGGTCGAGGTGCGGCCCGTGGCCGGGTACACCGGCGCCGAGGTCGTCGGGCTGGACCTGGCGAAGCCCCTGTCGGACGCGGAGGCGGCGGCGGTCCGGGCCGCGCTGCTGCGCTGGAAGGTGCTGTTCTTCCGGGGCCAGCACCTGGACCACGAGGCGCACCTGGCGTTCGCCCGGCGGTTCGGCACCCCGGTGGCGCCGTCCCGCCGGGGCAGCGTGTCGCCGCCGGAGTTCCCCGGGATCGAGACCACGGCCGACCGCCTGGAGCTGGGCGGGCGTTACGGCATGGACCGCGCGGAGTGGCTCGACCGGCGCCGGCACACGCTGCTGCGCGGGTGGCACTGCGACCACGGCGCCCGGATCGACCCGCCGGCCGCGAGCATCCTGCGGGCCGAGTCGGTGCCGGCGTACGGGGGCGACACCTGCTGGTCCAACCTGGCGGCGGCGTACGCGGGACTGTCGGCGCCGCTGCGCGCGTTCGTGGACGGGCTGCGGGCCGAGCACCGGCTCGGGGTCGGCTACCAGCCGCGGCCGGGCGACGACGCGTACGTACGCCACCTGCTCGACCACCAGCAGGCCTCGCACCATCCGCTGGTGCGGGTGCACCCGGAGTCCGGGGAGCGGCTGCTGTTCGTCAACGGCTACTACGTCGAGCAGATCCTGGGCCTGAGCAGGGCCGAGAGCGCGCCGCTGCTGGAGATGCTGCTGGAGCAGGCCGTCCGGCCCGAGTACACCGTCCGCTTCCGCTGGGAGCCGGGTGACGTCGCCTTCTGGGACAACCGGGCCACCGTCCACCTGGCCCCGAACGACACGGGCGTGGCGGATGGTCCGCGCGTGATGCACCGGGTGATGCTGGCCGGTGAGGTCCCGGTGGGCGTGGACGGGCGGCCCTCGGACCCGGTGACGGGGACCGCGCCGGGCCGGTGGTGACGCGCCCGGGGATCGAGGCGGCGTCACGCCACCCCCCGCGCCGCCGCGCCCCGGCCCGGGTGCGAGACTGGTCGGCCGACAAGGGCAACACGGCACGACGGGCGGTTTCATGGCAGGCGGACGGTACGTACGGGGGTGCGCGGCGCTGCTGTTCGCCGTGACGGCGACGGGCTGCGCCCACCCGCTCCAGGACCTCGGCCCGTTGCCCGCCCGCAGCACGGCGGCACCGCTGCCCGCCGACACGGTGGTGGCGGAGGTGACGGCGCTGCTGGCGGCGGAGGGCGTCACCCTGCGGCGCACACCCCAGGACGTGATCCCGCTGGAGTGCAACGAGCAGCTCACCGGGCAGACCCGCGCGGCCACGGTGGACGCGACGCTCAGGAGTGCGTTCGGCACGGCACGGTCCGCCCACGGCTGGCAGCAGGGTCCCGAGGTGCCGGGCTCGTTGACCATCCGCAAGGGCGGCTGGACCGCGTCGACGTCCCTGCACGGCGCCGCCACCGACACCTCGGACACCTCCGTGTTCATCAGCCTGCTCTGTGACACCGCCCGCGGGAAGCGCGCACCGGGCCCCGGGAGTTCCTCCTAGGCCCCGGCGGGTCAGCGGCCCGCGACCGCGTCGTCCTCGCCCGTACGGACGTCCCCACCGCCGGCCACCGGTACGGACGGGCGCGCGGGACGGGCGGTGCGGCGCGTGACGAGGATGGTGACGGCGGCCAGCAGGACCAGGACGGCCCCCGCCAGCGGGGCGGCCGCCGTGGAGACCCCGTCGACCAGCGCGCCGCCGGTCACCGCGCCGACCGCGATGGCCAGGTTGAACATCGCGACCATCAGCGAGGAGGCGGCCTCCGTGGCTCCGGGGGCGGCCTTGTTCATCCAGTTCTGCACGCTGACCGACACCCCTCCGTACACCAGCCCCCAGGCGATCAGCAGCACGCCGCCGGCCACGGGCGAGGCGAGCAGCGCGATCAGGGCCAGCAGCACGGGCAGCACCAGTCCGGTGACCAGCAGCGCCCGCCGGGCCTCGCGGGCACCGGCCAGGAAGTTGCCCGCGACGCCGGCCGCGCCGTAGCCGAGCAGCAGGGTGCTGACCGCCGCAGCGGGGACGCCGGAGATGTCCTGGAGCACGGGGCGTACGTACGTGTAGGCCGCGAACTGGCCGGTGACCAGCAGGAACGTCACGATCACCCCGGCCCGCACCGCGGCGTTGGACCGCAGCACGGCGGGCAGCTCGGCGAACCCGACGGAAGGACCGGGCGGCAGCGGAGGCAGCAGCAGGACGAGCGCCGCCAGCGAGCCGAGGCCGAGCACGCCGACGGACGCGAAGGCGGCCCGCCAGCCGCTGAGTTCGGCGAGCAGGGTACCGGCCGGCACGCCCAGCACGGAGGCCATGGAGACGCCGGCGACGATCACGGCGGTGGCCCGGCGGGTGTGCCGCTCGGGCACGAGCCGCAGGGCGAGGCCGCCGGCGATCGCCCAGAACCCGCCCACGCCCACCCCGACCAGGAGACGGGCGGCGAGGAGCACACCGAAGTTGGGGGCGACGGCGGCGGTGAGGTTGGCCGCGGCCACCAGGGCGATCAGGGCGCAGAGGACGAGGCGCCGGTCCAGCCGCCCGGTGCCCACGGTGACGAGCGGGGCGCAGACGGCGGCCACCAGGCCGGGCACGGTGACCATCAGGCCGGCGGTACCGTCCGAGACCCCGAGCCCGGCGCCGACCGGGGTGAGCAGACCGACGGGCAGCAGCTCGGAGGTCATCAGGCAGAAGATCCCGAGGGACACGGCCAGCACCGCCGACCAGGCCCGGAGGGGGCGGGTCGGGGACTGCGGCCCCGCGCGGTCGGGACCGGTGAGACCGGCGTCGTCAGCTGCGGACATGCGGGCTCCGTACGGACGGGGGGGACTTGCCTGCCCCAGTCTCCGCCCGGCCCTGCCGTTCCGACCCCGGTGTCTCCCATGCTGGACACACCGCCCCAACCGCTGCCGGTCCGCCCGGGGGCTCGCCTCCGCGCAGGGCACCTCCCCCGCGCAGTGCCCCGCCGCGTGGTGCGTGGGGGAGGTGCTGGACGCGGTCGACCCCGGGCCCGGTACGGCGCGCTCCCCCGGGCCGGTTGCCCCGCGCCCGGTCGGAGCGGGGCCGAACACGACCGTGCCCGGCCCGGCTCCGACGGGAACCGGCAGCAGGTCAGCCGGCCTGCTCACCGCCCGTGTCGTCCACGGGGGCTTCCGGCACCAGCCCCGGCCCGATCCAGTCGGTCGCGGCATCACCCGGCACCGCCGACGGCCCGTCCCACCCGGCCGCGGCGTCACCCGGCACGGCCGACGGGCCGATCCACTCGGGCGCGGCAGCCGCGACGGCGCCAGGCCCGATGAACCCGTCAGCGGCATCACCCGGCACCGCGGACGGCCCGATCCAGTCGGGCCTGCTCTCCGCCGGGTCCGCCGGGTCCACCTGGTCCACCGGGTCCACCGGGTCCACCGGCACCGTCAAGTCCGCGTGCTGGACGTTGTCCTGGGACGTGCCGGTCTCGCCGGGCCCGTCCGTGCCGGGCTGCGGTCGCGCGGAGTCGTACTCCCCCATGGGTCCCCCTCGGGTCGTTTCCGTTGCCGTGTGCGGGCTACGACGCACCCGCGCGGCGCAGGGTTCCACGCTCGCGGCAACCCCGGTCACCGCAGGCCCGGCCCCGCCCACGCCCCCGCCCCCGGCGGCGCAGGCTGCCGCGCTCACGGCAGCGTCAGCACCCGCGGCCCGTCCTCCGTGACCGCGACGGTGTGCTCGATGTGGGCGGCCCGGCTGCCGTCGCCGCTGAACAGCGTCCAGCCGTCGGCGCCCGTGCGGTACCCGTCGCGCCCGCCCGCCAGGAACATCGGCTCCAGCGCCAGGCACAGGCCGGGCCGCAGCGGGAAGCCGCGGCCCGGCCGCCCGCGGTTCGGCACGTGCGGGTCCTCGTGCATGCGCCGCCCGATTCCGTGGCCGCCCAGGTCGGCGGGCACCCCGAGGCCCGCTTCCCGTGCGACGCCGCCGATGGCGTGGGCGATGTCCCCGACCCGGTTGCCCGGCACGGCCGCGGCGATACCGGCGTCCAGCGCGCGCCGCGTGGCGTCGATCAGCGCCAGGTCGCCCGGGCGGGGCGTACCCACCGGGAAGGTGATCGCGGCGTCCCCGGTCCAGCCGTCGAGTTCGGCGCCGCAGTCGATGCTGAGCAGGTCGCCGTCCCGGAGCCGGTACGGGGTCGGGATGCCGTGCACCACGGCGTCGTTGACGGAGGCACAGATCACCGCGGGGAAGGGGACGGGGGCGAAGGCCGGCCGGTAGCCGAGGAACGGCGAGGTCGCCCCCGCGTCCGCGAGCACGGTACGGGCCACCGCGTCCAGCTCCACCAGCGCGACCCCCACCTCCGCCGCCTCCCGGACCGCCGCCAGGGCGCGGGCGACCACGCGCCCGGCCTCCCGCATCGCGTCGAGCGCCTCCGCCGTCTTGATCTCCACCATGGCCGCAGCCCCCTGTTCCGCACGCCGACCGCCAACCGCGACGCGCCTGGACCCAATACTTATACCGGTATTAGTATCACGCTCATGGTGAGGACCCCTTTGACTCCGTGGGAGCGGGAGCGCGGCGAGCGCTTCGGCGCACTGCTGCGCGAGGCGCGCGGCGAGCGCAGCATGGTCGAGGTCGCTGCGGCGGCCGGAGTGTCGGCCGAGACCCTGCGCAAGATCGAGACCGGCCGGGCCCCGACCCCGGCCTTCTTCACGGTGGCGGCGCTGGCCGGCGCCCTCGGGATGTCCCTGGACGAGCTGGCGGCGGCCTGCGCCGAGACCGGCGGCGGGGCGGAGGGCGGCACCGCGCTCTCCGCGTGAATCCCCGCACCCACACCCACACGGCCCCGGCCCCGGCCCGGCCGTCAGACGGCCCCGCCCGCCCGGACTGCCCGGCAGTCCGGCAGTCCGGCAGTCCGGCAGCCCGGCAGCCCGGCAGCCCGGCGGGACGAAATCCCCTGGAGCGGCGCCCGGGACGGCCGCTAGGCTGGCCGTATGACCCAGATGTCTCGTGCGTGGCAGTGGCGTTCCCCCTAGGGGCGGCCACTGACGAGACATGTCCCGGGCCGTCCATCGGACGGCCCTTCCGCGTACCGCTTCGCGTGCGGACCCGCCCGTCCGGTGACGGCCCGGCCCAGCAGCGGAAACGAAGGCGGAAGAAGATGACGACCACCACGACCACGACCCCCACAGCGGGCACGACCACCACGGCCACCACCGCACCCACGGCCACACCCTGCGGCGCCCCGGCCCCCCACGCCCCGCCCCACGACGACCCCGGCACCCGCAACGACGCCCTGGAAACCGAGATCCTCCGGGCCCCCGAGCGCTTCCGGGTCCTCACCGGGGACCGCCCCACCGGCCGCCTGCACCTCGGCCACTACTTCGGGACGCTCCGCAACCGCGTCCGGCTCCAGGACCTCGGCGTGGACACGTACGTGATCGTGGCCGACTACCAGGTGCTCACCGACCGCGACGTGGCCGAGCGACTCGCCGAGCACGTCGAGGAGTTGGTCCTGGACCACCTCGCCGCCGGCATCGACCCGGAGCGCTCCACGGTGTTCGCGCACAGCGCGGTCCCCGCCCTGAACCAGCTCCTGCTGCCCTTCCTCTCCCTCGTCACGGTGCCCGAGCTGCAGCGCAACCCCACCGTCAAGGACGAGATCGCGCACTCCCGCCAGTCGTCCGTGAGCGGGCTGATGTTCACCTATCCCGTGCACCAGGCCGCGGACATCCTCTTCTCGAAGGCGAACGTCGTCCCGGTGGGCCGCGACCAGCTGCCGCACCTCGAAGTCACCAGGACGGTCGCCCGGCGCTTCAACGACCGCTACGGACAGGTGTTCCCCGAGCCGGCCGCGCTGCTGTCGGCGGCGCCGGTCCTGCTCGGCACGGACGGCACGAAGATGAGCAAGTCCCGCGGAAACGCCATCGCCCTGGCCGCGACGGCCGACGAGACGGCCCGGCTGCTCAAGGGCGCGAAGACGGACGCCGACCGGCACATCACGTACGACCCGGAGCGCCGCCCCGAGGTGTCGAGCCTGGTGCTGCTGGCCGCCCTGTGCCTGGACCGGGACCCCCACGAGGTGGCCGCGGCCATCGGCGACGGGGGTGCGGCGGCACTGAAGCGGACCGTGACCGAGGCGGTCAACGAACACCTCGCGCCGCTGCGGGCCCGGCGGGCCGAGTACGCGCGCGACCGGGCGTACGTACGCCAGGTGCTGCGTACCGGCAACGCGCGGGCGGCCGCCCGAGCGGAGGCCACGCTGGCCGAGGTCCACGAGGCCATGGGCACCCGCTACTGAGGGAGGCACCCCTTCGGAGGCCCGCCCACCGGCCGCTCGCCCCGTTGCGCGCCCGCGCGCCCGCCCACCCGCTTGCCCACCCGCCCGGGGCAGGCCCGCCCCCGGCAGGCCCGTCCGGTGGTCAGCCCAGGACCGGCAGCAGCCCCGGCCGCTTGGCGGTGCGGCCGTCGCCGCTGGACCGGCCGCGCACCCGGCGGAGCAGCCAGGGACCGAGGTGTCCGGCGGCCCAGCGCAGGTCGGCGGCGGTGGCACCCCAGCCGGTGGGCAGCGGGACGGCGGGCGGCGGCAGCGGGCGGGTCCAGGTGTCGTCGCTGCCGGGCAGGGCGAGGGCCTCGGCGAGCGCGGCGGCGATCCGCTCGTGGCCGAGGGGGCTGGCGTGCAGCCGGTCCGCGGTCCACATCCGCGGGTCGGCGACCGCCGCCGGGCGCGCGGTCTCCGCGACGACCACGCCGTGCCGGGCGGCGGCCAGCCGGACCCGGTCGTTGAGGGCGGTGATGCGCGGGCCGACCGGGCGGGCCAGCGGGATCAGCCGGGTGAGGTCGGGGAAGGTGACAGTGACCACGCGGGCGCCCTGGGCGGTGAGGGCGGCGAACATCTCCTCCAGGTGGCCCGCCACCTCGTCGGCGTCGAACTTCGGGCGCAGGACGTCGTTGACGCCGGCCACGACGGAGGCGAGGCCGGGGCGCAGCGCGAGGGCGGGGGCGAGCTGTTCGGCGCGCACCTGTCCGGCCTGGCGGCCGCGGACGGCGAGGTTGGCGTACTGGAGGCCCGGTTCGTGGGCGGCGAGCAGTTCGGCGAGGCGGTCGGCGAAGCCGCGCAGGCCGGCGTTGTCGTCGCCGTCTCCGAGGCCCTCGGTCTGGCTGTCGCCGAGTGCGACGTACCGCTCGTAGCGGGGTGCCGGGCGGGGCTCGTGCGGGTCAGTGCCGGTCATGGGTCTGCCTCTCCCTCAGAACGGTGACGGTGCGCTCGTACCAGTCGCGGTTGCCCTGCTCGAAGGCGAGGCCGCGCAGGCAGGTCAGGTAGGGGCCGACGGGGCCGCCGTGGCGGAGGAAGTCGGCCTCGTCGCGGTCGCCGCGCATGTGCCGCAGCAGCTTCTCGAGCAGCTCGATCTTGGTGCGGGTGAACGCGGCGCGTTCGGTGAGCTGGGCGACGAGCGTGTCCGTGTCGACGTGATCGGCTGCCTGGACCTTCACGAGGAGGTCGTCGCGGATGAAGGTCGGCTTGGCCGTGGCGGCGGTGAACCGCTCCAGCTCGGCCAGGCCGTCGGCGGTGACGGTGAACAGCCGCTTGTTGGGGCGGGTGTCCTGGACCACCTCGCGGCCGGTGACCAGCCCTTCCGCCTCCAGCCTGGTGAGCTCCGCGTAGAGCTGCTGGGGCTGGGCGTGCCAGAAGTTGGCCACGCCGAGGTCGAAGGCCTTGGCCAGCTGGTAGCCGCTCAGCTCCTCGCCGAGCAGTGCCGCAAGGACGGCGTGGCGCAATGCCATCGCGGTCGCCTCCTCGTTCGCTTCGTTCCCGGGCGGGTGCCGGGCCCGCCCCCGCCCCGTCCTCCGGGACCCTGGACACGAGCCATCATAGTCATGAATATGAGTAGTCAGATTGATGAGTACGAGGAATCCGCCCGGCCGCCCCCTGGAGGAGCCATGTCCGACCGCCCGACCCCGTCCGCCGCCACCCGTTTCCGCGCCGCCGTGGAGGGCCGCGACCTGGCCGCCATGGAGGCGTTGTTCACCGACGACATCCGGCTGTACAGCCCCGTCAAGTTCCGGCCGTTCGAGGGCCGGGCCGCGGTGACCGGCCTGCTCGGGGTGCTGCTGCGCACCCTGGAGGACTTCCGCTACGTCGGCGCCTTCGAGGGCAGCTCCGAGACCAGCACGGACGGCACGACCGCACCCTCGGAGGTGCTGCTCTTCCGGGCCGTGGCCGGTGGCAAGGACATCCACGGCATCGACCTGCTGCACACCGGCGACGACGGCCTGATCAAGGAGATCACCGTGATGGTGCGGCCGCAGTCGGCCGTGCACGCGCTGGGCCGGGCGGTGCTCGCCGGCCTGGTCGCCGACGGACTGGCGCCCGCGGAGGACGACCCGGCGGGGACCACGGCCGGGAGCACGGCGGGGACCACGGCGGGGGCCGCTGCCGGGACCACGGCGGGGACGGCGGGGACGGCGGGGACGGCGCGGACGGCCTGAAGCGTGCCGTCGCCGGGCGTCCGAGTGCCGCGATCCGGCCAATGATTTGACGAGGACCTGACAATCGAACATCCCTATGGGACCTTCCATGACGCACCCGGATCCGGACGGACCTCCGCCGGCCATCCCGCACCTCCGGGCTCCGCTCACACCCCCACAAGGACGTGGCAAGAAGGAGCGACATGCGAAGGATCTCGGAACTGTCGTGCGTCACCGCCCTGATCATCGCCGCCACCGCCGGCGCCTCGACCGCGGCCACCGCGCTCGGGCCCACGGCGAGCCAGCTGGTCGACGGCGTGATCGTGGTCGCGGGCAACACCTGTACCTGGACCAACGCGAAGACCAGCGCCAACCCGCCGAGCGCCCTGTCGATCGACCGGAACACCATCAACAAGCCCGGCGGCAACCTCAGCTGCAGTGGCGGCATCACCGCGACGCTCAACAACAACCCCAACGTCACCTTCGACGACACGGCCGGCACCGCCGCGGCAGACGTCATCGACATCACGGGCAAGCAGAGCTTCGTCTCCTGCCGCTACAAAGCCACGAACGTGCTGTGGAACCGTGACGGCACGACCCGGAAGTACGTCAACCGGGCCTTCACCGCGACCAAGACCTCGGGCAGCTTCCTCTGCCCGTCCTCGGTCACCACGGCGGCGGGCGACGCCTCGCTGCTCTTCCGCTGAGCCCCGCGCAGCCGCGCGTGGCGCCGCCCCCGGCTGTCGGTGCCGGGGGCGGCGCCACGCCGGCGGAGGCGTCACGCCGGCGGCACGTCACGCCGGGGGCGCGCGGAGACCGGCCGGGCCGGCCGTCAGAGGCCGGTGAGCGGGCGCTCGTACCGGGTGCCGGGGCGGCCGTCGACCACCGTGTCCCCCGCCTCGGTGAAGCCGGTGCGGCGCAGCACCGCCCGGGAGGCGGCGTTGTCGAGGGTGGTGACGGCGAAGAGGCGCGACAGGCCGTACGGTCCGGCCGCCAGCCGGCAGACCTCCTCGACGGCGGCCGTGGCCACGCCGCGTCCGGACGCCGACTCGCCGATGCGGTAGCCGAGTTCGGCCGCGCCGTCCGCCACGTCGACCAGGTTGACGCGTCCCACCAGCGCCCCGGCGGCGTCGCGTACGACGTGGAAGTGGCAGGTGCCGTCGGCCTGTTCGGCCAGCAGGGCGCCGAGCCGGTCGCCGAACCACTCGAAGTAGGCGTCCCCGCGGTCCGGTACCGAGCGCGCGAAGTACGCCCGGTTCGCCCGCTCGAACTCCAGCAGGGCCGGGGCGTGTTCGGCCGAGAGCCGCTCGATGGTGATCACGGCTCGCAGCATACGTCGGTCAGCACCAGATCGGCCGAGTCCCGGCCGGGCGCGATCAGGAGGGCGTTGGCCTCGTCGGAGCGGGCGACCCAGTCCGCCGCCTGGCCGGGCGCCTTGCCGTGGCGCACGTGCCGGTCCACCAGGCGCCGGACGCGGAGAGCGTCGTCGGGGGCGAGGAACCAGGCCTCGTCGAGCAGCGGCCGTACGCCCGCCCACTCCCCCGCGCCGTGCAGCAGGTAGTTCCCCTCGGTGATCACCAGGGGTACGTCCGGGGCGACGGGGATGCTGCCGGCCACCGGCTCCTCCAGCGACCGGTCGAAGGCCGGGGCGTACACGACCGGACCGGCGGGCTCGCGCAGCCGCCGGAGCAGCGCGGTGTAGCCGGCGGCGTCGAAGGTGTCGGGCGCGCCCTTGCGGTCGGCGCGGCCCAGCCGTACGAGCTCGGCCTGGGCGAGGTGGAACCCGTCCATCGGCACGACGGCCGCCAGCCCGGGCCCCAGCGCCCGGGCCAGCCGGTCGGCGAGGGTGGACTTGCCGGCCCCGGGCGGCCCGGCGATCCCCAGGATCCGCCGGCCCCCGGCCCCGGCCAGCCCCCGCGCGCGCCGCTCCAGCTCCTCGATCCGCATACCGGCATCCTGCCCCACCGGGCGCGGGGGCGGGGGTGGAGGTGGGGGTGGGGGTGGGGGCCGTGGTGGGGACAGGGCTCGGGTGAGGGCTGGGGTTGGCCACCGTCCGCTCCACAGTTCAGCGCTGGCGGCCAAGACGCTGGGAGGCTGCCGCCAGGTGCGCCCTGAGGTGGCGACGAAGATGATCGCGGCGAGCACCGGGCGATCGTCAAACCCGTCGACGACCGCCGCCTTGCGGCCTCGTGGGGATCTGTGGTCTCACAGCCTGGAACACATTCCACAGCCCTCCGGCACCAACCCCTCAACGAAGGCCGTCGAGTACCGCCCCGTCCCTCGGTGCCGGAGCCACCGAGCTGTCTGCGGCCTTCCAGGGAGACCCGAATCGCGCCAGGTAGTGCCACACCTTCTTGACCGCCTGGGGGTCATGGAGGCCGGCGCGTGCAGCGTCGCCGACGATCCCAGGATCGAGCATGCCGTCGACCGCGATCCGCGAGCCCAAGTCGACGTAGTCCTCACCGCGATAGTCGGGGTGACGTCGGAGTTCTTCAACCCCGAGTCGGAAGCCGGGGTGCCACTCCACCGGGCAGCCGAGACGCAGAGCCGCGCCCTCGACCGTCGTGCCTCGGTAGCAGGGATCCAGGACCAGCGCCTCCACTGCGGATTGCAAGTGGACCGGCCCGTGCACCTGCGCCTCTATGTAGTCGTCCAGCTCGTCCTGACGATCGGCGAGGGCAAGGTCAACAAGCCCCATGCGGGCCGCGACACCGAAATCCGACGGTTCGAGGAAACTGTCTGGGTAACAAAACGTGCTCCGCGTCAGCGTCTGGGCCGTCAGCCGGAAGTGGGCCGAGCCGAACCGCGGCGCCCCACCGACCGGCTTGCGACGGTAGTTCAACGCCCCGTAGACGGGTCGCTCATGAGCGGTCGCCTGGTCGTACGCCCCGCCGAAGATCCGGCTCTCCCAGCGCCATCGGTCGCCGCCGGGATGCGCGGTCAGGCCACCGTTGCTGGTCCCAGTGACGAACTGCGAGTGGTAGACACCGCCCTCGGCCATAGCGTCCAGGATCGGCTTGCCGCGCAGCAGACGGTCCGGGTGGAAGTTGAGGGTCACCCGCAAAGTCGGGTCCATCGGAGGGCCTGACGCCAGCTCCGTGACATGCCGAAGGGCCCGTTCCTGTGCTGCCTGGGAGGTTGCAGAGCTCATCAGCACAGTGTTCCCCACCCTGGTCAACCGGTGCACGCGGATTCTCCACCGACAGCCTGTTCCCGGTGATGGAGTGGTGATTGAGCACCGATCGAGACGATCTCTTAGGGTGGTCGGTCAGCGTCGACGCCGTCCCAGGGGAGTTCTCCGATGCCACAGAGCGGACCGCAGTCGGTCGACCGCGCCCTGGCGATCCTGGACGCGGTGGCCTCCGCGCCCGGGCCGCTGGCCGCGAAGGCGCTGGCGCGCCGGGTCGGGTGCTCGCTGTCCACCACGTACCACCTGCTGGGCCCGCTGGCCGAGCGCGGCTACGTCACGCGGACGGCCCACGGGTACGTTCCCGGGCCGCGGATCCCCGCGCTGCACCGGGATTTCCGGCGCCAGTGGGAGCCCGCCGCGGGGACGGCCGAGCTGCTGGGCCGGCTGCGGCGGGCCACGGGCGGGGAGGCGTACCACACCGCGTACCGGGGCGGGGTGATCACGGTCGTGGACACCACGGCTCCGGTCACGGACACCGCGAACCCCTTCGCGCCGGGCCGGGAGACCCGCGCGCACGCCACCGCGCACGGCAAGGCGCTGCTCGCGGCACTCCCCCGGGCCGCCCGCCGCCGCTACCTCGACGAGCACGGCATGGCCCGGCTGACGGCGGCCACGATCACCTCGGCCGAGCGGCTGGAGGCGGAGCTGGCCCGGGTGCGCGGGCAGGGCTTCGCGGTGTCGGTCGGGGAGGCCGACCCCGCCTTCACCTGCCTGGCGCTGATCCTGCCAGGCCCGCGGGAGGCCGGCGCGGTGCACGCCCTGTCCGTTTCGCTGCCGACGGAGGAGTACCGGCGCCGCCCCGAGGCGGCGCGCCTCGCCCTCGAACGCGCGGCGGCCGGCGCCCTCTGAAAGGTGCCTGCGGCCGAACGTGCCGTTTTCCGGCGGAGCCGGAAAACGGCACGGTGCGGGTGGCGTCCGGCCGGGGGCGGCTGCCAGGCTCGGGGCATGATCTTCATCACCGTCAGGTTCGCCGTCCGTCCCGAGCACGCCGACAACTGGCCCGTCCTCGTCGACGAGTTCACCCGCGCCACCCGGGCCGAGCCCGGCAACCTCTTCTTCGACTGGTCGCGCAGCGTCGAGGACCCGACCAAGTACACGCTGGTGGAGGGGTTCACGGACTCGGCGGCGGGCGCCGCGCACGTCGCCGCCCCGCACTTCAAGGCCGGCCTGGAGACCATGGCCGGCGCCATCGCCGCCACGCCCGAGATCATCCACACGGAGATCCCCGGGGAGGGCTGGAGCCCGATGGCAGAACTCGCCCCCCGCCCCTGACCCGTCCCCGCCCCGCCCCGGCCCGGCCCCGGCCCGGGACAGCGGGACCTCGTCCCCGCGGCCCTGACCCCGGACGACCGCCGCCCATCCCAGCGGCCCAGCCACGGGAACGGCAGGAGTTCGTCCCCGCAGCCCTGACCCTGGACGACCGCGACCCGCCCCGGACGGCCACCGGTCTCAGTGGGACTCGTCCTCTCCCCGGCCCCGCCGGCGCTGCGGGGTCGTCCTCGCGCCGGTTCCTGTCGGCTCGGTCAGGGCCGTCACTCTTTCGGCGGCAGGGCGGCGGGGCGCCGTCCCGGCCCGCGTCGGTCACCGCGGGGCCTCTGACCTGCGGGGCACGCGGCGGGACGGGCTCGGCGGGGCCTGCGTCCGGTTCCGGCTGAGGGTTCGTCAGCGCGGGCCCTGGGCAGCGGGCCCGTGGTGACGGGGGCGGCCCGGAACCGGCGGGCCGCCGGGCACGTCCCAGCGGCGGGCCTGCGACCACGGGCGCGAGCTGCGCGTACGTACACCACGTACGCGCAGCGACGCCCGCGGCGGTCCCGCCGACGTACGGGGACGGGGGCCTTGGGGGATGTCCGGGGAACCCCCGGAGGACGAGGGGGCACGGGTGGATTCCAGCAGGAGGGCGGCGGGCCGGCGGCGGACCGACCGGCTCGTCGCGCTGTTCGCGGTACTGGCCGTGTGTGCGGGGGCCTGGGTGGTCACCAGCGGCGACGGGCCCCGCGACAGCCCGCACGGCCACTTCGCCGAGAGCAGGCCGGCCGACGGCCCGCTGGCCGCGCACCGGCGGCTCGCCGACGATCTCGCACACCCCCGCGGAAGCCGCCGCGCACCCGGCGCGCTCTGGGCCTCCGCGCCGCTGCGCCTGCGCATCCCGGCCCTGCGCATCGACGCCGCCGTCGGCTCCGCCGGCCCGGCGCACCGGCGCGGCCTGTCCTGGGACGATGCCGGACCCACCCCGGGGGAACGCGGCAGCGCGCTGATCCTCGGACACACCGGTACGGCCGCGCTGCCCGGGTCCTTCCACCGGCT
This sequence comes from Streptomyces sp. NPDC101132, assembly GCF_044759225.1. Lineage (NCBI taxonomy): Bacteria > Bacillati > Actinomycetota > Actinomycetes > Kitasatosporales > Streptomycetaceae > Streptomyces > Streptomyces sp. NPDC101132. The sequence goes on from NZ_JBIVYX010000017.1 coordinate 109,429, forward strand.
CGCCGCGCTCCGGCCGGGCGACCGGGTGCACGCCGTCCGCGCCGACGGCTCCACCGCGACCTTCACCGTCGAGTGGGTCGGCGGCGCCGCCCGTGCCGTGGGCACGGCGGTCCGGTCCCGCACCGGCCCCGAGCGCGCGAGGCTCCGGGCCCGCGGCGGCACCGGGGCCGGGCGCGGGGAGGGACGTGCCCAGGGGCCCCGGCTCCGGCTGTTCGGCTGCGCCGGCGCACCGCCGGCCTGCCGGGTGGCCGTCACCGTCGTCGCCCGACTCACACACGTCAGCCACTGACCCCGGCCCCACCTCTACGAGACCCCAGCCCCGCCCCGTGTCACGCCGGCCCGGACCAGACCAACCCGGCCCGGGCCGGAACGACCGGACCGGACCAGCCCGCCCCAAGCCGGACCCCACCGAACCAGTCCGGACCCCACCGAGCCGAGCCGCGCGGGCCGCGCGGGTCGCGCCGGGCGGGGCTGGGCGGGGCAAGGCAGGGCGGGGCGGAGCAGGGCCGAGACGCCCGGACCTCCGGCCCCAGCCGGCCCGGACCTCGCCGGACCGAACCCGGCCGCCCCGGACCAGGTCCGGCCGCACCGGACCGCGCCACGCCGGGCAGGAACCGGACCAGACCGGTCGGCCCGGTCCGGCACGACCGGCCCGCGCCGCCCGCACCGGACCGCACCGGATCCCGCCAGGCCGGGCGGCGCCGGGCCGGGCCGCCGGGCAAGGGCAGCCGGGCCGGACGGCGCCGGGCCGGGCCCGTATGGAAACGCCGTGGGGGGGGGGGCCCCCCGCGGGGGGGGGGCCCCCCCCCGCCCCCCGGGGGGGGGGGGGCGGGTCCGGATGAAAGAGCGCCCGCCCCCACACCCCCCACGCCCAG
>NZ_JBIVYX010000017.1:110313-172522 GCF_044759225.1 Streptomyces sp. NPDC101132
GGGGGGGGGGGCGGGGGCGGGCCGCGGGGCCGGGCCCGCGGGCGGGGCCCGGGGCGGGGGGGCCCCCGGGCGGCGCGGGGGGGGGGGGGGCGGGCGGGGGGCCCCCCCCCCCCCCCACGGCGGAGGGTGTGGAGGGGGGAAGGTCAGGACTCCTGGCGGCGCGCCTCACGCTCCGCGTGCAGCTTCTTCACGCGCACGGTCTCCTTGCGGACCTCGGCCTGGGTGGCGCGCTCCTTCTGCAGCCACTCCGGGTTCTCCTGCTTGATCGCCTCGATCTGCTCCGTGGTGAGCGCGTCGGTGACCCCGCCGCGGGCCAGGCCCGAGATGGAGACGCCCAGCTTGGCCGCGACCACCGGGCGCGGGTGCGGGCCGTTGGCGCGCAGCTCGACCAGCCAGGCCGGCGGCTCGGCCTGGAGCGCGCTCAGCTCGTCGCGCGTGACGACACCCTCCCGGAACTCTGCGGGGGTGGCGTCGAGGTACACACCCAGCTTCTTCGCCGCGGTGGCGGGCTTCATGGACTGGGTGCTCTGGTGCGAACTCATGGGACCAAGGATATCGAGCGCGTGCGCGGGCTCCGACCACGCCCGGTAACCTGGCCCGGTGACAGGCTCGGATACATCCCCTTCCTTCCGGCTCGCTTATGTACCGGGCGTGACACCCGCCAAGTGGGTGCGGATCTGGCGCGAGCGGCTGCCGGACGTCCCGCTGGAGCTGGTGGCGGTGCCCGCCGCGGAGGCGCAGGACGCGCTGCGCCGCGGTGACGCGGACGCGGCCTTCGTCCGGCTGCCGGTGGACCGTACGTTCCTCAGCGCGATCCCCCTCTACACGGAGACCACCGTCGTGGTCGTCCCCAAGGACCACCTGGTCGCCGCGGCCGAGGAGGTCACCCCGGCCGACCTGGCCGACGAGATCGTCTTCCACCCGCTCGACGACACCCTGGACTGGGAGCAGCCGCCCGGCAGGCCCGCGATCGAGCGTCCGGCCACCACGGGCGACGCCATCGAGCTGGTGGCCGCCGGGGTGGGCGTACTGGTCGTGCCGCAGTCCCTGGCCCGGCTGCACCACCGCCGGGACCTGACGTACCGGACGGTCACCGACGTGCCCCAGTCGCAGGTGGCGCTGTCGTGGCCGGAGGAGAAGACCACGGACCTGGTCGAGGACTTCATCGGGATCGTGCGCGGCCGGACGGTGAACAGCTCCCGGGGCCGGCAGCCGTCCGGCGGCGGGGCGGCGGACGCCGGCCGCCAGGACCGGAAGCGGCCCGGGGCGGGCGGGGACGGCCGGAAGGGGTCCGGCGGCGCCTCGGCCGCCAAGGGCGCGCGGGGCGGCTCGGGCGGTGGGCGGGGCGGTTCCGGCTCGGGCGGTGCCCGGGGCGGCCGGGCTTCCGGAGGCGCGGGCAAGGGTGCCGCGGGCGCGAAGCGCGGGAAGCCCCGACGCCGCTCCTGAACCTCTGGTCTTCCTACCAACTCGCCGGTAATTTGGCGCCGTTCGAATGTCGGACGACCTGGACGGCGGGGTGGCATGCGGGTTCTTCTGGGTACGGCGGGGGCGGTCACGGCCCTGGTGGCGGGCGGCCTCGCCGCGGCGCCGGCGGCGACGGGGGCGGCCCCGGAGGCGGGTGCGGCATCCGGCGAGGTGCGTACGGTCGTCGCCTCCGCGGCAGGTACGGCGGCCACCGCCGGAGGCACCACCAAAGCCACCGCCGGGGGCACCCCGACAGGCACCCCCGCGGGCACCCCCACGGCCGCCGCCGTCGCCACCGCCAGCGCCGCGGACTGGCGGCCGCCGCTGTCCACCCGGGGCCGGTACATCGTGGACGCCGACGGCCGGAGGTTCCGGCTGCGCGCCGCCAACTGGGACGGCGCCCAGGGCTCCTGGACCGGCTCGGGCGACATCGCCGACCCGGCGAACCACCACGCGGGGCAGGACGCACACGGCATCCCGCTCGGGCTCGACCGGGTGCCGGTCGCGGACCTGCTCGCCGACTTCCACCGGCTGGGCCTCAACAGCATCCGGCTGCCGTTCTCCAACGAGATGATCCACACCACCGCCCCGGTGCCGGACTCCGCGGTGGCGGCCAACCCGCAGCTGCGCGGCCGGACCCCGCTCCAGGTGTACGACGCGGTGGTCGGCGCGCTGACCGCGGACGGCTTCGCGGTGATTCTCAACAACCACACCCGCACCACCCGTTGGTGCTGCGGAGTGGACGGCAACGAGCGCTGGAACAGCGGCCAGAGCACCGCCCAGTGGGCCGACGACTGGGTCTTCATGGCGCGCCGCTACCGGTCCGACCCGCTGGTGGTGGGCGCCGACCTGTACAATGAGGTGCGCCGGGACGTCTGGGACGACCCGAACTGGGGCTGGGGCGACGGGCACGACTGGCAGGCGGCGGCGCAGGAGGCCGCCGACCGGATCCTCACCGAGGCCAACCCCGGCCTGCTCATCGTGATCGAGGGCATCAACTGGACCGGCATCCCGGTCGACGGCTTCCCGCACGGCCGCCCCACCCTCACGCCGGCCCGGACCCTGTCCCACACCCTGGTGGTCTCCGGGAAGCTGGTCTACTCGGCGCACTTCTACGGCTACACCGGCCCGAACCACAGCGGCGCCACCGGCCTCGGCGAGACGCACGACCCCCGCTACCAGGACCTGAGCCCCGCCGAGCTCCGCCAGGTGCTGTACGACCAGGCCTTCTTCGTGTCCGCCGAGACCGGCAGGCACTTCACCGCCCCCGTGTGGGTGAGCGAGTTCGGGATCGGCTCCGGCGAGACGGGCGAGCGGCCGCGGGCGTGGTTCGGCGCCTTCACCGAGGAACTGGTGCGCGCCGACGCCGACTTCGCGTACTGGCCGCTGGTGGGCTGGGCGGGTCACGACGACTGGGCGCTGCTCCGGTACGGGCGTTCCGGCGCCCGGTCCGGTCTGCTCGACCCGGGCGACTGGCGGGCGGCGGCGTGGGACCGGCTGCGGACCGCCCCCACCCGGACGGGGACGGTCGCGCCGGAGGCCCGCTGGCAGATGCTCACCACCGACCACCGGGACTTCGTGCAGTCGCTCCGGGTGCGGTCGCAGGGCGACTGGGACTCCGGGGCCCGCAAGGCGGCCTGCCCGGACGGCCAGCGCCTGCTGGGCCTGGGCCACGCGGGCGGCCGGGGCCTGTGCTCGGACGTGACGGCCGGGGACCTGCGGGCGGCGGGCACGGCGCAGACGGTGGTGTGGGACGAGCGGTACGTGCCGGCGGGGGGCGACTGGGCCTCGGGGTACACCAAGTTCCAGTGCCCGGCGGGGCAGTTCCTGATCGGGTACGCGCGGCGCGGCGAGCGGGTGTCGTCCGCGCTGTGCGCGCCGGCCCGGCAGGCGCTGGGGACGGCCGGGCGTACGGTCTGGTTCGACCGGGGCGACAACCGGCCGGCCGGGGCACCGGGCGGGGAGTTCGCGTCCGGCCAGTACAAGGGGCAGTGCGCGGCGGACGAGTACGCGGCGGGCATCGCGTTCACCACGCGGGTCGGCAGCCGGGGCGGGCCGGACGCGCTGCTGTGCCGGCGGGTGACCGCGTAGTCCCTGCGGGAGCGGCCCCCGCCGGCGGCGAGCGCCGCGCGCGCCTCCCGGAGCCCGGGCCCGCGGCTGCTCGCGGGCCGGGCGCCAGGCGCCGGGTTCCGGCTTCCGGCTTCCGGCTTCCGGCTTCCGGCTTCCGGCTTCCGGGGCTCGGGTGCCAGGCTCCGGGCTCCGGGCTCCGGGCTCCGGCTACCCGCGGGCCGCGAAAGCCCGGGTGAAGGCGAGCGGCGCCTGGAGGATGGACGAGCAGGTGGCGTCGGCCTGGTTCTTGGCGCCGCCGGGGCACTGCCGGTCGCGGGCCCCGGACCACATCGCCAGCCAGGCCAGGCCCTTCGAGCGGGCGAAGCCGGCCAGCTGGGTGGCGTCGTCCACGGTGAACACCTCGGTGACGACGTCGTTCACGCCGATCATGGGCGTGACGGCCACCGTCTTCCACGCGGCCGCGTCGGAGAGGCCGAGCACGCTCTTCACCTGGGCCTGGGTGGCGGTGGCCGCCTGGATCGCGTACCCGCCCATGTCGCCGCTGTAGGCCGGCCCGTAGTCCATCGCCATGATGTTGACGGCGGATATCGCGACGCCGTTGCGCTTGGCGTCGGCGAGCAGGTCGATGCCGGGCTGGGTGAGGCCCTCGGGCATCACGGGGAGCGTGAACGAGACGTCCAGGCCGGGGTGCTGGCGCTGGAGAGCGGCGATCGCCTTGGCGCGGCGGGTGTTGGCGGCAGTGTCCGGCAGGGCGGCGCCCTCGATGTCGAAGTCCACCCTGGTGAGCTTGTACGTGTCCACGACCTTGCCGTACGCGGCGGCAAGGGCGTCGGCGGAGTTGCAGACGAGGCCCAGTTCGGAGCCGGCCGCGCCGCCGAACGACACGCGGACGTCACCGCCCTTGGCGCGCAGCGCCGGGATCTGGGAGGCGACCCGGTCGTCGGCGAGGGAGGTGACCCCGCCCCAGAGGGGCGAGCAGCCACCGCCGGAGGTGATGAAGGCCAGGTTGAACTCCTTCACGCCGGTGGCGGTGACCGTGTCGAGGAGGTCGTAGGCGGGGTAGAGGGAGGTGTCGACGTACGGGGCGAAGCCGGTGGAGGCGGGACCGGTGGTGGGCCGGGTCGCCGTGGGGGTCGGCTTGACCGTGGGGGTGGCGGTGGGCTGCGCCGTGGGCTTGGTGGGGGTGGGGGTGGGCTTGCCCGTGGGCTTGGCGGTGGCGGTGGGGGCCGTGGTGGGGCGGCCGCTGGGGCGCGGTGTGGTGCCGCCGTCGGCCGAGCACTTCCGACCGTCGATCAGACAGCCGGTGGGGTTGGCGGGGGCGCCGGCGCCGGCGGTCGCGTTCGCGACGAAGCCGACCGTGACGGACTCGCCCGGCGCGAGCCCGTCACGGTCCCAGGCGGGCGGGGTGACGGTGACGTGGCGGCCGCTGACGGCCTTCTCCGCGTTCCAGAGGGAGGCCAGGGAGGTGCCGGCGGGGAGGTCGAACTCCAGGGTCCAGGAGGTGAGCGCGGAGCTGCCGTGGTTGGTCACCACGTACTGGCCGGTGTACCCGGTCTCCCAGCCGCTGGTACGGGTGAACGCGGCGCCGACGGACGCCGCCTGGGCGGTGCCGCCGAGCACGACGGCGGTGCCGCCGACCGCCGCCACGACGGCCAGGGCCGCCGCCGCCTTCGCCTTGCCGCTCGCCTTGCGGCGGTGAGAGTTGCCGGCCATGGGGTACCTGCCTGTCTGATCGGGAGGGGAGGGGGTCCCGAGGGGGGAACGAGCAGCACGCTAGCGCCCGCGAAACCGACAAATACCCAGCAGTAGGGCGGCCGTTGAGATCTTGAGGCCCCCTTAAGGAACGCATCGATCGGCGTTAAACCTCCGACGGCACGCCGCCGCCACCCGATCACCCAGCGCAACGCCTCCGGCGGGTGGAGGGTGGCGGCACGGGGCCGGGGGACGAGACCCGGACGGGGACGGGCGCGGGGACCGAGACCCGGACGGGGACGGGGACGGGCGCGGGGGCCTCCGTCAGTGGGGGCGCCGGCTCGTCGGGGGCGTGCCGGGTCGGGACGGGGGCCCGTCCGGGGCCGCGGCGGCGGCGTGGTCCAGCCAGGTCGGGGCGCCCGGGTCCGGGAGCGGGTTGCGCAGCGGGAGGTAGCGGGAGTCGGCGCCGTCCGCGTCCGTCCAGCGGAGCAGCAGGTTCGCCTTGCCCGGGAGGGTGGGTGAGGCGAGCAGGGCGGCGATCTCGGGGAGCGGGCGGCGGGCGGCGTACCGCTCCAGTTCGGCCCGTACCGCCGGCCACAGCCCGTACGCGACCGCGGGGAAGCGCTCGGCGACGGCGCCCGCGACCTCGGCGAGGTGGTTGACCAGCAGGCAGTACACCAGCCGCTCCCAGCCCGCGGCCCGGCCCACCTCGGACACCCGCTTCACGCCCTCCGGGTCCCGGAACACCGCCCGTACGGGCGTTCCGAGGCGGTCCACCGCGACGAGCGTGTTCTGGAGGTGGCACTCCAGGACCAGCCCGTGCCGTTCGAAGACCTCCAGCACCGGCGGTACGACGGCCCGCAGGTACGCCGCCCACCAGGCCCCCGGATCGGCGGCGCGGTCGAGCGGGTTGCCGTCGAAGCCCTCCGCCACCGCCGCGGGGAGGACGGCCTCGGTGCCCGGCGGGAGGTGCTGTTCCAGACCGTCCCTGAGCAGCACGGCGCAGGGTTCGAAGAGGAGGCCGTCGACCGTGCGGTACCCGCGGTCGCGCATCCAGGCGGCGGGGCTCGCCAGCGCGGCGAAGGCGTCGGCCACCTCCCGGTCCAGCTCCAGCACCCTGAGCAGGTCGTGCCGCCAGAGCCGCCGGATGTCGTTGGTGATCCTCACGTCCAGGCTGAACTTGAGGGAGAGGTCACCGGACGGCCCACCCGGCAGGTACACCGTGCGCAGGGAGGCCGTGGGCCAGGCGGTCCGGTCGGTCGTGCCGAGGCGGACGAGCCGTCCGTCGGCGAAGGCCGCGCGCAGTTCCGGCAGTTCCCGTACGAGCTCCAGCTGCCAGGGGTGGGCCGGCAGCAGCCGGTAGCCGGGCGGGGCCTCGCCGAGCGCGTCCAGGGCGGCCGTGTCGCCCTCGTCGACCAGGGCGTCCTCGCGGACCCCGAGCAGGGCCAGGGGGAATCGGGCGTACGCCTCGGGGGCGTACGGGAGCCAGCCGGCGGCCGGCCCGCCGCCGCGCGCCTTGGGCGCCGGATGGCAGGGGTGCCCGCCGATCAGGGACTGCTCGGACCGGATCCAGAGGTCCTCGGGAGCGCGGGCGGGGTCCCGGGCGGCCAGGATCGCGGCCACCACCTCGCGGCTGTCGGCCATCTCGGCGCCGAGCGTGCCGTTGTCCCGGCCGGTGGCCTTCCGCATCTCCCCCTCCGCGAGGGCGACCACCCCCGCGTGGTCCAGCGGCGTCCAGTCCCGGCCGTTCCACAGCGCGGGTTCGCCCGGACGGTGGGGGCCGCGCACCCGCAGCAGGCTCCCGCTCGGGCGGAGCCGGTAGACCCGGCGGCCGTGCCCGTCCGCGGCTTCGGCGGCCCGCTCGGGGTGGCACGGCTCGGCGGGGCCGGCCGGCTCGGCCAGCTCGCGCAGCAGACAGGTGAGGAGGGGGGCGAGGGCCAGGGTTTCGGCCGTCCGCACGGTGGTGTCGGGGATCGCGTTCATCACCGTTCAGTATGTGTAACGTCGCAGCTCCATGCGTTCCAGGAGGGCAACACGTGATCAAGACCGCCGCCGAGCGATCCCTCGCCGCGGAACTCCGCGAGGTGCGGCCCGACTTGCTCGGGCCGTACGCCGACGCGCTTCCCGGGGCCAGGGCGGCGGTGCTGTCCCGGCTGTGGCGGGGGCTGGTCCACGACCCGCTGCCGTGGGTCGCCGGGCGGGGTGCCGCGGGCGGTGCGGTGGTGCTGCGGCTGGTGGACGGACGGCGGCTGAGCGGCCCGCCCCGCGACCCCTGGGCGACGGCTCCGCTCGCCGGACCGGTCGAGCTGGAGGGGGTCCCGTACGACCATCCGGCGCTGCTGCTGCGGGCCCTCGGGGTGCCGCGGGGCGAGGACTTCGCGGCGGAGCTGGACGGGAGCGTGGCCTCCCTGGCCCTCTCGCGCACGGCCGGCGCGGACGGCACGGCTGACGGTGGGTCGGACGGCGCGCCGGGGGCCGCGTGGGAGTGGGAGCAGCGGGTGACGGACGGTCATCCGTACCATCCCGGCTGCCGTTCGCGCCCCGGGTTCACCGCCGCGGAGCAGCTGGCGTACGCGCCCGAGCACCGGCAGGTGGTGGGGCTGCCGCTGGTTCCGGTGACGGAGCCGGTGCTGGTCGGGCGGTGGCCGCGGGGGCTGCGCGACGGTGAGCGGGTGCTGGTGCCCGTACACCCGTGGCAGGCGGCGCACGTGCTGAAGGAGCCCGTGCGGGGCCCGCTGCTGGCGGCGCGGCCGCTGCTGTCGCTGCGCACGCTGGAGGCGGCCGGGGAGGTGGCGGGGGCCGGGACGGCGCTGCACGTGAAGACGGCGCTGAGCACGCGGCTGACCTCGTCCGTGCGGGACATCTCGGCGTACTCGGTGGAGAACGCGGCGGTGCTGTCGGAGTTCGTGGAGGCGATGGCGGCGCGCCTGGAGGGCCGGCTGCACGTCACGCGCACCGTGGCGGCGGTGGGGGCGCCGGCGCCGGACCTGGCCGCGGTGCTGCGGGAGGCGCCCGACGTGTACGCGGACCGGGGTGCCGGGGAACGGGTGGTGCCGGTGGCCTGTCTGGCGGAGTTCGTCGCCGGCACGGTGCCGGCGGGCGAGCGCCGTGCCTGGCGGGAGGCGTTCGCCGGGCTGGTGCTGGAGGTGGGTCTGCGGCTGCTGGGCCTTGGGGTGGCCCTGGAGGCGCACGGGCAGAACCTGCTGCTGGTGGTGGACGCGGCCGGGCGGCCGGCCCGGCTGGTCTACCGCGACCTGGCGGACATCCGGATCAGCCCGGCCCGGCTGGCCCGGCACGGCATCCCGCTGCCGCCGCTCACCGCCCGCCAGCAGACGGACGACCCGGTCGCGCTGCGGCGCAAGCTGTTCGGCGGCCTGCTGTCGGGGGCGCTGGGCCCCCTCGCCGGGGACACGGAGACGCTGGGCACGCTGCTGGCGGCCGGCACCGCCGCCATGCCCTGCGGGGACGACCTGCACGCGCTCACCTCCGAACCGCTGCCGGTGAAGGCCCTGACCCTGATGCGGCTCAGCGAAGCGGGGGGCGACCAGTGGACGGGCCTGCCGAACCCCCTGGCGGGGGGCTGAATCCCGGTCTCGGCGCGGCCGCGGACGAGGTCGGGACGGCAGGCGTGGCGAGCCCTCGCGCTGCTCCCCGCACACAGGGGCAGCCGGCACGGGGTTCGCCGCGGACCGGACCATGTCCGGTTCCGGTCTGGACAAAGCGCTGCTCGGCATGGCCACGGGAGACCGTCCGGCAGCGATCACCGGGCGGTGGTCCTTCCACGGCCCCGCGGACCGGGAGGGGTGCGCGTACGCCGACGACGCGTTCACGCACGGCCGCACGCTGGTCCTCCCGGCCGGAGACGCCCCGGACGGCTGCGGCGGCGCGGCGGAACTGCTGCGCGGGGAGGCGGAAATGCCGCCGCAGGACCGGCGTGGCGTTCACCACCGGGGGGTATGTTGTGTCGCCGCGCGCGGGTGCTTGGGGAAGCATTCGCGCCAGCCTTCTCGCCATCAGGTGAACGTGAGTGGGGGACATCGACTTGGACGACCTCTTTTCGCCGCTGAGACTGCCCAACGGCAGCATGCTCGCCAACCGCCTCTGCAAGGCGGCCATGGAGGAGTGCCTCGCGGGGCCCGGACAGCTGCCGGACGCCCGGATCGAGCGGCTCTACCGCCGGTGGGCCGAGGGCGGCGCCGGACTGCTGATCACCGGCAACGTCATGATCGACCGGCGGGCACTGACCTCGCCGGGCACCATCGTCCTGGAGGACGACTCGCCCCTGGAGCCCTTCCGCCGCTGGGCGGACGCCGCGCGGGCGGGCGGCGCCCGGGTGTGGATGCAGATCAACCACCCCGGGCGGCAGGTCGGTTCGGACATGCCGGGGGTGTCCTGGGGGCCGTCCGAGGTGCCGGTTGACCTCGGGAAGCTGAGCCACCGCTTCGCCCCGCCCAAGGAGATGACGGCCGGGGAGATCGAGGAGACCGTGGACCGGTTCGCGCGGACGGCCGCGCGGGCCGAGGCCGCGGGCTTCGACGGCGTACAGATCCACGCCGCCCACGGCTACCTCCTCAGCCAGTTCCTCTCCCCGCTGGTCAACCGTCGGACCGACCGGTGGGGCGGCTCGCCGGAGGGGCGGGCACGGCTGCTGGCCGAGGTGATCCGGGCCGTGCGGGCGCGCGTGGCGCCGGGCTTCGACATCGGCGTCAAGATCAATTCCTCGGACTTCCAGCGCGGGGGCTTCGGCACCGAGGACGTCGCGGCGCTGCTGGGGCTGCTCGGGGAGCTGGACATCGACCTGCTGGAGCTGTCGGGCGGCAGCGTCGAGAGTCCGGTGGCCACCGTCGCGGACGGTGCCGCCGACCGGCGGCCGCTGGCGCGCGAGGCGCGGTTCCTGCCCTTCGCCGAGGAACTCCTGGCGGCGGCTCCCCCGGTGCCGCTGATGCTCACCGGCGGTATCGCCCGGCGCGAGGTGGCCGAGGGCGTCCTGGCCAAGGGGGTGGCGGTGGCCGGAATGGCGGGCGTGCTCGCGCTCTCCCCCGACCTGCCGAAGCGGTGGGCCGCCGGGGAGGACGCCACCGCGCGGGTGGAGGGGCTGCGGCTGCCGGTGCGGGACACGTCGTGGCGGGCGGCCACGCACCTGGCGGTGGTACGCCGCCACCTGCACCGGCTGGCCGAGGGCCGCCGCCCGCGCCGCACCGTCTCCGCCGGGCTGACGCTCGTACGCGACCTGGCCGGGCACCGCCGCCTGGTCCGCCGCTACGGCGCCTGGCTGTCCGGCCGGCCGGCCGGCACGGCGAAGGGCTAGCGGGCCGGCAGCCGCCGGTGCCCGCCCGCGCCACCGGTTGACGGCACGGAAAGCCCGCCCCGTGGGCACCGTGCGCGGGAGCCACGTCGGGCGCTGCGGGCCATCACGCCGGCAACCGGCACCCGGGACGCCAGACCGGCGTCGGGCAGGACACGGCCTGGGCCCCGCTCCGGGGTTCAGGCGGAGGGGCCGGACGCGCGGGACGCCTCCCGGCGGGCGGCGGCGACCACCGGGGAGCGGCGGAACTCGGCGGCGAGGGCGGCCAGCGGACGCGAGCCGAGCCGCGCCTCGACGCCGGGACCGGGCTCCTGGCGGCCGTCCGGCCCGGGGGCCGCTGCGTCACCGCGCGCGGCCGACGGGGCGGCGCCGGAGCCGTACGTATCCGAGGCCGCGCCCCGGCCGGACGTGTCCCGGACCGCGCCCCGGCCGGACGTGTCCCGGGCCGCGCCCGGGCCGTACGTATCCCGGGCCGCGCCCGGGCCGGACGTGTCCCGGGCCGCGTCGGGGCCGTACCTGTCCCGGGCCGCGCCCGGCGCAGGCGTGCCCCGGACCGGCGGCGGCCCGCATCGGCGGGCCGCCGCCGCGGCCAGCATGGCCGCGTCCGCCACCGTCGCGGCGTCCGCGGGGGCCAGGCCCTGGGCGAGGGCGGCGTGCAGGGCGCGGGCCCGGACCGGCGCCTCGCAGTACGGGGTCAGGGCCAGGATGGCGTCGTTGATGACCGACTCGCGGTGGATCAGCCGGATGCCCACCGGCGACCACCACTTCAGCGGCACCGTGGCCGCCCCTGGGCCGGCCGGTCCGCCCAGCGCCTTGCACAGCGGCCGCAGCGCGCGGTACTGGCTGTAGTCCCGCCAGGCCGACGACGCCCCCACCAGCGGTACGAGGAACCCCGCGCCGACCAGCACCGCCGCGCCCGAGGCCAGCGGCGGGGCGAGGTCCGTCGAGAGCGCGTCCCAGTCCCGTCCGGCCCAACGCGCGCCCACCGCGGCCCACTTGGCCGCGAGGTAGCCGAGGTCGAGGAGCCCGCCCAGTGCCAGCAGGGCCAGCCCGCCGCGGAGCGAGCGCATGGCCGGCCGTACCCGCCGCAGCCACTTCCACGACAGCACGGTCAGCGTGGCGCTGCCGGCCGAGTGGGCCAGCAGGTACAGGACGATCATCTCGCGGACGTACGGGGTGTTCGCGTAGTACGTGTCCAGGTCGCGCACCCGCTCGACCTCCGCGTCCCCGGCGGCGAACGCGGCGACGATCAGCACCGTCACCGCCGCGGTCGCCGCCACGGTCAGGCGCGTGCCGCGTCTGATGGCGGCCGGGTCCGTCCCGCTCCAGTGCAGGACCAGCACGATGCAGGAGCCGGAGAAGGCGGTGAGCACCCCGTAGACCAGCGGCGCGGCGCAGTTGGGGATCCCGGTGAGCCGGTTGACGGCCACGATGGTGGGCGGCGCGGCGAGGAACAGCACCAGGCAGCCGACCACGAGCAGCACGCACACGGCGCGCATCATCGGCCGGTGCCAGTCCCGCCGCAGGGCCGGCGCCTTGACGAGCAGGGCGAGCGTGAGCAGCGCGCCCGGGGCGTAGAGCAGGATGCCGCTGTCCACCTAGGGGCACCTCATCGGGGGCTGCTCGCCGACTCGCCGGCGGCCAGGCCGGCGACGGAGCGCTCGGCGGCCGTGAGCGGGGCACTGGTGTGGGCGGGGGTGCCGGCGGGGCGCAGCACGCGGGCCAGGGTGCGCGGGCGGACCCAGTCGGCCGGGGACTCGGTCATGGTGATGACGCGCAGGAAGGCGGCGGTGAGTTCCTCCTGGTGGGTGGCGCCGGTCATGAGCCGGTCGACGTACCAGTTGAGGAGCCCGGAGCCGGGCCGCGGCCGCATGCCGGTGGCGCCCGGGTAGAGGATGTCCTGCGAGGTGGCCAGCTCCCAGGCGACGGTCGCGGGCCCGGCGATGGCGCGCTGTGCCTGGCGGGTGAACTCGGGGTCGGTCACGGGTCTGCTGCGCAGGATCTCCCGGACGGCGAGGAGTCCCTGGGCTGCGACGGTCATGCCCTGGCCGTACAGCGGGTTGTACGTGGCGACGGAGTCGCCGACGGCGAAGAAGCCGGCCGGCAGCTCCGCCTTCTCGAAGTAGCTGCGCCGGTTGGCGTTGCCCTGGGTGACGGCGACCTCGGCGGCGGTCCGGCCGCCGTCGCGGGCGGTGCGGGCGAGCGGGGTCTGGCGTTCGAGGATGTCGCCGACGACGGGGTCGCGCAGGCTCTTGGCGAACGGCACGAAGGCGTCGGGGTCGGCGGTGGGCTGGCCGCCGCGGGTGCCGGAGAGCGTGGCCTGCCAGATGCCGTCCTCGATGGGCACGATGGTGGCGGTCCGGCCGGGCACCGGCACGCGGGGGTCGGACTGGACGTTGACGATGGGGAAGCCGGTCTCGTGGGCGCCGGGCGGGGCCTGGTAGAGGCGGGTCGCGTAGACGAGCCCGGAGTCGACCTCGGCCTGGCGGACGCCGCGCACGCCGAGGTCGGCCAGCCAGCGCAGGGCGCGGGAGCCGCGGCCGCTGGCGTCGACGACGACGTCGGCGGGCAGGCGTACGTCCTGCTCGTCCGGGGTGTCGACGCGGACGCCGGTGACCGCGCGGCGGGAGCCTTCCAGCGCGCGTACGGTGCTGCGCCGCAGCAGGGTGACGCCGTCGAGGGCGGTGACGCGGGTGCGGACCACCCAGTCGAGGAGGTCGCGGCTGCAGGAGATGTTGAACTGGTGCTCGCCGAACCGGGGTATCCAGCCCTGGGCGGTCATCGTGACCAGGTCGGTGGGCAGGCTGCGGCGGAGCGCGCCGGCCGCCGTCCAGGCGTCGGTGACGCCGGGCAGGATCCGCTCGACGGCCCGGGCGCCCGCGGACCACATGACGTGGACGTGGCGGGCCTGCGGGAGGCCGCGGCGGGGCGCGGGGCGGTCGGGGAGTTCGTCCGCGTCGATGACGGTCACCGTGGCGTGGGCGGCCAGGACGGCCGCGGCGAGCAGTCCGGCCATGCTGCCGCCGATCACGACGGCGTGCGGGGTCGCTGTGGTGCTGTTCATCGTGCGGGGCTCTCTTTCGCTGCGCCGAGTTCGGGGACGGGTGTGGGGGACGGGGGTTCGGCGGAGCGTAAGGTCGGCGGGCGGTCGGCGGGCACCGTCAGTGCCCCCCGCCGAGTGAGGTGCGGATCCGCTCGATGGCGGGCGGCACCTGCTCCTCCTCGGGTGCGGGGAGGAGGCAGGTGAGGTGTCTGGCCATGAAGAGGCCGAACGTTTCGGCCCGGTCCTCCGCCGGGTTGTCGTGTCCGGCGCGGGCGGCGGCCTGCTGGACGACGGCGCGCAGGCCCTGTTCCGTGCCGAGCAGGGCGCCGAGGTCGGCGTCGCTGCCGGCCAGCCGGGCGGCCACGGAGAGGCCGGGGCCGTGGCTGTTGCAGGTGCCTTCGAGGATGTGCCACAACTCGTGGCAGGCGATGACCAACTGGTGTCCCGGCCGGGTGCGTTCCTCTATGACGATCAGGTCGCGGTCGGCGAGCTGGAGCCAGAGGCCGCTGGCGGTGGCGACGGGGAAGCGGCTGAAGCGGTGGTCGACGGGGCGCCCGCCGCGGCGCCGTGCGAAGGCCTCGCACAGGCCGGCGATGATGGTGCCGGCGTCGGCGGGGCGGGGCAGCCGGGTGTCGGCGAGCAGCCGCCTGCGCAGTGCGCGCATCTCGCGCGTGACCCTCATCGGGTGCCTCCCCCCGTCCCGTCCTTCCGGAGTCCGCACGTCCGGAACAACCGCAACGTCCCACGGGCCTTCGGGCGCGCGGGCCCTCCCGGCGCGCGCTCCCCCGCCCCGGCCGCTAACCGGCCGTGTGCCCGGCTACTCATCGGTGATCCCCTCACTGGCCAGCAGGTTCTTGAGGTGGGCCGCGAGGTCCCGGCGGCCGCGGGGCGAGAGGTTGCTGGCCCGCATGGCGATGTGCAGCAGCTCGTAGTCGCGCTTGAGCTTCTCCAGCGGGTCCTCGGCCGCCCGGGCCGCGGTGCGGCGCAGCCCGGCGGCCACGTGGTTCAGGGCGCGGCGCAGGGCGGTGGGTGCGTCGGCGAGGAGGAAGCCGCCGTCGACGCCGAAGAAGCGCTGGATGCCCGCGGCGACCGCGAGGCTGGGCAGGCTGTCGTCCTCGTCCACGTTGAGCTTGCTCAGGGACTGGGCGGTGGCGGAGAAGGAGGCGGCGATCTCCCTGAGGGAGTACGGCTCCCCGTCGGGCCCGGGCCGGGTGGCGCGCAGCAGCCGGAACCGGGTGCGGACGCGGCGGGGCAGGGGCAGGCCGCCGCCTTCGCCGGCGAGGGCACGGGCGACGCCGGCCGGGGCGATGCCGGTGAGGTGGCCGATCCGGCCGATCTCGGCCGGGGTGCAGGGCGGCACGATGCCGGAGGCGGCGAGGGCGTGTTCCACGGCGCTGCGGTCGTCGGCCACGAGGAAGCCGGCGTAGACCCCGAAGAAGGACTGGATGCCCTCGGCGTGCCGGAGCCCGGGCAGTCCGGAGCCGCCGTTGAGCGCCCCGAGGGAGGCGCCGCGGGCGGCGAAGTGGCGGGCGATGGCGTCGAGGCTGTGGCGGGCGCCGTCCGGGCGCCTCCTGCTGTGGCGGAGTTCCGTGAAGCGCTCGCGGACCTGCCGGTCGAGGGGGAGCCCGGTGTCCCGGCCGTCGCGTACGGCTTCGACGCGGCCGGCGGGTATGCCGGTGAGGGCGGACAGCCGGGCGGCCCCCAGCACCTCGCCGGGGTCCTCGCCCTGCTCCGCGGCGAGCGTGGCCACGGTGTCCCAGAGTTCCCCCAGGGGCGGCAGGGCTTGGCGCACCGGCTGCTCTCCTGTGGGTCGGGTGGGGGTGGGGCAACGGGGTTGAGCTGCGAGAAGCCTAACGGGAGGGGGCCTGCCGAACCAGGCCTGCCGTAAACCTTCTTGAGGTCACCCCACGAAACTTGAGACGCCGCCGGCGCCGGCCCGCCCCCGCGCACCCGCCACCGGGCCCTCCCGGCAACAGCCCGGCAGCAGCCCGAAGAGGCGCGGCTAGAGCAGCCTGGACAGGTCCTCGCCCCAGTAGGCGAGGGTGTCGATCGCCCGCCACTTGTGGTGGCCGTCGGTCAGGGCGAGGTGGCGTACGAGCACCCGGTGGGCCGGTGTCCGCTCGGCCAGGGCCGGCAGCGCGAGCAGCGGGAGGAGCAGGCCCTGGGCGGCCTCGCGGACGTCGCGGGACCGGTCGTCCAGGAAGGGCAGGACCGCGTCGTGCAGCTCCGGCGCCAGGGCCAGCAGTGCGTCGACGTCCTCCTGTTCGCCGTACGGGGCGTGCTGCTGTGCTGCGGCGTCCTGGACCACGTCCCCCAGCCAGTTGAGCAGGCCGGCGCGGAGCGGGTACGGGGTCTGCTCGCCCTCCTCGGCCTCCTCCACGGGCACCCGGTCCTTGACGAGCGCGAGGGTCCTGGGGTCGCCGAGGACGGCCGCGACGTACCGGGCGGCGGGAGCGGCGGCGCTGGAGACGACGTTCCCGTGCCAGACGGCTTCCATGAGCTCCCGGAGGGCGTGGCCCTGCTCCCGGGGGTCGTCGGCCAGCAGCCGCAGCAGTATGTCCTCGGTCGGCGGGGCCACGTCGGAGAAGCAGTTCTCCACCGCGTCCCAGTCCGTCAGCCCCAGCAGTGCGTGCGGGTCGACGTGCCCGTCGCGCCCCTCGTTCGTCTCCATGGGGCCAGTGTGGCGGGCCCCTGTGACAGCGCCGGCCCCGGCCGCCGGTCCCGCGCGGGGCGGTTGCCCCCGGCTCGCCCCGCCATCCGTACGGCCGCGCCGGTGTGCCGGAGGCCCGGCGCGGGGGCGCCGGGTCCGCCCCGGGGCATCAGCCCTGGCCGCCGGTGCCGTCCGTCCCGCCGGAGACGATGTTGCCCTTCTCGTCCACCACGACCTTGCTCCAGTAGTCGTCCCACTTGTCGCCGACGTGCTCCGGCACCTTCCCCTCGGGGTAGCGGACGTAGCCCGCGGGCGGCTCCTCGCCGTCCGGCACGCAGTCCTGGCCGGTGGTGTTGCCCACCGCCTTCACCGGGTACCGGCCGCCGCCGCAGACCCGGTCCGCGCCCGTGCCGCAGCCGGTGGCGAACAGCGCCGTCACCAGGCCGGCGACGGCGAGGTAGGTGAGCGACTGGCGGGAGGCGCGGACGGCGCCGGTCGCGTCGGCGGACCCGCGCGCTCCTCGGTTCTGCAGCATGATCGGTGACCTTTCTCGTCGGTGCGGCAAGTCTCGGGCCGGCGCCGGGACTTCCGCCATGAGTACCGGTACTCACTTCCGTCCCGGTACCCACGTGCGCACCAGGGCGGAGCGGCGGAGGTCCGGCCTCCGCCCTGCGCCCCTACCCGCGCGTCTCCGCCTCGTCCAGCATCATCTGCGCCGGCGTGATCCGCAGGTGGCAGTAGTCGCGGCGGCCCTTCTCGTGGGCGAGGGTGACCAGCCAGCTGCCGCCGGCGGTGAGGTACGCCCGGCGGCGCGGACGGTCGCCGGGGCGGTCCGGCCGCGCCATCCAGTCGGGCAGGTACGCGCCGGCCAGCTCCCGGGCCCGGTCCGCCGCCGTCTCCGGACCTGCCACCGGCTCGCTCACCGCGAGGCTCCAGTGCTCGGTCTCGATCTGCCGGTGGTCCAGCCACCGTTCGAGAGTGCGGGTCTCCTCGACGAGGACGTGCCAGGTGTTCGTCATGCGGCGAGGCTACGCACCATGATCGCCCGGGCCAACGGAGTTGAGCCTTATTTGCGGTTGGCACCGTGCGGAAACCCCGTGACCGGTGCCGGCCGCTGTCCGGTGACAGCCGTCCGGTGGCCGGAAGTGGCGGTGGGGCGGCCTCCGGGCCGCTGCCGCTGGAACACTGGGGCCGCTCACCGGACCGGGCCACCGCCCGCTCCGGGCCGTCACACGAGGGGGGAACCGATGGACCAGCCCTGGTACGAGCCACCGAAGGCACCGCCGCCGGGCGCGGACGGTGCCGGGGACAACCCGTACGCGCGGAGCGCCGGACCCTGGGGCGGCCCCTCCTGGCAGCCGCAGGACCCGCCCCCGCTGGCCTCGGCCTGCCCCTCCCGGCGCCGGACCGCGGTCCTCGCCGGCGCCGCCGCCCTCGCGCTGGTGCTCCTGGGCGCGGGGCTGTACGCCGGCCTCGGCGGCGGCTCCGGGAAGCGGGGCGGCGGCGCGGACCGGACCGCCGGACCCACCGTCGCGGCCCGGCCGCCCGCCGGGCCGCAGGCCCCCTCACCGTCCTCCGGCGGCGCGGCGCCCGGCCTGGGCGCCGACATCAACATCGGCCGGGCGGCCGGCGAGGCCCGCGCCTGGGCGTTCGCCAACGACCTCGACGTACCGGACAACACCCACCTGTACGACCTGTGGTTCGCCGGTGACACCGTGGTCCAGGCCGCGTACACCGAGGTGACCGCCCTGAGGACGGCCGACGGCACCAAGGCGTGGGGCCTGAGGCTGCCCGCCCCGGTCTGCGACACCCCGGTCGGCACCACGCCCGACGGGAAGGTGGTCGTCGCCTACAGCAACGGGGGCGGCACCGCCGGCGGCCCGGGCCGCCGCTGCGACCACCTGATGATGATCGACCTGAAGACCGGGAAGCCCGGCTGGACCAGGAAGCTCACCTCGGAGGACTCCTCGGACAGCCTCCTGACCGTGCACCTCGCGATCAGCGGGGACACCCTCATGGTCGGCCGGTTCATGTCCGCCGACGCCTACCGGGTGAGCGACGGCGCGCCCCTGTTCGTGTCGCGGAAGGAGAACCCGGGCGGCTGTTACCCCGACGACGTGGCCGGCGGCGTCCGCCTGCTCCAGGTCGACCACTGCGGGATCACCGGGAAGACCCCGCAGGACCAGATCAAGGAGCTCGACCCCCGCACCGGGAAGGTGAAGTGGCGCTTCCGGCTGCCGACCGGGCAGAAGCTGTGGAAGGTCCTCTCCGTCGACCCGGTCGTGGTCGTCGCGCAGGACCGGACGGACATCGGGAAGTGGACGGCCGTGGTGCTCGACTCCGCCGGCCGCCGGCGCACGGTGATCGACCCCGGCGACCGGGGGCTCGACCCGTGCGACGAGGGGGACTCCGGGGAGGGCGTGCAGAACTGCCGGGGGCCGCTGGTCGGCGGCGGCATGCTGTACGCGTCCACGGAAGGGCGGCTGGGGGCCTTCAGCCTGGCCACCGGGAAGTTCGCGTGGGGGCGGAAGGTGGAGGCGTACCGTCCGTTCCTGCCGCTGAAGGCCGAGGGCGGCACGCTCGTCGCGTACGTGGGCGCCACCTCGCAGCAGCCGGGGCGGACCCTGCGGCTCGGCCCCGGCCCCACGAAGGTCACCGTGCTGATGCGGCACACGTCCTCGGCGCGGGCCCCGGAGCAGGAGATGCTCGGGGGAAACGTGGCGTACGCCGCCGGCCGCGTCTTCGTGACCGACTCCCTGATGGACGGCGACGACCGGCAGCAGGTGATCCGCATGCTGTCCTTCGGCGACTAGGCCCGCTCCCTGCCGGTACCGTCCCTTCCCGAACCAGCCCGACTTCCCCGTCCCTCCCGGAAGACGAAAGGCGGTACCCGGTGGCCGACCACGACCTCAAGGGCTTCACGCGCGAGGAGTTCACCCACGACGGCACCACCCACGAGGTCCTGCGGCACGGCTCAGGACCGGCCGTGATCGTGATGGCGGAGATCCCC
Source organism: Streptomyces sp. NPDC101132 (assembly GCF_044759225.1). Lineage (NCBI taxonomy): Bacteria > Bacillati > Actinomycetota > Actinomycetes > Kitasatosporales > Streptomycetaceae > Streptomyces > Streptomyces sp. NPDC101132. Next base: position 129,548 of record NZ_JBIVYX010000017.1, read on the forward strand.
GGCATCACGCCGAAGGTGCTCGCGTTCGCCGAACGCGTCGCCGCGCTCGGCTGTACGGCGGTGCTGCCCGTGCTCTTCGGCAGACCCGGCCGCGACCCGCACCCGGACGCCCACGGCCGGCTGGCCGGCTTCGCGTACGCCGCCTCGTCCCTCGCCTCGGTGTGCGTCAGCCGGGAGTTCACGGTGCTGGCCACCGGCCGCTCCTCGCCCGCCGTGGCCTGGCTGCGGGCGCTGGCGGCGCACGAGCACGGGCGGTGCGGCGGGCCGGGCGTCGGCGCGGTGGGCATGTGCTTCACCGGCGGGTTCGCGCTGGCCATGGCCACGGACGACCGGCTGCTCGCCCCGGTGCTCTCGCAGCCCTCGCTGCCCGTGCCGTGGACCCGGAGACAGGCCGGCGGCATCGACATCTCGGCCGAGGAGCTGGCGGTGGTGCGGGACCGCTGCGAGCGGGACGGGCTGCGCGTGCTCGGCCTGCGGTTCCGCGGTGACCGGTTCGTGCCGGGCGACCGGTTCGCGTACCTCAGGCGGGAGCTGGGCGAGGGCTTCGTCGCGGTGGAGCTGGATCCGCGGCACGCCAATCCCCAGGGCGTGCTGCCGCCGCACTCGGTGCTCACCGAGCACCTGGTCGACCGGCCCGGCGAGCCGACCCGGGCCGCCCTGGACCAGGTGCTCGACCACCTGAGGAGCCGGCTGCTGCCGGCCGCGTGACCTCCGCCGGGCCCGGCCGCGCGGGGCCCGCCGCCGCCGGAGACCGGGGGCCCGCCGCCGGAGACCCGGGGGCCGCCTGCCCTGCTGCCCCCGCCCTCCCCCGCCCCCCCGGCGCGCGCACGGCGAGGGCCCGCGGTCCCCGAGGGGGCCGCGGGCCTTGGCGCGTACCGCCGGTGCTACCGGCCACCCGGCCGCCCCGGCACGGTAATTCGATTGGCAGACCGCGCGCCGTGCCGTGGACTTCGGTCCATGAGGACGACGGACGACGAGCACACGAGCGACCGGGCCCCGGCCGCCCCCGTACCTGCCGCCGGCGCGCCGGGCCGGGCGGTCCCGGCCCGCGCGGCCCCCGTGGCGGGCCGGGTCGTGCTCGCGCTGCTCGCGCTCGCCTGCGGGGTGGCCGTGGGCAACGTGTACTTCCCGCAGGCGATCAGCCCGCTGATCGCCACGGGGCTCGGCGTCACGCCCGAGTCGGCGACCCTCGCCGTGACGGCCTGCCAGTTCGGCTACGCGGCCGGCATCTTCCTGCTCGTCCCCCTCGGCGACCGGATCCCGCACCGCACGCTGATCGTCACCCTGCTCGGCGTCACCGGCCTGGGCCTGCTCGCCGCGGGGGCGGCGCCCGGGCTGCCGGCGCTGGTGGGGGCGAGCGCGCTCGCCGGCACCGCGACCGTGGTCGCCCCGGTGATCGGCCCGCTGGCCGTCGGCCTGGTGCCGGAGGACCAGCGGGGGCGGGTGACCGGGACGATGCTCAGCGGCTCGCTCGGCGGCATGCTGATCTCGCGCGCCTGCGGCGGCTGGCTGGGCGAGTGGTTCGGGTGGCGGGCACCGTACCTGCTGGCCGCGGCCCTGTCGCTGACCGTCGCGGTGCTGCTCGTCCGCGCCCTGCCCGCCACCGTGCCGCCCTCCCGGCAGCGCTACCCGGCACTGCTGGCCGAGCCGCTGCGGCTGCTGCGCACGGAGCCCGGACTGCGCCGGTCCTGCTGGTACCACACGGCGGTGTTCAGCGGGTTCACCGCCGTGTGGACCTCCGTCGCGCTGCTGCTCACCGGCCCGGCGTACGGGCTGGGCGCCCCGGCGGTGGGGGCGCTGGCCCTGGTCAACGCGGCCACCATGGCCTGCACCCCGGTGGCCGGCCGGCTGGTGGACCGGCGGGGTCCCGACGCGGTCAACCTCGTCTGCCTGCTGGCGGTGGCCGCCACCGGCCCGGTGCTGGCCCTGGGCGCCAGGGGCGGAGCGGTGGGGCTGGCGGCCCTCGTCGTGGGCACGCTGCTGCTCGACGTGGGCCTCCAGGCGGGCATGGTCGCCAACCAGGTCCGCATCTACGCGCTCCGCGCCGACGCCCGCGGCCGCCTCAACACGGCCTACATGACCTGTGGTTACGTCGGCGGCAGCGCGGGCTCCTGGCTCGGCACCCAGCTGTACGCGCGCTGGGGCTGGTGGCCCGTCTGCGCCCTGGTCACCATCCTCGCCTCCACGGCCCTGGCCCGCCACCTGCGCGCGACACGACGCCGGGCGGGCGTCAGCTCGCCGGGGCGGGGATGAGCACCGCGAAGACCGTGGCGGCGGTGGTGACGGGGGTCGGGCGGTAGACGCCCGAGACGTGGCCCGTCGCGGTCGGCGGGAGGTCGCCGGCGGGGGTGAGGACGCGGTTCAGGTGCAGGGTGGCGCCCGTCGCGAGGGTCAGGACGGTGCCCCCGTCGGTGTCGGTGGCCGTGGCGGGGCCGGCGACGGGGCCACCGGTGAGGGCGCGGGTGACGTCGCGGTCGGGGGTGTCGCTGTCGCTCTGCGCCTGGGCCTCCGTGCGGCCCTCCAGCAGCGCGAGCAGCCGGCCGACCAGCACCGGGTCGTGGCAGCCGTCGTACGCCCAGCGCCTGCCGAGCACCCCGTGCTCCATGGTGCCGACGAGGGCGTCCTCCGCGCCGTCCAGCGGGGCCCCGCGGTAGGTGAGCGGGACCAGGTACGCGGCCGGCTCGCCGGCCGGGGCGTCGGCGGGGGCGTCGGCGGGGGCGTCGGCGGGGGCGTCGGTGACCACCATGAACTCGATGCCCACCTCGCCCTCGGGGTCGTCCAGCCGGAAGCCGCCCGCCTTGGACAGCTCGGGGCCGCTCGTGCCGCCGCGGTACCAGGGGCGGGAGGGCAGCCAGGCGGCGACCAGTTCGAGCTTGGTCGGCGTGAGGGTCGTGTGGTGGATGACGGCCATGGCCGCGTCCTCCTCCGTCGTCGTGGATGGAGCCGGTCGCCCCCAGCTTCGCATCCGCGCCGAACTCCCCCACGAGCGGCGGCCTTCGGGGCCGCGCCGCCGCCCCCGGTGCGCCCAGGGGTGTCGGGCGCACGGGGTGGCGGGGGCGGGTTCCCGTGCCGGGTGCGGCGGGCCCGCCGGGCGGTGCCGGTCCAGCGCTGCGCGCGGCCTGGGCGGCTGTCGTGCCGCCCGTCACGCGCGGTGGTCCGGCGTCACCGTGCCGGTCCGGCGTTACGCGCGGCCGGCGCGCCGGGCGCGGGCGCGGCGTACCAGGACGCCCACCGCGGCGCCGGCGGCAGCGGCGACGACGACGCCGGCCGCGGTCCACCAGGTGGCCGACGTACGGCCGGTCCGCCGGGCTTCCGAGGTGACGGGCCGTCCCTTCGCGGGCGGCGCGGCGACGGGGGCGGTGGTGGCGACGGGTTCGGCACCCGGCCCCCGGGTGGCCGGCGGGGCGGAGGCTCCGGTGCCGGCGGGGTTGACCGTCAGGCTGCGTTCGGCGTGGCCGAGGCCGGGGAAGGCGGCGTCGACGGAGACCTTCCAGGTGCCGGAGGGCAGCGCCTCCTTGGTGGTCCAGCCGTTCGGGGTGCCGGGGTCGGCGACCAGCCGCCAGGGTCCCTGGAGGCGGGCGCCGTCGGCGCTCACCGCGTTGACGGTGCCGGCGACCGGCTCGTCGAGCGGGTCGTTGTCGTTCTCCCAGGTGATGACGGCCGTCACCCGGCCCTCGCGGTTGCCGGTGACCTCGACCTTCAGGGTGTCGCCGTGCGCCCGGGCCAGGCCGGGGAGGCCGATGACCACGGCGGTCGCGGTGGCGGCGAGGGGGACGAGGACGGCGGACCGGGCGGTTCTTCGGGCGGCTGAACGTGCGGTTCTTCGTACGGGCATGGCGGTGCTCTCCGGGGGAGACGGGACATGAGGGGTGGGGGCGGGCGGCCGTCCCCCCGAACGGCCGCCCGCGACGGGCCTGTGGATCAGGCCCTGGTCAGCGTCCAGAGCTGGGCGGCGCGGCCGTCCTTCGGCTGGAGTTCGAGCAGCCAGGCGCCGTAGTACGGGCGGCTGCCGACGGTCAGCGCGTAGGCGCCGGAGCGGTCGGTGACGGTGACCGCGCTGCCGCGGGCGGAGACCTTCCACTGCTGGGCGGTGACGGCGCGGCAGGGCTGCTGGGCGGTCCACATGCCGGCGGAGGGGGCGCCCCCGGTCTGGAGGCACTTGCCGGAGGCGGCGGAGCGGATCCGGACGAGGCCGTTGCCCGCGTCGTCGAAGTGCCACTGCTGCTGCGCGTATCCGGTGGCGGCGGAGCCGACCAGGACCGTGCCGTCGGCGGTGCGGCCGCCCCAGATCTCGGCGGTCATGCCGGTGCTGCCGTTGCCCAGCAGGTAGCGGGCGCCGGGCGCGGTGCCCGCGCCGCCGGCCTTCGCGGTGCGGAAGGAGGTGGTCCTGCCGGGGCCGCTGTCGCGGCCGGCCGTGTCACGGACCGAGACGGCGACGGTGTACGCGGTGTCGGGGCGCAGGTTGTAGACGCGGACGGCGGTGCCCTGCACCCAGGTCAGGTGACGGCCGTTGAGCAGCACCTGGTACCAGGCGGCGCCGGAGACCTGGGGCCAGCTGGCCACCGCGGCGTCGGAGCGGATCTGGCCGACCTTGACGTCGGGGCCGGTGCCGGGACGCGTGGTCGGGGTCGGGGTGGGCGTCGGGTCCGGCTTCGGGTCGGTGCCGCCGCCACCGCCGCCCTTGCCGCGCATCAGGAACTGGTTGTCGGCGATGTTCCAGTGGGTGGCGAGGTAGCTGCCCGCGCGGGGGCTGGTGTGGAAGTAGTCGTCGTGGTTGCAGTCGAGGATGTTCTCCTTGGCCTGGTTGTTGCAGACGTAGCGCATCTGCGGGTAGTACGGCGTGTCCGAGTAGCACATGACGTCGTACTCGTCGGTGCAGTGCGCGCCGCGGCTGGTGTTGGGGGCGCTGTTGTTCACCGCGCCGAGGTTGTGGCCGAGTTCGTGGGCGGCGGTGTGGCCGCCCCAGCAGCCGGAGTCCGTACGGCCGTAGGAGGGGCCGAAGTTGCTCAGGTTGTTCTGGCCGGGCCGCTCGTCGCCGTTGAACGTGCCGATGCCGCAGTAGACCTGGGTGTCCGCGAAGATCATGTACTTGCGGTCGCGGCGGTCGAGGCCCTTGCCGGCCAGCGCGCGGTTGGTGGCGCTGAATTCGGAGAGCGCGGAGTCCGGCAGCTCGATGTTGAGGACGGTCGGCGTGCAGTCCGCGGCGGTGACGTAGCGGATGTGCCGGACGCCGCCGGTCTCCTGGGCGCTGGCCGAGTAGATGAGATCGGCGTCGGCGGCCCACTTGCGGAAGGACGCGAGGTACTGGGAGTAGCGGTCGCGGCCGGGTCCGTGGACGTAGACGACCTGGACGCGGTTGCCCGTGCTGCCGTCGCCGTCGCACTGCACGGTCTGTCCGGCCGGGCCGGCGGCCACGGCGCGCTGGCCGGCGGCGGGGGCGGGCGCGGAGGCGGCGCTGCGGCTCGCGGACTGGGCGTCGGCGGTGGCGGGCGCGTCCTGAGGACGCCCGCCGGCCTTGGCCGGGGAGCCGGGGCGGGTCGGGTCGGCCGCGACGGCGGCCGTCTTGACCGCCGGGGGCACCTGCTTCTTGATGTCGACGCCCTTGGGCGGCGCGTCGGGCCCGTGGGTGCAGTGGCCGGCGTCCGTGCGGTAGACACCGGCGCAGCGGTCGCCCTTGGGGGCGGCGGCCAGGCCGTCGAAGACCAGGCCCTTGGCGGGCTGGTCGGCGGGGACGGCCTTGAGCGGCGCGGGCTCCGCGTCGCGGGCCGGCGCGCCGGCCGGGCCCGCGGGGGCGACGGCTCCGGCGCGCGGTGCGAGCGGTTCGGCCTGCGCCCCTTCGAGGACGTTCCCGTAGAACATGCCGGCCGCCATCACCCCCGCTGCGGCCGTGGCGAGCGTCGCGAATATGAGCCGGCGCGGCTTCCGCTGATGGCGGCTTTTCTGACGCTGTTTCAGTTTCCGATGCGTAGACATGAGCACCTCAATCCGGGGTCAGGGAACTGGGTGCCGGGAAGCCTGCCAGAGGTTCTCCGCAGTGAATTCGGACAAACGGGAAAGCCCGCCGTGAATCCAATCCGTTACCTGCTGGTTGGATTTGATGAACCGTCAAATTGCTTTAAAAAATGGGCAGTTACGCGCGTCGCACTCGATTGGTCCAGGCCTTTTTAAGGATGTCGTTATCTGATCGAGATAGTCGGTGAAGGTCTGTTGACGGGAATTCAGTAAAAGATTCACCTTTTGCTCACCTCGTGAATTTCCGCGACTACGCAGCGGTGATCACCGGCCGCCGCCGGGCGCCGGCGACCGCCGCGCGGAGCGGCCGGACGCTGCCACCGATCCGTGTCAGGTACGGACAAAAGTTACCAACGGGTATGTAGTGACTTAATTCATGCCCAGCAGTAGAACCTGTTCCCACTCCGCCAGAGAGTGAGGAACCCCCACATGAGCGATTCCCCCATGCGCGTCAACGGTTCCAGCGGCCTCTCCCGCCGTGGATTCATTGCTGGAACAGGTTCTATTTTTGGAGTCGCGGCCCTGTCGGGCCGTGCCTCCGCGGCGAGCACCGCGGCGATCCCCACCGCCGTCGGCGCCGCCGTCATCGACCCGGGGGCCCATGTCCCCGTACTGATCATCGGGACGGGTTACGGCGGCTCGGTCGCCGCGCTGCGCCTGGCCCAGGCCGGGGTCGACGTCCACATGATCGAAATGGGCATGGCCTGGGACACCCCGGGCTCCGACGGCAACGTCTTCGCCAACACGACCCAGCCCGACCAGCGTTCGTACTGGCTGCGGACCCGCACCAAGCAGCCGCTGAGCAACTTCCTCGGCTTCCCGCTCGACAAGGACGTGCCGCGGTACACCGGCATCCTGGACGCCGAGGAGTTCGCGGGCATCACCGTCTACCAGGGCCGCGGCGTCGGCGGCGGCTCGCTGGTGAACGGCGGCATGGCCGTCACGCCCAAGCGCGAGAACTTCGGCGCCATCCTCCCCACGGTCGACGCCGCGGAGATGTACGACGTCTACTACCCGCGCGCCAACTCCGGCCTCGGGGTCAACCACATCGATCCGGCCTGGTTCGACAGCGCCGCCTGCTACCAGTACGCCCGGGTGGGCCGCAAGCACGCCCAGCGCTCGGGCTTCCCCTTCGTCTTCGTGCCCAACGTCTACGACTTCGACTACATGAAGCAGGAGGCCGCCGGAGCCGTCCCCAAGTCCGCCCTCGCGGGCGAGGTCCTCTACGGCAACAACCACGGCAAGAAGTCGCTCCAGAAGACCTACCTCGCCCAGGCCCGCGCCACCGGCCGGGTCACCATCTCCCCGCTCCACAGGGTGACCTCGGTCAGCCCCGCGGCCGGCGGCGGCTACACGGTGGCCATCGACCAGATCAACACCAGTGGCGACACCACCGCCACCAAGTCCGTCACCGCCGACCGGGTGTTCTTCGCGGCGGGCAGCGTGGGCACCAGCAAGCTCCTGGTCAGGCTGAAGGCGACCGGGGCGCTGCCCGGTCTCAACGGCGAGATCGGCAAGGGCTGGGGCGACAACGGCAACGTGATGTGCGGCCGCGCCAACCACATGTGGGACGCCACCGGCAAGCTGCAGGCGTCCATGCCCACGGGCGGCATCGACAACTGGGCCGCGGGCGGTGCCTTCGCCGAGGTGGCGCCGTTGCCGACGGGCATCGAGACGTACGCCTCCTTCTACCTGTCCATCACCAAGAACCCGAACCGCGCCGAGTTCAGCTGGAACGCGGCGACCGGGCGGGTGGACCTGAGCTGGCAGACGGCCTGGAAGCAGCCGTCGATCAACGCGGCGAAGACCATCTTCGACAAGATCAACTCGAAGGAGGGGACGATCTACCGGACCGACCTCTTCGGCACCAACAAGATCTGGGGCGACCACCTCACCTACCACCCGCTCGGCGGCGCCGTCCTCGGCAAGGCCACCGACAACTACGGGCGGCTGCACGGCCACCCGGGCCTGTACGTGATCGACGGCGCGCTGATCCCCGGCAACACCAGCGTCAACCCGTTCGTCACCATCACCGCGCTCGCCGAACGGAACATCGAGCGGATCATCGCCGACGACCTCTGACCGGCCCGGCAGGCCGCCACGGGGCCCGGTTCCGGCACAGTGCCGGAACCGGGCCCCGTGGGCGTGGCCCCGGCACGGCGCGTGGCCGCCGCCATGGCCGTGGCCGTGGCCGTGGCCGCTCAGTGCGTGGGCAGTACGCACACGGTGTCGAGCCCCAGGACGCGGTTGAGCCGCCCGAACGCCAGCCACGAGCCGATGCTCATGGTCAGCTCCACGATCTCGGCCTGGCTGTACAGCGCCGTCATCCGCTCCCAGAACTCCTCGTCGAGGCCGTGGTGGTCGAGCGCGTACCGCTCCGCGTACTCGGCCGCCATCCGGGTGCGGTCGTCGAAGGCCTCCGTGGTGCGCCACTCCCCCACCGCGTCGGCGAACTCCTCCTCGACCTTCTCGCCGTCGCGGTCGGTGCGCCAGTCCAGGCAGAAGCCGCACCCGTTGATCTGGGCGATCCGCAGCCGCGCGGCCTCGAACTCGCGCAGCCCCAGCGTGGTGTGGGCGTACACGGAGAGGGAGAAGTTGGAGGCGGCCATGCCGATCTCGGGGACCATGTCCCCCCACACGTACTCGATCGGGTGCTTGCCTTCCGGCACGTCGATGATCACGGCTGCTTCCTTCCGAGTCGGCCGGCCGCGGGCCGGAGGGGGACGTCCAGCGCGTCGTACAGGCCCGGTCCGGCCTCGACGAGCCAGTCGATGGCGTTGACCAGCCGCCCCACCGCGGTGGCGTTGCCGCCCGCGGAGCGGTTCTCCCCCTCGTCCGCGGCCTCGACGGTGACCTCGATCCGGGGGCGGCCCTCGATGATCACGCGGTGCGCCCCGCAGCCGTCGGGCGGAGTGGGCCAGTCGGGCGCGCACGAGGGGTGGATGCGGGTGACGTGCTCGATGACGATCCGCGGCTCGCCCCCGACGATGCCCTGCACCTCGAAGCGGACGGCACCCTGGGTGCCGGCCTCGAACTCGCCCATGGTGCGCGTGGTGATCGTGGTGTCCAGCGCGCGGCGGTCCAGCGTCTCGCGGATCTCGTCCAGTTCGACGCCGAGGGCACGGGCCATCAGGCGTATCTGGCCGCCCCACACCATGGTGGGCACCGACGGCAGCAGCATCGGGGGGTCGTAGTCCATGGGCTGGCCCATGCCGACCAGAAGCCGCACCGAGTCCGGCTGGTCGTACGTGGAGTAGTCGAAGATCTCCTGGCAGCGGACGGCGTCGAGGGTGGTGCCGAGCCCGCTGATCAGCAGCGGCAGCACGTCGTTGCCCCAGCCGGGGTCCACCCCGGAGACGAAGAGGGAACCGCCGCCCTCCTTGACGGCCTCCAGCACCGGGTCGCGGAACTCCGGCGGCGCGCTGCGGTGGTCGTAGAGGGGGTAGAGCGCCGGGGTGACGACGACGGCACCGGTGCGCAGGGCCCGGGCGATGTCGGCGAGGGCCTCGTCGGGGCGCAGGTCGCCGGAGGCCGCGTACACCACGGCCCGGGGTCCGGCGGCCAGCACCGCGTCGATGTCGTCGGTGGCCGCGACGCCGAGGTCGCGGTCGAGTCCGGCGAGCCGGCCCGCGTCGCGGCCGGTCTTGGCGGGGTCGTGGACGAGGACGGCGGTGAGTTCCAGTGCGGGGTGGGCGTCGACGGCGCGGATGGCCGCGCGGCCGACGTTGCCCGTGCCCCAGACAACCGTGGGAATCATGCGCGGAGGGTAGCGACGGGCCCCGGAGGAGCCCAGTGCCGTGACCGATGATTTTCGGCTGCCGGGGCGAGTGCCCCCATACCGGGCACGGGGTCCGGATTCCGGTGCGCCAGGCCTGGTCAAGAGGGGTGGCCGTAGGCGAGGATCGCGGCCGCACGCGTAGTTCGCACCCCCGATCAGGAGGATGTTCATGGCTCGCCGCATACCCCGCGGCCTGGTCGCCGCGGCCACCGCCACCGCGGCCCTGCTCACCGCCGCCGGCCCCGTGTCGGCCCAGGTGTCCGGCGCCGCCGCCGGCGGCGCCCCGCAGGCCCGGCTGTTCATGGTCAACCCGGTCCAGTCCTCGGGCGACCAGACGCTCACCGACGGCAAGGACTCCGACGCCGCCGTGCCCGCGTCCGCGTACGCGCTGGCGGCGCTGCGCAACCTCGACGGCAGCGGGGGCCTGTCCGGCAAGTGGGCCTACGTCCGCTCCGACACCGGCTCCTCGGCCCGGCTCGCCGACGCCGCGACGTACACCCGCAAGGACGACCAGTTCGAGCAGGTCATGGCGTACTTCTGGGTCAACGAGTCCCAGGAGTACCTGCAGAGCCTCGGCTTCGGCACCGAGCTGCCGGGCGCGAACGCCCGCCGGCAGCCGGTCCGCATCAACCAGTGGGGCGCGGACAACTCGTTCTTCACGGACAAGAAGGACGAGATCCGCTTCGGCAAGGGCGGCGTGGACGACGCCGAGGACGCCGAGGTGATCATCCACGAGTACGGTCACGCCGTGCACGAGGCGCAGGTGCCGGGCTTCGGCACCTCGCCCGAGGCGGGCGCGATCGGCGAGGCCTTCGGTGACTACCTGGCCCTGTCGGTCGGCGCGTACGCCGACGCGAAGTACGGCTGGCCGCTCAAGGCGGACCTGGCGTGCATCGCGGACTGGGACTCGGCCTCGTACAGCGCGGCCCCGCACTGCCTGCGCCGCACCGACTCGGAGAAGACGTACGCGGACCGGGAGGGCGAGGTGCACGCGGACGGCGAGATCTGGTCGCGCGCGCTCTTCGACATCCGCGGCGCGCTGGGGGCCCGGACGGCCGACCGGATCATCGTCAACGCGCAGTTCGGCTTCGCGCCGGACACCAGCTTCACGGACGCGGCGCTGAAGACCGTCGCGACGGCCCGGCAGATGTACGGGGCCGGTGCGGCGGACGCGGTCCGCGCGGCGTTCCGGGCGCGGGCCATCCCGGGGGTCTGAGGCCCGCCGGTCCCGGGGGCCTAGGGCGGCCTTTCGGGCAGCACCCCGATCGGGGGATCTTGCGGCGGCGCGCGGTGAGATCCGGGGGCGTGCGCGGTTAGAGGGACTGGACAGGCGCACGCCCTCGGCCCGGGTGGCGCGGACCCCCTACGGGTTCGCGCCCCCGGGCCTCCGGCGTGCGCGGAGCGGTGACCAGTACGAGGTGCACGATGACCCCTCCGGTGACGACGCGCGGACCCGGCCGCGCACGGTTCGCGGCCCGGTGCCGCAAGGTGACCGACGATCAGGCCTTCGGGTTCGTCGTCTTCTCGGTGATCCTCGCCAACGCCGCGCTGCTGGGCGTGGAGACGTACCGCGGCTTCGCCGTCGCCCACCGGGAGGTGCTGGGGCTCGCCGAGCACGCGTGCCTGGCCGTGTTCGCGGTGGAGATGCTGCTGCGCGTCGGTGCCCACGCGGATCGGCCCAAAGCTTTCTTCAGGGATCCCTGGAACCTCTTCGACCTGGTCGTGGTGGTCTCCGCCTTCGTGCCCGCGGCGCAGGAGAACGCCACCGCGCTGCGCCTGCTGCGGCTGGCCCGGGTGCTGCGGACCGCGCGGTTCCTGCCCCAGCTGCGGGTGATGCTGGTCGCGGTGGGGCGGAGCCTGCCGGGCACCGTCAGCTTCCTGTTCGTGGGGGCGCTGGTGGTCTACGTGTACGCGATGGTCGGGTGGGTGTGCTTCGCCCGGTCCGACCCGGAGCACTACGGCTCCCTGGGGCGTGCGGCGCTGACGCTGTTCCTGCTGACCATGATGGAGGGGCTGGGGGACGCGGTGCACGCGGGGCTGGCGATTTCCCGGCTCTCCCTGGTCTATTACGCGTCGTTCGTGCTCTTCGCCTCGTTCGTGCTGGTCAACATGCTGATCGGGGTGGTGATCAACTCGATGGACGAGGCCAGGGAGCTGGAGAAGGAGGAGAAGGCCCGGCAGGAGGAGCGGGTCCGCTCACGGGCCAAGGAGGAACGCGGGGCGGCCGGGATCACCGCGGTGCCGGGCGGGGTTCCCGCCGCGGGGGCCGGGCCGGCGGCGCCGTTGCCGGGCTCCGCCGACGAGGTGCGGGAGCGGATCGCGCGGGCCCGCCGGGCGCTGGACGACCTGGAGGCGAGCCTGGCCCTGCCGTCCGGCGCGGGTGAGCGCCCGCTGGAGATCTCGGGCCGGCGGGGCTGACGTACCGGGCCCGCCGGGCCGGGGGTTGCAGGGCCGCAGGGCCGCAGGGCCACGGTGCGGCGGCCCCCGGCCCGGGGTCAGGACGTGGCCGCCCCCGTCGCCGTACCGCTCCCGTCGCCGAGGTCCCGTACGACCGCGGCGACGGTGGAGCGCAGCCAGCGGTGGGCGGGGTCGGCGTCCCAACGCACGTGCCAGGCCTGGCCGAAGGCGACCGTCGGCAGGTCGAGCGGGATGTCGAGGACGGCCAGCGGCATGACCCGGGCCGCCTCGGCCGCGAACAGCCCGGGCACCAGCGCCAGCGCGTCGGAGCGCAGGACGAAGAAGCAGGCGGCGCCGTACGTGGGCGCCGTGGCCGGCACCTCCCGGGTGAGCCCGAGTGCGGCCAGCCGCTCGTCGACCACGCTCCAGGTGCGGCCCCGCCGGGTGACGGTGATCTGCGGCAGGGCGGCGAACCTCTCGGGGGTGAGCCGCTCCCCCGCGTACGGCCCGTCGGCCCGGGTCACCGCCCGGTAGCCGTAGTGGGCCAGGGTCTCGCCGCGTACGTCGTGCGGCAGTTCGGGCAGCTGGCCGACGTCCAGGTCGATCCGGCCGCGCAGGTCGGCCGGGTCCTCGTCGCCCTCCGGCAGCAGGCGGAGGCGGATGCCGGGCGCCTCGCGCGCGGCGCGGGCGGCGAGTTCGGGGCCGAGGAAGGCGGCGGTCGCGTCGTTGGCGCGGAGGATGAAGTCCCTCTCAACAGCGCTCAGTTCGGCCGGCTCCGGCGGCCGCAGCGCGGCGAGCGCCCCGGCGAGGGCGGCCTGGACCCGCGGCTGGAGTTCGCGGGCGCGGGGCGTGAGGGCCAGACCGCGCCCCGACGGTACGAGGAGCTCGTCGCCGGCCACCCGGCGCAGCCGGGCCAGGGTGCGGCTCATCGCGGAGGGCGAGACGCACATCTCGGCGGCGGCGCCGGCCACGCTGCCGGCGCGGAGCAGGGCGTCGAGGGCGGGGAGCAGGTTCATGTCGGGCAGTGGTCGCACGGTCCCACTCTGCCAGTCCCCGCCTCCCATTGCTGCACCGGGTGCAATTCTTGATGAACCAATCGGACCTTGTGTGCAGCAGTGGCCGGCCGGAGCCTGGTCTGCATGATGGATTCCCGACAGCGCGCCACCGCGCTCCTCGTCGCGGGCTGCTTCTTCATGGAGATGCTCGACGGCACGATCGTCGCGACCGCGGCCCCGCGCATGGCGGCCGCCCTGGGGACCACCCCGGCCGCCGTGGGCCTGGTCGTCACCGCCTACCTCGTCACCCTCGCCGTGCTCATACCGCTCAGCGGCTGGCTGGCCGTCCGCTTCGGCGCACGCCGCGTGCTGCTCACGGCGATCGCCCTGTTCACCCTCGCCTCCGCCGCCTGCGCGGCCGCCCCCGACCTCGGCACGCTGGTCGCCCTGCGCGTCCTCCAGGGGGCGGGCGGCGCGATGATGGTGCCGGTCGGGCGGCTGCTCGTACTGGCCCGGACGGAGAAGTCCGACCTGCCCAGGGCCATGGCCTACGTGGTGTGGCCGGGGCTGGTCGCGCCGGTCGCCGCACCCCTGGCGGGCGGGCTGCTCACCACGTACGCGAGCTGGCACTGGATGTTCCTGATCAACGTCCCCATGGGGCTGGTGGCCTTCGCCGCCGCCTGGCGGATCGTCGGCTCGGGCCCGCAGGGCTCGGCGCCCCCGCTCGCTCCCCCGCTCGACCTCGTCGGCGTACTGCTGTGCTGCACCGGCCTGGCGGCCCTGACCTGGGCCGGCCACCTGGTGGCCGAGGACGGGAGCGGGTGGCCGGTCACCGCAGCGGTGACCGCGGTGGCGTTCGCCGCGCTCGCGGCGGCGGGGCGCCACCTGCTGCGGGCCCCGCACCCGCTGGTGAACCTGCGCACCCTCGAAGTGGCCTCGTTCCGGGAGTCCGTGACGGGCGGTTCGCTGGTGTGGATGGTGATCACCGCCGTCCCCTTCCTGCTCCCGCTGCTGTTCCAGGAGGTCTTCGGCTGGAGCGCGGTCGCCTCGGGGGCGGTCGTGCTGTTCGTCTTCGTCGGCAACATCGCGGTGAAGCCGGCGACGACGTTCCTGCTGAACCGGTTCGGCTTCCGGCGGCTGCTGATCGCCGCCACGGCGGCGCTGGCGGTGACCGTGGCCGGCTGTGCCTTCCTCACCGCGGCCACGCCCGTCGCGGTGACGGCCGCCCTGGTCCTGGCCGGCGGCGCGGCCCGGTCGGTGGGGCTCACCGGCTATTCCACGATGGCGTTCAGCGAGGTGGGCCGGGAGCGGCTGCGGGACGCCAACACCCTTTCGGCGACCGCCCAGCAGCTCTCCGCGGGCCTGGGCGTGGCGGTGGCGGTGATCGCGCTGCGGATCGGCCAGGCCCTCGCGTCGGCGCCGGGTGGCGCGTACCAGGTCGCCTTCCTGCTGCTGGGCGCGCTGTGCCTGCCGGCGGTCCTGGGTGCGGTCCGCCTCCACCCGACGGCGGGCGACGCGGCGCGCACGGTACGGGCGCCCGGCGGGGCGGCACCGGCGCGGCAGCGGTAGCCCGTACGCGTGCCGGGCGGGCGGGGTTTTCCGGCCAACGCGGCCGTCCCGCCCCGGCCGGCGGCCCCGGACGGCAGACTGGCAGGACGGACGAGGCGGCACCCGACCGGGCGGACGAGGAGCGAGCAGGCGTGGGCGTACCGATCATCATCGACTGCGATCCCGGGCACGACGACGCGCTGGCGATCATGCTGGCGGCCGGGGACCCGGCGGTCGACCTGCTCGCCATCACCACGGTCGCGGGCAACCAGACGCTGGAGAAGACCACGCTCAACGCCCGCCGGGTGTGCACGGTCGCCGGGATCACCGACGTGCCGATCGCGGCGGGCTGCGACCGGCCGCTCGTCGCGCCCCTGCGCACCGCCGGCGACGTGCACGGGGAGTCCGGCCTGGACGGGCCCCGCTTCCCCGAACCCACCGTGGACGCGGTCCCCGAGCACGCGGTGGAGCTGATGCGCCGGCTGCTCACCGAGCACCCGGAACCGGTCACCCTGGTGCCGACGGCACCGCTGACCAACATCGCGCTGCTGCTGACCCGGCACCCGGAAGTGCGGGGCCGGATCCGGGAGATCGTGCTGATGGGCGGCTCGACGGAGCGCGGCAACCGCACGCCGGCCGCCGAGTTCAACGTCCACGTGGACCCGGAGGCCGCGGACATCGTGTTCCGCAGCGGGGTCCCGGTGACGATGTGCGGGCTGAACGTCACCCACCAGGCCCTGGCGACGCCGGACGTGCTGGCCCGGCTGGAGGGCCTGGGCACGGAACTCGGCCGCACCTGCGTCGAGCTGATGACCTACTTCGCCGGCACGTACCGCAGGCTGTACGGCTTCACCGCCCCGCCGCTGCACGACCCGGTGGCCGTGGCCCGGGTGCTCGACCCCGCGATCGTGCACTGCGTGGAGGCGGGCGTGACGGTGGAGCTCCGGGGCGAGTACACCCGCGGCGCGACGGTGGTGGACCTCCACGGCTACCTGGGCCACCCCCCGAACGCCCGCGTCGCCCTCACCCTGAACCGCGACCTCTTCTGGAACCACCTGATCAACGCGGTCGCCACCCTGGGCGCCCACCGAACCGGCTAGACCCGCCGAAGCCGCCGAAGCCTGCGGTGCGGTTCACGGTCCGTAGTCGAGGTCCGTGCCGCCGCCGGCCTTGATCAGCCAGGACAGCGAGCCGCTGCCGAACGGCCAGCCGTCGGTGGCCACTTGCACCCACCCGGCTTCCGGTCCATCGGTACCGGCGTCCCACCACCACCAGCTGCGGTCGCGAGAGCCTCCTCCCTCGGTCGGGTCGAAGTAGTGGAGCCAGTTGCGCAGCGTCCAGGGGCCGTCGCAGGCGGCCGCCCTCTGCTGCGGCGTCATGGCCCGCCACTGCCGCAGCCATGCCTCGGCGTCGAGGGCCTCGTCGGGCCCCGGCTCGGGCGCGCACCGCCGGACGAACCATGGCGGCAGCAGCTGCGGCCACCGTTCCTCCGGAGGCCAGTCCCCGACGCGCTCGACCACGCCGGTCAGCACGGCACGTGCACGGGCGACGACCTGGGCCGGGTCCTGGGCGGCGAAGCGGACCCGGACGAGAAACGGCCGCAGCCCGCCGTCCTCGGCCCGCGGACCGGACCGAAGCCGCCTCAGCTCACCCTCGATGATCTCCACGACGCAGAAGTGTGCACCACCACCGGCCTGGCGGCACCTGAATACCGGACGCCGGTGGATTGCGGGATCGGGCGCACCCTAGGCGGTCGGGGCGAGGAGGGTGCCTCCTCTGCTCGGGTCCGGGGTGGGGGCGGGGGTGGGTGGGGTCGCCTCCGCGATGACGGCCGTGGGGGTGGTGCCGGCGACCAGGAGGGCCAGGAGGACCGCTGCGGCCTCGCTCTGGAGGGTGCGGGCCGCCTGCTGGAGGCGTTGCGGGTCCGTACCCGGGAGGGAGAGGGCCACGCATTCCGCGTTCGGGCCCGCCGTGATGGGGACGGCCGCGCACAGGGTGCCCAGGGCGTACTCCTGGAGGTCGAGCAGCGGATCGTTCGGCCGGCGCGTGTCGAGCTGGTGGAACAGCACCGTCTCGCTGGTGATGGTGTGCGAGGTCAGCCGGGCGATGCGGTGCCGCGCCAGGTGGTCCTTCCGGCCGTCGTAGTCGAGCTGGGTCAGCAGGGCCTTGCCGACGGCCGAGGCGTGCGCGGCGGCCCGGAAGTCCACCCACTCCTCCACCACCGGCGCGGCGGGTCCGTCGGCGTACTGGGTGATGGCGACCTCGCCGTCGGTGTAGCGGCTGACGTACACCGCCGCGCCCACCGCGTCGCGCACCCAGGCCAGCGTCTCCTGGAGCTGCCCCATGCCGCCCGCGGCGGCCGCGCCGGTCAGCCGGAGGGCCGAGCCCGCGGCGTACGCGTCGTGGCCCAGCGGCACCGCCAGCTTCGCCCGGACCAGCTGGGCCAGCGCCTGGGCCAGGGACAGCTGCGGGAGCTGCGTCTGGCGGGCGATCTGGGCGAGGTTGACGCCGCCGGAGTAGCGGTTGATGACCTCCAGGACGCGCAGCGCCCGGTGTACGGAGGTCAGCGCGGCCGGCGCCGGCCCCGCGTCCGGCACCTGCTGGGCGGCGTGGGTGAGGCCCGGTGCCCGCAGAGTCCCGGGCGCCCACTCTGCCGCGTCCTCGGTCAGCCGGGCCGGGTTCAGCCCGGCGTACCGGGCCAGGGCGACGGCCAGCTGGGCGCTGGGCAGCAGCACTTCGCCCAGGTCCGGATCCTCCTCGGGGACGAGTCCGGCGATGGCGCGGCGCAGTGCGGCGGGCAGCCGGTGCCGGTCCCGCAGGGGCTGCTCGGAGGGGGCGGGGCCGGGCTCCTGCGGCAGGAAGGTGAGGTCCTGCGTGGTGATCGGCGGGGAGGTCCAGATGACGGAGGCGCCCAGCGCGTCCTCCAGGCCGTCGGGGAGCGCGGGCAGCACCGGGAGGCCGGTCTCCGGGGGGAGCGTACGGGTCTGGCTCATCCAGTGCCGGGCCGTGCTGACCTCGGCCCGGGAGAGGTGGAGCAGGTAGAGGCAGTGCGCGGCGGTCCGGGAGCCGGCCCCGGCGGCGTACTGGAACCAGAACTGGGCGCCTTCGAGGCGGCCGGCCAGGTGCAGCAGACAGCCGAAGAGGAGGGCGGAGTCCTGGCCGTGCGGCCAGGACCCGGCGTCGAGGGCGCGGGCGGTGAACTCCTCGCTCTCCACCAGGTGCCAGGCGAGCGCGTCGAGTCCGCGGGCGGCCCGGACGTGACAGGCGGCGTCGAGGACGAGGGTGTCGGGCGGGGCGGGCCGCCGCCGGCCGGGCAGCCGGCGGGTGGCGGCGTTGCGGAGGGAGGCCGCGGCGGCGCGGGTGCGGTCGGCGACGACCCGGCGGGCGATCCTGCGCCGGGCGGCGTCCTCGTCGTAGCCGGCGTACTCCTCGGCGAGGACCTCGGAGTCGTGGAGTGCCACCGTCACCTCCCACAGCACGGTCGTCAGATCCCGTGTCGTGTCGCTCACTGGTCCTTCTCCTCTCCGGCGGCCCAGTCGAGCCCGAGTTTCCGGGACAGGGTGCGGCGGGCTCCCCGGATCTTGGAACGGACCGCCGCCGAGCTGATGCCCATCATCTGGGCGACCTTGTCCTCGTGGTAGCCCCCGAGGAAGGCGAGGAGGGCGATGTCGTAGTCGCGGTCGGGCAGTTCTGCGATCGCGGCGTACAAGGCGAGTCTGGCTTCCTGGAGTTCGAGGCGTTGACGCTTGGAGCGGCGGAGGGCCGCGAACCAGGCGGTCTCGACCATGGCCGGTGTTCTGTCCAGTACGGCGAGGCGGCGCTCGACGTGTTCGCGCAGCACCGACCAGGCGAAGCCGTGCAGGCTGGACTCCCTGAGCGCCTGCGGCCACACCTTGAGCAGGAAGGTGAACGCGTCGTCCACGACCTCGACCGCGTCCTGGCGGGAGCCGAGCTGGAGGTGGGCGTAACGCAGGTAGGCGCGGTGGTGCTGCGAGTGGAATGCCGTGTACTCCACGGGCAGGACTCCCGCCAGTTCGTTGGAGACCGTCTGGTCCCCGGATGGGTCGAACTCGCCTTCGCTCATGCGCACCCCCACGGCTGACCACTGTCACCGCCGGCCGACGCGGCGGCTCCCTGACTGACGAACGCACGGGCCGGGGTTACGGTTATCGGCACGAGCGCTGCGTTCTCGACGAGATCCACGGTGACGCGGTCCCTTCCAGTGGTGCGTGCGGTGACCGGGCGTGCCTGCCCCCAGGTCCGGCAGCCGGAGAGTGGTACTGCTCTCACGTACTAGCCAACCGGAAACGGGGCCGTTGGTGCGGGGCGTCTTTCACAATTCTTCGGAAGCTGGCGCACCGGCTCGCGTACGCGCCCCCTTCCGCCCGCGTACGCCCCCGCTCCGAGCGCTCCCGACACACCGCCGACACGACCGCGCCCCCGGCGCCGATCGGCGCCGGGGGCGTGTGGGGGACGGGTGGGGGTGGGGGCGGACCTGCGGGGCCTGTTCAGGGCACGAGGGCGGCACGGGCGGCCCCGGGACCCAGGCCACCGGTATCACCCGGGAGGACAGCCCGGGTGCGCCGTACGGGTCAGGACGACGAGCTGCCGGGTCGCGCGGGTCATCGCGACGTACCGGTCGACGGCTCCCCCGACGCCCTCGCCGAAGGCGTCCGGGTCGACCAGGACGACCAGGTCGAACTCGAGGCCCTTGGCCAGCGACGGGGTCAGCGAGCGCACCCGGTCGGACTCCGGGAAGGCGGGGTCGCCGATGACGCAGGCGGTTCCGTCGGCGTTCCCGGCGAGCCAGGCGTCCAGCACCGTACGGAGCTCCGCCACCCGGCCGTGGACCACCGGGACGCCGCTGCTGCGCACGGAGACCGGCACGTTGGCGTCCGGGAGCGCCGCGCGGATCGCCGGCTCCGCCTCCGCCATCACCTCTTCCGGCGTCCGGTAGTTGATGCTCAGGGAGGACACGGTGATCCGGTCCAGCCCGGCCCGTTCGAGCCGGTCCCGCCAGGTCCCGTCGAAGCCGTGCCTGGCCTGGGCTCGGTCGCCGACGACGGTGAAGCTCCTGGAGGGGCAGCGGAGCAGCAGCATCTGCCACTCGGCGTCCGTCAGTTCCTGGGCCTCGTCCACGATGACGTGGGCGAAGGGGCCGGTGAGCGGCTCGGGTCCGGGGCCGGGCGGCGCCTGGCCGTCGACCAGGGTGTCCTGGAGGTCCCGGCCGCGCAGCATCGTCACCGCGCCCTCGCCGTCGTCGTCGGCCGCGAGCACGCTGTCGATCACGTGGGCCATGCGCGCGCGTTCCGCCGCCGCGGCGGCCTGCTGCCGGCGGGCCCGCGCGGAGGCGTCCGGGTCGCCGAGCCGGTGGCGCGCGGCGTCGAGGAGCGGCAGGTCGGAGACCGTCCAGGCCTGTGCGTCCGGGCGCTGGAGCCGGCGGACCTCCTCGGGGCCGAGCCAGGGGGCGCAGCGGCGCAGGTACGCGGGGACCGACCAGAGGTCCCCGATCAGCTCGCCGGGGTCGAGCAGCGGCCAGGCGCGGTTCAGGGTGGCGGTCAGGTCCCGGTCCTGGAGCAGCGCCCTGCGGAGCAGGTGGGGCGCGGCGCCGCTGTCGTCCTTCTCGGTGAGGATCGTGACGAGTTCCTCCAGGATCTGGTCGCGCGCCTCGTTGTGCGGGGTGCCGGGTTCCACGGCGTCGAAGGCGGTGGCCCAGTCGTCGGCGGTCAGCCGGAGGTCGGACCAGGGGGTGGACACGGTCAGGCCCGCGGCGGGCGGCTCCTCGTAGAGGCGTACGGCGGCCTCCACGGCGCCCACCAGGTCCGCGGACGACTTCAGCCGGGCCACCTCGGGGTCGGTCTCGGCCACCGCGGCGGCGCCCTCGGGGACGAGGTCGCGCAGGGTGCACGTCCGTACGCCCTCCTCGCCGAGGCTGGGCAGCACGTCGGCGACGTAGGCGAGGTAGGGCTGGTGCGGGCCGACGAACAGCAGGCCGCCGCGCCGGTGTCCGAGGCGCGGGTCGGAGTGGAGGAGGTGGGCGGCGCGGTGCAGGGCGACGACGGTCTTGCCGGTGCCGGGCCCGCCGTCGACCACCAGGGTGCCGGCGGAGCCGGCGCGGATGACGGCGTCCTGGTCGGCCTGGATGGTGGCGAGCACGTCGCGCATCCGGGCGGAACGGCTGCCGCCGAGGCTCGCGATGAAGGCCGACTGGTCGTCGAGGGCGGCGTGCCCCTCCAGGCCGTCGGCGGTGAACACCTCGTCCCAGTAGTCGCTGATCCGGCCGTCGGTCCAGCGGTACCTGCGGCGGCTCGCCAGGCCCATCGGGCCGGCGTGGGTGGCGGCGAAGAAGGGTTCGGCCGCGGGTGAGCGCCAGTCGACGAGCAGCCTGCGCCCCGTGCTGTCGGTGAGGCCGAGGCGCCCGACGTACACGGGCTCCCGGCCGTCGGCGGGGACCATCCGGCCCAGGCAGAGGTCGCGGCCGAAGCGGCGCAGGGTGCGCAGCCGTCCGGTCAGGCGGTGGATCTCCGCGTCCCGGTCCATCGCCGCGCGGCCGGCGCCGCCGGGTGCGCGGCGTTCGGCCGCGAGGCGGTCGGACAGTTCGGCGACGGTCTGTCGCAGGGTGTCGGCGACGGCCGCGAAGTGCCGTTCGTCGGCCTCGGTCAGCGCCGGGTCCGCCTTGTGGGCGAGCCGGTCGGGCAGGTCGAACGCGCTCGTGGTGAGGGAGGAGGTCATGGCCGGCCTCACCGCCGGTCCAGGGACATGAGCCGGAACAACACACGCACGTCGTGAATCTCCAGATTCGGCAGGCTCGGGGGGTAGGTCCGCGATTCTGACCGATCCCCGGGGCCTTGCCGCAAGCCCCCCGGTGCGTTATAAGTTGAAGGTGGCGAGGAGTGGGTGTACCCCTTCCTCGCCTTTGCCGTTCCCGGTGTCAGCCCGCCGCCCGCCTCCGCGCGCGGGGCGACCGTGCGCCCGTACGCCTTCCGGGGGAACCGTGCGGTTTGGCCGGATGTGGCATGGGCGGGATAGGTGCCTGAGGCATGTAATGGGCGGGTCCGGGCCGTGGGGCTGATCCTCCGCGGCCGGCCAGGCGAGACGGACCCGTGTTTGCGAGGTTGCGCGATGACGACCGAGACGACCACCGAGACGACTGAGACCGTTGCCTTCCCCCAGGACCGCACCTGCCCCTACCACCCGCCCACCGGCTACCGGCCGTTGACCGAAGGGCCGCCGCTGTCGCGGGTGAGCCTGTACGACGGGCGCGCGGTGTGGGTGGTCACCGGGCACGCCGAGGCCCGTGCCCTGCTGTCGGACGGGCGGCTGTCGTCCGACCGGCAGAACGCGGCCTTCCCCGTCCCCTCGGCGCGCTTCGTCGGGGTGGCGCGCACGCGCCGGGCGGCCCTGCTGGGCGTGGACGACCCGGAGCACCAGGCCCAGCGGCGGATGCTCATCCCCAGCTTCACCCTGAAGCGCACCGCGGAGCTCCGGCCGCGGATCCGGCAGACCGTGGACCGGCTGATCGACGCGATGACCGCCGGCGGCGCGCGGGAGGCGGAGCTGGTGGGGGCGTTCGCGCTGCCGGTGCCGTCGATGGTGATCTGCGCGCTGCTCGGAGTGCCGTACGAGGACCACGAGTTCTTCGAGGCGCAGTCGCGGCGGCTGCTGCGCGGGGCCGGCCCGGCGGACGTCGAGGACGCGCGGGACCGCATCGACGGCTACCTGCGGGAGCTGATCGGGCGCAAGCGCGTGACGCCCGGCGAGGGGCTGTTGGACGAGCTGATCGCGGAGCGGCTGGAGACCGGGCTGACGGACGTGGAGGAGCTGGTCTCGATCGCGGCGATCCTGCTGGTCGCCGGGCACGAGACCACCGCCAACATGATCTCCCTGGGTACCTACACGCTGCTGCGGCACCCGGAGCAGCTGGCAGAACTGCGCTCCGACCCCTCGCTGTTGTCGGGGGCGGTGGAGGAGCTGATGCGGTTCCTGTCCATCGCGGACGGGATGCTGCGGGTGGCGACGGAGCCGGTCGAGGTCGGCGGGGTGGTGATCCGGCCGGACGAGGGGGTGGTCTTCGCCACCTCGGTGATCAACCGCGACGCGGCCGTGTACCCGGACCCCGATGTCCTGGACTGGCACCGGCCGGCCCGCCACCATGTGGCCTTCGGCTTCGGCATCCACCAGTGCCTGGGCCAGAACCTGGCCAGGGCGGAGATGGAGATCGCGCTCGGGACGCTCTTCGCCCGGCTGCCGGGGCTGCGGCCGGCGGTGGCGCCCGAGGAGATCTCCTTCAAGCCCGGCGACACGATCCAGGGGATGCTCGAACTCCCCGTGACCTGGTGAGGTCCCCATGCACATTTCGATCGACTCGGGGCGGTGCATCGGCGCCGGCCAGTGCGCGCTGACCGCGCCCGCCGTGTTCACCCAGGACGACGAGGGGGTCAGCGCGCTGCTGCCGGGCCGTGAGGACGGTGCCGGGAGTCCCCTGGTCCGGGAGGCCGCCCGCGCCTGCCCGGTGGGGGCGATCGCGGTACGGGAGGCCTGACCGGCCGGCGGGAAGTCGGCGCCGCGCCGTCCCGGGTGGGGTCCGGGGCGGCGCGGCGGGTGGGGGGTGGTGCGGGGTCCCGCGGCTCAGGAGCCGCTGGACCACCGCTGGGCGGCGCTGTTGTCACAGGCCGAGCGGGTGAGTTTGCTGCCGCCCGCCGAGCCGGAGGCGGCCAGGCACTGGCCGGCGTTGCGGATGCTGCCCTGCGGGCCGAGCGCCCAGCTCTGGCCGGCGCTGCCGTCGCAGGTCTGGATGGTGATCCGGGCGGCGGCGGCCCCGTCGAGGCAGACGCCGCTCAGACCGGTGAGCCGGCCGTCCTGGTGCAGGGTCCAGCGCTGGTTCTGGCCGCCGTGGCAGCCGTACAGGGTGGGTTCCGTGCCGGGGGTGGTGGCGCTGTGGGGCAGGTCGACGCAGGTGCCGGAGGCGGCGTTGACCAGCGTGGCGTCGGCCGGGAGCGGGACGGCCCGGCCGGTGGCGGTGATCTCGGCGGCGCTGGTCCAGGGACCGCGGCCGCCTGCCTCGGTGAGGGCCCTGAGCCTGAGGTACCGGCCCGCTTTGGCGGCCAGGGGTACGTTCTTCAGCGCGGCGGTGTCGGCGAAGGTGCCGGTGGCCACGGGGGTGCCCCAGGCGGAGGTCGTGTCGGAGACGTAGACCTCGTACTGGCCGATCCGGCCGTTCACCCCGCCGTCCTGCCGGGGCAGGTAGCCGAGGCCGTCGACGGTGTAGCGGGCGCCCAGGTCGATCTGGATCTCGTGCGGCAGGGCGGCGGCCTTCCCTGAGGACCAGGCGGTGTGCCAGAGGGTGCCGGCGTTCCCGTCGACGGCGTTGGCGGCCGCTCCGTTCTCCGCGGCGGTCTCCTGGCTGTCGGCGTGGGCCACGGACCAGCCGGAGTTCGGGATCGGCTGCGAGCCGGGAACCGCGTCCGCGGCGGGGATCCGGGTGCCGGTGGCGGTGACCGTGAAGGCGCCCGCCTTGCTGCCGGTCTTCACCCAGAGGATCCCGGCCCGGTCGGCGGGGTCGAAGTACCAGCCGGTGGCCGCCGCGTCGTACGCGCTCTTCGAGGCCAGCGCGGGGAGCGCGGACCCGTCGGCGGCGACGGCCGAGGGGGCGGCCGCGACGTGCAGGCTCAGCTCGTAGCCGCGGGAGGCGGGCTTGCCGGCGTACGAGCCGTTGGCGGCGCCGACCGCGACGGTGACGTCACCGGTGCCGGCGGCGGGCGCGGTGACGTCCACCCTCTGGCGGGCGTAGGCGCCGGTGAGGTGGGCGCGGGTCAGGCCGTCGTCCTCGTACAGGGTGAAGGCGGACGCGCCGCGGGGGTGGATGTCGTAGGTGAGGGTGGAGACGGGCTTCTCGCCGGCGTGGTTCATCTTCGGCCACATGGGGACGATGGCGCCGCCCTTGACGAAGAGGGGGAGCCGGTCCAGGGGCGCGCTGTAGCCGTTGAGCCAGCCGGGGCCGGCGTAGGTCTTCCCGGTCCAGTAGTCGGTCCAGGTGCCCGCCGGGAGGTAGATGCCGTCGCGGGTGGTGGTGTCGGAGACCACGGGCGCGACGAGGAAGGAGTCGCCGGCCAGGAACTGACCGCTGGTCAGGTTGCCGCGGGCGACCGGGTCGTCGGGGTACTCCAGGACCATGGCGCGGGTGCTGGGGACGCCGGTCTCGTGGGCGGTGCGGCTCATCGTGTAGAGGTACGGCGTCAGCCGCATCTTCAGCTGGAGGTACGTGCGGTTGATGGACAGGTACGGCTCGGCGAACCGCCAGGGCTGCTTGTCCTGGTAGCCGGCGGACGGGTTGGTGGCGCCCCAGCCGGACATGGTCATGAAGGCGGGGGTGAAGGCCTTCCACTGGAGGTCGCGGACGTACGTCTTG
The DNA here is from genome assembly GCF_044759225.1 of Streptomyces sp. NPDC101132. Lineage (NCBI taxonomy): Bacteria > Bacillati > Actinomycetota > Actinomycetes > Kitasatosporales > Streptomycetaceae > Streptomyces > Streptomyces sp. NPDC101132. The sequence continues at coordinate 154,686 of NZ_JBIVYX010000017.1, forward strand.
GGGCTGCCGCCGAAGATGCCGTCGACGTCGCCGGCCGCGTAGTTGAGCGCGGAGAGGCCGGCGCCGGTGATGGCGGGGACGTGCCAGCGCATGTCGTCCCAGGTGCCGTACGTGTCGCCGGTCCAGACGACGGCGTTGCGCTGGGTGCCGGCCCAGCCGTCGACGGTCCAGACGAAGCGGCGGGCGTCGGAGTTCTTCTCGATGCCGTCCACGGCCTGCTTCACGCCGTCGAAGGCGTACTTGTAGCCGCTGCCGATCCACGCGACGTCGGTCTTGACGCCCCGGGTGCCGGCGGTGCCGACCTCGTCGGCGATGCCGGAGAGGCCGGTGGAGGTCCACAGGCCGGTCTGGAATCCCTTGGCCTTGAGCGCGTCGACGGTGGACTTGAGCGGCTGGGTGTAGCCGCAGCCGTAGCCGTCGTTGGGCAGGAACCAGCCCGAGGGCATGTCCGCGGCGCGGGCGTCGGCGGCGTAGCCGACCACGTCGGGGGTGGTCTGGTGGCGCAGCCGGTTGTGGTCGCCCTGGTAGTCGGGGTTGGAGGCGTTGAAGCAGTCGGCGTTGCCGAGTTCGAAGCCCCAGACCGGTGCCATGAAGGGCTTGCCGCTGACGTCGGTGTACGCGTCGAGGACGCCCTTGAGGGAGTCGCCGGTGAAGTACCAGGCGTCGAACCGGGTCTCGTCGTGGGTGAAGGCGCCGGGCGCGGTGAAGGCGTACGAGCCGGGGGCCCAGGTGTTGCGCATCACGCCGTAGCCGTTGGTGGACATGTAGAAGGGCGCGGGGCTGGCGTTGTTGTTCTCGCGCCAGCGGTTGTCGACGGCCACCGGGACGGTCTTGCCGCGCAACGCCCATTCGCCCAGGCGCAGGCCGGTTCCGTAGAACTGCTCGTCCGGGCCCTGGGCGAGGTACTGGGTGGTCTTGCCGCCGGACCAGGTGGTGGCCTGGGTCTCCTGCCAGACGGGGGTGGTGTTGTCGGCGCGGTAGACGGAGAAGCGCAGCGGCGACTTGTTGACGCGGATGGTGAGGGAGGGGGTGTTGATGCGGTAGTAGGTGCCGGCGTCCGCCGAACTGGTGACCACGGACCCGAAGTCGGTGGTGACGGCCAGGTCGGTGCCCGCGGGGTCGTTGGTGAACGCGCCGTCGGGCGAGAGCCAGATGCGGAAGATGTCGGCGCGGGCGACGACCACACGGGCCCTGGCGGCACTGGAGGTGGTCACCGTGAAGGTGTTGCCGGACTGGGTGATCCCGGTGGCGTTGCCGGCCGAGGCGGCGGCGGCCGGGGCGGCGGGGCCCGCGGTGACCAGGGCCGTCGCGGCGAGGGCGGCGGCGAGCGCGGTGCCGAGGGCGCGGCGCATGCGGCCGGGGCGGGGGCCGGACCGGGTCCGGGTGGCGGACGGGGTCCGGGTGGTGGAGCGGGGGCGGGGGGCGGGCGGGGTGGGTGTGCCGGGGCGCGGGCGGCCCCTTCGTGCCAGGCGTTGACCGAGTCCCATGGGGGCAGCTCCTCATGCGGTCCGGGGCCGGGGGAAGACGTGGCGCGGCGGTCGTGGGCACGGCGGAGCGAGCCCTTCCGCACCACGGCCGTGCGATTGGCATGCGCCTGGCAACATAGCGCGCGAGGGCCGCACTGTGTAAGAAGTTGTTCGAAGCGCCTTTGAAACGCGCAACTTCAAGCATGTCGAGCGGACGTGAACGCGGTGACGGAGACTCAGGAACCGGCGACCGGCCCTTCCTCCACTCCGGCCAGCAGCTTGCGCAGCAGGACGTCGAGCACCGCACGTTCCTCGCCCACCAGGGGCGCGAGCAGCGCACCCTCGTTCGCGGCGTGGGCCGCCACGACCGCCTCCGTCAGCTCGCGGCCGGCCGGGGTCAGGGCCACCTTCACGCTCCGGCGGTCCTCGGGGTCGACCCGGCGCCGGACCAGACCGGCCGATTCCAGCCGGTCGATCCGGCTGGTGATGCCGGCCCGGGTCATCAGCAGGGCGTCGGCGAGCGCGGACGGGATCAACTCGTACGGGGCGCCGGACCGGCGCAGGGTCGCGAGCACGTCGAACTCGCCCCTGCGCAGGCCGTGCGCGGCGAAGGTGGCCTCGACCCGCCGCTCCGCGAGCAGCACGAACCGGCCCAGCCGGGCCGCGATCCCCATGGCCTCCAGGTCCAGCCCGAGCCCCGGGCACTCGCGCTCCCACTGGCCGACCATCGTGTCGACCTGGTCCTTTTGCGTCATGTACGCCAGTCTATTCGGAAGCTGATAGTTAGAGGGCTTACTATCAGGGAACGAATCACCCTGGATCCGAAGAGGGAAGGGGGACGGCGATGACGCTGCCCGGACCTGCTGCCGTAGTCGTACGCGACGCCGAGGCGGAGGTGGTGCGGATGCTCGGCGGGCACGGCCGCCTGCTGGCGGACGCGGACGCCACCGAGGGCGCGCTGAGCACGATGCGGGTGACGCTGAAACGGGGCGCCGACGGTGCCACCCCGCACTACCACGGGGGCTCGTCCGAGCTGTTCTTCGTCATCTCGGGACGGGCCCAGGTGTTGACGGGCGAACGGGTGGTGACGGCCGGCCCGGGAGACCTGGTGGTGGTGCCGCCCCACCTGCCGCACGCGTTCGCCGCGGCGCCGGACTCGCCGGTGGACCTGCTGATCGTGATCGCGCCGGGCGTGGAGCGCTTCGAATACTTCCGGCTGCTGGAGCGGGTGGGCCGCGGCGAGGCGTCGGTCGAGGACGTGCGGGCCGCGCAGGACCGCTTCGACAACCACTTCCTCGACTCCACCGCCTGGCACGCCGCCCGCGCCGCGGCCCGGGACACTCCGGCCGGCTGAACCGGCGCCGGGCGCGCGGCCGCGTGGGTCGGGACGGCCGGGCACGCGTGGGCGTGCCCGGCCGGAAGGGAGGGCCGGTGGCCGCGACCGGCTAGAACGCCGGGAAGGGCTGCGGCTTCGGCAGCGGTGCCTCCACGCGGGCACCGCCGTCACCGGCCGTGCGGCAGGTGAGGTCGCGCGCCGGGAGCTTGCCCGTCACCAGGTAGGAGGTGACCGGCGCGTTGGCGCAGGAGGCGCGGTCGAAGAGGTAGACGCCGTGGCCGACGCCGCCCTCCGCGAGGATCATGCGGGAGCCCTTGAGGGCGCGGTGCAGACCCTTGCCGCTGGCCAGGGGGGTCTGCGAGTCCCACTCGTTCTGCACGGTGAGGACCGGGGCCTTGACCGTCATGGGGGTGGCGGCCTCCAGCGGCTTCTTCCAGAAGGCGCACGGCATGATGTTGGAGGCGAAGTCGCCGTACAGCGGGTAGCGCGCCTTGTCGCGGACGGCGTCCCGGCGGTACTGCTCCGGGTCGCGCGGCCAGGCGGCCGTGTCGCCGCACAGCACGCTCCAGAAGGACGCGGTGCCGTTGTCGTCCGGCACGCCCGCGGCGCGACGGTCGGCCGCGGGCCGCTGCTGCGGGAGGACGCCCGCCGGCAGCCGGACCTGCCGGGAGCCGTCGGCGGCCTGCTTCAGGGCGGAGACGAACTCGGCCGCCTCCCTGACGCTGAAGAACACCGCGCGGGCCGAGCGGATGTCGTCGCCGGTCAGCTTCGTGCCGTCGATCTCGATCGGGGTGCGGTCGGCGCGGGCGACCAGCCCGTAGAAGGTCTTGCGGACCGCGGCGGGCGTGCCGCCCAGCTTGTACTGGGTGCTGCGCCGGGCCGTCCACTTGGTCCAGCGGGTGAACGCCGGCTCCGTGCCCGAGGCCCAGACCTGGATCATGCCGCGCCAGGCGCGCGCCGGGTCCACGCCGCTGTCCAGGACGAAGCGGTCGGTGCGGGCCGGGAACAACTGGCTGTAGACCGCGCCCAGGTAGGTGCCGTACGAGTAGCCGAGGTAGCTGATCTTCTTCTCGCCCAGCAGCACGCGGATGGTGTCCATGTCGCGGGCGGTGTTGCGGGTGGTGATGTGGGGCAGCAGGTCGCCCGCCTTGGCCCGGCACTTGGCCGCCACCGACTTGGACCGGGCGACGTCGGCGGCGAAGGTCTCGCGCTTGTACGGGCGCAGCCAGTTCTGCTCGGCTTCGGTCAGGCCGCAGCCGACCGGGGTGCTGAGGCCGACACCGCGGGGGTCGAAGCCGATGAGGTCGTACTTCTCGGCGACCTTCTCGGGCAGTTCGCCCCGCATCAGCAGCGGCAGGTCGAGGCCGGTGCCGCCGGGGCCGCCGGGGTTGAGCAGCAGCACGCCGTGGCGCTTGGCGGGGGTGGAGGTCTTCAGTCGCGAGATGGCCAGGTCGATCTTCCGGCCCTCGGGGTGCCGGTAGTCGAGCGGCACCTTGACGGTCGCGCACTGGTACGCGGCGGGCTGCGAGGAGTCGCAGCGGTGCCAGGCGGGCTTCTGCCGGAGGTACTCGGGCGTGGTGGCGGCCGAGGCCTGCGCGGGGGCGAGCGCGGGGATGGTCGTCGCGAAGAGGCCCGCGGCGAGCAGCGGTGCGAATCGTCGCATGCGCACGAAAGCCGTTCCTTTCGGAGATGTGTGGACGAGACCACCCTGTGTCATGCACCGGGCAGCGCGAATCATCCCGAGGGGTCGGGCCGTGTACTCCTCACGATGGAGCGCGGTTTCGGCCAACCACCGCGATCCAGCCGAATCCTGACGCACGGGCAGGATCGGCGCCGCCGCCCGTGACCCCGCCTCGCCCGCCTCGTTGATCCGGCTGGTCAGCGAAGTGGGAAAGGCCCCGCCCCCAGTCATCCGGGGACGGGGCCCTTCCGTCTGCCCTGCACGTGACCTCGACGGTGCGGACCCGAGGCGGCACGCCCGCCCCACGTTCCCGGCGCCGCTGTCGTGATCCGCCGCACGGCAGCAGGACACGGCCCGGGGGTGTGCGATGCGGGGCGCCGGAAAGGCCACGACACTGGCGGTCCTGGGCGCGGTGCTCGCCGTGCTCGCCTCCCTGGCCGCCAACGCGGCGACGTCCGCCGACCGTTGGCCCGGCCCGCTGGACCTGCTGCGCCGGCACTCCTGGCCCTCGGTGGGCGCGCTGGCCCTGCTCGCCGTCCTCGTCGCCGTCGTGACGGCGGTACGCGGGGACGGCGGCGCGGCACCCGCCGGCGACCCGCCCCCGCCCGCGCCCCCGGCCGTACCCGCATGGGTGGTGGACCGCAGGGAGGGCGCCCGGGCGGTCGCGGCGGTCTGCCGCCGGCCCCGCGGGGGCGGCCGGGGGCGGGCCGGCCGCCGTACGGTCGGCATCACCACCTCCCTCGACGGCGCGGGCGGCTTCGGCAAGACCACCCTCGCCACCGTGGTCCGCGCCAGCGGCCGGGTGCGCCGGCACTTCCGGGGCCGGGTCTACACGGTGACCATCGGCCGGGACGTGCGCGGGCGGGCGGCCGTGGCCGCGAAGGTCGCCGAGGTCACCCGCTTCATCACCGGCGACAGCACCGCCTTCGACGACCCGGCCCTGGCCGGCGCCCACCTGGGCCGGCTGCTCGACCAGCGGCCGCGTACCCTGCTGGTCCTCGACGACGTGTGGGAGCCCGAGCAGCTCGAACCGTTCCTGCTCGGCGGCGCCCCCTGCGTCCGTCTGGTCACCACCCGGGTGCCGGCCGTACTGCCGCCCGGCACCCGGCGCGTCCGGGTGGACGAGATGTCCCCCGCCCAGGCCCGTGCCGTACTCACCCACGGGCTGCCGCCGCTGCCCCCGGACACGGTGACGGGCCTGCTGCACGCCACCGGCCGCTGGGCCCTGCTGCTGCGGCTGACCAACCGGCTGATCGCCCGCCGGATCGCGACCGGGGGCGAACCCGCGGACGTGGCCCGGGCCGTGCTGCGGGCCCTGCGCGACCGCGGGCCGGCCGCGGTGGACGGGCCCGCGGCTCCGCGCGGGACCCCGCTCGACCTCGACGACCCGGCCCGCCGGGCCCAGGCGGTACGGGCCACCGTGGAGGCGGCGACGACCCTGCTGCCGGCGGGCGGCGCCCGGCGCCTGGCCGAACTCGCCGTGTTCGCCGAGGACGAGGCCGTGCCCGTGCCCCTGGTCGCCCGGCTCTGGGCGGCCACCGACGGCCTGGAGGAGGAGGCCGCACGGACGCTGTGCGCGCAGCTGGAGGCCCTGTCGCTGGTGGCCCTCAACCCGGAGCGCGGGGGCCGGATCTCCCTCCACGACGTGCTGCGGGACTACCTGCGGAGCGAGCTGGGGGCGTCCGAACTCCGCGTGCTGCACGGGCTGCTGGTCGACACGGCGCGGGACGGTGCGGCGGGACCCGAGGCGGACGGCGTGCCCGCCGGCGCCCCCGGGGCCGCGACCTCCGGCGCGGCGGTGGGCACCGCGGCCGTCCCGCAGCCGGCCGGCGGTGCGCGGAACCGGCCGCGCCCCGCCCCGTGGGACCTGCCCGACGGCTACCTGCACGACCACCTGGTCGAGCACCTGCTGGGGGCCGGCCGGACCGCCGGCGCGGAGGCGCTCGCCGGGGACCTGCGGTGGGTCGAGTCCCGGCTCCTCCGCCGGGGGCCGACCGCGCCCTGGGCCGACCTGGACCGGATCCCCACCGCGTCGGCCGCCGCGCTGGCCCGCGACATCACCCGGGTCGCCCACCTCCTGACACCGACGGAGCCGGCCGGGGCGCTGGTCCAGGTGCTGCACAGCCGGCTGGCGCCACTCCCCCACTGGGGTCCGCAGGTCGCGGCCCGCGAACCCCTGGTTCCCCGGCCGCGGCTGGGCAACCGGTGGGATCCGCCGGACCTCCCCGAACCCGCGCTGCGGCGCACGCTGCTGGGCCACGACGGCGGTGTGACGGGCCTGGCCGCGTCCCCCGACGGGGAGTGGCTGGCGTCGGTGGGCCTCGACGGCAGCGTACGCCGCTGGGACGCGCGCAGCGGCCGCGAGCTGGACCGGCGCGACCACGGGCACCCGCTCACCGCGCTCGCGGTGGCCCCGGACGGCACCTGGCTGGCGGTCGGCGACGCGCACGGGGCGGTGCTGCTCTGGTACGTGGAGCGGGGCGGGCCGCTGGTGCGGCGCGTGCGGCCGGTGCCGGGCGGCGGTCCGGTACGGACCCTCGCGGCGGTGCCGCGGAGCAACGGCGGCGTGTGGCTGGCCGTGCTCGACGCCGCCCAGCGGGTGGTGACGCTCTGGGACCCCGCGACCGGGCGGAACACGGGCCGCCTGGAGGCGGACGAGGACGTGGTGGGGTTCGCGGCCGCGCCCGACGGGAGCCTGCTGGCCACCACGCACCTGGGGGGCAGGACCCGGCGGTGGGACGGCGGGACGCTGAGCGAGGTGGGGCCCCGGTACGGGAGCCACGCCACCACCTGGGCCAGGGTGGCGGTCGTGCCCCGGAGCGGGCGGACGGAACCGGCGGCGGGTGCCCCGGCGGCTTCCGGCCCGACGGCCGGCGCGCCGTCGGTGCTGCTCCTGGGAGCGGAGACCGGACGGACGGCGCTCGAGGGCTGCGACCACACCGGCCGTGAGCGGCACCCGGACGCCCACGAGGGGCCCGTCCTCGCCCTGGCCGCCGGGCCGCACGGCCGCTGGCTGGCCTCCGGCGGCCAGGACGGCGCGGTCCGCTTCTGGGCGCGGCACGACGGACCGGGGGCGGTGGACGGCACGCGGGACGGCGCGGGTGCCGTGGCGCGTACCCGGGACGGGGGCGTACGAACCGAACTGCGCGCCCACGCCGGGCAGGTGGACGCCCTGGCCGTGGCCCCGGACGGCGAGTGGCTCGCCAGCGCGGGCAGCGACGGGGCGGTGCGGATCTGGGACGCGCCGGTCACCGGCGCGTCCGGTCCGGCACGGGCCGACGGGCGGGCGGCGCCGGACCGGCGGGCCGGCGCCCCGGGCGCTCCCCGGCAGCGGGGCACCGAACGGCCCCGCGCCGGCCGCCCGGCGGCCGACCGGCCGGAGCCGCTCGCCCTCGTGGCCGTGCCGGCGGACGGCGCGCGCTTCCTCACCGCCGACCGGCACCGCGGCGCGGTGCGCGTCTGGACCCTCGACGGGCGCGGCTCGGCGCACGACCCCGGGTACGGCGGCGGTGAGCGCTGGCTGGCGGTCACCCCGGACGGGGCCCCGGTCTCGCTGGACTCCCACGGGGTCGTGTCGGTGGCCGGGGCCTACCTGCAGCCAGCGCTCCCGGTGACGGCCTGCGCCCTCTCGGGGGACGGCCACTGGCTCGTGGCGGTGGACCGGCAGGGCACCGTACGGCTCTTCGACCTCCGGACCGGTACCGGCCTGCGCGACCACCGGGCCGGCCTGCGCGACCACTGGGCCGGCCAACCCGGCCCCGGACCGGACGACTTGTACGACCGCAGCACCGAGGTGCGCACCCACGTGCCCCGGCGCCCCGGGCCGGCGTTCGCCGCCGCCTTCGCGCGGGACGGCAGCCGGTACGCCACCGCCGACGCCGACGGCGTGGTGCGGGTGCGGGACCGGGAGACCGGGCGGTGTACGGAGTACCGCGGCTTCGGCCACCGGCCGGGGCCGCTGGTCCTCGCGCCCGACGGGTCGTGGCTCGCGTGCGGCGACGGACCGGACGTACGGCTGAGGCGCGGCGGGTCGGGCGATCTGCTGTGCGGCCACACCGGGGCGGTGCTTTCGCTGGCCGCGTCCCCCGACGGGGCCTGGCTCGCGAGCACCGCCGACGACGGCGCGCTGCGCATCTGGGACGCGGTGTCCGGCCGGGCGGTGGCGCTGCTGCGCACGGAGGGTCCGCTCACCGGCTGCGACTGGACACCGGACAGCCGGACCGTCGTCGCGGTCGGCCAATGGGGCCCGCACGTCTACGCGTTCGAGCCCGGGTGACCGGGACGGCGGGCGGGCCGGGCCCGAGTGGGCCTGTCGGGTGAGGGCGGAGCGATTCTGCGACGGACGGGCGAGGGTCGGCTCCCCGGGGGCCCGGAGCCACGGGATATCCAGGGATCTCTCTCCCCCCACACACACGGACAGAGGTCGCCATGAGACTCCCCCGCCCGCTCCTTCTCGCCGCCGTCGCACTGCTCGCCGTCGGCGGGACGGCCGCCGCGACACCGCGGCCCGCTGCGGCTCCGGCGCGCGTCGCCCCCGCGCCGGCCGCGGAGACGCTCACGTACGTCACCGGCGCGCGCGTGGCGATCCCGTGGGAAATCCCCACTCCGCTGCGCAGGGCGACGGTCTCCTGTCCGGCCGGCCAGGTGCCGGCCAGCGGGGGCCTGGTCGGCTACCCCGACCGGTTCCAGTTCACCGTGACCAGCTCCTACGCCGAGGGCCGGAGCTGGATCATCACCGGGCGGGGCGAAGAGGCCCTGTCCAGCGGGGAGATCGCGGCGACGGTCGTCTGCTCGTCGGCCCCGCACCACCAGGTCTTCGGCGCCCGTGTCGACCTGGCCAAGGACGAGACGAAGATCATCCGGCAGCCGTGTCCCGCGGGCGAGGTGCCCACGGGCGGCGGCGGCCGCGGATCGGGGCCGGGGGTGATGCTGAAGACCTCGATGCCCAACCTCCACACCTGGGAGGCGTGGTACTACAACAACACCGGAGCCGCGCACCACGTGGAGCCCTTCACGGTCTGCTCCGCCGCACCCCACCACGTCGTCGTCGGACGGGCCGGCAACGTCACGAAGTGGGGAGGCACCGGAACCTCCGTCGTCCAGTGCCAGGCCGGCTCCCGGGTGAAGGGAGGCGGCGGGAACAGCACCTCCACCGTGCTCATCCACTCGTCGTTCGAGGGCAACGGCTGGCGCGTCCACAGCAGGAACCTGACGGCCGAGACCCAGCAGGTCACCGCCCTGGCGGTGTGCGCCGACTGAACCGACCGGGGCGGACCGCGCGGGCGCCCGTCCGGCGCCCGTCGGTCGCCCGCACGGTCCGAAATCCGGTTGCGCCGGCACCCCGCGCGGGGTGAGGCTCCCGGGCATGTCCGAAGCCGCAGCACGCCCCGCACACCCCGTACCGCCGTCCCGGGAGAGGAACTTCGCCTGGTCCAACATGTTCGTGCGGCCCGAGGACGACCCGCGTACCGACGGCGCGGGCCCCGGGGCCACCGAGCGGCAGGTGCTGGTCACGTACCTGCGCGACCAGCGGCTGACGCTGGAGCTGAAGTGCGCCGGCCTGGACGCGGAAGCGCTGGCCCGACGCGCGGTGCCGCCCTCGAACCTGTCGCTGCTGGGGCTGGTGCGTCACCTGGCCGGGGTGGAGCAGTTCTGGTTCCGGCAGGTGATGGCCGGGGAGGAGGTCGCGGGGCGGCACTTCCGGCCGACCGGCGAGCTGGGCTCGGAGTTCGACGGCGTGACCGCCGACCCCGCGGCCGTCGCGGAGGCCTGGGAGACCTGGCGGGCCGAGGTCGCCTTCGCGGAGCGGTTCGTCGAGCGGGCCCCGGACCTGGGCCTGCCGGGCGCGGGCGGCGACGAGCCGGTCAGCCTGCGGGAGGTGCTGGTGCACATGATCGAGGAGTACGCGCGCCACAACGGCCACGCCGACTTCCTGCGGGAGCTGATCGACGGACGGGTGGGGCAGTAGCGGCGGGCCGGCGAACCGGTCAGCCCGTCGCCTCCGCGGCGACCCGCGGCTGCGGCCGGGTGCGTACGCCCCAGCGGGCCAGGGCCGGGCCGGCCGCCCCCAGCGCCGCGAAGAACGCCGCCAGCAGGAGCCAGCCCGCCGTGCCGAGGCCGAGGACCACCGTGGTGAGGATCGCGGGCGCGAGCGCCTGGCCCGCGCCGAAACCGAGGCCGAGGACGCCCTGGTACTGGCCCTGGGCGTGGTCGGGGGCCAGGCCGAAGCCCAGGGCGAAGCCCGCCGATGACTCCCAGACCTCGCCCAGGCTGTGCACGAAGACCGCCGCCAGGACCAGCCCCGCGGCCGCCCAGACCGGGGTGTGCGCCGCCAGCGCCATCATCGGGCAGCTGACGAGGAAGAGCAGCCCCGCGGTGCGGAACGCCCGGCCACCCTCCTGTGGGGTTTCGATGCGCGAGCCGATCCTGGTCTGCATCAGCACGCAGAAGCCGGAGTTGACGGCGAACAGCGCGGCCACGGTCCAGCGCGGCGCCTCGGTGTGCCCGGAGATCCAGATCGGCAACAGCAGGGAGACCACGGGGTACTGGAGTCCCATGGCCCCGTACAGGGCGGTGAAGGCGAGGTACGGACGGTCCCTGGAGGCGATCCAGCGCGGCTGCTGCGGCGGCGCCGCCCGCACCGGATAGCGGGGCAGCAGGAGGAGCAGCGCCCCGCACAGGGCGAAGCTCGCGGCGTTGCCGAGGACCAGCGCGACGTAGGCGCCGCGGGTGTCCGCCGCGAGTGCCAGCCCGGCACCCACCGTGCCGAGGATGACGCCCAGGTTGACGAAGGTGCGCAGCTTCGCGCGGAACAGGGCGGGACGGTCGCCCCCGACCCGGACCACGAGGGCGCCCCAGGCCGCCCCGCCGACCGCCGCGGCGATCTGGTCGACCGTCGCGATGGCCGTGAGCGCGGCCCAGCTGTCGACGAGGACGAGGGCGGCCATCGCCACCGCCTGGACGGCGAGGGCCGCCATCATCACCGTGCGGGCGCCCCGCCGGTCGGCGAGGTGCCCGCCGGGTATGCCCGCGCCCAGGCCGATCAGGCCGGCGATGGTCAGGGCGGCGCCCACCTGCACCGCGGGCAGGCCTACGACCAGGGTGAAGTAGAGGGCCGACGCCGCGTTGAAGAGGCCGTTGCCGACCCGGTTCACGAAACTGGCGGCGACCAGCACGCGCTCCGGCCCGGTGTCCCCCGCCAGCCGGCCGATCCGGCCCGTCCAGCCCGTCCCACTGTCCTTGATCATGGACGGCAGGCTAACAACGGGCCCGGGGCCGGCCGGGACCGCACCCGCGCCGGTGACATGATCATCGTCATGTCCGACGAACACCACCCCCTCCCGGCCCCCACCGCCCCCGCCCGGTACGTGCTCTTCGACGTGGACGGCACGCTCGTCGACGCCCTGGCCAACCAGCGGCGGGTCTGGCACACCTGGGCCGCCGGCCACGGACTGGACCCGGACGCCGTGTACCGGACCGCCCTGCGGACGCGGCCCCTGGAGACCTTCGCCGAGGTCGCGCCCGGCCTGGACCCGGGGGCGTGCCTCGCCGAACTGCACGCCCTGGAGGACGAGGACGTGCGCACCGGGGAGTACGGGGCGTACGAGGGTGCCGCCGGCCTGCTGCGCGCCCTGCCCGCCGGGTCCTGGGCGCTGGTGACGTCCAACTACGAGCACCGGGTGCGCGGGCGGTTCGCGCGTACCGGGCTGCCCGCCCCCGGACTGGTGGTGGACGCGGCCGCGGTCGAGGAGGGCAAGCCCTCCCCCGTGCCCTACCTGCGGGCGGCGGCGCTGCTGGGCACCGAGCCCGCGCACTGTCTGGTGGTCGAGGACGCGCCGTCCGGGATCACGGCGGGCCTGCGGGCCGGGATGACGGTGTGGGCGGTCAACACCCCCGAGCCGCCGGCGGGCGGCGCCCACCGGCACTTCCGCACGCTGCGCGAAGCCGCACCCGCCATCGCGGCGTTCATCGCGCGCGGCGCGCCCCGCTGAGCCCGGGGCCGGGCGCCGCCCTGAGCGTCCGGCCGGACGCCGCGCGGGCGGGGTGCGCCGGCCTCTCCCGCGACGGCGGCGGTCACGGAGAAAACGTACGCCAGCCGCGGGTGATCTCCTCGCGGACCGCTCCCGGATCGGGCGTGGTGTGGCCCGGTCCGGGGGCGAGCAGGGCGAGGAGCGCCGCTCCGTCGGCCGGGCGGCGGGCGGGGTCGGTGTCGAGGGCGCGCTGGACGACGTCGGCGAGGGCCGGTGCGAGGGCGCGGACCGCGGCGGTCGCGGCCGGGTCCGGCCCGGTCTCGGTGATGCGCCGGTACACCGCTCCGATGCCCGTGCCGGCGAACGGGCTCTCGCCGTGCGCGGCGGCCACCACGCAGCAGGCCCAGGCCCACACGTCTGCGGCCGGGCCGGCCGGCGGCCCGTCGAACTGTTCCGGCGCCATGTAGGTGAGCGTGCCCGGCGAGGCCCCGGTGCGCGTCAGCCGCGTACCGTCCACGAGGGCGGCGATGCCGAAGTCGAGCAGCCGCGGACCCGCGCTGGTCAGCATGATGTTGGCGGGCTTGAGGTCCCGGTGGACCAGGCCCCGCCGGTGGACGGCGTCGAGGGCCGTCGCCAGGGCGAGGGCGAGAGCACGGAGCGCCTCCGGCGAGCGGACCGGGCCCTCCTCGCGCAGCCGGGCGTCGAGCGGGCGGCCGTCGAGGAGTTCCATGGCCAGGTAGGGGCGGCCCTCGGCCACTCCGGTGTCGAGGACGCGGGCGGTGTACGCACCGGAGACCATGGCCAGCACCTCGGCCTCGCGGGCGAACCGGCGCAGCAGCTCTGCGTTTCCCAGGAGTTCGGGGTTGAGCGTCTTGAGGGCGACGCGGGTGGCGGAGCCCTCACGGCGGGCGAGGTACACGGTGCCCATGCCGCCCGACCCGATCCTGCCCAGCAGCCGGTACTCGCCGATCTCGCGCGGCTCGTAGGGGTGGAGCTCCCGGTGCCCCGCCGGCTGCTCCCCGGCCGCCGCGTCGCCGGCGCCCGGGTGGCGGTCCGGCACCGGGGACGTCGGCGCGGCGTACACCGGTACGGGCGGCACGCCGGCCGGCACCACGGACGGTACGGGCGCCCCCTGGGACGGCACCTCCACCCCGCGCTCCGGTGCCGGCGGCCCCGCCCCGTCGGGGTCCGGAGCCCCGTGGCGCAGGCTCGCTCCGAACGCGACGGCCTGGAAGGCGAGGGCCGCGAACACGAGCCCCACCGGCGTCACGACCACCAGCGCGGCGGCGGACCCGAGGAAGCCGCACACCACCCGTACCCGGGTGCGCGGCGAGGCCCAGGCCCCGGCCGGCATTCCGCGGGTGAGCAGGTTGCGCCGCGTCAGGAACCACAGCAGCACGGTCAGCGCCACCCCGGCCACCCCCGCGACGGCGAAGTTCGTGTACAGCGAGACGTGGTCGTTCGCGATCTCGGCTGCCACGGTGCCCAGGTCGAGCGGGTTCTCGGGCCACAGGGCGACCGACGCGCCCCGCAGGTCGACGGGCCACCGGGTGTGGGGCAGCAGCGCCGTCAGCACCCCGGCGCCGGCAAGGAGCAGCAGGCCCTCCAGGAAGGGGATCGCCCAGTCCGGTGCGGCGGCCACCGGGGTCCCGGAGGAGGCCGCCCCCTCCCGCTGTCGGAACGCCCGTTGGGTGCGGAGCAGCAGGGGCAGCGACACCAGCCGGACGGCCAGCGCGCAGCCCGTGATCGTGAGAGCCACCCCGACCCACTCATCGCCCGTGACGGCAGGTCCCTCCGCGACGAACCAGCCGTTCAACTCGCCCCCCGTTGCGCACCGTTCCGCACGACGGCGCGAGTATAGGCACAGCACAGCACGACGGTCCTGTCCGGATCGTCGTCGCGCCTCGCGGAGCGGGCTCAGGGTGCGACGGGTTCGTCCCGGTCCAGGGGCGGGTGGACCTCCGGGTGCGCGTCCCACCAGGCCCGGTGGAAGGCGTTGTTGTCGACGTTGGCGAGGTACGCGCGTGCCGCCGCGCGGTAGAGCAGGTCGGCCTGGGCGGCGGAGACCGCCGAGCGGTTCCAGGCCAGCCGGATGCGCCCGGTGACGGGGGCCCCGACGAGCGGGCGCATCACCGTGCCCTCGGCCGTGGGCGCGGACGGCTGGCTCAGGGAGACCGCACGGCCGGCGGCGATCAGGTCGTAGTGCATCTTGCGGTCGGTGATCCGGTAGCGCAGCGACGGCGTGAAGCCGGCCTTCGCACACGCCGCGACCAGCGCCTCCGGTCCGCCGTCGTCGTCCTCGACCAGCGTCATCCACGACTCCCCGGCCAGATCGGCGAGTTCGACGCTCTCCCGCGCGGCGAGGCGGTGCCCGGCGGACATCCGTACGCAGAACGGCTCGCGGGAGACCAGCGTCCTGGCCAGCACCCCCTCCGGCAGCGGCACCTCGTGGTCGTTGACCTCGCCGTACAGGATCGCGTCGTACCGCCCGGCGCCCAGCAGCCGGGCGAGCGCGGTGACCGAGTCCTCGAGGTCGACGGTGACCTCCTGACCCGCCAGGGTCAGGTCGATCTCCTCCAGCAGCCCGTCGAGCAGGACGAGCAGGATGCAGCCCAGGCGCAGCGGGGTGCCGGGGGCGGCGGCGCGGGCGCCCGCCGCGAGCTCGTCCATCTCGTTGAGCACCCGGCGGGCCTTGTCCAGGACGAACTGGCCCAGCGCGGTGGGTTCCACGCCGTGCCGGCCGCGCACGAAGAGGTCGCCGCCGGCCACCCGCTCGATCCGGCGCAACTGGGCCGAGAGGGCGGGCTGGGACACTCCGAGCCGGGCGGCCGCGCGGCCCAGACTGCCCGCTTCCGCTATCCGGCAGACGGCCTGAAGATGCCTCAATTCCAGCTGCATTTCAGCAGCGTACGCAGCACGCGGGCGGCACACCATAACTCCGGTGTTATGCCGTGCGGGATGTCCCTATCCGGTCATGTCCACGCCCATACTCGGCGGCGACCGCAGACTCCCCCCACGAACGGAGTGGACGTTGCACCGCACCAGACTGACGGCGGCCGTCGCCGCGATGGCGCTTTCCGCGGGCCTCGCGGGCGCCCTCACCGGCACGGCGTCAGCCACGCCCCGGCAGCAGCCCGTGCCTCCCCAGCACGGCAGGTCGCTCGCCCTCGCCGCCGCCGACCGCGCCGCGGACAGCGGCCTGGACGCCCTGCGCCACGGTGCCGACGAGGAACTCGTCCGCACCTCCGTGACCCCCTGGGCCAACGGCCTCTACTACGCCGGGTACCAGCGCACCTACCGCGGCCTCCCGGTGGTCGGCGGCGACGCCGTGGTCCTCACCGACAGCACCGGCAAGGTACGGAACGTCGCCGCCGCCCCCGCACCCGCCATCAAGACCGGCACCAGGGCCACCGTCTCCGCCGCGGCGGCCACCGCCACCGCCCGCAGGCAGCTGGCCCGGACCGAATCGGCCACCAAGCCCGCGCTGACCGTCCTCCTCAAGGACGGCAAGGCGCTGCTGACCTGGCACACCCGGGTCTCCGGCCGGACCGCGAAGAACGCCCCGAGCGTGCTCGACACGTACGTGGACGCACGCACCGGCGCCATCGCCCGCGCCACCGAGAAGGTCTCGCACGCCGACGGCCGCGGCCACCACAACGGCAACGTCACCATCGACACCGCCGCCTCCTCGATGACCGACCCCAACCGCTCGGGCTTCCGGTGCGGCGGCCAGAACGGCAGCGCGTACACCGGGTCCTCCCCGTGGGGCAACGGCGGCGCGAACGACCTGGTGACCGCCTGCGTCGACATCATGTACGCGGCCCAGCGCGAGTCCGACATGCTCAAGCAGTGGTTCGGCTACAACGGCATCAACGGCCAGGGCGGCATGGTCCCGGCCCGCGCCGGCCTCACCGAGGTCAACGCCTACTACGACGGCAGCAAGACCACCTACGGCCGCAACCAGAACGGCACCAACCAGCTCACCGGCATCGACGTGGTCGCCCACGAGTACGGCCACGAGATCTTCGACAAGACCCCGGGCAGCGCCGGCAACAGCAACGAGAACGGCGGCCTCAACGAGTCCACCGGCGACATCTTCGGCGCACTCACCGAGCACTTCGCCAACAACCCGAACGACACCCCGGACTACACGGTCGGCGAGAAGCTCAACTTCCTCGGCGACAACAAGCCGATCCGGTACATGTACAACCCGTCCCTGCACAACAACGACCCCAACTGCTACAACCAGCTGACCTCGAACACCGAGGTGCACGCGGCGGCCGGCCCGCAGAACCACTGGTTCTACCTGCTGGCCGAGGGCTCCAACCCGGGCGGCGGCAAGCCGTCCAGCCCCATATGTTCCGGCGGCCCCTCCTCCGTGACGGGCATCGGCATCCAGAAGGCCGGCAAGATCTTCATGGGCGCCCTGCTGAGCAAGACCTCGTCCTGGAACCACCTGGCCGCCCGCAAGGCGACGCTCGCCAGCGCCAAGAACACCTACGGCAGCACCGAGTGCCTGGCGGTCAAGGCCGCCTGGGACGCCATCCGGGTACCGGCCCAGTCCGGTGAGACGGACTGCGGCGGCACCCAGAACCCGGACTTCTCGCTGGCCCTGAACCCGGCGAGCGGCTCGGTCCAGCCCGGCTCCTCGGCCACCTCCACGGTCTCCACCACCACGACCGGGGGCAGCGCGCAGACCGTGCAGCTCTCCGCGAGCGGTGCCCCCTCGGGCGTGACCGTGTCCTTCAGCCCCTCGTCCGTGACCTCGGGCAACTCCTCCACGATGACCGTGGCGGTCGCCGCAGGGACCGCCAACGGCACGTACCCGATCACGGTCAAGGGCACCGGCTCCACCCAGCACACCGTGACCTACACCCTGACCGTCGGCAGCACCCCGCAGCCGGGGGGCTGCGAGGACGCCGAGAACACCTACCAGGGCACGCTGAGCCAGGGCCAGGCCCAGGCACAGCCCAACGGCTCCTACTACTACTCGGCCACCTCGGGCACCCACACGGGCTGCCTGCGCGGGCCGGCCGGCACGGACTTCGACCTCTACCTCCAGAAGTGGAACGGGTCGGGCTGGGCCGACGTGGCGGTCTCCGGCAGTGAGGGCGCCGACGAGGACATCACCTACACCGGCACGGCGGGCTACTACCGGTACGTGGTCCACGCGTACAGCGGTTCCGGCTCGTACACGCTGGGTCTGAGCGCGCCGTAACCGACCGAGACGGCGCTTGCAAGGGGGAGGGGTGCCCCCGGCCGGGATCCGGCCGGGGGCACCCCGCCGTCCGGGCCGGGACCGCCCGGACGTACGGGCCGGGACCGCCCGGACGTCCGGGCCGGGACCGCCCGGACGTACGGGCCGGGACCGCCCGGACGTACGG
>NZ_JBIVYX010000018.1:0-168774 GCF_044759225.1 Streptomyces sp. NPDC101132
TGCGCTCGGCGAGCTAGGCTTTGCCTAGCCGGAGTCGGCCCTTCCGGTCGGAGTCCTTCGCTTCGCTTCGGACTGTTCGGGTTCCGCTTCGCTCCACCCGAACAAGCCGCTTCGCGGGCCAGGGACTCCCGTGCTGCGCACGGCAGGTGACTCTGCTTCACGGGGGCCGGGCCTATGGCCCGGTGGGCGGGTCCGCTGCGCTCCCCCACCCGGGTCCTTGCGGCTTCGCCTCCAGGGCCAGCCCGCTGCGCGGGCGCCAGCAGCGGTGGCGAGGGCTTCGGTCGGGGCTGCCGCGCCCCTGGTGGGCCATCTGAAAAGGGGTCGGGCTGTCGTGGTGTGCCCTCGTGCCGTCTTCGCGGTGGGCGCGGAAGCTCCCTGCTCTTGCGCTTCGCTTCAGCCGGCCAGTCTTCGCTGAGCTTGGGCTGGCCCTTCGGGCCGGTGTCCCCTGCTTCGCTTCGGACAGGTTCAGGGCCCTCGCTTCGCTCGGTCTCGAACCGGCCTGCTATGCAGGCCAGATGACTCCGTTTCATGAGCCTGGATCTTCTGCCCCTTGGCCGCGTCCGCTTCGCTCCCCCTGCCAGGGGGTCTTCCGACTCCGCCTCCCAGGCCAGCCCTGCCTCACTGCCGTAGGGGCGACCAGTTAGAGTCAAGCATTGCGACTTATGGGGGCGGCAGTGAAAACCGTGGACTCACACAACCGGCGACTCCACATTGCGGTCATTTCCACCCTGGCAATCGGCATAATAGACGTGAGTCCGTCTCTGGCGGAAAGCTGGCGCGACCATCAGATCGAAGCCTCACTGCGAGCGGAAGAGCAGCGGCCCGCGAAGGAAGTGCTCCGTGAGGCCGGAGCCCGAGCCCTTGCCTCGGGAGCTGCAACGTTCACCCTCACCGTCGACAACGGTGTTCCTGGTACCGAAGTACCCAAAGAAGGCGCGCATCATGGGCCAATGGCATCGATGCAATCGTGGCACCCCACGTCTCCCGATGGCGCATCGGAAACCGCTACTACGCCCCGCCACAGTCATCTTCCTTCGGCCATTCCGAAGTCGAATATGAATCCAGTCAACACCTCATATACATCCCCCGAATCCTGAAAATGCTCCAAGCAGGCGCAGAGCCAGAACACCTCGGAAAGGAAAACCAGGAAGGGCAACTCGCACTGCACATCAAACCAATAATCCCAACCACAGGATTGACGCCTGGATCGATCACCATGGGCAACTGACCCACATACACACACCCAGCTACACGATCAAATTCCACTCCTTCGGCGGCCCCCCGGTGACCCTGCCCCAAGGAGCCCAACTTGTCCCCCGACTACTGAGAGGTGGACGGGGCCTACAGCCTCCGCTCTCGCTCACCCCTGCTTCATTTTCAACTCAGATCGACTCTGGGCATCGGTAGGCATACCAGCACAGGCGAGCCTTCCAAGCTGCAGCGAGCAGGGGCCAGGCCCGGGTGCCCACCCGCAGAGCGGTCTCCCGTTCGGAGCCGATGTAGTCCTGCGCGATGTTCACCAGCCGGCTGTTCGCCGCGCCGCTGACGCCGACCTGCTCAAGGGCCGCGGGCCGATCGGACACATCCAGGTCGTTCGGAACAGCCAGCCAGGCCTTCGGTCAGCGACCCCCACATCGCACGGGCGTCCGCGCCCACCACCATCGGTTGGCGCGCCGGCGGCCGCGAACGGGTCGGGGGTGGGGGCGGACACCAACGACCGCAGCCAACCAACTGGCCACCCCCACGCAGACGCCGCCGGACCTACCTGCACAACGAAAAACCTGCACCGCGCCAACGACTTTCGTCCCATCTGCCCAGGTCAGGCATGAATGTGGGGGCTGGTGGCAGCCGATCTCCCAGCACCCGGTCACTCCATGACAGCCAAGATCAGAAGCTTTGCAAGGCACAACCAGGGACAACGGCGTCGACCTGATTGACGCTCATCGACCTCGACCAGCATGCGCATTCACACAAACTGACAACCCCGGGTCAGCAGTATGACGACTGCTCAGATTCACTGATCAGCGACAGCGCTCTCGCCGCTCTTGGCATCAACTGGGCGACCACGTGACGTCGGGTGCTCGCCAACGTGTACCAGTCAGCGGGCACCCGATCGGACGATCTTGCACTCGGCGCCTTGCGCGACTGATCGATTGCCCGATGGGCTTGCAGCCATCCAGAGACCGTCCCCCAGGCCGGCGTGCCGCTCCCAGCCAAACCCGCGCTCCGGCCGCTCAGGAAAGGAACCGAGACCGTGCTGCTCTACACCGACATCATCAGCGGCGACGAACTGTTCACCGACGCCTTCCCCGTCAAGGAGGTCGCAGGCCGCTACGAAGTCGAAGGCAGACTGATCACGGTAAGCGGCGACGTCCACGCGGACATCGACGCGAACCCCAACGAAGTCGAGGCCGCGGAAGATACTGACGGCACCAGGCAGGTGATCGACGTGATCCACGCCCACCGGCTTCAACCGACGTCGTTCGACAAGAAGTCCTACACGGTCTACGCCAAGGGCTACCTCAAGGCCGTGAAGAGCGAGCTGTCCGAGACCGACCCCGGTTCCGTTGCTGCCTTCGAGGCGGAAGGGACCGCCCTCGTCAAGGAAGTCCTGGGCAACTTCCAGGACTACGAGTTCTACACCGGCGAGAGCATGAACCCCGACGGCATGGTCGCCCTCCTGAACTACCGCGACGACGGCACCACGCCCTACCTCACCTTCTTCCAGCACGGCGTCCACGCGCACCAGATCTAACCCCCATCGCAGGCACCGGGTGCGCCCCCAAGACCAAGCCCCCCACACAAGCGAGGTCACGCCTGGAACGACGGGGCGCAAGGCGCACCCGGAGCCGAGTCCCGGATGCTGTGCACGGTCCCGGCCACGGGCAGGCCCCGGGCCGCCCGCCCCCGCTCCTTCCCGCGCCTCGCAGTCGTTGCGGGGCAGCGGTCAGCCGACGGCGACCACGAGTCGGGTATCGGCATATGACAACTTGGTAATTGGCCGGCCCTACCCCCGGAAGTACGGGTTTCGGTGGACCTGGTGGGTGCAGTCGTCGGCGAACGTGTTGGCCACGTCCCGGCACACCCAGATGTCGACGTAACGAATTCCGCTGTCATCCCTCGTGGGAATACGGCCAAAGCTGACCGTCCTTCCACAACCGAGCGAATTGGTACGCGTGCGACCGTTCCACTGGCCGCTGATGTCCAGGAAGAAATACACGGGGCGCCCGTCGCAGGCACTGTCCGTCAGACGTGCATTGAGGATCGCGAAATTTCTGGCATCGATCCACGAGATGGTTCCGTCCGCGCGCGCCAACCGCGTGCCCCCTTTGAAGACGGAAACGTTGTAGTAGGCATCTTGAACGGCATCAGCACTGGTGGCAAGCCCCACGACAAGGCCTGCGGCCATAGACATCGCAATGACGGTCCGTCGACCAGCTCTTTTGCGCATGACAGACTCCACGGAGCGTAGTAAATCGAAATGGCGTAGCCGGCAACGTCACGGCGGATCCTCGGAACGCGTGCATTTGGCACGGCCGCTCAACGGTCCGCTGCCAGCGCCCGCGAAAACTGTCGACGCGGTGCCTTGCTCGCATTCGTCTACAGGATAGATCGGGGCCACCTGCAAGGCGACAGGGGCCGGTATTCGCTGATCTGGCACGGCCGACGTCGGGTGCCGCTCCTGCTTCGATCTGGCAGGCCCTCGGCGAGCCAGACAAGACCTTCAGCACCCTGCGGGTCCTCGTGCAGTACGCCGCGCAGGAGCCAGAGCCCGAAAGTCCGCGCCATGACCACCGAGCTCCTCCCACCCCTACCTGCCCGGGCTACGCCGCTTCGCCCAACGCACCCGCACCCCTGCATAGCCCGATACGGCACGGCAACCGAGGGCGGGGTTCTCCGTCGAGCGTTGGCACCGGCGCCACCGTGATGCGAGATGCGCGCACGAGCCACGCCGGAACGGTCGCGGGCCCTGGGCGGACAAGGACCCCTCTACGACTCCGGCTCGGCTCTTCTGCTGTAGAGACGTACGGTGCAGTCACCGCTGCCGGTGGCCAGGAGGTTGCCGTCCGGTGAGAATGCCAGTGCCGTGACCACGGCGTTCTTGTGGCTGGTGAAGGCTGTGAGAAGGCGGCGTGTGGAGGGATTCCACAGCTCCAGCGTCCCGTAGTTGGTCCCGACGGCCAGGAGGTTGCCGTCGGGTGAGAACGCCGTGGAATGGATCGCGAACGGACGGGTCCTGAGGGGTTGCCCGCGGGGTCGGCGGGTGGTGGGGTTCCACAGCTGCAGCCTGAAGTCGGTTCCGCCGGTGGCGAGGAGGGTGCCATCTGGCGAGAACGCCACCGTCTCGACCCGGCCGGTGTGGGCGGTGAGGGATTTGCCGATGGGCTGGCAGGTGACGGGGTTCCACAGCCGTACTCTGCCGCCGGAATCACCGGCGGCGAGGAGAGAGCCGTCCGGCGAGAACGCCACCGAGGAGATCCACGCCTCGGAGCTGCCGCGACCCCCGTGGCCGGTGAGAGTTCTCTGGATGCGTTGGCGGGTGATGGCATTCCACAATCGCACCCGGCCATACCCGCAGCCGACTGCCAGCAGGGTGCCATCGGGTGATATCGCTACCGCCGTCACCGGGTTCCGGGCGGTGGTGAGTACGCCCGCTTCCTCGAAGCGGTCGGGCGGCCTGGCTAGGAGAACCGATCCGCCCGATGCGGCCTGACGGGGAACGCCTGGGTTGGCTGGCGGTTCTGCCTCGGTGGCCGAGAGGCGGGCAGGTTCGGGGGGCTGCGTGCGTGGGCGAGGAGGTCGCGCTGTGGTGAGAGCCTCCCAGCGGTCGTGCCAGACGTCGAGTGCCGGATCACCATAGGTCGGCGGGTCACACTCCCGGCCGGTCCGGTCCCAGGACAGGAAGGTCCGCACGAGGCACAGGAGCTTGTCCCGGCCGACGTAGCCGCCGTTGAGGATGCCGCTGAGTGTGGACAGCGGCAGGGAGACGCTCTCGTCAGGGAAGAGTCTACGGGCCCGCTTCTCGATGTCACGCAGGGACGGGCTACCCGCGCGGACCCTCAGCGCGGTCAGTTCCCTTGCCTGCTCGCGCAGAAGTTCCGCATAGCTGCGCGTGGTGTCCGGCGATGCCATCGCCTCCCATGCCGTATCCGTATCAGGCCAGGCTAGAGCGGATCCGGCTCGTCACGCCGAACTTTGCCGAACAGCTGCGAACACCTCAATCCATCCAGCCGCGGGCTGCGGGACACGGCAGTCCTTCAGTGCTGTCGGCGCCCTGTTCAGGGTTCGCCAGAAGCGTTCAGTACGGGCTGGTCAGCGGCCTGGGCAGTGCAGATTCAAGGCATGAACACGCCTGAGAGCCCACAGCCGTTCCTGTCCCTCCACACCGCAGTCATCCTGCTCACCGCCCTCGTAATCGGCACCGTCCTGGGCGTCCTCACCCTCCTCAGCGGCGCCCCCGCGGCCGGGGCCCTCGCCCTCGGGCTCACTGCCGCCGGCGCCAGCGTCCCGGCATTGCGCGGCCTCATCGGATAGCCGTGTCGAGCACCCAGTCTGAGCACTCCGTCCAAGCGGCGAGCTTGCTATGGCCCGTCCTCCTACTGCGTCCAAGAGCGCAAGAGCTCGGTAATCCGGCCGACGGTCGTGCGGGGGATCCGGTTCCGCACGTGGCCGCCGTCGACGGTGGCTGTTCCCGAGAGGGGTCGATGTGACTGAGCGCTTCAGTTGGCGGGATTCGCCATGTGCGGCGCTCGCCCAGAGGCGGATCTGTGACCGGCGGTGATGCGAGCTCCCCCCAGGACTTGTCGGGCGGATGAAGGCCGGGGCCGCGGGGTCTGGCGCGGTACCTCGCCGCGTTGCCGAAACGTTCCGGAAGCGATGTTCTCGCGGATGCCGCGGGCGGTCCGAGCGGAAGGAAGCGGCCGACGACAGGACTCCCTCACCGAGCGTCCCGTCGACTGGCCGGTGTCGGTCGGCTTGGCGATCGTGCGGGCCCACCAGCACGTCATGGAGGGCTTCCGAGGGCACCTCGGATCGGTCACCATGGAGGTCCGTCGGCGATCCGAGGGTGGGGATGAGCGAGGGTGGGAACGCTATGGACGGGCAACGGAGCAGGTCGGAGCAGGTCGGACCCGCCCCGTGGCTGGCGCTGGCCTGTCTGGTCGGGCTGTTTCTGGCCTACGTCGTACTGACGAACTTCACCGAAGAGCTGCGGGCGGCGCTGTGGGGCGAGCCCGGCACCGTGACCGAAGCCGACTGCCGGACGTACGACAACACCGTGGCCAATGCGGGAACCTCGACGTCCTGCTCGGGCGACTTCACCCCGGACGGCGGCGGCCCGTCGTTCGACGTCCCCGTCGAGGGCGACATCGATTCGCAACCGGTCCGCGCATGGCTGGTGGACGGTACATCCGGCACCGCATACGTGTCACCAACGGTGTGGGCGGGGGTGCTCCCGGTGGGGCTGTCCCTTCTCCTGGCCGGTCGCCCGGCGGCGGTGACGGTGAAGCGCATGCGCCGCGTCCACGCACGACGCCCTGGAGAGCCGCTTCACGGATCAGACCCGGAGTCGAGTGCGTGATCGGCTACGAGCGCGACGGGTACAGCGAGCACGTCACCTGTCTCGACATCGACAAGCCGGGCCTGTCCGCCAACTGATGGCGCTCAGTCACCACGGCGGGCCGCGCCGTTGACGGCGCACCCGCACGGCCCGCGCCCGTCACCACCGGGCCGAGCGTCCGCTGCCGCCCTGACACGCCGTCGGAGTGCTCGAATGGACGGGTACCGGCACGGTGCGGGTATGAGCCCGGACCTGCGCGTCATCGTCTACGCGACACCCTTTGGATCCTCAGGTCCGCATTCACCCACCCCGTGATCACCAACGGATTTGTCATGCGCCTCGGCCCGGCCGGCCGTCTCCGCCCTGCCGACCGGACCGTCTCCTCCTACCGTGCGTTCAGCACGGACGCGACGACCTTGCCCGCCGGGCCGCTGCCGTAGCCGCCGGACTGGACGACCGAGCCGGCGGCCAGGTCGTCCGCGTAACCGGTGAACCAGCTGTTGGAGTCGCTCTGTCCGTCGACCTCGGCCGACCCGGTCTTGGCTCCCTTGTCGCCGCTGACCGCGGACATCGCCTTGGCGGCGGTGCCGTCGGTCGCGGCGGCGGCCATCAGGCTGCGCAGGGTTGCGGCCATGTTCTCGGGCAGCGGCTGGGCGGTGGTCAGCTCGCCCTTGATCATCTCTCTGGGCACGATCACCGGCTGGCGGAACGCGCCGTTCTTCACGGTCGCCGAGAGGGAGGCGACGCTGAGGGCGTTCATGGTGACCTTGCCCTGGCCGATGTAGGAGGCGGCCGTCTCGGGGCCCTTCGAGACCGGGATGCCGGCGTCGGTGGAGGCGATCCCGATGGACCACACCCCGCCCAGGCCGAAGTACTTGCGGGCCGTCTGGCTCAGGGCGGTGTCCTCCACGCCCTTGGCGTTCAGCGGGCCCAGCGCCTTCATGAAGAAGGTGTTGCAGGAGCGGCGGAAGCTGTCCCGGAAGGTGCCGTTCTCGATGGAGAAGTTCTTGTTGTTGTGGAAGGTCCGGCCCGACCAGGTCACCTCCTTCGGACACTCGACCGGGGAGTTCGGCCCGCCGACCAGGCCGTGCTCCAGCATCATCGCCGCGGTCACGACCTTCATCGTGGAGCCGGGGGCCTGCGCCCCCTCCATCGCCACGTTGAACCCGCCGGCCGGGCTGTTGGCGACCGCGCTGATCTCGCCGGTGCTGGGCCGGACGGCGACCACCGAGGCCCGGTCGTACTTCTTCACCGCCCGCTCGGCGGCGGCCTGTACGTCGGCGTCCAGCGTCGTCTGGACCTTCTGCGTCTTTCCCTTGACGAGGGTGAGCAGCGTCCGGTTCGGCGCGTCGGCGTCGGCCGGCTCGATCCAGGTCTCGAGGGCGGGCTCGCTTGCGGCCCCGCCCGCGTACCGGGTACGCAGGGTGTCCAGGACGGGGGCCAGCGACGGGTACTTCTCGGCGGTCAGCTCCCGGCCCTCGCGGTCCACCGCCAGGATCGAGCCCGTCTTCGCCCAGCCGGTCCGCAGGGTCGCTCCCCGGATCAGCTTCGGGTGCAGCACCGTCGGCCGCCAGTCCACCAGCGCCCGCCCACTGTTCTTGCCGCGCACCACGGTCAGCTCCGAGGCGTACGCCAGCTCCTTCTGGTGCCCCTCAAAACCGATGGTCGCCTTCACCGTGTACCGCACCGTGGCGCCGCTCGCCGCGCCGGGCGTGACCACGGCGTTCTCCACGTGCCCGGTCGCCCGGAAGCCGCGCAGCGCCTCTGAGGCCGCCGCCGGGTCGTCGGTCAGCGTCGCGGCCGCGTCCGCGTCCCCGCGGGCCCACGCCGCCAGGAAGTCCCGTGCTGTCCGCTCGACCTCCTCGGCCGTAACCTCCGCGGACGCGTTCCGCAGCGCGGCGTCCGCACCACCGCCCGCACCGTCCGAGTCCCCGGCCAGCATCTCGTGGCCCGCGAGCCCCACCCCGCCCGCCACCAGGGCGAACACGCCGCCGACGAAGGCGGTCTTCACTCCGCTGCGCATGGTGCAGTCCCTCCCCCAGAGCCCCGTACGCGGCGTGAGAACGATGTTCACTTGAACATGTTCAAGACACTGATACGCACGCGCTCTACGGGGCCGTACGTCCCCCCTTAGATCAACCCGGGAGAGCAAAAGATGTACGACCGACCATGTGTTTATCTTTTCGTTACAAGCCGGCGGACGTGATCCCTCGACCCCGCCGCCGTCGAGGGTGGCCCGGCGCGGCGAGCCGGCCCTGGTGACCGGCGATGATTGATGCGTGCGGCTGCCGGCCGTGGCGGAACAGGCGGTCGACGCGTTCGTCGAAGGCTGCGAGCGGGCGCAGCGATCTGGGGCGGCCGGCGGAGCGCGCGGAGCGGTTCGGGCTGCGGTTGCCGCAAGCCCATGCCGTTGCCGTTGCCGTGGCCGCAGGTCCGGAGCGGTACGACGACGCGAACGCGGTCGCGGCAGGGAAACCGGGAACCACCAGTGCGTTCCGCAGCATCTGCGCGGCCCGGTCGAGTAGCAGCGAGGCTGGGCGTCGCGGCACTTGGCGAACCGGACCTCCTGGTCGGTCCGTGAGGGCCTCGGCGAGCTCGTGGTGGCTCATGCGCGATCGTCCGCGGATTCCGACCTGGCACCGCCGAAGTCTGGCTGAACACCTGCCCGAGCCCGCGCGGTGCCGGACCAGCGGTCGAGACGCATCATCTCCGACGTCGTGCCTGCTTCGGACCTGTGCGCCAGCGCCTGGGGTCGGAGCGCCCGCTTCGCAGCCGCCGCTGCGCCGTGGGGGAAGGGCGGCGCCTCTGTTGCCGACTGCTTGTCATGCACAATGTCGTTCATGGCGGACGCAGCGGCGCTGTACGCGCTGATCGGGGCGGTGGGTGGCGCAGTCGTCGGGGCGGGGGGTGCCGTACTGGGCCCCTTGCTGTTGCACGGTCGGCAGGCGGCGGAGAGGCGGGAGGCCGCCCTGCGGCAGGAGGAGCGCGAACGTGTCCAGCAGCGCAGGGAGGAAGACCTCCTCCAGCGCCAGCGGCAGTTCGAGCTGGAGGTGGCCGAACGCGACCGTCAGGCAGCCGCAGAGCGTGAGACTGCCGCCGAGACGCGGGCCCGGCAGTCGGCGACGACGGAACGGCTCCTGCGTATGCGTGCGACCACACGCGGGTGGCAACTCCTCCTCGAAGACACGTATTACGAATTGCGGCGGGGTCGGACCGTCGACCCCGAGGAGTTCTCCGGAGCCTGGCGCGCCGCCAGGGCTGAGGTCAACGACGCGTTCGACGAGGGGCTCCACGACGGCCTCTGGTTCGCCCATAGCCAGCCGGCCCAGATGCTCATCCGCAACTCATCCATCCTGCGCGCACTCGAGCCCAAAGATCACGGGGTCGACGTGACCAGGCTCGGCACGGCCCTGTCTTACACGACCCACGTTCTGACCGAATGCGTGGAAGCAGGCCCCCCACTGGCTGACGACCTTGCCGAGCGCGCCCGCAGCGCCCTCGCTCAGCTTGAGGAAGCCCGGGAAGCGCTGGGCGCGTTCATCGTGGGGCGGCTGGGAGCACTCGGCGTGGCGATCGAGCGAACCTCGGACAATCCCGACCCGCGCAGCTGACCCGCCCCTGGGAGCCCCCGCGGGCAGCCGGCCGCCGGCGGCCGCGGGTAGCAGCCGTACGGCCCGGTCCAGTTCGAGAGCGGCGGTTCCCGTGAGCCGGTGAAACCCGTACAAGAGCCCGCGGGCCTGCTCGCGGACGTGCATGGCCGGCTCCGGTGGCGTCTACGGGTGGCTCGTCATCTGCCGGTCACCCGTCCCGGCCACGGGGCGGCGGGTCCTGTCGCGGGCGCCGGAGGCGGCTGCGAGGGCGAGGAGGGTAGCGAGGGCTCCCGCTATGAGGTTGCTGGTGATGGACCGGGTGTGGGCGACGTCGCCCGCGACGAGCCAGGGCGCGACGCAAGTCCAGATGCCGAGGGCGCAGGCTGCCCACGCCATCGAGTGGGTGCGCTCGTAGGAGGTGCCGAGGCCGCCGCAGAGCAGCATGCAGGCGAGGCCTGCGATCAGGTTGGTGACCGCGAGCGTGGTGAAGCCGTTGAAGCCCACGATCCAGGGGGAGGCTGCCAGGTAGAGACCGGTCAGGACGGCCATGGCCTCGACCATCTGCGCCCGCGGGGTGGCGACCGCACGGTCGTGCCGGGCGCGCAGCTCCATCAGGTCGGGGTGCTCCTCGATCGGCGCACGGTGGGTTGATGCCATCACGACCTCCTCGTAGGACGAAAAAATGCCGAACCCGCCCCTACCCCCAAAATTCAGATGAACCGCCCCCGCAGGGTCGCGGGCACCGCCTTTCGTTGGCTTCGCTGCGCAACATGGGCGGGGCGTCTTCTGCCGGTGGCCGGGGCCGAGAGTTGGGCGGCCGGTCGGGCAGCGACCCGGGCCGTGCCTGGCACGGGGATCTCGGTGATGACACCCTGTCGTCGGCCCACGTACTGGTTGCGTCGTTGCGCGGGCCGCGCGTCGTGGTGGGGGTCATGTGGCGTTGCAGGTGCCGCCGCGCACCATGTCCAGGTGCTTGGCCACGACCGGGCGGGCCTTCTTCGCCGCGTCGGTGGTCTCCGTGTCCGTGCCCTGGCTGATCTGGTGGTCTATCAGGGCGAGGGTTTTGGTGTGGGCGTCTTCCTGGGCTGTGAGCCAGGCCGCGTCGTAGGCGGGGCTGCCAGCCGTCGCCTTGACGTTGTCGAGGGCGGTCTGCTGTTCCTGCGTCATGGTATCCGGCAGGGACACACCGCCCTTCTCGGCGAGACGCGAGATGGTGGCATCCAGATCGGTGTGATCGCGCACCAGTGCGGCGCCCACGTCCTTGACGCATGTGTCCTCGGCGTTCTTCTGGGCGTCCTGGCCTGCGGCGATCTCGGCCAGGTTGCCCTGGTGCGCGGTGCGAACGTACTGCGCGTCCGTGCTGCCCGGTGAAGGGGCCGCCGCCACCGCGGACAGCCCCGCGCTCGTCAGGACCACTGCCAGCACCGCTGTTGTCGCGCACCTGCTGCCCTTGGGGCCTCCTTCTCCCCGCGACCGGCCCGCCAGGGGGCGGGCCGAGGGGGCCGCGGTCGTGTCCGGCGCCTGTCCAGCCGATCCGCCGCGAAACCCCGGCTGCGGTCTGTGCCCTCTGACACGAAAGCGCTGTTGAGGCGCGGCATGCGGCACTCCGTGGTCGCGCTGTACGGCTGGTCTTCTCTACTGCTGGCACCAGGAGACCAGTCGGTCGTAGGCGAGTTGGGCGGCATCGGCGCCGGCGAGGGTGGCGAGAGCCCAGGTGATCGTCCGTGTCGTCTGCGGCCATAGGATCTGCGCCCCGGTGAGCGTGGTCACCACCCACACCCCTGTGCAGAACGGGCAGGTGACCAGAGCCCCGACGGTGGCCCTGGCGCCCTCGCCCCGCGCTCGCTCCGAGATCTCGGAGGGGCCGGTCGCGCCTTCGAACTCGGTGAAGGGCGCCCGCAGCAGGCTGGTCACGGACCCCTTGCTCAGCAGCCGGCTCAGCCGGAACGTGGCGAGCGAGGCCAGCACGGCGTCGCCCGGGCGCAGCCGAGCCGCCGGGCTGCCGCCGGTCCGCCGTAGGAGGACCGCCCAGGCCGCGCCGTACGCGCTGAAAGCGGCCAGGGACAGCGCCGACTCCTTCAACCGCTGTTCCTGGCCGGCTCCGTACGCCCGGGCCTGTCGGCGCAGTCTGCGCCGCACCCGGTCGAGGACGGCTCTGCCCCCTCGCACCGGTCGGCGGTCCGAAGTACCCGGTGCGCCATGCGACTGCTGGGATCCGTCCATGTCGAGCGGCTACCCCTGTCGGCATGCGTCATCCTCCCGCGCGCCGCTCGCGCCCTTCGCGGTGCGGGGATGAGCCTGAGCCGTGCCCTGCAGCGGGGCAGTGCGGCTCGGCCGGCTTGGGCAACCCGGGCCGACGGCCACACGGGCACACGGCCACATGGGGTACGGCTCAGGGCTCCGTTGGAGTGGTGGCCTGGCGGGACGGGCCCGCCGGGGCCGGTTTCCCCTCCCTGCGGGTGGCCCGGTGGTCTGCCGCCAGCAGGAGGAGGGAGGCCCCGGCGGCGATGACCAGGACCGCGCCGGTGGTGAGGTCGAGGATGCGGCTGGCGGTGTCGAGCGAGGTCTTCTGCCAGTCCAGCACGAACGGCGAGGCGAGCATCCACAGGCCCAGCGCGCCCACCGCCACGTCGGAGCGGACACCGCCGCCCCGGAAGAGGCGATGGCCCACGATCAGGGTGAGCACCGTTCCGACGATCATCTCGTTGACCTGGGCGTCCTTCGGACCCGCCTGGGTGGCCATGGGCACCGCCCACAGCGCGACGGACGCACCGAGCATCAGCAGGCCCAGCACCTGGTCGTGCAGACCCTGCCGGATGACGTGGCCGGTGTCCTGACGGGCCGGCAGGTGCTGCTGGTGGCGGTACACCGACATGGTGGCACCTCCCCCGTTGGAGGGTACGGACCCGGCCCCTACCCGCACCCTGTACACGTACGCCCTGCGCGGGTGGTGTCACCCGGCGGGCGGGGTACTTCCAGGGCGCAAGGGGGCCGTTCGGGCATCGCCACACCGGCCGTAGCGTGATCACTGGGAGGTGGGATCGCACGTCCGCAGCGCCGTGACGTAGTTGCCTCCCGTCCCGTAGCCGGCGAAAGTCGCCCAGCCGTCGGGGTCGATCACGCGGCACGGGGCCCACTGATCGTTGGTGTACTCGACCGTGACGGAGACGGTGTAGCTGCAGACGTTGTGAACGTCGGTGTAGCGCCAGCTCTGGAAATGCTCCACGCACTCCGGTGCCGGCGGGGCAGCGGTTGCCGCAGCGGCCGGGGCGGTGGCCAGGGGCATCAAGAGACCCGCCGCGGTCATGGCGGCGAGCACGACGGGACCCGGTTTGCGGGCGATGTGGTTTGCCATGCCCGGCATCCTCGGCGCTCGCAGGTACCGATGCAATTTTCTGCAAAGCATTTCAGCCAAGATTACCCGGCGCCCCATCGCACCAGTTCAGCAGCTGCTTCGAGCTTGAAATTGCTTGCAGAACCCCTCGCGCCTGGCCGCATGCGCGGTCGTCTCTTCGGTAGCCCGTCGGGCTGCCGGCCGGTGGACGTGACCGACCTCGAGCCCCGTCTTCGGCCGCCCGCTCGGGAGGCCCCCCCCCGCACCGCCGCTGAGCGCGTACTGCGCATCGAAGAGCGAGGTGGAGGCGTTCGCGCACGCGCTGCGTGCCGAGCTCGCGCACCGCGGTGGCGGGGTGGGCATCGCGTATCCGAGGAACCCCTATCGGACGCCTCCCGGCCATCCCGCCTTCGCCGCCCCGCACCGGGCGGTCAGCCAGGCCTACGGTGCACCCGCTCTGGTGATCGGAAACAGCGGGGCCGCCCCCGCCGCACAGCTCACCCGGGCCTGCAAGGCGCGGACGCCGCCGTCCGTCTCCGGGCAGGTGACGGCGCCGGGTGACCGGGGCGGTGCCACTCCTCGGCGCGACTGTCCGCTCCGAAGGAGCGCCGCTCCCGTCCGGCCGGGCGCCCCGGCGCAGGGCCGAGGGACAGTCAGCCCGACCACGCAGGGCAGGGACCCCCGTCCCAGGTCCCTCTCCCGCCCATGCCCGCAGGACAACTCCAGGACGGCGGCGTGGGTTGCCGTTGCGGTGAGGGGGAATAGGTTGGGTAACCAGCCTGGTCTGGTGGGAGACCCCGCGCCACCATACGGTCACTGCTTGTGGCTGACGGTCCGGTACGGGTGGTCTCATTCGGCTTTGCCCGGCTCGATGCCGCGGCGCTTGACGGCCTCCTCCGCCCCGCTTGGGGAGCCGACCGTGATGGGCTCCCCACAGAACGGCGGCAGCACGCATGCCCGCCTTGAACATCGCCGTCTCCACGCGCCCGGACCGCATCGTGGTACTCGTGGCAGGCGACCTCGACGTCGACACCACCTCCCACGTCGCCGACCTCACCCGCGCCATCGACCTGCGGGGCCGTGTGCTCACCCTGGACATGTCAGCTGTGGGGTTCATGGACTCCTCCGGCCTGCACATGCTCCTGGTCCTGCGCCGGCGAGCCCTCGCCGAGGGCGGCACCCTCGAACTCGCCGACGTGCCCCGCCAGGCCCTGCGACTGCTGGACCTGACCGGCACCCGCGACCTGTTCACCTACGCCGACCACCACGACCGCCCCTAGTTCGTGCATCTGATCCTCTTGTTCGAGTGGAAGGGAACAGGCGGCTGGTCTGCCGCTCCCCCCGGCCGCGGGGGGGCTGCGATCGTTGGAGGTGTGGAAGGCCTGTGACGCAAGCGGATCTGGAGGGGCGGGGCGGCAGCGGTGGGGCCCGGTCGCGCCCATCACCCGAGCCCGGAGAGGGCGAATGGCTGATCGAGCAGATCGTCTCGGCGGTGAAGGCCGGCGATGATCCGCAGATCCGGCGGCTCTTGACACGTCTCGCGGCGATTGCCGATGTCCCCGTGCTCTTGGAGCTCCGGCAACGGCTCTACGACGACAGGCCGGGCTGACCGGCCTCAGGGATCGCTCACCACCAGCAGGACGCTGTCCTGCAACGAACGGCCCCACCCGCCGGGGCGCGGTCACGCCGCGACCTGTGTCCCGCCCAGGGCCTTCGCGCCACCCGCTCGGCGGGCTCGGCCGCCCGGCGCAGCCCCTGCTGACCACCCGGCCGGACTGGCGCATAGTGAGGGACATGGGAGAACACCAGCGCGAGAACGGCGACGAGCGCCTGGTCGTGGTGCTGGGCGGCGAGCTGGACGTCGACCGGGCACCCATGCTCGCCGAGGCGCTGGAGATGGCGATCGACCAGCCCGGCGGGCCCGTCGAGATCGTCCTCGATGTGGCAGGGCTGGAGTTCTGCGACTCCTCCGGCCTCAACGTCCTCCTTCGCGCCCACAGCAACGCCCAGGGCCACGGCAAACGCCTGAGCCTGCGTGCGCCCCGCCCGCAGCTGCGCCGTCTGCTGGCGCTCACCGGCTCCGAGCGGCTGTTCCCGATCACCGACACCTGACATCCACCCGCGCGGCCCACCCGCCCGGCGGCGCGAGCACGGGCGCGTCACCGTGGCAGGGCAGGGCAGGTCCACGCACGCGGGGCCCGGCCGGCAGGACTCCATCCCGGCCGGGCCCCGCCACGCGCCTCACCTTCGGTTGCCCCATCCGTAGAGGCCAGGCATCCGGCTGGGTGACCGGCTCGCAGGCCGTCGGCCGCGTTGAGGCCCGACCCGACGACGTGCGCGCGACGATGTCCCGCGTCGTCTACGGCTGGAGATCACCGTGCTCAAACGCAAGCGCCTCCGCGGGCGTATCCAGGTCACCTTCGTCCTGCCCACCGACACCCCGCCCGGGCCGGTCAGCGTGGTCGGAGACTTCAACCACTGGAACCCCCACGCCCACCCCCTCCAGCCTCAGGGCGACGGCACCCGCACCGCCACGGTCACCCTCCCCGCGCACAGCAGCCACGCCTTCCGCTACCTCGCCGCCGGCGACCAATGGTTCGACGACGAGCACGCGGACCACCACGACGGCACCAACAGCCGAATCCACACCTGACTCCCCCGGCCGAACGACACCGCCCCGGCACCCCCGAGCCCCCGGCCCGACGGCGCGGCCCCCGCCGCACCCGCCCCACCCCGCCGGCAGACCTGCCCCGACTCCGGCACGCCTTCGGCCTCGCCCTCGCCGCCTCGTCCTCCACACCCACCCCACCGGGTCGGCTTGACCCACGGCGGCCGTCGTACGCGCGCCCTCCGCCCCGGCCCACAGCCAAACCCGCCGCTCGGCCGGACGAGCCTTCAGGGGCGGTCTGCCGCGGGAGGGTCGTCCGTCGGCCACAGGCCGAGCATGTCCAGCAACACCGCCAGGTCCGCGCTGTCGACGGCACGGGAGGCAACCGCGCGTCGAGCAGCACCCCGATCGGCCGCGCCTGGACCGCTCAGATGCCGAGGATGCGCGGAACCTCCACCTGAGTCTGGCAATCAGGCGGCTCCGCTCAGGTGTGCGGTGTCGTTGAGGGTGGCCAGGATCCAGCTGGTGTTGCCGTAGGCGTCTTGGTGTCGCTCGAACCGGGTGAGGCCCGCGTGGGAAGTGCCGAAGCCGATGGCCGGACTCCGGCTCAGCGGGATGCCGAGCAGGAGGTAGCAGGCCGCATGGAGGGTTTCTCCGTGCGCAGCGAGCAGGACGTGCCGGCGGTCGTGGCGCTCGAGGAAGCCCGCGAGGTGGCGGGTGGCCCGGGTCAGGTAGCTGATCCAGGGTTCGGCGTCGGGTGCATACGGGCGGTCCGGGTGGGTCTGCGGGGGACCCCCGAAGGCCGTTTCGACCTCGCGCCAGAGCCTGCCGTCCGCTTCGCCGTGCCGGGGGCCGTCGAGGCCCGGTTCGGTGAGGAGGGGGAGGCCGAGGGCCGTCGCCAGGATCCGGCCGCTTTCCTGGAGGCGGCGGCGGGGACCCGCGTAGACGGCATCGATGCGGTCCTCGGTGCCCTGGGCAGCAGCGAGCCGGGCGGCCAGACGTTCGATCTGGTGCCGACCGAGGTCGGTGAGCCCGGTGCAGGTCTTCGGTCCGCCGACGCGGCCCTCGACGTTGCACCGGGCCTGGCCGTGGCGGGCGATGAGCAGGCGGGTGGTGACGGTCATGGCCGGTGTCCGGTCACAGGCTTGCGGCGAGTTTGTCGGCCATGCGGAGGGTGAGCGCGGCGAGGGTGAGGGTGGGGTTGGCCGTGCTGCCGGTGGGGAAGACGGAGTTGCCGACGATCCAGAGGCTGGGGTGGGCGTGGGAGCGGCCGTCGGCGTCGACGACGGAGGTGGCGCGGTCGGTGCCCATGCGGGTGGTGCCCATGGGGTGTCCGGCGCCGTTGTACTTCAGCGTCGGCTGGAGCGGCTCGACCTCCTCGGCGCCGGCGGTGTGTTCCAGGTGCTCCCAGATGCGGCGTGCGACGGAGTGTCCGTAGGCGAGGGCGCGCTTGGAGTAGTCGTCAATCTTGAAGGCGATCTTGGGGCGGGGGACGTCCAGTTGGTCGCGCTGGTCGGAAAGGGTGACGCGGTTGGCGGGGTCGGGGAGCTGTTCGGTGGAGTAGCCGATCCGCATCATGCGGGTGACGCGTTCGGCGAGCTTGTGCTGGAGGTCGTCGCCGTAGTGCTTCAGGCGCTTGGCGGCCGGGTCCCACATGAGCTTGTCGAGGGCGGCGGCGGGGGATTCGAAGCGGCCCCAGCCGTCGTTGCCGATGGTCATGCGGAACGCGCCGGTGGTGCGTCGCCAGTCGCCGTCGCGGAAGGTCTCGATGCTGAGGGTCGACTGGGGGCCGCGGAAGGGGAAGACGGGCTGGCCGAAGAGGCCGACGACCTCTTCGGCGAGGTGGTCCATGAGGTTGCGGCCGACCTGGTCGCTGCGGTTGTCCAGGCCTGAGATGAGCCAGAGCTTCGGCGTCTCGATCGCGTTCAGGGCGAGGACGACGTGGGTGCCGTTGACCTGCTGCTCCGCGCGGTCGGTGGTGGTCCAGTCGCGGAAGACGACCGTCGGCGAGGCGGTGCCGGGCCGCGGCGCGAGGCGGGTGACGGTGCATCCGGTGCGCACCTCGACGCCGAGTTCGTCACGGGCCCGTCGGACGTGGACGGAGGCGTCGTACTTGGCGCCGGAGGGGCAGATGGGGATGCAGCTGGAGTTGCCCTGGCAGGCGGGCCGGCCCTGGTAGTCGCGCGTGTTGCGGGCCTGCGGGGTGGTGACGACGGTGAGGGGCACCTCGTCGATCTCCGTCAGGGAGGCCAGGGCGGTCCGTACGAGTTCGTCGCCGTAGCTGGGGACGATGCCGGGCATGGGGAAGTCGGTGCTTCGCGGGGTGGCGGTCTCCCATTCGGCGCGGTTGCCGGAGACGCCGAGTTCGT
The DNA here is from genome assembly GCF_044759225.1 of Streptomyces sp. NPDC101132. NCBI lineage: Bacteria > Bacillati > Actinomycetota > Actinomycetes > Kitasatosporales > Streptomycetaceae > Streptomyces > Streptomyces sp. NPDC101132. Next base: position 18,461 of record NZ_JBIVYX010000018.1, read on the forward strand.
TTTCGGCCTGCGTGTAGAAGGGTTCGAGCTCTGCGTAGGTCAGGGGCCAGTCGACGGCGACGCCGAAGCGGGTCTTCATCTCGAAGTCGCTGGGCAGGAAGCGGGGGCTGTTGCCGCGCCAGGCCCAGGTGCTGCCGCCCACCATGCGCTGGAAGCCGCTCTTGTAGAGGTCAGGGCCGGTCTCGACGTAGTAGCGGTTCATCGCGACCGGGTCGCCGACGCCGTCCGAGGAGGGGGCGTATCCGTCCTTGTTGTTGGGCAGGGCAGCGTAGGGGGAGGGCACGTTCTTGGCGGCGGAGAGCTGGTAGGCATCGACGAACGCGGCGCGCTGGACCTCGTCGACGTCGTTGTTGCCGGCGTCGACGAGCAGGACGCGGGCCTGGGGCTTGGCTTCCTTGATCCGACAGGCGGCCAGCGCGCCGGCCACACCGGCGCCGACGATGACGACGTCGTAGGAGGTGCTGTCCATACGGGTGTGTCCTCGTTTCAGGGGTGCTGGGCCCAGTAGCCGTATCCACCCGGTACCGGCGCGGCGGAGAGCGGGTGCGCCTTGATGACGTTCCAGACGAGCGCCTCGCGATAGCGGGCGGGTGACTCGGGGCCGGCCTGGGTGTTGTCGGGGCGGTTGAACTGGGCGGTGTACCAGATGGCGAGGGTCTCGCGGGCGACGCGGGCGAGCTCGGGGTCCGCGTTGGCGGCGGCGAACAGCGCCGCTCCCGGGTCGGGCTCGCCGGAGACACTGCGGTAGGTGTCGATCAGGCGGGTGAGCGCTGCCGCGTAGTGGGCTTCGAGGCGGGTGCGGTGCGCGTCGGCAGTGGCCTGGTCGAGCGGCGACTGGCCGGTCAGGAGCTCGGACAGGGCGAGGAAGTCAGCGGCGGGGGTCATGGGGGCTCCTCGTTCAGTTCTCGACGAAGACGAGGTCCTCGGGCGGATGGGTCATCCGCACCTTGCTGTCGACGACCTCGACGATGGCGTCCAGGCCCGTGGTGGGGTGGCCGGTGGAGATGATCCAGAAATCGTCCGCGGCAGCGTCGAGGAAGGCGGGGAAGCCGGTCAGGTCCGCGTGGTCGGGGTCGCCGAGGTAGACGTAGTCCACCAGCCTGCGGAACAGCTTGGGCAGGATCACCGCGTCGTCCTGGAGGGAATCGATGTCGGTGACGGTGGCGCCGGTGAGGGTGTCGTCGTCCTTCCACAGGCCCTTGTTGGCCGCTTTCGCCTGGGCGGCTGCGGCAGTCAGCTCGTCGCGCAGGTCGGGGAAGAGGCTGGTGTAGTACGTGGGGTAGGCCAGGCCCTCTTTGAGGATGTGGTGGTTGAACGTGGTGCGCAGCAGCGCCTCGTCGACGTTGATCTGCGTGCCGCTGGGCCCCGGAGGGGTGCCCTTGCCGGCGAGGGCGATGCAGCGCTTGTCGCGGCCCGCGCCGCGGGTGAGGATCCAGCCGGGCCGGGTCAGTGGAGTCGCCGCGGTGACGGTCTCGTCCGGCGCGCGGTCGACGCTGGTGAAGCCGAGCCAGTCCGTCAGCGCGTCCCGGGCGGCACGGGCGTGAAGCCACGGCTGGTGGACCTCGGGGTTGCCGGTGCGCGAGTAGTGGGTCTCCAGCGTGTCGATGGCGTCCAGCCGGAGCTTGGCCTTGCCGGTCGTGTTGTGCTCGACCTTGTGGGGTCCGGGGACGAGTTCCCACTCCTCCTTCTTGTCCGGCTTGAAGGGGATGGTGTCCCCGTCCGCCCGGCTGTTGACGAGGTGGTACGAACCCGTGATCAGCAACATGGGCATGACGTTGCGGCTCCTTCACGACGTGCACGAACAACCGGAACACCCTCACTCAGCGTCAACAATAGGGAGTCTGGATATACAGAGGGTGAAAACGCGCGCGTCGTTCGCTCGTTAAGCCCTTCTGAGCACGGGGCGCAGCGTCGTCAGGTCGGGCAGGGCGGGGTGCACCGGGCCGAAGCCCTTGTCTTCGACGGTGGTGAAGAGGGCGTGCTCGGTGAAGCAGAGGGCGAGGTCGGCGATGGCTCCCACGACCGCGGCGGTGGGCTCGCCGTGTTGGCCTCCACCACGTGCAGGCCTCGTCCCCTGCCGGCAGCCGGGGCGTGCGGGGGTCAGGGATCTCGTTTGTGGAGCACGAGGGCGGCGGTGGACAGGGCGGTGAAGGACCAGGCGGCGGTGACGCCCAGGCCGGCCCAGGGGGTGATGGGGAGGCTGGTGAGGTCGGTGGTGGCCTGGATGGCCAGTCCGGCGCTCGTCGGCGCGGTCTGCTGGAGCAACCGCTGCCAGTGGGGATCGCCGATGGCCGCACCGACGACGGGGACGACGTAGAGCAGGGCGAGGACGATCCCGATGCTGGTGGCGGAGTCCCGCACGGCGGTCGCGATGCCGAGGCTCAGGAGGGCGATCAGCAGCAGGTAGAGGACGGATCCGACGGCCGCGCGCAGCGTCGGACCGTGGGAGAGGGACAGGGCCTGGTCGGCGGGGCTGGGCAGGGCGAGTCGTCCGGCGAGCAGCGAGCCGGTGACTGCGGCGGTCGCGGCGGGTGCCAGTACGCCGGCGAGCGTGACGGCTTTGGCCGCGAGGACGGCGGCCCGCCGCGGTACGGCCGTCAGGGTGGTGCGGATCATGCCCGAGCCGTACTCGCCGCTGATGGCCAGCACGGCCAGGACGGCCACCGGCGCCTGCCCGAGTTGGACGCCCATGAGGCTGGCCCTGGTCACGTCGCCGTTGCAGCCGGCGGGGGTGCAGCTCAGTACCGAGGCTGCCCCGGCGCTCAGGGCCGCGGTCGCCGCGGCGGTGGTGAGCAGCAGCCACAGCGGACCGGGAACGGTGCGGAGCTTCGTCCACTCCGCCAGCAGGGCCGGCTTCATGCGTCTTTCCTGTCGAGCAGGACGGCTGCCGCGGCCAGGGCCGTGACCGCGTAGCCGGCCAGGACGGCGAGCCCGGTCCAGGGCGCCAGCGGGTAGTAGCCGTAGTACGGCGTGTAGTTGCTGGCGACCTGGTCGTACGGGACCAGGGTCTGCTGGACGGCGAACGCGGCGCCGGGCGTCACCGTGGCCACCTGATCCGAGATGCCTGCGGGCAGGAACGGGACGGCCATCAGGAGGTAGGGCAGCACCAGGGCGACGACGGCCGTGGCGACCGCGGCCGTGCTGCTGCGGAAGACGGCGCCGAAGGAGAGGGCCAGGACCGCGGCGGTCGCGAGCAGCACGGCGGTGCCGAGCAGCACGCGGAGTTCGGTGGCGGCCGGCACCGGGAAGACGTAGACGCCGTTGTCTTCGGCGAGCCGTCTTCCCAGCGGTGTCGCGAGGGCCGTTCCCGCCAGCCCCGCGGCGAAGGTGACGGCCCACAGCACCATCGCCTTGGCGACCAGCATCCGCCCGCGGCCGGGCATCGCTGCCAGGGTGAGGCGGATCATCCTGGTCCGGTACTCGTCCGTAACGTACAGGGCCCCCACCACGGTGACCGCGATCAGCGCGGGGAACGTACCGGTGAGGAGGTCACGCAGGTGGCCACCGGTCGGCAGGCTGTCGCGGACGGCGGGGGCGATGTCGCCGGCGCCGGTCACCGTGAAGCGGGCGCCGGATCCCGTGAACGAACCCGACACGTGCTCCGGGTAGCCGGCGAAGGTGGCGGATCGCGCTCCCACCTGACTGCCCGTCCAGGCACCACGACCGGCCCAGTCGCCCCGGATGCGGAGATCCTCGAAGGTGGAGGTGGACACGCTGGTGGAGGTGCCGCCGCCGCTGACGGCAGGCGGAGACGCCACGAACAGTCCGACTTCCGCGGTGGTTCCGAGGCCGCTCACCCGGGTCGTGCCGACCTCGGTCCAGTGCGTGCCGTCACTGGAGGCATGGCCGGTGACCCGGTCGCCGGACCGGGTCAGCCGCAGCCAGCGGGGGGAGGCCTGGGACACCGGACCGGGCGGACCGGCCAGGTCGTTGACGTAACCGTTCTGCATGCGCACGCCGTGGCTTCCGGTGACCATGATTGCGGCGTAGGGCGACCCTGGACGGGTGCTCTCCTTGATGACGAGCCCGGCCTTCGCCCAGGGCACGGTGCCGGGGCGCGGGCCTCCGGGGCCCGCTGCAACGCGGCTGTCGAGCGTGGTGACGGAGACGGAGACGCTGCCGTCTCCGGCGAGTGGCCGGTGTACGAAGTAGAAGCTGTCGGTCACCGGCCCTCCGGCGGGACCGACCGGAACGGGCGGCGAGTCCTTCTGATCACTGCTCACGCCCGCGAGCAGGGCGGTCAGGACGATCATCAGCGCTGCCCCCGCCAGGCCGGCCACCCAGCCGCGGACGGTGCGGAACTTGGTCCACTCGGCGTGGAGGGCCTGGGCGAGAGCGCTGCGGCCGGACCCCTGCCCGTGCGGTGCGTGGTCGGCGGTCACCTGCTGCCCCCCGTGTCTCCCGGTGCGCGGAACTCGACGGCTGCGCGGGTGAGTTCGAGGTAGACGTCCTCGAGGGCGGCGCGGTACGCCGCCACCTCGGAGAACGGCACCCCGTGCCGGTGGAGGAGCGTGACGATCCGTTCCGCGGGCAGACCGGTGACGACGACGGCATCGCGGCCGGTGGCCGCGACGGCCGCACCGGCATCCCCCAGCACCCTCGTCGCGTGCGTTGCGGAAGTGGTGCGCACGGCCACCCGGTTCCGGGAGGACGCCGTGATCAGGTCGGCCACGGGGGCGTCGGCGATGGCCCTGCCCCGCCCCACGACGACCAGGTGGTCGGCCGTGTCCTCGACCTCGCTCATCAGGTGGCTGGAGACCAGTACGGCGCGGCCCTCGGCGGCCAGCGACCGCAGGAATCCGCGCATCCAGATGACGCCGTCGGGGTCCATGCCGTTGAACGGCTCGTCGAGCATGACGACCGGTGGGTCCCCCAGCAGGGCCGCGGCGATCCCGAGCCGCTGCCGCATGCCCAGCGAGTAGCCGCCGGCCTTGCGCCGAGCCGCCGGGGTGAGGCCGACCAGCTCGGCAACCTGGTCCACCCGCCGCGCGGTCAGGCCCTGCGTGTGAGCCAGCCAGAGCAGGTGGTTGCGTCCGCTGCGGCCGGGGTGGAGCGCCGCGGCGTCCAGCAGCGAACCGATGTGGCGCAGCGGGTGGCGCAGGCTACGGTACGGCCTGCCCTCGATGAGCGCGGTGCCCTCGTCGACGGCGTCGAGGCCGAGGACCGCCCGCATGGTGGTGGACTTGCCGGCGCCGTTGGGTCCCGCGAGAGCGGTCACAGCACCGCGGCGGACGATGAAGGACATGCCGTCGAGGGCCCGGGTCGGCCCATATCGCTTGCGCAGTCCGTCGACGACGATCCCGGGGACGGTCGTCGGGGCGCGCTCAGGTTTCGGACTCATGGCGACGGTTGTACGCGCCGGGCGGTTCCGGCCGGGTCGCAGCCGCTGCGACCCTGCTGCGACCCGGCGTCTGACATCGTTGACGCATGTCACCTCGCTCCGGGGGCCGGCCCGGCCGCCCCGCCCTTACGACGCCCGGGGGTGAGGGCCGGTGAGGGTCCTCGTCGTCGAGGACTTCGAGGTCCTCGCCCGCTCCATCAGCAACGGGCTCCGCCAGGAGGGCATGGCCGTCGACGTCGTCCTGGACGGCACCGCCGCCCTCGAGCACCTCGCCGTCACGCGCTACGACGTGGTGGTCCTCGACCGCGATCTGCCGGACGTCCACGGCGACGAGATCTGCCGCCGGATCGCCGACGGCCGCTGCGCGTCCCGTGTCCTGATGCTCACCGCGTCCGGCACGGTGGAGGACCGCGTCGTGGGGCTCGGCCTCGGCGCCGACGACTACCTGCCCAAGCCGTTCGCGTTCGCCGAACTGGTCGCCCGGGTCCGGGCGCTGGGCCGCCGTGCCGCCCCACCGGTGCCGCCCACGCTGGCGTGCGGGGACATCGTCCTCGATCCGGCCCGCCGCGTCGCGTTCCGGGGCGGGCGGCGCCTCGAGCTGAGCCCCAAGGAGTTCGCCCTGCTCGAATGCCTCCTTGCCGCACCGGGACTCGTCATCTCCGCCGAGGACCTGCTCGAACGCGTCTGGGACGCGGCCACCGACCCCTTCAGCAGCGCCGTCAAGCACACCGTGCACCGGTTGCGGGCCAAGCTCGGCACCCCGCCCGTGATCGAGACCGTCCGCGAAGGCGGCTACCGCATGGGGTCGTCATGACGTCCCGGTACTCCGGGCGCGGCCGCCTGCGGACCGCCGGCAAGCCCCTGCAGACCCGGCTCGCCCTCGCCTACGCGGCGGGCATCTACGCCGCCGGGGTGTTCGTACTCGTCCTGACCGTCGTGCCGCTCGCCAGCGTCGACGCGTCCGCACCCGAAGGGCAGTCTCCGCCGGGCGTGACCAGTGGGGCGGGGCGCGGGATCAGCCTCACCCACCTCTTGGCCGGATCGGGCGTCGCGCTGGTCGTCCTGGTTCCTGTCGCGCTGGCGATCGGCTGGTTCGTCGCCGGCCGGTTCCTGGACCCGCTGCGTGCCATCACCGCAACCGCCAGGAGCATCTCCGCCGGCGACCTCCACCGGCGTCTGGACCTCGGCGGGCCCGTGGACGAGCTGACCGAACTCGGCCACACCCTCGACGCGCTGTTCACCCGCCTGCAAGACTCCTTCGACGCCCAACGCCACTTCGTCGCCAACGCCTCCCACGAGCTGCGCACCCCGCTCGCCGGCCTGCGCACCCTCCTGGAAGTCGCCCTCGCCGACCCACGTGCCGACGCCGACACCCTCCGCGCGGCCTGTCACGAGGCGCTCGCGCTCGGAGAGCACCAGGAGGGGCTCGTCACGGCACTCCTGGCCCTCGCGACCAGCGAGCGCGGAATCTCCCGCCGGGACCCGCTCGACCTCTCCCCCGTCGTCGCGGGGGTGCTCGCCGCCCGCCACGACCCCGCCCCAGGCAGGGGCATCCACGTGGCCGAACGCCTCGGGCCCGCGCTGACAACCGGAGACCCGCGGCTGGTCGAGAGCCTCGTGGCCAATCTCGTCGACAACGCCATCCGCCACAATCACCCGGGCGGTCACATAGAGATCAGCACCGGCGACGCCGGCACCGCGGCGGCCCTCACGGTAACCAACAGTGGGCCGGTCGTCCCGGAAGACCAGCTACAGCGGCTGTTCCAGCCCTTCCAGAGGCTGGCGGCCCCGCGCAGCCGCCCGCGCGAGGGCTACGGCCTCGGCCTCGCAATCGTCCACGCCGTCGCACGAGCCCACGGCGCCTCCCTCACCACCGCCGCGCCCCTCGAAGGCGGCCTGTCCATCACCGTGCACTTCCCGCGCGCCCAATCCTGAGCAGGTGGGCGAGCACCGGCGGAACACCGGCCGCGGTCGTGGCAGGCACGCCGTCACCCGGTACCGTGCCGACCCGAAAGCCGTCTGGGCAGTGGCCGCAGCCCAGCACCGGAACAACAACGCCTCAAACGGGCAATGAAATGATCTTCTGGTGGGTGTGCCTCCACCCGGTGAACCGGGACGCGGAGGCGGGTCCAGGGCCCGATCCGGCCGTGATGCGCCCTAGCGTGGCCCTCGTCGTCTTCGTGCAGTGGCCTGGAAGGACGGGGTGTCATGTCGGCAGGGGTGCTGGAGCGGTTCACGATCGAGGTTCCGCAGGCGGAGCTGGATGATCTGCGGGCCCGGTTGCGGGCGACCCGGTTCGCCCCTGACCTGGACAACGAGGACGAGAAGTACGGCCTGTCGACGACCTACCTGCGCCGTCTCGTGGAGTACTGGGCGGACGGGTTCGACTGGCGCGCCGTCGAGAAGTACCTCAACACCGCCTACACGCACCACCGGCTCGACATCGGCGGCACCCCGGTGCACTTCCTGTGCGAGCCGGGCAAGGGGCCCGCTCCGACGCCGCTGATCCTGATCCACGGCTGGCCGTGGACGTTCCTGGACTGGAGCCGAGTGCTCGGCCCGCTGGCCGACCCGGCCGCGCACGGCGGCGATCCGGCGGACGCGTTCGAGGTGATCGTGCCGTCCCTGCCGGGCTTCGGCTTCTCCACGCCGCTGACCGACGGGCGGGAGAACTATGTGAGCATGGCCGACCGCCTGCACACCCTCATGACCGAGGTCCTCGGTCACGAGCGGTACGCGGTCTGCGGCTCCGACTACGGCGCCCTGGTCGCCGCCCAACTCGCCCACCGCCACCCGCAGGCGGTGAGGGGTGTGCACCTGGGCATGCCCGCACCGCTGCCCGCCTTCCAGGGCTACCGCTACTGGGACATCACCGCAGGCCGCGACATCCCCGAGAACGCCGGCCCCGAACTGGTCGCGGACCTCGAAGGGTTCAGGGACACCCTCGCCTCCCACCTGGCCGTGCACTGCCTGGACGCGCAGACCCTCACCCACGGCCTGAACGACTCACCGGCGGGGATGCTCGCCTGGATCCTCAAGCGGTGGAAGTCCTGGAGCGACCGGGGCGCCGTCTTCGAGGAGGTCTGGCCCGACGAGCACATCCTGACCACGGCCACGGTCTACTGGGTCACCCAGTCCATCGGCTCCACCATCCGCGCGTACAAGAACGCCCACCTCTACCCCGAGCCCGAGGCGCAGTGGAGCACCCCGGCAGTCACCGTGCCCACCAGCTTCACCCTCCACCTCGGCGACCACTCCTCACCCGGCATCGACACGGCTGAGCAGTACCAGGCCGCCATCCGCCAGGGCACCACGGCCCTCTACAGCGACCTGCGCGACGTCAACGTGCACCAGCGCGGCGGCCACTTCGGGCCCTGGGAGAACCCCGACGCCTGGACCCACGACATCCGCCAGACCTTCCACCCGCTGCGCTGACCACCGCGCCGCCTTCAGCCGGCGCCCAGCGCCCGTGTCGTCTGCCGGCAGGTGAGCTCGCTGGTGCTGCTCTGGTACTGGGAGACGAATCCGCAGGAGCGCACCCCGGCCCGGCGGGGCTCCTGGAGGAGCATCACCCCTTCGGGAAGCTCGACGGACCGGATGTCAGCTCTACCGCCGGGTTCTGCGCGGATCTCCCACGCTAGGTCAACGCCTTTGAAGGCTCGGCAGGTTGGCAGAGCCACGGCGCGTCGGCCAACCGGACGCCCCCGGGCGTGGACGCCCGCCCAGTCCGCGGCCGCATCCGTCCGCAGGCCGGCCGGCTTCCGCTGCGCCTCCGGAGCCGGGCCCGGCAGCGAGAGCCCTGGAAGGGTGCGGGACGGCGCTGGTGATCTTCCTGGGCTGGGCGGCTCGTACACTGACGCGTATGGAGGACCACACGGCCACCGGAATTGGTGCACGTCCGGCTCCCCTCTTGCGGCAGTACGTCGACTCGTATGTCGGCTTCGACCTCCGCGGGCTCCCTTCGGGGGTGCACTGCGGCCCGCCGAGCCGCGCGCTCACTGCGGTGATCAGCCTGTCGGATCCGCTGGAGGTGGCGGCCGGCGTTGACGACGGGTCACCGGTCACCCGGTTCGGCAGCGTGGCCGGCGGTCTGATGTGCCGGTCCGTTGCGATTCACCACGACGGACGCCAGCAAGGTGTTCGGATATCGCTGACACCGCTCGGGGCCCGTGCCATCTACGGCATGCCCGCCGCCGAGCTCGCCCACCGGCTGGTCCCACTTGACGAGCTCCTCGGAACTCTTGCCGTCGAGCTGGTCGACCGGCTCCGATCGGCGACCACATGGGCGGCGCGGTTCACCGCGCTGGACGACTTGCTCCTCAGGGCCGTCGGCCGTGGCGCCTGCGGTGACCCTGCGCGCGGGGTGCGCCCCGAGGTGGCCGAGGCATGGCGCCGCCTCGTCGCCGCGCGGGGTGGCGTCCAGGTTGGTGCGGTGGCCGGGGAACTCGGCTGGAGCCGTCGGTACCTCACCGAGCGGTTTCGCGGTGAGGTGGGCCTGTCACCGAAGACCTTCGCCCGAGTCTTGCGCTTCGAGCACGCGCACGATCTGGCGTCGGCGCGGGACCCGCTCCCGTGGGTCGACGTGGCCACCGTCTCCGGCTACGCCGACCAGGCCCATCTCTCCCGGGAATGGCGCGAGTTCACGGGCCGGTCGCCGACGTCCTGGCGTCGCGGCGAAGTCCTCCTCGGAGCCGGGTAGCCGCCAACCGTCTGCCCGTCGCGCCGGCTTCTCTTCCCATTCCTTCAAGACCGCCCGACCGCTGCCGTGGACGATCGTCCGCATGAGACTCGTCAACCACGAACGCAATCCCCTGGACCTGCGGACCACCCCCGTGCACCTCGGACTGGGATCGAGGGCGAAACCCGTCGAGGGCTTCACCTGGAACCCGGAGGTGCTCCAGGCCTACGGCTCCGCGGTCGCCGCGGACGGCGCCGAGGGCCGGATGGTGATGATCTTCGACGGCGACGGGCTCGGCGACCATTGGGAAAGACACCCGGCGGGCGACGAACTGGTCGTCTGTCTCAGCGGGTCCGTGACGGTCACCCGCGACGTGGACGGGGTCCGCGACCGCGTGCTGCTCGGGCCGGGCGAGGCCACCATCAACCCGGCCGGGGTATGGCACGTGGTCGACACGGCGGGGCCCACGTCCATCCTGGCCATCACCGCGACCCTCCACACCGACCACCGCCCCCGGACCGACACCCGCCCGACCGAACACGTCGGCACGCCCAGGCCGGAGGAAGCGCCGTGACGACACGCATCGCGTGCCTCGGCGACAGCCTCACCCGCGCGCAGTTCAGCGTCGACTACCTGGGGCCGCTCGGCCGGCGCCACCCTCCCGGCAGCGTGCAGCTTGCCCGATTCGGCGCCAACGGCGACTTCGCCCACAACCTCTTGCAGCGCCTCGATGCCGTCGTCACGAACCCACCTGATGTGATCACCGTGTTGATCGGTACCAACGACGCCCGAGCGAGCCTTGCCGGCTACCCCGTCGAGCAGGCCATGAAGCGCAAGAGACTCCCCGATCGCCCGTCCGCCGGCTGGTTCCAGCAGTGCCTGGGAGCCATCGTCGCGCGGCTGCGAGCGGAGACCGACGCCACGATCGGGCTGCTGTCGCTACCGGTACTCGGCCAGCAACTCGACGGAGCGGCGGCACAGGCATCGCAGGCGTACAGCCGGATGATCGCCGAGGTCGCCGCCACCAACGGGGTGGCCTACCTTCCGCTCCACGAACGCCAGGTCGAGGAACTGCGCCAGACGGACCCGCCATCGATTCCGTACCGGGAGGTCACGCCCTCAGCGGTCCTCGGCGTCCTCGTCGAGCACGCAGTTCTGCGCCGCAGCCTCGACACGATCTCGCGGCGGCGAGGTCTCGTCCTCACGACCGACCACATCCACCAGAACAGCCGCGGCGCCACCCTTGTCGCCGAGGTCATCGACGCCGGTCTGCTGACCGAGGGCACGTAGCCGGTTCCGGCCCCCGTCCGGGCCGCTTCGACGCGGCGCTGCGTGTCGGCCCGTCGTGCCCCCGTACCGGGGAACCGGTACGGGGGCACGTGGTGGTGGGCTGGTGTCAGCGGCCGGCTGCGATCTGGGCGGCGGCGCCGCCGATGCCGTTCCAGCCGGAGCCCGTCCAGACGGTGACCGCGGAGCGGGTCGGGGTGAGGCCGTAGATGTGGGTGCCGCTCAGGGCGAACTGCGCACCCGGGCCGCCGATCTGGGTCCAGCTGGTGGCCGAACGCCTGCCTGCCGGGGTATGGGCCTCCGGCCGGTCAAGGGTGGTGGCGGTGGTTGCGGCTGTGCCGCGCTCGCCACCGGGCGAGAAGCTGACCGGGGGTGCGGGCCGGCGGCGTACGTTCGGCCGGCCACCGCTCCTGCCTGGTCAGCGCGACACGAGGCATGAGGTAGCGCTCGCCGTCCGTCTCCAGGACGCACAACGGGACCTCGCCCACGTCGTCGGGGTCACCGATCCTCACGACCATCGGCCGGGGCGGCACGGTCGGAATCTCCCCCTCCAGCACGGTGGCCCGGTGACGCTGGACACGGGCCACCGCAACGGTCTTCCCGTTCACCCACACCTCCGCCCGCAGACGCCGCGGGTCCTGCAGCACGGTGATCGAGTGACCGTCCTGATCCAGGTGATAACGATGATGACCCGGCATATCCGCCTCCCCGGATGTCCCTGTCACCAGCGTACGACCCCGACTCACCCCCTGGCCGGTTGCGGGCCGTGGACACGGCGAGGGCCAGGCGCAGGACGCGAGGCGGCCGGGTCCCCGCTCCCCCGCCTCGCGTCCTGCCTTGATCACAGCCGGCACGACACGTCTGCGGCGCGTTCCGGTCGGCCTCCCTCGGTGGCCCGCGGGGCGGCCGCAGTCGGTAAGGACTCCGTAAGGTCGGCTCTCCGCAGGATGGGCCGGCACCGCCGGTAGCTTCACCGGCAAGGAACGGCGGCCCCTGCCATCCGGCGGGAAGCACGGGCAGTTGCAGGGCCGCGGACCATGACGGACGGCGAAGGAGGCGGCCCATGGCGTGGCCGAGGACCATGAGAACAGCGGTGCCGGCCCTGGTGGCCGCCCTGCTCGTATCGACAGGCGCGACGTTGCCCACAGCCCGCGCAGCGGACCGGCCGGTGACCTTTTGCGGCAGCGTCATCAATGTCGTCAACTGCCGGTGGGGTACCGACCGCGCGGCCTACAACATCGTGGGCAACGCGTACAACTTCTTCAACGGCAGCACCGTACGGTCGAGGGAGGGAACCTGTACCTGGGCAACGCGGGGATCTACCGCAACAACACGTTCGTCGCCGACCGCATCATCATCCACGAGAACGCCGTGGAGGGGCTGACCGCCCCGGGCAACGGCAACGTGTTCATCGGCAACGTCGAGATCGCCCGCGTCAACCAGATCTACCGCGAGGTGGTCGAGCTGCTGGACTGCACCACCGACCTGGTGCGCACCACTGCCTCGGGCTGGAACTTCGAGTCGTTCGACCAGGCGGGCGGAGCCCGCCCCAACGGGCTGGTGGGCACCGCCGACCTGCAGGCGGTGCTGGCCGACGACAGCTTGCCCGACGCTGCGCACGACTGTGCAGGCCTGCTGGCCCGCTTCGACTACGAGCACTTCAGCGCGGTGCAGACCGAGCAGGGCGCGCAGGACAACCGCATGGCCAACCGGGATGACTTCCAGCGTTTCAACGATCACCTTGCCCGCTGCGAGGAAGCGATGGAGCGGCAAGCCGCCGTTGCGGGGGCGGGGGAGATGGTGACCGCGTTGCTGGACTGCGCCCGCGAGGGGAACGAGAACGGGCCCGCGAACACCGGCTCGGACGGTGCGGGCGGAAACGCCACCCAGCCCGACCCCGACCCCGATACCGACGGCCGGTTTCCCGGTCAGAACACCCAGCCGGGAGACTGGACCATCGGTTCCGGTCTCGGCGTGGGCGCGATCAAGGATGAGCTGGAGAAGCGGGGCCTGCCCCAGCTCCCCGCAGCAGCCGGCGCCACCGACATAAGAATGCTTCCCCTGGGAGACTCCATCACCTACGGCGTCGGCGCGCAGGGCGGCTCGAGCTACCGGGGCCGGGTCTGGGACTTCCTCGCACACGATCTGCGCTCCTTGGACTTCGTCGGCACGGTGAAGTCGGGCACCGGCCCTGACCGCGACCACGAAGGGCACAAAGGCTGGAGCATCGGCCAGATCGACGCCATCGCCCCCTGCACCGTGGCCAGGTACCGGCCGAACGTGGTCACCCTGCACATCGGCACCAACGACATGAACGGCAACGCGGACGTCGACCAGGCACCCGCACGGCTGCGCACACTGATCGGCAAGATCGTCAGTGCCGCCCCGGAGACCACCGTCCTGGTCGCCACGCTCGTGCCGTCCTCCACCCCGGAGGTCAACGAGCGGATCAAGCGGTACAACGCCGCGATCCCCGCCGTCGTCAACAGCTTCCGGGCCGCCGGTGACCGTGTGCGGCTGGTCGACATGAACGCCCTCACACCCGAAGACCTCAACGACTGGCTGCACCCCAAGGCCATCGGCTACGAGAAGATGGCCAACGCCTTCTACAGGGGAATCCACCAGGCCATCAGCGATGGCTGGATAGCCCGCCCGCGTCCGCAGGACCCGTCCCCGTGCGCCACGCAGCGCCCGGCCACGGATGACGGCTGGGACTGGAAGGGCACCGTCGCCTCCGGGGTCGGCGCCTCCCGAACCGACCTGCGGTGGGCCGACCTCAACGGCGACGGCAGGGACGACTACCTCGTCGTCGACGGCCAGGGGCGAATCCGTGCCTGGCTCAACGACGGCCCCGCTCCCGACCGTGGCTGGACGTGGAAATGGACCGGCGAAATCGCCTCCGGCGTGGGCGCGACCCGCGATCAGGTACGCCTCGCCGATCTCAACGGCGACAACCGCACCGACTACCTGGTGGTCGACGACCAGGGCAAGGCCCGCGCCTGGATGAACAACGGCCCCGCCGAGGGCGGTGGCTGGGCATGGAAATGGACCGGTGAAGTCGCTTCCGGAGTGGGCGCCGCACGCGACCAGGTGCGCTTCGCCGACCTCAACGGCGACAGGCGTGCCGACTACCTCGTCCTCGACGGCCGGGGCCGCACCCGGGCCTGGCTGAACAACGGGCCCGCGGCAGGCGGCGGCTGGGCATGGGGGTGGAAAGGCGAGTTCGCCTCCGGGGTGGGGGCCGAACGAGAGCAAGTACGGCTCGTCGATCTGAACGGGGACGACCGCGACGACTATCTCGTCCTCGGAGACCACGGGCAGGTGCGTGCCTGGCTGAACAACGGCCCCGCCGCAGGCGGAGGCTGGGCGTGGCGATGGACCGGTGAAGTTGCCTCCGGGGTCGGTGCACCCCGCGACCACGTCGACTTCGCCGACCTCGACGGAGACCGGCGCAACGACTACCTGGTGGTCAGGGACAACGGGGCGGCCACCGGCTGGCTGAACGACCGGCTCCCACGCGGCTGAAACCGGAGCTCCGATATCGCCTGCCCGGGACGGGAGGGAGGGCCCTCGGCATCAGCCCGTCCCACTCCCCCTCGAACGCCGAGACATCACCACCTTGCGGCAGGAACGACGCTGCCGGACCGGGCGCTGAGTCCACTCAGGTCCCGGACCGGCAGACCACCGTCCCGAGCGGAACAGCGGGCCGGCCCGTTCACCGGGATTGCGCGTGGTGGCGGGTGGTGCCGGGTTTGCGGCCCCACACGACGACCGTGTCTCCGAGGCTCGTGGTGTTCCAGAGCAGCTCGGCGTCGCCGAGGCGCATGTTGATGCAGCCGGCGGAGCCGCCGCCGTTGAAGAGGTCGCCGTGGACGCCGTGGAAGGCCTGGCCGCCGGAGAAGTACTGGGCGTACGGCATGGGGGCGTCGTCGTAGAGATCGGAGGTTTCGTCGATGATGCGCCGGGTGATGGAGTGCCATCCGTTGCGGGTGTTCTGCCCCCAGCGGCCGCTGCGCACGGGTACGGCCTGGTAGATGGGTACGCCGTCACGCTGGACCCAGAGCAGTTGCCGGTCGAGGTCGACGCAGACGATGCGCCGCTCGCGCACGGGGCATCTGCCGTCCTTGTTGGGGTGGCGGCGTTCTTCGATGACGAGGCTGGTGCGGTAGGTGGCCAGGTTGGCGGTTCCGTCGGCCGGTTGGACGCCCTCGCGCTGCTGGAAGCTGCGGATGGCCGCGCAGTCGGCTGGTGATTGCCGGCCGTCGGTGGGGAGGTGGAGGTACTTCTCGAGTTCCCACTGGTAGGCCCCGGTGTCCGCGGTGCACGGCTCGACGGGCGCGGTCGTGGCGGTGGCCGCCGGCGTGGGTCCGAGGAGCAGCGCACCGGCGACGGCGGCGGTGGCGAGCGGGCGCAGATACGGGGTCAGCCGGCTGGATGCGCGCATCTGGTGTCCTCCGCTGGTGTCGATCCGCCGGTGGGTCGGTCCGGGCTGGTCCCTCTGTCTGGCATTCGAGCACGGAGGGTCGTGTCGTGCCCGGAGGCGAGGTCCATCCGGTGGAGCCGGTGGTGTGATGGAGGGGTGCGTACGAGGCGTTGGCTGGTGGGTCTGGCGGCGCTGGCCGCATCGGTGGCGGCGGGGGGCTGCGGGGGTGGCGGCCCGGGTGCGCTGCCGGTCACGCAGGAGCAGGCCGAGCAGCTGTCGCTGGTGCGGCTGTCGACCTACGAGGCCAGTCCGGTGGGGGTGCGGCTGCGGGTCCCCGGCCCGGCTGGTGCCGTCACGGTGGTGGAGGCGGTGGTCGACTACCGCGAGCGCCGTGCTCGGGGTACCTACAGGCTGCTGGCCGGCGCTGGTGGCACGGCTGCGGCTGCCGAGGCATCGCGCGGCGCGCTCGCCTGGAACGGGTCGACGGTGTCGGTGGGTCCGGCCGGGGCTTCCGTACGGTGGTCCCACCGGGCCTACTCCCGTGCCCCATTGGACCGGATGCTTCTGCTGGTCTTGCAGCTCGGCCATGACCGGCCGGAGAACGCGCAGCTCCTGGCACAGTCCGGGACCCGCTGGCTCGGGCGGCGCAGTCTGCCGGGCGAGGGCCGTTTTGCGGTGTTCGCCGGACCCCGCCCGGCGGGGGCCGGCGGGGCGGGGTCCTCCCCCCTGACGTACTGGGTCGATGAGCGGGGGGGCCTGCGGCGGGTCGAGGCTCGCGTGCACGGCGAGGGTGCGGTCGCCACCGTCGACTTCACCGGCCCGGCTCCCTCGTCGGCGCCGTCTCAGGCGGCTGGGAGGGGGTAGTCCGCCGGGGCGGCGTTCGGCATGCCGTCCGCCGGCATCGCCGGCGCTGTCGCGGCGTAGGGCATCTCCGGTTGCGGGGCCGGCGCGGGGACTTTGCGGAAGGACAGGCCCGGGGGTACGGGCGTGGTCACGCCGGTGCCGGGACCGGACAGGCGGCCGGGCGGACTGCCGCAGGGAGCAGCGGCGGACAGACCGGCCGGAGAAGCGGACTCCTCGGCATTGTCGGTGAAGCAGTTCCCCGCCGCTCCGGCGGTGGCGAGTACGAGGTCGGTACCGTTGCCGGCCGTGTGGTTGCCGGTGATGCGGTTGCCGCTGGTGGCGTACCCGAAGACGTCGGTCAGCAGGATGCCCGCTCGCCGGTTGCCCCGGACCAGATTGCGCTCGACCCGGTTGTCCTGGCCGCCGCCGATGCCCAGGCCGATGCCGAATCCTCCGTCGGCCTGCTCGGGGCTGGCGAGGTCGTTGTTGTCCAGGAGTCTGTTGCCGGTGAAGACGGCGTGGTGCTGCGGTCCGAGCGCCTCCAGGTCGTCGGAGTTGACAGCGGCGCCGACCCGGTTGAGGCGGGCGGTGTTGCCGAGGAAGTACAGCTGCCGCGAGGCGTTGGTGACTTCGAGGCCGACGGCGTTGTGCTCGACGGTGTTGCGCCGTACCACGGTTGCGCAGGGGTCGCACTGGCCCACGTAGATGCCCGAGTCGGCGTGGCCGGAGGCGTAGGAGTGCTCGATGACTCCGCCGCGGGCGTGGAAGGCGTAGATGCCGTAGAGGGCGTTGTTGTGCGCGGTGACGTAGGAGACGCGGAAGCCGTCGAGCGGCGGGTGGGCCTGGGGGTCCAGGCGGTCGTAGTGGCGGCCGCCTGCGCCGGACTGCTTGGTCGGGTCGGTGACGCCCGTGACGAGCAGGCCGTTGGCGAGGTGGTTGCGGACGGTCAGGTTCTCGACGGCTGCTCCCGCGCCGGTGACGACGATGCCGTTCGCCCGGCGGAACTCGCCGTCGATGACCGTGGTGTTGCGGTCGGCGCCGCGCAGCACGACGCGGGGAGCGGTGATCCGTACGGTCTCGTGGTAGGTACCGGGCGCGAGCAGGATGAGGTCGCCGGGGCCGGCGCGGTCGACAGCCCGCTGGACGGTGGGGTGGTCGGCCGGTACGCGCAGTACCGCGGGATGGGCGGAGGCGGGGGCGTCGTCGGTGACGGATGCAGTGCACGCGCTCAGGGCGAGCACGGCGGTGATGAGCAGGGCGCGCAGAGGAGATCGCATGGCAGAGGTGTATCGTCCCGGCTACTTGATGCGCTAATTGCCCAATTCGTCGTATTTACTGGGGTGATGTGGTGTCCCTGTGCAGCCGTCGGACGGTGATGGGTGCCGCCGGTGTCCTGCCGCTGGCTCTGAGCGGATGCCGTGCGTCCGGTGCCGGCGGGGGTCACGCAGCCGCGAGCGGGGCCGGAGCCGGGCAGACCGGCGGCAGCAGTCGGCAGCGGGGCGTCGCCGATCCGCAGCCGCCACATGCGCTGCTGCTCGCCTACGACGTGGAACCGGTTCCACGCGGCACGCCGGCGCCGGCCCGGCGGCTGCGTCTGCTGCTCGGGCAGTGGCAGGAAGCCGTCCGGGCCGCGGCGGGCGGGCAGCTGACCGTGACGATCGCCTTCGGTCCCCGCGCCCTCGTTCACCTGGGTGGGGCAGTGCCCCCGCTGTTGCGGCAGCTGCCGCCCTTCGCGCGCGAGGACCTGGACCCGGCCGCGGGCGAAGGCGATCTCCTGGTGCAGATCTGTGGCCGGACCGCGGCCGGATGCGGGGCAGCGGGGGCCGCGGTCGAGGAGACGGCACGTGACGTGGTGCGTCGCCGCTGGAAGCAGCACGGTTTCGTCCCTCCCTCCCCACCCGGTGCGGCACCGCGCAACCTGCTCGGCTTCAAGGACGGCACGGCGAATCCCGGCGCCCGGGAGGCGGAACGGTGGGTGTGGCTGACCCACGGCCCGTACGCCGGCGGCTGTTATCTGGTGCTGCGCCGCATCCGGCTGCACACCGACGCCTTCCGGGCGCTGCCGCTGCGGCGGCAGGAGGAGATCATCGGCCGGCGCCGGGACACCGGGGGCCCGCTGGAAGGCGGCCCCGAGCACCAGGAGGTCGACCTGTTCGCCAAGACCCCGGAAGGGCGTTACATCCTGCCGGCCGACGCGCACGTCCGTCTCGCCCACTCGCGCTATGACGGCGGCGCGCGGATGCTGCGGCGCGGCTATTCGTATGACAACGGCCCCCACGACCGCGGACTGCTGTTCCTGGCCTACATGAACGATCCGCAGCTCTTCGTACGCGTTCAGCGGCGGCTGGCGGCCGCCGACTCCCTCACCGCCTATACCGAGACCTTCGCCTCGGGGGTGTACTTCGTCCCACCGGCGGATGTGCTGGCGGCCAAGGCCAGGAGCTGAACTTCCGGCAGGGGTACGCGCCTCTCCCCCGCAGGTGCACGGGCGAGCGGGTCGGGCTGCCCGGGTCCCTGCCCGGGACGGCCGCCCGGAGGCGGCCCGGGTGCCCTCCGTGTCGCCGTGCGTCCGGTGCGCGACCGGCGGCGCCCGCCGGCACCGGGCCCCGGCCGCCTGGTGCGGCCGGGGCCCGGTGAGAGGAGGTTCAGTATGTGTGGCTACCGGCCGGGTCCTCCCTTCCCCCCGTCCTTGCCACCCTTGCCCTTGTCGGGTTCACCGCGCCGGTTCTCCAGCGTGACCGTGATTCCCGCCTCGGCGTTGTCGCCGGTGAGGACGTAGGCGCCGCTGACGGGGTTGTCCGGCAGCCGGTACCCCTCGGGGACGGCGGTCTCGCGCAGGTAGTACGCGCCCAGGACGAGCCCGGTGAAGTCGCAGCGGCCGTCGCTGCCGGTGGCGCAGGCCGGACCGACCTTGGTGTCGGCCCCGTCACCGGCGGTCTGCAGGCCGGGCCGGTCGTTGCTCTCACGCCACAGTTCGAACACGGCACCCCTCAGGACCCGCCCGGAGTGGGCGTCCTTCTTCAGAATGCCGATCCTGCCGCGCGTACGCTGGTTGGCGAGGGTGACGGTCACGCCCTGGTCCGCCTGCTGGGCGGTGAGACGGTGCGGGCCGCTGACGGCCGGGGCGAGCAGCTGGTAGCCCTCCGGTGCGCGGGTCTCCTGCCAGTAGTAGTCGCCCAGCGGCAGGCCGCTGCGGCTGCAGGTGCCGGAAGTTCCAGTCGTGCACGGTTCACCGACGCGCGTGTCGGGGTCCTCGGCGGTCTCCTGGAGGCCGGGCCGGCCGTTGGTCTCCCGCCACAGTTGGAAGACCGCTCCGGGCAGCGGGCGGCCCGTCTCGCGGTCGGTCTTGACCACGCTCACCGAACCGGTGCGGGGGTTGTTGTCGACCGTGAGGCTCACGCCCGCGTCCGCGTTGTCCCGGGTGAGGTCCAGCGGACCGGAAACCGCCGGGGCGGGTGGCACGTACCCGTCGGGTGCCTGCGTCTCCTCCCAGTAGTAGGTGCCGAGCGGCAGGCCGGTGACCCGGCACGCGCCGTCCGATCCGGTCGTACAGCGCTCGCCGACACGGGTGTCGGGATCGGCTCCACTGGTCTGCAGACCGCGCTCGCCGTTGGACTCACGCCACAACTGGAACACCGCCCCCGCCAGCGGCCGCGCCGTCTCGGCGTCACGCTTGATGACGCTGATGTCACCGGTGGGCGGGATGGAGTAGCCGGCGTCGTGGGTGTGGTCGTTCTCTCCCGCGCCGCCGGTACGCAGGGACTCGGTCTGGGTGGCCGGGTCGGGGTTGGAGTCCACCGACCGGTTGGGGCCGCGGTCCGGTGCCGTGGGGACCAGTTCGCCGGGGTCGGGGCGTTCGGGGATGCCGGCGGTGTCGGCGCTGGTGACGTCGTAGGTGATCCGGTAGTCCGTGCGGGGTTCGACCTGGAAGTAGTACTCGCCGCGCTGGTTGGTGCGGGTGGTCTGCAGGACGTTGCCGCGGCCGTCCTTCAGGGTGACCGTGGCGCCGGGGATGGGTTCCTCGGTGGGGCCCTGGATGCCGTCGCGGTCACGGTCGAACCAGACACGGTTGCCGATCTGCACGGGGGCTTCGTCGCAGAGCAGTTCGAGGTCGCCCAGGCCGTTGGCCTTGCCGAAGGTTCCCCGGCCCTCGTAGACCTCGTAGTCCTCGGAACCGGCACCGGTGCGGTTGTCGAACTTGCGGACGCCGCCGGAGAAGATCGTCAGTGGGTCGACGATGGTGGAGACGGTCTTGGTGAACCGCGGTGCGAACGCGAGGCCGCCCTGGAGCGACTCGGCGAGCTGGCCGAGGGTGGAGTCGTCGTAGTAGTACTCCTTGACGGTGGGCTGCTGGGGCGGCGCGCTGCCGGGGACGAAGTGGTTGGGGCAGGCGTCGGATTCGCTGTCCCACACCCAGCCGCTCGCCGTTTTGCAGACCCGGGTGAGGTCGCCCATGGCGGGGAACAGCGAGCGCTGGATGTCGTCGCCGCTGCCTTCCGGCCCGAGCGCTTCGTAGCCTGCCTGGTCGCCGAGCCGGTCTCGGAAGCCGAGCATCATCGAGCCGTCGCGGTCGAAGACGATGTCGGAGAGGATGGGCTGCGCGAAGTTGGCCTGCTTGAACCAGGCGTAGGGGTCCCAGGTCGGGAGCCAGTGCCGCCAGTGGGTGTCGCCCGCGACGGAGGCGTAGCCCATGCCGCGCTCGAAGGCGAGGTCGTGGCCGATGACCGTCGCGAACGTGGTGCCGGTCAGCTTCAGGACGTAGGCGCGCAGGTCCTCGTCCTTCTGAGAGGCCTCTGCGGTGCAGGTCCCGCCCACGTATACGGCGCCGTCGCGCATGCCCAGCCCGAAGGGCCGCCAGTCGCCGGCTCCTCCGGGGCAGCCGGGGTCCGGAATCGGGATGGTCTGCTTCGGCGCGGCCGCGGGACGGCCCGGCCCCGCGCCGTCGGTGTCGTACACGAACAGGGTCTTGGCCTTCAGGCCGACCACGTACAGGGTGCGGCCGTCGTCGGCGAGGTCCAGGTCTCCCAAGCCCTCCTTGCCGACCGCGTTGTTGATCTCCAGGGTGTCGCGGGTGAGGTCTGCCGAATGCCGGGCGTCACCGGCGTCGGGGACGGTCGCGAACAGCGAGGTGCGTTTCGTGGCACGGTCGACGACGTAGATCCCGCCCGGTCCGGCCGGCCCGTAGGGCATCAGGCGCTTGGTCAGGGCGCCGGCGAAAAGCTGGTCGGTGTCCCGGCGGTGCGCCAGACCGTAGGTCGCCCCGATCTGGGCGAAGGTGCTCTCGTCCACCGGCGGCGGGGTGTCACCGGTGCGGTCGTAAGGCCAGGACACGAGGGCTTTGGTCGCCACCTCGCCCGGTGCGCTCTGGTGGTGGCACGGTGTGGCCAGGTCCGGATTGGCATCGCAGAAGTCGGCAGGGGCGTGCACCGCGGTCAGCACCTCCGCGTTTCCCGCGGTGACGTCGACGAACTCCACCAGGGAAGACAGCGAGGGTGCCGGTCCGCCGGCTTGAGCGGGCCGCAGAAAGGCTTTGTCCGGCGGGATGAGCGCCTCGACGCGGTACCGGCCGCCGGTCAGGCCCAGAGCGGCCGGATGGAGAACGGCTTTCCCGTCGGGGCCGGTGACACCGCGCCCGGTGGTGCCGGCGGCATCCGTCAGCGTGACCGCGATGCCTTCCTCCCCGACTTCCAGGGCCGGCGTCCAGCTGCCGTCGGAATCCACATCGCGCACGACGGTGACCGTGACGGAACCCTCCGCCCGTGCCGACTGCGCCGCAAGGGCCGGCGGGGCTCCCGCCAGCGCGGGCAGAGCCAGCAGCGCCGTCAGGCCCCGCAGCCACCGCGCGGCCCCTGGGCAGGGCCGCATCAGGGGAACACTCATGTCCCTCTCTTCCATGATCATCCGGCTGTAGGAGCACAGGATCCGTCCCCACCGGCGCTCCACTGGTCCGGCGTGCTGGAAGCGTGGTGCAGAGCACCCGAATGCACGCGCGCGGAGAGCGGACGCCGGACGCCGGAAGCCGGATGCCGGAAGCCGGACGCCGCGGCAGCCCGTCACGACACGGATGGGCGTTGATGCGGCCGTTGGACTTCCACAGCTTCAAGCGGTTCTTCCCGAGGTCTTCGGCCATCAGGTCGGCCGTCCCGGTGCCGGGTTCGAAGGTGCCGTCGCCGCGGCAGCCGAGGGGCAGGTCCGGCTCCGGCGTAGGGGACCGCATGCGAGCGAGCGGGGAGCCCGGGCGGGCGTGGCGGTGCCGCGGGGCTTCGTGAATCGGGGGGAAGATCAACACCAGGCCCAGCGGCACCTGCACCGCCTCTGCCCCGTCCCCACGACGCCAACCCTCACCAGCTCCTCGACGTACGCGACACCCTGCGTGCTCCCCCCGGAACGCCTCAAGATCACGGTGATGCCCCGCTCACGCCAGGACCGGAAGGGCGGCGCGGTCAGCGTGCGGGGGCCGGGGCCGTTCTGTCGGAGCCGACCCGTTTCGACCGCCCGACCGGTGGCATCCGCGGTCCGAGGTCTGCAGTCGCGTTCCCCTCCCGGAGCGCGGGACGAACTTCCCGGAAGCCGGTGACCCCCGTGACCTTCAACCCGCTCGAACAGCGCGGCATCCCGCTGGACCGCCAGCTGCGCAGCTGGCGTGAGCTGGACGTCGCTCCGATCGATCCCGACGCCGGTGACCCCTACACCCGCTGCCGCATCATCGCGATGAACGGCATCGAGGTCGAGGCGATCCTCTTCGGGCACACCCTGGCCCGCAACTGTGTGGACCCCGAGGTCAAGCGGCAGCTGGCCCGGACCCGCTACATCGAGGCGCAGCAGCAGAAGGTCGTCAACTGGCTGCTGCCGGGTGTGTCCTCCGTGCTGGAGACGACGATCGCGTACGAGCAGGTCGCGGTCGACCTGACGTCGTGGGTGGCGCGGATGGAGCCCGACCCGTACCTGCAGCAGGCGTACCAGTTCGGGGTGCTGGAGGACTTCGACCACCTGTACCGGTACGCGAACCTCTACGAGATGATCGAGCACCGCCAAGCCGAGGCGATCGTCGACGGTCTGACCGAGGTCATGCCGGGCCGTCCGACCCGGCTGCACCACCGGGACGCGGTGGACAACGTGCGCGACGCCTACGACAAGAAGCGGACGGATCCGCTGTCCAAGCTCCACGCGCTGACCATCCTGTCGGCGGAGCAGCAGACGATGAACTTCTACATGAACACCGGTCCCACCTACATGGAGCCCATCGCACGGCAGCTCTACCAGGAGATCGGTCTCATCGAGGAGGAGCACGTCACCCACTACGAGTCCCTGGTCGACCCCGGCGAGACGTGGTGGGAACAGCTCGTCAACCACGAGTACAACGAGTGCTACCTGTACTACTCCTTCATGGAGCAGGAGAGCCATCCCAAGGTCAAGGCCGTGTGGGAGCTGCACCTGAACATGGAGCTGGAGCACCTGCGCATCGCCTGCGACCTCATGCGGCAGCAGGACGGGCGCGAACCGGAGGAGATCCTCGCCCCGCAGCTGCCGAACGTGCTGGCCTTCGAGCCGAACAAGGAGTACCTGCGGGAGCTGCTGGCCACCCAGATCGACCTCACGACCCTCGGGGCCGGTTACGTCCGCGAGGCGCACGAGCGTTTCGAGGAGATGCAGGCACGGGTCCACGGCGGGGAGGCACCGCCGAGCGACCGGGTCATCGAGCAGCACCGGGAGATGTTCGGCGGGGACTACCGCGTCGAGACCGAGGGGCCGCACCCCGACCGGTCACAGCGCGCATGACCGCGCCCCGGACCCGGCCGGCCGGACCGTGGCCACGACGCGGTCGGCGGCGCAACGCACACCCCGCCTTCTCCAGGAGGAACCCGTGACGGACGTGCGGCACGAAGACGAGCAACCCGGTGACCCGGCGGCCGGCGAGGACGTGGTCGCCCTCCTGATGCGCCAGCACGGGGAGATCCACAGCCTCTTCGACGAGGTGCGGCTGAGCGAGGGCGACGCCCGCAAGGACGCCTTCCACCGGCTGGTGCGGCTGCTGGCCGTTCACGAGACGGCCGAGGAGGAAGTCGTACACCCGCATGCGCGCGGCGCGTTCGACGGCGGGGAGGAGGTGGTGGACCAGCGTCTCGCCGAGGAGAACGCGGCCAAGGAGACGCTCTCGGCCCTGGAGGACCTGGACACCGGCGACCCGAAGTTCATGCCGACACTGCTCTCGCTGCGCGACGCCGTCCTGGTGCACGCCCGCGCCGAGGAGCGCTACGAATTCGCCGCGCTGCGCCGCAGCAGCTCCCCGGCCCGGCTGATGGCCATGGCCAAGGCGGTCCGTGCCGCGGAAAGCGTGGCGCCGACCCACCCCCATCCCGGAGTGGAGAGCGCGACGGCCAACCTGGCCCTGGGGCCGGTGGCTGCCCTGGTCGACCGGGCGCGGGATGCCGTCCGCGGGGCCATGGACGAGGACACGGGCCGGGAGGGCTGAGGGGGCGTCTCGGGGTGCGCCTGCGCCGGGACGCTCGGTCACGGTTCGACGAGGACCGGTGCCAGTCGTCGGATGGGCGGGTTGCGGGCCGGAACCTGGGCAGGGGCAGTCCGGGCGGGGAATCTCGAACCTCTACTTGACCAGGAGGAGCCTTGAGTGACTTCCAGGAATCGAGCCGCCGGCAGGACAGCGGTACGTCCGCGGTGGCGCAGACGGCGCAGGACAAGGCGAGCGAGGGTGCCGCTCTGGTGGGCAGCAAGGCCGCCGAGACAGGTGCCGCGGTGAAGGAGCAGGCCGCCAACGTCGTTGGCGAGGCCGCCTCCCAGGCCCGTAACCTCGCCGGCGACCTGCGCGAACAGCTCCAGGGGCAGGCACAGGCCCAGACCCAGAGCCTGGCGGAGAACCTGCGCCGGCTCGCGGAGGAGCTGAGGGAAATGGGCGAGAGCAGCCCGCCCGATTCCACCATGGCCGGAGTGGTCCGGAAGATGGCCGACGGCGGCAGGCAGGCCGCCGACCGCATCGAGCAGCGCGGGCCCGGCGGTCTGGTCAGCGACCTGCAGAGCTTCGCCCGCCGCCGGCCGGGCGCCTTCCTGGCGGGCGCGGCCGTCGCCGGGTTCCTCGTCGGTCGGGCCGAGAAGGGACTCCTCGCGGCCGCCTCCGCCGACAACGGCAAGGGCAACGGCGACGGCGACGGGGCGAGTACGGCGCGATGGGACCGGACCGAGGGTTTCGCTCCTCCCGCCGAACCCGCCGGCATACCGGCCGGCTACGACGACCCGACCGACGCCTACGGCCAGTCGCAGCCCCCGCACGTGGTCCCGACACCGGCCTCCTACCCCCCGGCCGGCGGTGCGCAGCCGGGCGGAGGGATGTGACCCATGGCCACCGCCTATCAGGAACGGCCGACGCACCACGCCCCTGTCCACCGGAAGGCTCCCGAGCCGTCGGTCGGTGAGCTGGTCGAAGCGATCGGTCGCGATGTGTCCGGTCTCGTGCGCACCGAGATGGAGCTGGCGAAGGCCGAGCTGGCACAGGAATTCACCAAGGCCGGCAAAGCGGGCGGAATGCTGGGCGGCGCCGGCTACGCCGGGCACATGGTGATGCTGTTCGGCAGTCTCACCGCCGTCTTCGCGCTGGCCAGCGTGATCCACATCGCCTGGGCCGCGCTGATCGTCACCGCGCTGTGGGCGGCCGTCGGCGCGGCGCTCTTCGTGAGCGGACGGGCAGGCTGGCGCAACGTCCACTTCAAGCCCGAACAGACCGTCGAATCGCTGAAGGAGGATGCGCAATGGGCCCGACACCCGACGAGCTGAGGACCGACGCGGCATCCCGGCGCGCGCACCTGGCACGCAACGTGGATGCCCTGGCCGACAGGATGACCCCGCGCAGGGTGGCCCAGCGCAAGGTCTCGTCCATGCGAGACCGGGCCGGCGGAGTGAGGGAGCGTGTGATGGGCACGGCACAAAGCACGGCGCACGGCGCTTCGGAAGGGCTGAGCCAGGCCACCGGCGCCATCGCGGAGACCGCCAGGGACGTCGGCGGGACCGTGGGCGAGACCCTTCAGCAGGCGCCCTCGCAAGTCAAGCGGCAGACCCAGGGCAGCCCGCTGGCCGCCGGGCTGATCGCCTTCGGCGCCGGGATGCTCGCGGCCGCCCTCCTGCCCACCACTGAGGCCGAGGAACGTGCCGGTCAGCAGCTGAAGGAGCACTCCGGAGAACTGCTGGAACCCGTCAAGCAGACGGTCGTCGAAGCGGCCCAGGAGATCAGGGAAGAGCTGCAGGAGCCCGCGGCCCAGGCCGTGGAAGCGGTGAAGAGCACCGCTCAGGACGCCGCGGAAACCACCAGGGACCAGGCCCAGAGCGCCGGTCAGGAAACGGCGCAGGGGCTGCGCCGGGTGGTCCAGGACGCCGCCGAAGACGTGCGCCCCACCCCCGGTACGTCCAGTTCTCCCTGAGCCCGTCCTCCATGAGGACGGGCGCGGACACGGCCCCCGCGGCCGCGTCCGCGTGCCGCTGCCCTCCCGGGGCGGAGCCCGAGCCCGATGCCCGTCCCGGAGGCAGCGTGCCGTGCTTTGCGCGGTCAGGGGGTGTTCGCGTCGAAGAGGGCCTGTGCGGTCGGGCCCGGCCCCTCCCCCGGCCCTGCGCCCACGCCCTCATCCCCCTGGGCGGGGCGCGCAGGGGTGTGCGCGGGGGCGCGGGGAGAGTCGTCGGGCAATCCGACGGTGGTGCCTTCACCCGAATGCGTACGGCGTGGGGCGGGCGGGTCGCGTCTTGGGAGCGTAGACAGGTTCGGTGGCGCGGTGGCTGCGCCGGTCCGATGCCCGTGTGCTCGTTCCTTGTGGAGAGGCCTGTCATGGCGATGACGTCGACCGAACCGGTGGCCCCCGTTCCCGTGCCGGGGCGTTCGCCGGGGCAGGTGATCGTCAGCTGGATCACCACCACGGACCACAAGAAGATCGGGCACCTGTACCTGATCGCCTCGTTCCTGTTCTTCATCGCCGGCGGGATCATGGCGCTGCTGGTGCGGGCGGAGCTGGCCCGGCCGGGCCTGCAGATCCTTTCGACCGAGCAGTACAACCAGGCCTTCACGCTGCACGGCACGGTCATGCTGCTGTTCTTCGCCACCCCGACGTTCGCCGGGTTCGCCAACGCGATCATGCCGCTGCAGATCGGTGCCCCGGACGTGGCGTTCCCACGGCTGAACATGCTCTCGTTCTGGCTGTTCCTCTTCGGCGGGCTGCTGGTCATGGCGTCCCTGCTCACCCCGCAGGGAACCGCCGACTTCGGCTGGACCGCCTACACCCCGCTGAGCGACAACGTGCGCACCCCGTTCATCGGCGCCGACATGTGGATCATGGGCTTGGCGCTCTCCGGGTTCGGCACGATCCTCGGCTCGGTCAACTTCGTCACCACGATCATCTGCATGCGCGGGCCGGGGATGACGATGTTCCGCCTGCCGATCTTCACCTGGAACATCCTGCTGACCTCGGTGCTGGTGCTGTTCGCGTTCCCGGTCCTGGCCGCGGCCCTGATGGTGCTGGAGGCGGACCGGAAGTTCGGGGCCCACGTCTTCGACCCCGCCAACGGCGGACCGATCCTGTGGCAGCACCTGTTCTGGTTCTTCGGCCACCCCGAGGTCTACATCATCGCCCTGCCGTTCTTCGGCATCATCACGGAGATCATCCCGGTCTTCTCGCGCAAGCCGATCTTCGGTTACGTCGGGCTGGTCGGCGCGACCCTGGCCATCGCGGGCCTGTCGCTGACCGTGTGGGCGCACCACATGTTCGCGACCGGCGCCGTACTCCTGCCGTTCTTCTCGTTCATGACGTTCCTGATCGCCGTGCCGACGGGGGTGAAGTTCTTCAACTGGATCGGCACGATGTGGAACGGCTCGCTCTCCTTCGAGACCCCGATGCTGTGGTCGATCGGCTTCCTGGTGACGTTCCTGTTCGGCGGGCTGACCGGCATCATCCTCGCCTCGCCGCCCATGGACTTCCACGTCACCGACAGCTACTTCGTCGTCGCGCATTTCCACTACGTCGTCTTCGGAACCGTCGTCTTCGCGATGTTCGCCGGCTTCTACTTCTGGTGGCCCAAGATGACCGGCACGATGCTCGACGAACTCCTCGGCAAGATCCACTTCTGGACGCTGTTCATCGGCTTCCACGGCACCTTCCTGGTCCAGCACTGGCTCGGCGCCGAAGGCATGCCCCGCCGGTACGCCGACTACCTGGCCGCCGACGGGTTCACCGCCCTGAACACGGTCTCCACCATCGGGGCGTTCCTGCTCGGCGCCTCGACACTGCCGTTCTTCTACAACGTGTGGAAGACCGCCAAGACCGCGCCACGGATCACCGTCGACGACCCCTGGGGCTACGGCCGTTCGCTGGAGTGGGCGACCTCGTGCCCTCCGCCGCGGCACAACTTCGTCACCCTGCCCCGCGTCCGCTCCGAATCCCCCGCCTTCGACCTCAACCATCCCGAGATCGCCGCCCAGGAATGGACCGGCGAGCACGGAGAGCGGGACGTGGTGGACGAGCCGGGGGCACGGAAGCTGCCCGGCGGCGGCCAGGGTCCTTCCGAGCGGTAGGCATCCTCGTGGACCGTGAGGACAGCACGGCGGGCCTGGCCCGCCTGGAGGGGTACCTGATGAGCCAGGCAGCCCTCCACGACGCCCGGCTCGCGGGCGACGCCTTCGCCCGCGACCTGACCTGGCTCGGCCCGCACGAACAGGCCGAGGTCTCCCGCCGGTTCGCCGACCACCACCTGGCCCTGCGGCGCGAGATGCTGCACACCGTCATCGCCAGGGCCAGGGAACTGCGCGCCGAGTACAGCAGGCGCTACCGCCTCCTGCGGCGCCGCACCCTGGGGCTCGCCCTGGCCGGCGTCGCCGTCCTCGTCACCACCACGGCGTGGATCGATGCCGTGAGCTGACCTCGGGGAGGGAGTCGCCTCGGAACCGGGCGCAGTACGCGCCGGAACTCATCGGGCTCGCAATCGAAGGGGCATCAGGAGCAGGGGGTTGCCGGGGGTTGCGGTGGCGGGTACGTGGGGCGGCAGTTGGCGCACTTGGTCGATGGCGGCCATGACCTGTGCTCTGGCGGACGCGGGCGGCGGCTGGGAGCCGGCTGCGGCCAGAGGGGCCGCGGCGGCCTCGAATGCGGCGGCTTCCTGCCCGCAGGCCTGGCAGGCCCGGAGGTGGGCGTCGAGGGTTTGGCGTTCGCCGTGCTCGCGGGTGTGGGCGGCGGCCAGGGTGTGGGCGTAGGTGGCGTGGTGTTTCACGTGATCACCCCCATGCGGTCGCGGAGCCGGTTGAGCCCGTCGCGCATGCGTGCTGGATGACGGGAAGCGGTGTGCGCCACGATGCCGGTGAGGTCGCCGCGGGCAGCGTCCGGGGGACGGCCGGTGTGCGCCTGCGAGGCTCCGGCTGGGGCCGGCAGGCGAAGCGGCCGCCCGGTGCGGCCGTCGGGGGTCGAGGCGTCCATCGCATGCCGCTCCTCGTGTCGTGGCCGCGCGGGCCGGACCGCCGTCGAGGGCGGTCCGGCCCGGCATGCCCGTGCATCTGTCTCGCCTGTTCTTCGTTGCCGCCGGACCCGCGGATGGTGGGGCGTCGTCACCCGCGCAAGCCGGAACCCACCCTTTGGAGGGAACCGGCGGGAGGGGGCCAAACCGCCGCGTGGGCTGTGGCGAAGAGCGGGTGTGAGGGAGACCGAGCTTCACGGGATCCCTCACCGGCCGCGCGGGACCTCCGTACGGCCGGACACCCTCACGGGAGGTACGAAGACATGGTTGATGTGCGACGAGGTCTGGCCGTGGCCCTGGCAGCGGGCGCGATCCTGGCGGCCGGCGCGTCGGCGGCCTCTGCCGACGCAGGCGCGCAGGGCGTGGCCGCGTACTCGCCGGGCGTGGCGTCGGGCAACCTCATCCAGGTGCCCATCCACATCCCGGTCAACGCCTGCGGCAACAGCGTCAGCGTGATCGGGCTGCTGAACCCGGCCTTCGGCAACACCTGCGTCAACGCCTGACCGGCCCCGCCGGCAGAAGCTCCGGTCGGCGCCGTCAGGACGAGATGGCGCCGGCCGGTCTCCCGACCCGGCACGGGGTCCTGGGATGCTGCGTGTGACTCCCGTGCCGGGCGGGTCGGCTGCGGGTGGCTGTCGGCGCCACCCGCAGTACGCCCTTTCACCCGTGCTGCCAGGTGAGGACGGCGACGACCTGCTTCCCGCAGCCCGACCGGCTGACGAGCAGGTCCGCGCCGAGTGCCCGGACGATGTCCAGACCGCGGCCGCCCGGACCGGTCCGCCGCGGCCCGCCCTGCGCGTTCCGGTGGAACCGGAACCCCACGAGGCCCTGACTCGGGCTACCACTTGTCGTGGCAGTTCCAGTGGGCGGGAACCCAGTGACTGGCGTGGTGGCCGGGCACCCAGTGCTGCTTCCAGTAACCCTTGCCCCACCAGCCGTCATGCCACTGGCCGTGCCGGTCCTGGTAGCCGTGGTGCCAGGTGCCCTGGTGCCACTTCCATTCCCAGTGCCCCTTGACCCACTTCTCGGCCCACTGGCCCTTCACCCAGTCGCACCGGTCGTGACGGTCCCACCGGTCGTGACGGTGGTCCCGGTCGTGACGGTGGTCCCGGTCGCCGGTGACCGTCGCGGGCGCCGCCGACGGCGCCGACGCCGCGTTCGCCGTGGCGGAGACGCCCAGCACGGACGCACCGGCCAGCAGTCCGGCCGACGCAGCCCCGGCCACCAGCCTGCGCACGTTCAGGTATGCGGTCATCGCACTCACCTCCCTTGAATCCAGTCGCTCGTGGAACTCGGTGTGCTGCGGGTCCTTTCAAGGGCCTCACGCGAAGGATTCGATACAAACCGTGACAAGGATTGCGTTTGGTATGTGCACCGGGAGAGTCGCCCGGTGGGCTGGCACCGGCCCGCTCCGGCCTGCGTGGGAGGGCAACACCCGTGAGGGGTTCACTCTTCCGGAGGTCGCACCAATCCGCCGGACAAAGGCTGCCGAATGCGGGGTGTGAGCAGCTTCCGCAGCACCCTCTCCCGGGCCGCAGTCGGCGCGCTGACCGGGGTTCTGGCCGCATTCACGGCACTGGCGGTGGCCGAGCTGGTCGCCGGGCTGGTGCGTCCGGCGGCCGGGCCCGTGACGGTCGTCGGAGGCGCGGTGATCGACCGGACCCCCTCCGCGGTCAAGGACTTCGCGATCCGCGCCTTCGGGGAGAACGACAAGACCGTCCTGCAGCTGGGAATCCTCGCCGTCCTCGCCCTCGTCGCCGTCGTCCTGGGCGTCCTCGCCCTGTCCCATCGCCGAGCCGCCGCAGCGGGCGTGCTGCTCTTCGGGATCGTCGGCTCCGCCGCCGCCCTCAGCCGCCCGGACTCCACCGGCATCGGCGACGCGCTCCCCTCGATCGCCGGGGCCCTCGGTGGTGCCGTCATCCTGTACGTGCTCGCGTCGCAGGCCTCTCCCGCCGCCACTGCCGTCGATGGGAACCGCCAGGCCGGTGCCGAAGGGTGGAACAGGCGCGGTTTCCTCGCCGCGGCCGGCGTGACCGCGGTGGCGGCGGCCTCGGCCGGGGCGTTGGGCCGGTACGTCACCGGGCGCCGGGGCCGGGGTGCGGTCGCCTCCCGCAACAGCCTTGCCCTGCCGCCTCCTTCATCCCCGGCACCCGCGCTCCCCACGGGCGTCCAGCTCAGGGTCGCCGGCATCAGCCCCTTCACCACCCCCAACGCCGACTTCTACCGGGTCGACACCGCCCTGACCGTTCCCCGAGTCGACGCCGGAACCTGGCGGCTGCGCGTCCACGGCAAGGGCGTCACCCACCCCGTCACCTACACCCTCGACCAGCTCCTGGCCCGCCCCCTGATCGAACGCGACATCACACTGACCTGTGTCTCCAACGAGGTCGGCGGCCCTTACATCGGCACCGCCCGCTGGCTCGGCGTCCGCCTCGCAGACCTCCTTCGGGAGGCGGGAGTCCGGCCCCCGTCCCAAGGCGGGAAGGCGGACCAGCTGGTGGCCCGCTCCGTGGACGGGATGACCCTCGGATCCCCGGTCGAGGACGTCATGGACGGCCGCGACGCGATCCTCGCGGTCGGCATGAACGGCGAACCGCTTCCCTTCGACCACGGCTTTCCCGTCCGCATGCTCGTCCCCGGCCTGTACGGGTACGTGTCGGCGTGCAAGTGGATCACCGACATCGAGCTGACGACCTTCGACACGTACGACCCGTACTGGGTCAAGCGAAAGTGGGCCCGCCGGGCACCGGTCAAGACCCAGGCCCGCATCGACACCCCCAGACCGTTCGCCCGCCCGGTCGCCGGCACTCTCACCATCGCCGGCGTCGCCTGGGCCCAGCACCGCGGCATCACCCGCGTCGAGATCCGCATCGACGACGGCCCCTGGCAGGACGCCGACCTGGCCCCGCAGGCCACCATCGACACCTGGCGCCAGTGGTCCCGCCCCTGGAAGGCCACGCCCGGCGGCCACACCATCACCGTCCGCGCCACCGACGGGACCGGTCAGGTGCAGACCGAGCAGCGCACGCGGACCATCCCCGACGGAGCGAGCGGCTGGCACAGCGTCTTCGTCACCGTCCCCTAGAACCCGCCCGACGGCAGGCCCTCGGGCAGCACCACCGGCCAGCCCAAGCAGCTGGAGAACGGCAGCTTCGAGACCCTGCAGAAGGGCACGGTCACCACCACGGGCTCGGGCGAGTCCTACACGGTCAACGACACCGCCAAGGTGGTCTGCGGCAACGTCAAGACCGCCAACGCCAACGTCTACATCATCGACACCGTCCTGATGCCCAAGTAGCCGCATCAGGGAAGCGATCCCGTAAGGTGCCGGATCGGTCAGTCGAGGACGGCGATCGCCTCGATCTCGATCAGGTGCTCGGGAACGTCCAGCGTCGCGACGCCGATCAGGGAGGCCGGCGGCACCGGTTCGAGCCCGAGCCTTCCGGCCGCGCGGGCCATGCCGTCCATGAGCTGGGGCATCTTCTCGGGGGTCCAGTCGACGACGTAGACGGTCAGCTTCGCCACGTCGTCGAAGGTGCCGCCGGCCGCGTCGAGGGCGGTGGCGACGTTCAGGTAGCACTGCTCGACCTGGGCGGCCAGGTCGCCCCGGCCGACCGTGCGCCCGGCGGGGTCCCAGGCGACCTGCCCGGCGATGAAGACCATCCGTGTGCCCGAGGCGATCGCGACCTGCCGGTAGGCGTCGACGGTGGGCAGTCCTTCGGGGTTCACCAGGGTGACGGCCATGTTGTTCCTGCTCCTCGTGGTCTCTTGTGGTTACTGGGAAACCGTAGGAGAGTGGCGCTCTACCTGGAAGAACGCACTTTTCGGTGACGGGGGAACCTCATGGTGACCAAGCAGGTCAGAGACTCGGGCTCGGCCAAGGACGATGCGGATGTGACGCGGGCGGACTCCCTGGCACGGGAGATCTTCTCCGACATCGCCAACAAGTGGGCGCTGCTGATCATCGAGGCGGTGGGCGACGGCACGCTGCGGTTCACCGAGCTGCGCGACGAGGTCGAGGGCATCAGCCACAAGATGCTGACCCAGAACCTGCGCCTGCTCGAACGCAACGGCCTCGTGGAACGGACCGTCCACCCCGTCGTGCCGCCGCGCGTCGAGTACACCCTGACGGAGCCGGGCCGGGCCCTGCGCGCGGCGGTCGACGGCATGTGCGACTGGACCCACCGCCACCTCGCCGACATCGAAACCGCCCGCCGCCGTTTCGACACCGCCTGAGCAGACGCCTCGTCAGAAGACGCCGAGGACCCGCAGCACCGGCGGGGGCCCCGTATCCGGCACAGGGGCACCGGGTGGGTCTGCGCAGGCGCCCCACGAGCTGCGAAGCCGACGGCGTGTGCACGACGACCCCGGCGGCCTGACAGGCGCCGGGGTCGTTCCGTCTGGGCGGCCGCGGCCCGCGCGGTCGGGGTCATTCGGGGCGGCCGAACCGACGGGTGGCGTAGAGCAGGGCGAGGGCGCCGGCGGTGAGGAGGACCGCGGCTTCCAGGAGGAGTGGGGGCTGGTGGCCGAACCATTCGATGCCGACCGTGGTCGTCTGTTGGGGCACGCGCAGGTTGATGGAGCGGCGCAGCAGGTCCACGCCGTAGGCGAGGGGGTTGAGGGCGGGCAGCCCGCGTGCCCAGCCGGGGAGGCTGTCGAGGGGGAAGAAGCCTCCGGAGAGGAAGAGCAGCGGCATCATCACCAGGCCGAGGAGCATGTGGAAGAGTTCGGCCCGGCCGAGGCTGACAGCGAGGGCGAGCGCCAGGGCGGTGATGGTGAAGGACGCCAGGATCATGCCGGCGAGCAGCAGGGTCAGCAGCAGCGGGTCGTAGGGCAGGCCGACCGCGCCGGCGAGGGCGAGGAGGACGGCGCCCTGCACGGTGGCGACCACGGTGCCGCCCGCGCAGTTGCCGAGGAGCAGGGTGGCGCGGCTGACCGGGGCCATCAGGAGTTCCCGCAGGTATCCGGTCTGCCGGTCGGTGATGAGGCGGATGCCCACCATGATCGCGGGGCTCTGGACGGTCATCATCAGCATGCCGGGGAAGAGGTAGACCTGGTAGCCCACGCCGAGCGTCGCGGTGGGGATCAGGGCGGCCAGTCCGCCTCCCAGGATGAACAGGTACAGCACCGGCTGGATCAGCATCAGGGCGGAGTGGGTGCGCTGCAAGGACAGGCGCAGCAGGTCGCGGTGGACCAGGGCGTGGACCGCGCGCAGTTCCCGGCGCAGGCGGGCCGGGGGTGCCGGATGCGTGTCGGCGCGGCCGGCGGGGTTTCCCGGGGCGGTGACGGCAGGGGTGTTCACGGGCCCTCACCCGCCGTCTTGGGTCCTGCGGTGTGGATGCTGCGGCCGGTGTGGTGGAAGAAGACGTCGTCGAGGGTCGGCGGGGTCGCGGAGGCGGCCCGGACGGGGATGCCCTCCGCGGCGAGAGCCGCGCACAGGCGGGGGATCCAGGCGCTGCCGTCGGGCAGGCGCAGGCTGATCCCGTCGGCGCCGAGGTCGGTGCGGGTGCCTGGCGGGGCGGCGCGGCGCAGGACGCGGTCGGCGGCAGGGTCGTCGTGCGTGCGCAGGACCACCCGGTCACTGCCGATCGCGGTCTTGAGGGCGGTCGGCGCTCCCTGTGCGACGAGGCGGCCGCCGTCGATGATGGCGAGGCGGTCGCAGTTCTCGGCCTCGTCCAGGTAGTGGGTGGTGACGAAGAGGGTGGTCCCCTGCCGCTCGCGCATGTGGCGCAGGTAGTCCCAGACCTGGGCGCGGGCGTGGGGGTCGAGTCCGGTGGTGGGCTCGTCGAGGAAGAGGACCTGCGGCTCGTGGAGGAGGCCGCGGGCGAGTTCCAGGCGGCGGCGCATGCCGCCGGAGAGGGTGCGGACCGGGGCCCGCCGCCGGTCGCCAAGGCCGATGGCGTCGAGGGTCTCGGTGGTGCGCCGGTGGGCGTCGCGGCGGCTCATGCCGTACAGGCGGGCGTGGACGCGCAGGTTCTGCTGCACCGTCAGTTCCATGTCGAGTGCGCTGTGCTGGAAGAGCATGCCGACCTGGCGGCGGACCTGGCCCGGGTGGGTGAGGACGTCGACGCCCGCCACCGTGGCTGTGCCGGCCGTGGGGCGGGCCAGGGCGCACAGGAGGGAGATCGTGGTGGACTTCCCCGCGCCGTTGGGGCCGAGGAACGCGAAGGTCTCGCCCTGGTGTACGTCGAGGTCCAGGCCGCGCACGGCGTGGGTGACGCCACCGTCCGGGCCGGGGTAGCTCTTCACCAGACCGCGGGTGCTGATGGCGTACGGCCCCCGCGATGCGGGCCGTGCACCGTCCGGGACCGTGGCGGGGGCCGGCAGGGGCGCCCGTGCGGGGGCGTCGGCACCGGCGTGCGGCTGCATGGTCACTGGGGTCCTCGTCTGCTGGGTGTCGTCCACGGACTCGGGCGCGCAACGGGTCGCAGGGGCGGTGCTCGGGGCGAGTACGGCGTGCTGCCCGGAGGCCGGGGCCGGCACGCTCCGGCCGGTGGCTGCCGCGGGGCGGCCACCGGCCGGAGGTCGGCCGGTTCCCTCGTGCTGCCCTGATCGACTGGCGATGCGGGTGCACCGGGTGTTGTGGCCTACGGGTGACCGGCGTTCAGTGCCTCGTCAACAGCGGAGCGGTTGTCGGGGCCGCCGGCGGTACTCGGATCCGTCCGGGCTACGGCCTGGTCAGGCGCAGCTGATGCCGACGCAGACGGTGTTGAGGAGCGTGAGCAGGCCGACGCACGCGCACGTGTCGGCGAACGCGGCCCCGTCGGCGCCGATCGGGTCGGTCTCCGGAAGGGCGTGCAGGTGAGCCAGCAGTTCGAGGTCGCGGTTCTCCATGACTGTCTCCTTGCTCTTCGTGGTGTCGACAGGGGTTCCTGTCAGCCCGGCCGCTGGATCATCCAGAGCCGGGAGCTCGGGTGGCGGGTCCGCAGGAGGAACGCCAGGATTCCTGCGGACCCGTCGCTCCAGCCCGTCGAGACGTCCCCGTACTCGTTGGGGAAGACGACGTGGCCGTCGCGGTGGATCTGTTCGGCGGTGATCAGGCGGGCCAGGGCCTCGGCCGACGCGCTGTGGGCGGGGTCCCCCGTGGCGGTGGCCATGTCGAGGAGGAAGTCGCCGTTGCCCGCCAGGCCATGGCATTGGCCGAGGGGGGCGCGGGAGGCGCGCTCCATGACGGCCCTCGTCGCTCCCCCGGCCAGGTCGCCGTACCGATCGTCGCCGGTGGCCTGCCACAGCCGGAGCAGGAAGGAGCCGATTCCCGCCGAACCGTGGCACCAGTACGGGGCGGTGGGCACGTCGCCGGCTCGGGACGGCCACTGTGCCGCCTGGGAGACCGTCAGGGAGGCGGCCACCAGCGCGTCTCCCGCGGCCAGGGCCGTGTCCAGGTATTCCTGCCGGCCCGTGACGGCCGAAGCGGCCAGCAGGAAGCATCCGATGCCGGCCGTCCCGTGGGCGAAGCCGAGATAGCGTTCTCCGGTGCTCCCGGTGACCACTTCGGGAGGCGCCGGCCAGCTGACACCGGACGGCTCGGGTGTCGCGGCGGCGATGAGCGCGTCGGCCGCCTCGACGACGCGTTCGGCGAATCGCTGGTCTCCGGTGCGGTGCCAGAGGTGGGCGGCGGCCAGTCCGCTCCCCGCCCGGCCGTGGGTGATGTCGTGGTGGGGTGCCGGTTCCTGGGGGGCCAGGGCCAGGGCCGTCGCGTGTTCGATGAGCACGCGGTCGTCGAGGACGCGGCCTGCTTCGTACAGCGCCCACGCGGTCCCCCGGCCGCCGAAGTGCAGGCCGGCCCGCGTGGAGCGGGTGTCCGTCCGCGCGGCCATCCAGTGTCCCGCGGTGGAGAGCACCTCCGGCAGGCGCTGGTCACCGGTCAACTCGAAGTACCGGGTCAGGACCGCGAGGACGCCGGCGGCGCCCTGCTGCACCGTGCAGGGATCGCTCTCCCCCGCTTTGGTGGACACCGGCCACAGGCGTCGTTCGTCCCGCGGGGTCATGGAGCCGATGAGGTGGTCCACGATGCCCGCCACCGCGCCCTGCGTCGCATCGGAGCGCGGGGTCCGCTCGGCCGGGGCCGCGGTGACCCGGCCCGGGCGGCCCCGTACCGCCCGGCGGAGGGCCGCTCCGGCCCGTTCGGGGTCCCAGCGCTCGGCGGGATCGTCGCTCATCAGGCCGAGGATCATCTCGGTCAGGCCCTCGGGCAGCCGCAGTACGTCGTCGCAGGCGGCCAGCCACCCGGCGAGCCGCTCGTGCGCCGTCCTGGCCGCGGGCTCCTCGGCCAGCAGGCTGGGGACCTTGCCGGTGAGGACGAAGCACACCGCGGCACCCAGGCTGTAGTAGTCGGCCGTCGGCGAGACCGGCGCGCCCGCCAGCCGCTCGGGGGCGCTGAAGCCGGGTGTCCCCACGGTGGTCGGTAGCGGGACGTCGTCCTTGAGGACGGCGAGCTCCAGGTCGATGAGGCGCAGTTCACCGTCGGGCCGGACCATGATGTTGCCGGGCGTGAAGTCCCGCAGGACGCAGCCCTGGGCGTGGGCCGCGGCGAGGAGGTCCACCAGACGCCCCGCCTGGGCCAGGGCTTCGGCGCGGTAGCGCTCGCCGCCGACGTCGCGGAAGCGCTCGGCGACCCAGTTGCGCAGCGGGAGACCCTGGACCTCCTCCTCGGCCAGGAAGAGGTGTCCTCCGTGCTCGAACATCGCCAGGAGCCGCGGGGCGAGCCCCGTGCCGTCGAGGAACTCCAGTGCCCGGGCCTCGACGCGCAACCAGTCCCGCACGTCGGATCCGGAGGCGTCGGCCTCCACGTGCGGCCGGGCCTCCTTGATGACCACCGGCATGTCCGTGGTGACGTCCGTCCCCCGGTAGACACCGCCCTTGTTCGTGTGACGGATCGCCTCCCGTACCGAGAAGCGGCCGCCCAGCAGCACCGGGTCGGCGGTGGCCCGCTCCGCGGCCGGCGGGGCGGGCACGGAGGCCGGGAACGGGCTCACCGCCCAGGACGGCGGGGAGTAGCGGCCGGTGCGGACGTCTTCCACGGGGTTGCCGTCGGGGTCCTCCATGTACCACACCAACAGGCCCGAATCGGAGAGCCGTTGGCGGCCGACGAACGCCCCGTAGCGGTAGTGCACCAGGCTGTTCACGACGTAGGGGTGGTCCGAGAGGATGCGTGGACCGGCCAGTCCCGCCGTGGCCCGGTGGAGCTCCAGCGCGATCGCAGCCGCTTCGGCGTCGGAGCGGGGGTAGACGGTGATGAACTTGCCCGAGCTTCCCCTCGGCGTGGCGCGGGAGTTGAGCGCGCTCACCTGCTCCAGGGACCGGGCGAACTTGAACGTGCAGTCCCCGAGCAGCAGCACGTCCAGGGAACGGGCCAGCACCGCGGGAGCGGAGGTGGACGTGGCCGACACGTGCAGCTTCCAGCCCTGGTCGGGCTGCGTCGCGGAGGCGGGTGTGAGGCGGCACCACATCGCGTCCGTGTCCACGGTCCACCGCGTGGTCTGTCCCGTGGCGTCCAGCGACCGGTCCAGCAGGTCCCGGAGTTCGACTTCGCTTGCCTGGCTCGTCATGCCCATCCCTCTCCACCGTGTGGACCGCGACTGGACTATGCCTTCGGAACATATAGACGGCGCGTGCCCGACGTCACCCGGCGCAGCGAGCGCACTGTGTCGTTGGCGGTGCCTCGTGGTCTCGAAAGGCGCGGAGAACGGAGTGCGCGCGGGCGCGGCGGATCCGATGTGAACCGTGCACACGCCTTCGTGTCCGAACAGCGTTGGCGCTGGAGTTCGGTCGCGTGCGAGGCATGGACGGCTGAGCCCGGGAGGTCCGTGGCGGATCTCCCGGGCCCGGTCATTCGCGCGGCTGGGCGGTTGGCGCGTGGTCCTGGTGGGGTCAGACGCTGCCGAAGAGGGTGAGGAAGGGGCTGAGGGTCGGCATGTCTTCCTCGGAGAAGCCCAGGATGTCCTCCAGGCTCCGGTATACGCGGCCGTTGATGACCACGTTCGGGGCGGGGCGGGTGGGGTGGGGGTCCAGCTCGCGATGGGTCAGGATCGACAGGTCGGACCAGGCCCGCTGCAGGTCCTGGCCGAACAGCCCGAGGTGTGCGGGCCTCGCCGGGGAGTCGGAGGGGTCGCCGCCGTAGGCGATGGCTGCGGCGATCCGGCGCTGGATCCAGCCGAAGCGGGCGGACTCCGCGGTTGCACCGATCAGGAACGCAAGGTGCCTGCGCAGGTCGTCATGGACGAGGTCCTGGGGGTCGATCAGGTGGTTGACCGAGCTCATGATCTCGCTGGAAAGGTACTGGCGATGCACGCGGCTGTTGCTGGAGTCCAGCTGGTTGTAGTTGCCGGTGTAGCCGAGGTTGCGGAAGAGCGGGGCGTCCCCTCCGACATGGCGGCGGTACAGCTCGCCGAGGTTGGTGCGCAGGATGGGGCTGGAGCTGCCCTGGCCGGGGCTGGAGTCCCGGAACTGGTAGTGCCGGCCCCGGGAGGTGAAGCCGACGAGGTAGAGGTTGGCGGCGTTGAAGTACAGGGACAGGTGGTGCTGGGACCGGCCCGACAGGTTGGTCCAGACCGCTACCTGGATGATGCGGTCTGTGGCGCCGGTCTGGTAGGTCTCGCTGAGCTGGCCCAGGGTCTCCTGGCCGCCGATCTGGTGGCCGGCCAGCCTACGGAGCTGCCTGACCATGTCCTCGAAGCGGTTCGCCCGGTCCCGGGCGGCCTGGGTGCCGACCGTCTGGCTCTGGAAGTCGTGCATGTTCCACTGGATGGTCTCCCAGTTCCGGTGGGGCCAGGGCTGGGCCTGCGCGGGTGAGGCGTTCGCGGAGACCAGGGTGCAGGTGGCCATCAGGGCCAGCAGCAGACAGCCCAGACTCCTGCCCGCGCGGCGGACAGCGGAAATCGGATACATCGAAGTAGTTCCCCTGAAGCAGGTACCGCGGCCGAACCGGCGCGGCGACACGTCCCGCGACACAGCCGCCCGGAGGTCAGACCGGGGGTGCCGTCACGGGACCGGACACGAAGCAGACACCGCCGGCCCACAGGCACCGGTCCCCGCCGCGCCCGGGGCGACCCGAACGGAGCAGGAGCCCGTCGCCGGCAGTACCTCCCTCGGTCCCCGAGTCAACCCGACCCCGGAGGAAAGGAACATGCAGTTCCACCCGCAAAACCGCTTCCGCCCACTTCTGCCACTCCCCCACCCCCGCACGGCTGGTGGGAGAGGCCTGCGGGATGCAGCGCCGGTGCGGCGGACCAGTCCCTGCGGGTGCATGGCCCGCGGGGCGCGGGCGCCGTGTCAGGCCCGCGGGGCGCGGGCACGGCGTCAGGCCCGCGGGGGCCGCGTCGTGAGGCGCGCGGCGGCCGCGTCGTAGCGGGCCCGGTGCTCAGGGTCCGCCGATGCCTTCAGCAGGGCACCGAGGGCCCGTACCGCGCCGTCCTCGTAGCCGGAGGACTCCGCCTCCCGGGCCGCCAGGTCGAGTTGCTCGATGCCCCCGGCTTCGTCGCCGAGGCCCAGCAGGGCCTCTCCCCGCACGATGAGGAGCAGGATGCGGGGGATGTCGACCGTGCCGGGTCGCCCGTCGGCGGCATCGGCTGCGGCGGCGGAGGCGGAGGCCAGGGCTTCGTCCGCCGTGCCGAGGGCCCGGCGCCACTGCCCGGCGTCGGCCTGGTGACGGGCCAGGTGTTGGAGGGCCAGCCTCTCGATGGTCCGGTCGCCGGCGCTGCGGGCCAGCTCCAGCGCCCGCTCGCAGCCTCGCGCGGCCTCGGCCCGGCCGGCCCGTGCCGCCTGCGCCATGGCGAGGACGATCAGGGCGTTCGCTTCGGCCACCGCGTCCCCCGCCCGGGAGGCGAGCGCGGAGGCGGCCCCCAGCCGGGAGAGCGCCTCCTCGGTGCGGCCCTCCTCGATCAGCACCCAGCCGAGCACGTTCAGCACGCGCGACTCGCCGTACGCGTCACCGTCGGCGCGCGCCGACGCGAGCGCGGTCTCCAGGAGCGGGACCCAGCCGTCCCGCACGCGCCACACGATCAGCGGCCACAGGGTGAGGACGATCCGCCAGGTCCTGCCGTGCAGTCCGGCCTCGTGGGCAGCGGCGGCGGCCAGCGCGAGGTCGTCCCGCTCGGCCGCATACCAGGCCACGGCGGCGGACCGGTCGGCGAACTCCCGTACGGCGGCCGGAGCCAGGTGGTCCGCGGGCAGCGGGAAGCACTCCTCGTTGCCCGGCTCGGCCGCCGCGACGGCGGCGACGCCCGTGGCCACGTAGTGGTCGAGGACGCGCGCGAGGGCCTGGGGGCCGGCATCCAGGGTCCGCGCGTAGAGCCGTACCAGGTCGTGCAGGATCCACCGGCCGGGCGCCGCCTCCGTGACGAGGTGAGCGGCCGCCAGCCGGTCCAGGGCGGCCTCGGCGGCTGCCGGGCCGGTGCCCGCCAGGGCGGCGGCCGCATGGCGGTCGACGTGCATTCCGGGATGGCGGCCGAGGTGGGCGAACAGCCGGGAGACGTCCCGCGGGAGCTGC
This sequence comes from Streptomyces sp. NPDC101132, assembly GCF_044759225.1. Lineage (NCBI taxonomy): Bacteria > Bacillati > Actinomycetota > Actinomycetes > Kitasatosporales > Streptomycetaceae > Streptomyces > Streptomyces sp. NPDC101132. The sequence continues at coordinate 61,014 of NZ_JBIVYX010000018.1, forward strand.
TGGAGTGTCACCCGCAGCGCCGCCCGGACACTGGTGTCCTCCACGTCCAACAGGCCCAGTCGGCGCGTCTCGTCGGACATCTCGGCGGCCAGGGCGGCCAGCGAAGAGCCGGGGCGCTGCACCAGCCGGGCGGCCGCCACGCGCAGGGCGAGGGGCAGCCCGCCGCAGAGTCCGGCGAGCCGCCGTGCGGCCTCCGGCTCGGCGCGGACGCGTTCGGAGCCGAGCACGCCGGCGAGGAGCATCGTGCCGTCCTCCGGGGCGAGTACGTCGACGGCGACGGGGCGGGCGGTGTCGGTGACGATCAGGCCGGGCAGGGTGTGCCTGCTGGTGACGACGGTGACGCAGTGGCGGCCGCCGGGAAGCAGCGGTCTGACCTGCTCGGAGTCCCGTGCGTTGTCGAGCACGACGAGGAGGCGGCGGTCGGCGGCGAGCGACCGGAACAGCGCGGCGGCGGCGTTCTCCGACTCGGGTATCCCGCCGGGCGGCACGCCGAGCACCACCAGGAACTCGCGCAGCACATCGATGAGGGCGGGCTCGCCCGTCCCGCTGAAGCCGCGCAGGTCGGCGTGGAGCAGCCCGTCGGGGAATCCGGCGCGGCCGCGGTGGGCCCAGTGCAGTACGAGGGCGGTCTTGCCGACCCCGGCGGGCCCGACGACCAGGCAGACCGGCGCCTCGCCCGCCGCGGCCCGGGACAGGGAGTCCAGTTCGGCCGCGCGTCCGTGGAATCCGCGCGGTGCGCGCGGCAGCAGATCGGGCGCGGGGGCGGGCGGCGGGGGCGGGGCCTCCGCCGTGGCGGCGCGGCGGGGACGGCCCAGGCTCGCGGCGTGCTCCAGCCGCCGAGCGGTGTCCTCGTCCAGGGCCAGTGCTGTCGCCAGCGCCTGTACGGTGCGGCGCTGCGGCCCCCGGGAGCGGCCACGCTCCAGGTACGACAGCGCCCGCACGCTCACGCCCGCGGTGTGCGCCAGCTGCTCCTGGCTGAGGCCGGCGGCCGTGCGCAGGGCGTGCAGGAGTGCGCCGAAGCCGCCGGTGGCCGGCGTGTCGGTGTCCATGCTGGATATCCCCTGGTCAGTGCGGACCAGCTGAAACGCCGTACTCCGCCCGCAAAAGTATGCCCCACCCAATTTTGCGGGCGGTTCGCGCCGTCGGGGTCCGTTCCGGTCCGTCAGCAGGCGTAGCGCCTCGGCGTCATGGTCTCCTGGTCGACTGGTGCGCACCGGCCGGGCCGGCCGGGGTGGGCCGGCGGCGGGAGTCCCCGACTGTACGTCGGATCGGTGATCCTTTGAGGATGCGTGCCGCCCGTCTCATCCGTATGGCTCTCCTGATCCAGTCCCACCCCGGCCTGACCGCGGCCGCCCTCGCCCGTGAGCTGGAGGTCTCCGAGCGGACCGTGATCCGCGACGCCCAGGCGTTGCAGGAGGCCAGCGTCCCCGTCCGGTCGGAGCGGGGCCGGGTGGGCGGGTACTTCCTCGCCGCCGGATACCGGACCCGGCTCACCACGCTCCATCCGAGCGAGGCGGAGACGCTCTTCCTGTCCGGTCTTCCCTCGGCGTTGCGGGACCTGGGGCTGTCGGAGGCGGCGGAAACCGCCCGGCTGAAGCTGACCGCGACCCTGCTCCCGTCGGTGCGCCAGGCCGCCGAGTCATCGGTGCGCCGCTTCCACCTCGACGCCCCCGCCTGGTTCCGCGAACCCGCCACCCCGGACCTGCTGCCGGAGCTGGCCCGCGCGGTGTGGGCGGACCGGACCGTCGTCCTGTCGTACGCGCGGCCGGGCCGGGACGGGGCGCCGCCCTCCGCCGTGGCCCGGGCGGTGGAGCCGTACGGGCTCGTGCTGAAGGCCGGCACCTGGTACGTCGTGGCCCGCGTCCCGGGCGAGCGGCGGGACGACGGCTGGCGCACGTACCGGGTCGACCGGATCACCGCGCTGGGTCCCGCGCCCGACGGACAGGACGTGTTCGTGCGCGACGCCTCCTTCGACCTGGCCGCGCACTGGGAGGCCCGCTCGGCCGCCTTCGCTCGCACCCTGCTGCGCACCACCGTCACGGTCCGGCTGACCGGCCCGGGGCTGGAGCGGCTGCCCGCCGTGGTGGACGGGGCCGCCGTCGCGGACGCGCTCGCCTCGGCGAGCGCCCCGGACCCCGCCGGCCTGGTCACCGTCGACCTGCCGGCGGAGTCCGAGGACGTCGCCTTCGACCAGTTGACCCGGCTCGGCGCGGACGCCGAGGTGCTGGCCCCGGCCCGGCTGCGGGCCCGCTTCCGTGCGCACGCGGCGGCGCTGGCCGCGCTCTACCGGGCCGCCGCCGGGACGGCGTCGCCCGGGGAAGGTGAGGAGAGCGAGGAGGGCGAAGGTCAGCGGTAGTCCTCGGCGGAGGCTTGCTTGCCGCCGTAGGTCACGTCCTCGAAGTACGCCCAGGCGTCCGGGCGGCTGCCGTCCACGTCCGTCACCCCGTACGCCCTGGCGAGTTCCGCGCTGGAGGTGGACTTGCCGTTCCACCGCTCCGCGCGGTCCTGGTCGGCGGCCAGTGCCGCGACCCCACGGGCCAGGTAGTACGGCGACTCCGCGATCGCGAACGACGGCTCCTGGGCCACCGCGTCGCGCCAGTTCTCCTCACTGACGCCGAAGTGGGTGAGCATCTGCTCCGAGCGCAGGAAGCCGGGCGAGACCGCGACCGCCGCGCCTCCGTACGGGGCGAGCTCCTGGCCCAGCCCGAACGCGAGGCGGATCGGGGCGTTCTTCGCCAGGTCGTAGTAGATGTTCTCCCGGTAGCGGCGGTTGAAGTGCGCGGTGCCGTCGGTCACCTCCACGTGCAGCGGCGCGTCGGAGCGGATCAGCAGCGGGAGCAGCAGCGCCGCCGTGATCACGTGCGAGCGCGCGCCGAGCTCCAGGATCCGCAGGCCGTCGGCCAGCGGTGTCTCCCAGCTCTTCTTCCCGAACACCGAGGAGACCAGGAGGTGTTCGCCGCCCCACAGGTCGTTGACGAGGATGTCGAGCCGCCCGTACCGGCTGTCGATCCGCTCGACGAGGGCGCGTACCTGGGCTTCGTCGAGATGGTCGGTGGGCACCGCGATCCCGGTGCCGCCCGCCGCGGTGACGAGTTCCGCGGTCTCCTCGATGGTCTCGGAGGTGCGGCCCACCTCGCGGGCCCGGGCCCGGGTGGTGCGGCCCGTGACGTACACGGTCGCACCGGCCCGGCCCAGCTCGACTGCCTGAGCCCGTCCCGCCCCGCGGGTGGCACCCGCCACGAGCGCGATCCGCCCCGCGAGCGGACCGGCCGGGCCGGCCTGGATGGTGTTCCGGGTGTTCTGGGTGCTCTGGGAGTTCTGGGAGTTCTGGGTGCTCTTGGTGTTCCGGATGGTGCTCTTCTCGTTGGCCATGGCATCCATCGTTCATGCCATACCTGACAGAACACGTCACCCTTTGCCGGAGGTCCCGCGCCGCACCCCGACCGCTGCGCGGACAAGGGACTGGTGGTCCGTACGTCCGGGTCGGGCCACACACCAGGGGGCTCGCCCCCGCCGCCCGAACCACCGCAGGTGCTGCCGCGCGTGCCTGAGGGCGGCAAGGCCGACGAGGCCGCGGTACGCCGTGCACTCGCCGGCCTGCGTCTGGACCCGGCCATCCGTACCGAGGTCAGGTCAGACGGCGTACAGGTCGGGGTCCTGCTGGCGGCGCGGGGCAACGGCTTCGAACCTCAGGATTGTGTCCTGGCCCGTGTGCGGCCCGGCGCCACGGACGTGTGGGTGCCGTCCCGGATCCAGCGCATGCCCGGGGAGGGCGGCTGCAGCGTCGCCAACGCCCTCACCCCCGCACCGCCACCGCACTGAGGCGGCGGCGGGTGCGGGCATCCGCGGGTTCGCGGGTGCGCGCTGCGGGGGTGGGGTGGGGCGGTGGGGTCAGACGGTGCCGCGCCAGGAGCCCGTCTCGGTGCCGCGGTCCTCGATGAAGTGCTTGAACCGCTTCAGGTCGCCCTTGACCTGCCGGTCGACGAAGCCGAGCTTGTCGCCGATGGTCTCGGCCATGCCTTCCGGGTCGAAGTCCATCATCAGCGTCACCTCGGTGTGCGCGGGGTCGATCGGACGGAAGGTGACCAGACCGGCCTGCTTCGCGTCACCGCCCACCGTCACCCAGGCGACCTTGGTATCCGGGATCTGCGCGGTGATCTCCGCGTCGAACTCCCGCTCCACGCCCGCGACGTTCGTCACCCAGTGCGTCAGGGTGTCCGTCCGCTGGTCGATGCGCTCGACACCCTCCATGAACTGCGGGAACGACTCGAACTGCGTCCACTGGTTGTAGGCCGTCGTCACCGGCACGTCGACCTGGATCGATTCCTTGACCTGCGACATCAGCAAGGCTCCTTCCGGTTCCGGTCGCCGTCGGCGGTCGCCGGCGGCGAGGGCGTCCGTGCCCTGCCGCCGCGCCTGCCCCGACCCACGCCGGCCGACACCACCGATATTGCGCGGGGCCGCCGGCGTGTGGCCGCCGGTGTGCCGGCGGGTGCATCCGGCCGGCGGCCGGCCGGCGAATGGGATGCGTAGTGCCTGGTCGGCGACGGGACGGAGCGGGAGGTGGGGCATGGATCTGCGGGGTGCACGGATGCTGGTGCCGGGTGCCACCGGGGAGATCGGGGCGGCGCTCGCCGTGCGGTTGCACGGCCTCGGTGCCCGTACGGCGCTCGCCGGGCGTGACGGTGAGGCCCTCAGCCGGGTCTCGGCGGCGTGCGGGCACGCTCCCGCTCGTACCTTCGACGCCTGGGACACCGACTCCTGCGTGCAGACCGTCGACTGGGCGGAGGAGGAGCTGGGCGGCCTGGACGGCGTCGTCGTGTGCGTGGGAGTCGCGGCCTTCGGGGCGGCCGGGGAGGTGGAGGATGCGGTGTCCGAGCACCTGATGGCGGTGAACGCGCTGGCGCCCATGGCGTTCCTGCGGGCCGCCGGGGACCGGTTGCCCGAGGGCGGGGTCCTCGCGGCGGTGACCGGGATCGTCGCCGAGGCGGCACCGGCGCGGATGGCGGACTACGCCGCCGCCAAGGCCGCGCTGGCCACCTGGCTGACGGCCGTCCGCCGCGAGCAGCGGCGCCGGGGCGTGACCGTGCTGGAGATCAACCTGCCCCACATGGAGACGGGCTTCGCCGGGCGCGCCGTCGTCGGCCGGGCGCCGGCGCTGCCGCGGGGACTGCCCGTAGCGGAGGCGGTGGACGTGATCGTGCGGGCGCTCTCCGAGGGGGCGGGGCTCGTGCGTCCCGGCAGCGGTGCAGGGCTCGAAGTGGTGCGGTAGGGCGGACATGCCGGGAAGACCTGCCGGGTACGGCCTTTCGTCCCGCGGCACCCGCCCCGCGGAGGCGTTGACCCCGCTGGCTCCGCGTACGGTGCGGCGCGTGCTGTTCCGGCAGCGCTGGCGGGACCTGGTGTTCCTGCACTGGCCCGCCGACCCGTTCGAGGTGGCCCGGCTGCTGCCGGCCGGCACCGTGCCCGACCTCCACCAGGGCCGGGCGTACGTCGGCCTGGTCTTCTTCCGCATGGACGACCTCGCCGTCGGCCGGACGCCGGCCCTGCCGTACCTGGGGAGCTTCGGGGAGGTCAACGTCCGCCTGTACAGCCGGGACGCCGCGGGACGGCGCGGGGTGGTGTTCCGTTCGCTCGACTGCGACCGGCTGCTGCCCGTGCTGACGGCGCGCGGCGCGTTCGGCCTGCCCTACCGGTGGTCCCGCATCCACAGCCAGTGGTTCGACAGCCGACTGCTGTACCGCACGGGGCGGCGCCGGGGGGCTCGACCCGGGGCACTCGTGTGGCTGGACGTGGCGGACGAGCCGGTGGCGGCGACCCCGCTGGAGGAGTTCCTGACCCGGCGCTGGGGGCTGCACGAGTGGTTCCTCGGGCGCACCTACTACCTGCCCAACGCCCACCCGGCCTGGTCCTTCCGCCGGTGCAGCCTGCTGGGCTGGGAGGACGACCTGGTCGCGGCGGCCGGGCTGTCGAGGCCGCAGGGCGAGCCCGTGAGCGTTCTGTACGCTCCCGGCCTCCCGGTGGTCTTCGGCCCGCCGGTGCCGCTGCCCGCCCCCGGGAGGTGACCCGGCCGGCCTGCCCCGGCACGACGGCGCCGCGTTCAGTGCGCCGGCTTCCGTCGGCCCATGGCCTCCAGCAGCTCCGCCGCCGCCCAGTCGGGGCCCCGCCGCCGTACGGCCGCGGCCAGTTCGGGCATACGCGGGCTCACCGTCCGCCACAGCGTCCTGAGCGCGGCGGGGACGTCGGCCGGCGACAGCGCGTTCGGGTCGAGCACCACACCGGCACCGGCGCGCTCCGCGTCCCGGGCCACGGAGAACTGGTCGCTGGAGAACGGCAGCACCACCGCGGGCACGCCCGCCCGCAGGCATTCGGTGAAGGAGTTGCTGCCGCCGTGGTACACCATCGCGTCCGCCTGCTCCAGCAGCGCGCGCTGGGGCACCGACGGGACCACCACGGCCCGTTCGCCGGCGAGGCCGGCCAGCGCGGCGGCCCGTTCCCCGGCCGCGACGACGACCGACACGTCCGGCATGCCGTCGAGGAGGCCCGTGACGGCGGTGCGCAGGACGTCGTCGCGCGCGGACAGGAACGTACCGAGCGCGACCAGGACGAGCCGCCGGCCAGGCGACCGCAGCGCTTTCAGGCGCGCCTCCCACGGGGAGTCGAGGGGGTCCGGGGGTGCGGCCATGTGCCCGGCGAACAGGTGCACCGGGCCCGGTGGAGGGGCGGGCAGCCAGCGGAACGCCGGGTAGGCGTAGACGACGGCGTGCGACGAGGTGAGGGCGAAGGCCCGGCCCGGGGCCGGCCGGGAGGGCGCGTGGCGCCGCGCGAAGGCCGCGAACAGGGCGGTGAAGGCCTCGTCGTTCTGCCGCGCCGCGGCCCCGAGTTCCCGCAGCCGCTCCGGGTCGGGCCGCAGTGCGTCGGGCCAGGCGTAGGGGACGCCGAAGTACGCGTCGGGGCCGGAGAGCACGTAGCCGGGGTGTCCGGGGCAGAAGGTCGCGTAGGGCACGCCCAGGCAGTGCAGGGCCAGGGTGACCGGGTAGCCGAGCTGGTCCACGACGTACCAGTCGGGGCGCAGCCTCCGGTCGGTCGTGCGCAGTGCGTCGAGCACGCCGTCCGGGTCGGCCAGCATGTCGTCCCGCCGGTGGCGGGCCTGGGCCAGCAGCGCCGGCACGGCACCTTCCCTGGTGGCGTCCAGGAACTCCGCCAGCCGGGCGGCCTCCCGGGCATCCTGCTCGGTCGCCTCGGCCACCCCGGTGTTGGCGTTGCGCGTCACGGTCAGCGGCTCGAAGCCCACCCCGGCCTCCTGCGCCAGGTGCTCGAACGCCGGGGCGCAGGCGAAGTGCACGTCCGCACCGCGCCGGCGCAGGGCCCCGGCCAGGACCGACAGCGGTCGTGCGTGGGACATGAACGGGGGACTTACGACAACGACACGCGGCATGCGAACCCCTCGGCGAAGGCGTCTTCCGCCCGCTGTCCGGCAGACCCGGGCCAGCGCATCGTAGCCACGTACGGGCAGGTCGGGCGGTGTGGCGATCAGCACCGGAAGCAGGTGCATCCAGAAGGCCGTCATGCCGCGAAACACAGAGGTCAGCGCCGTCCCTGAGACAGGAGAACCCGTGGCCGGCACCGCTTTCGCGCCCCCCTCGGCGGCTCACGACCCCGCACGGCCGGGAGGGACGGGCCCCGCAGTCCACGACCCCCTGGTGGCCGCCCGCACCGCGTTCTTCAACGGCTCCGGCTGGACCGCGCACCTCCCCGGGCCGGGACCCGACGGGCGTCTTCCGGACGCGCAGGGTGACCTGGCGAGGCTGCTGGAAGCCGAGTACGGGCTGCGGCCGCGGGCCGTCGCGCCCTGCGAGGGACCCGGGGTGGACCGCCGGGACAAGGCCGTGGCGGGACTGCGCCGCGCCGCCCGGCTGGGCGTACCGCTGACGCCGGAGGCCCTGCTCGCCCACCGGCAGGGCGACCACCGCCTCATGGCCGTGCTCACGGAGCTGTGGCCGGAGACCGTGCGCTGGCACGGCCCGCGGCATGCGGAGGAGGTCCTGCGGGGCCTGCTCGGCGAGTCCCGCGACGGGCCGGGGGCCGGCCACCTGCTGGACCTCGCGGTGGCCTCCGGCCTGCGTCCCCTCACCGCGGTCGAGAGCGCGTCGCTCGCGCGCACCACCACGCACCGGGCGGTACGCCACTCCGCCTGGCGGTACCTGCGTCAGCTCCCCGGCGGTCCCGGCCACCTGCCCCGTCCCGCCGAGGCCGGGGACGCGTACGAGCGGCTCCTGCTGGCTCCCCCGGTACCCGTGTTCGGCCCGGACGGGCAGGGGCGCGCGGGCCGGCTGGTCGCCCAGAGCATGCTGCTGGGCGGCCTGGACACGCCGGGGCAGGGGATGAGCGGTGGACTGGCAGTGCTGCTGGGCGGGCTCGGCGACCGGCTGGCCGCGACCGACGGGATATCCGGCGTCATCACCGTCGTGACCGCCGGGTACGAGGACCTCGCAGCCGACGGCCGGCCTGTGTACGAACGCGCCCCCGGGCACTGGGTGCTGCGGCTCCCCGTGGACGCCCCCTCGGCCCCGGCTCAGGCGGAGATGCACCGCCACCGCCCCGCACTCACCTGGTGGGCGGTCCGCCTGCTCGGCGCCCTGCCGCGGCGCCCGGACGTGCTGCACGTCCGGTACGCCGACGACGGCAGTCTGGCCCTCGCCGACGCCGCCGAGCACCTGGGCGCCCGGCTGGTCTTCACGGCCACACCCGACCCGCACCGCGGACTCGCCGAGCGGCACGCCGCCGGCGATCCCGCCGACCCCACGGCGGCGGACGCGCTGCGGCACGATCTGCACCGGGTCTTCGTGGCCGACCGGCTGGTGGAGCGCGCGGACGCGGTCGTCGGTATTCCCGGACGCGGCGGGACCCGCGAACTCGTCCGCCACTTCCCCGGTCTCGCCCGGCTCAACGAAGGACGCGGACCCAGCGCCCCGCCGGAAGGCATCGCACCGTACCGGTCGGCGCCCGACGAGGACGAGCGGCGGCGCGAGGCGCTGGAGCGGCTCTACCGGGACGGGACCCGCCCCGACGCCCTCGACCCCGGGGACCGCGACCTTCCCGTGCTGCTGTGCGTGGGCCGGCTGCACCCGGTCAAGCAGCAGGACCTCCTGGTCCGGTCCTGGCTGGCGACGGGCGCCCACCGCACCACGGCCCTCGTCCTCGTCGGCGGCAGCCCCGGCACCGGCACCGCCGTGGAGGACGACGTCCGCCGCCGCATCGACGGCCTCCTCGCCCCGTACCCGCAGGCCGCGCGCCGCCTGGCGCTGCTGCCGGCCCTGCCGAACACCGAGGTGCGCCGGCTGCAGCGTGCCCTGGCACGGCGCACGGGCGACGCCTGCTGCTGGTACGTCTGCCCGAGCGTGAAGGAGGAGTTCGGGATAGCGGTCCTGGAGGCGATGGACGCCGGCCTTCCCGTCGCCGGTCCGCGCCGGGGCGGGGTCGCGCACTACCTCCGCGACCAGGTCAACGGCCTCCTGATGGACACGTCCGGCCAGGCGGGCCTGATGCGGGGCCTGCGGCGGATCGCCGCCACCTCCGTCGACGACCGGCGCCGCTACGCGGCGGCGGGCAGGGCGCTGGTCGCCGAGCGGTTCTCCATGGCACGCATGGCGGACGAACTGGCCGCCGAGTACACCGCGCTGGACGCCGGCTGAGCAGGGACTCGGGGGCCGGGACGGGAGGGGTCGGGTGGGGCCGGGCGGCGGTTCGGCCTCACCACGCGGGGGCGGCGGGTCGGCCCCACAGCCGGGGCGGCAGGTCGACCGCACCAGAGGAGGGGCGGGTCGGCGTCACCACAGCAGGGTGCCCGGCCCGCCCTTGAACGGCCCGCGCACCTCCGAGGTGATCCAGCCGCCGTAGAAGTCGCCCTCCTGCGCCGTGACCGCCTCTCCGGCGACCGTGCAGCGGTCCACGCGGCCCGGGTAGAAGGCGACGTAGTCCCTGAGGGCGGTGAAGCGGGGTTCGGGACGGGGATAGCTCCAGGCGGCGCGGGCGCGTACGTCGTCCCCCACGACCACGTCCCAGTACCGGGCCGAGCCCTTCCACTCGCACCAGGACCGGCCCGAGAGCGCCGGGGCCAGCAGCTCCGTACGGACGTCCGCCGGAGGGATGTAGAACACCGGCGGATGACTGGTCTCCAGCACCCGGACGGACCTGCGGGTCTCCGCCACCACCTGGCCGGCGCACTCGACCCGGACGAGGCGGTCGTCCTCCCGTACGGCGGGCGGGCGCGGGTAGTCCCAGACGGACTCGGGCGGCCGTGGGGCGGGGTGCGGCACGGGCTGTTCGGGCAGCGGATCCAGGTACACCTCGTCCTCGTAGCACCAGGCCCACTCCCGGCCGCGGGCCAGGGCGCGGGCCACCGGGTGGCCGCTGGAGTCGAAGTGCGTCGTCGCGTGCGCGCCGGGCGAGCTGTCGCTGCAGCCCACGTGGCCGCAGGTCAGGCAGAGCAGCAGGTCGGCCGGGGCGCGGCCACGTGCCGCGCACGCCGTGCACGTCTCGCTCAGCGGCGCGGGTTCGGCCGTACTGGTGTGGGAACAGTCCCTCCCCGAGGGCCGTCCGCCGTCGTGCCGGGGCGCCCACGTGGTCATCGGTGATCACCGGCCGGTGCAGTGCTGTCCACGATCTCTCCTCCGCCGTCCCTCGTCTCACCCCTTCTTCACCCCGACGCCGCGCGGGGGATGCAGGACGTCGGCGGCCCGTCCCGGTGCGCCGCTTCCCGACCGGCCTCGTCCCGGTCCCGCGCCGAGGGGGCGGTCACGGCTCGATCAGGCCGGCGCGGATGGCGTAGCGGGTGAGTTCGAGGCGGTCGCGGAGGCCGAGTTTCTGGAGGAGGTTGGCGCGGTGCCGCTCGACCGTCTTGGGGCTGATGACGAGGAGTTCGCCGATCTCCTTGGAACTGTGGCCCTCGGCGACGAGCTTGAGGATCTCCTCCTCCCGCTCGGTGATGGTCCGTTCCGGCAGCGGGCTGCCGTTGCGGACGCGGTCGAGGTAGCTGCGGACGAGGGCCGTTTCCGCGCCGGGGTAGATGAAGGGTTCGTCCCGCAGTGCGGCGCGGCAGGCTTCGACGAGGTCGCGGTCGGCGACGGACTTGAGGACGTAGCCGGAGGCGCCGGCGCGCAGTGCTTCGAAGAAGTACTGCTCGTTGTCGTACATGGTGAGGATGAGGATCCGCAGGCCGGGGCGGACGCGGGCGAGTTCGCGGGCGGCCTGGAGGCCCGTCTGGCGGGGCATCGCGATGTCGAGGACGGCCAGGTCGAGATCGAGGGAGCGGGCCCGGGCAACCGCTTCGGCGCCGTCGGCGGCCTCGGCGACCACGGTCAGGTCGGGCTCTGCGTCGAGGATGAGGCGTACGCCGCGGCGGACCAGGGCGTGGTCGTCGGCGAGCAGGATCCGGGCGGGCCCGGCCGGGGGGTGGGTCATGGGGTGGCCTTGTCGGGGTCGGGGACGTCCAGGCGTACCTGGGTGCCGCCGTGCGGGCCGGCGCCGACGGCGAGTTCGGCGCCGATGAGGAGGGCGCGTTCGCGCATGCCCTGGATGCCGGCGCCTTCGGGTGCGTCCGCGAGGCCGCGGCCGTCGTCGCTGACCAGCAGTTCGGTGCCGCCGTGGGGCAGGGGGCGCAGGTGGACCTCGACGCGGGTGGCGCCGGAGTGGCGGGCGGCGTTGGTCAGGCCCTCCTGGGCCACGCGGTAGAGGACGAGTTCGGTGGACCGGTCGAGGTGGGGCGGTCCGGGGGTGATGTGGGCGGTGACGCTCAGGCGGGGGGTGGTGAACTCGGCGGCGAGGGAGCGCAGTGCGCTGTGCAGGCCGAGTTCTTCCAGGACCCCGGGGCGCAGCCGGCGTGCGATGCGGCGGATCTCGTCCAGGCTGGATCGGGTGGTCTCCTGGGCCTGGTGGAGGTCGGTGCGGAGGGGCTCGGGGGCGCGGTCGGCGGCGTACTTGAGCTGGAGGAGGACGGCAGTGAGGGTCTGGCCGACCTCGTCGTGGAGTTCCCGGGCGATGCGTTGCCGTTCGCCTTCGAGGGCGGTCAGGACCCGGCCGCTGCTGGTGGCCCGCTCGGCTTCGAGCCGGTCGAGCATGGCGTTGAAGGTCCGGGTGAGTGCGGCGATCTCCCCGTCCCCCGTGACGGCCGGGCGCGTGCCGGGCTTGAGGAGGTCGGCGGTCGCCATGGCCCGGTTCAGCCGGGCGAACGGGGCAAGCCCGATCTTGAGGAGCACGGCGTTGAGGACGAGCATGGCGGCCAGCCCGGCGAGCAGGACGACCGCCTCGCCGAAGAGCACCGGCGTGGAGACGGTGACCGGACCGAAGAGCAGGGCCACCGCGAGTACCAGGACGCCGGCGTTCAGGAGGAAGATCCGCCAGTACAACGACACGGCCACTCGCCTTTCCAGCCGGTCCCCCGACATCCGTCGCGGCCGCTGCGGCCGTCTCGCCCAGGTGGTCTGAGCTGCAACGGAGCCCACTCCCCCGGCCCATCCTCACGCGGCCGGAGGACCGTTGTCCATCCGTGCCGACACCCATCCTCCGGGCGGACGGAAGGTGGCAGGATGGCCCCGCCGCGCGGCGTCTCCTGCCTGGGACCGAGCGTCCGCCGCCACGGCATCCCGCAGCACGAAGCGAACACGAGGGGGACAGCTGTGCCTGCTCCACGGATGAGCACCACACCACTGCCCGGCATCGGGGTCCAGTACGACCTCACCACCCGCGAGCACCGCCACCTGTCGGTGATCGCGCACCGCGACGGCACCCGGACCGTGAACCTGTACCGGTCCGACGACCCCGACGCCTGCGCCCAGTCGCTGCACCTGACGGGTCCCGAGACGGCCTCCCTGATCGACGCGCTGATGCCCGCCCACCACAGCCCGAACCTGCTGCACACGACCGATCTCGGTCTGGTGGCCGAGCGGATCGAGCTGTCCGCGCACTCCCACTGGAACGGCCGGGTCCTGGGCGAGACCCGGATGCGGACCGAGACCGGGGTGTCGATCGTGGCCGTGCTGCGCCGCGCCGAGGCGCGGCCCTCGCCCGCGCCGGACTTCCGCCTGGCCGGCGGGGACACCCTGATCGTGATCGGCACCCGCGAGGGTGTCGAGGCAGCCGCGTCCATACTCGGGCGGGAGTGACCGCCCGTGCACTCCGCCTTCTTCCTCATCGAGTTCGGTGCGATCATCCTCGGTCTGGGCCTGCTCGGCCGGGTCGCCGGACGTCTGAAGTTCTCCCCCATCCCGCTCTACCTGCTGGCCGGGCTCGCCTTCGGCACCGGCGGGCTCCTCCCGCTCCCCGCCAGCGAGGAGTTCGTGGCGATCGGCGCCGAGATCGGTGTCATCCTCCTGCTGCTGATGCTGGGCCTGGAGTACACCGCGTCGGACCTGGTCTCCAACCTCAGGACCCAGTACCCGGCCGGGCTGGTCGACTTCGGCCTCAACGCCGTACCCGGAGCGGCCGCGGCCCTGCTCATGGGCTGGGGCCCGGTCGCCGCCGTCGTCCTGGCCGGCGTCACCTGGATCTCGTCCTCCGGGGTGATCGCCAAGGTCATGGGCGACCTCGGGCGGGTCGGCAATCGCGAGACGCCGGTCATCCTGTCGATCCTGGTCCTGGAGGACCTGGCGATGGCGGTCTACCTGCCGATCGTCACCGCCCTCCTCGCCGGCGTGAGCCTGGCCGCCGGGAGCGCGACGCTGGCCATCGCCCTCGGCGTCGCGGGTGCGGTCCTGTTCGTCGCGGTCCGCTTCGGGCGCCACATCTCGCGCTTCGTCTCCAGCGACGACCCGGAGAAGCTGCTCCTGGTGGTCCTCGGCCTGACGCTGCTGGTGGCCGGCATCGCCCAGCAGCTCCAGGTGTCCGCGGCGGTCGGGGCGTTCCTGGTCGGCATCGCGCTGTCCGGCGAGGTCGCCGAGGGGACGCACAGTCTGCTGAGCCCGCTGCGCGACCTGTTCGCCGCCGTGTTCTTCGTCTTCTTCGGCCTGCACACCGACCCCGCGAGCATCCCGCCCGTGCTGCTGCCCGCGCTCGCCCTCGCCGTCGTCACCGCGGGTACGAAGGTCGCGACCGGGTACTGGGCAGCCAAGCGGGCGGGGGTCGGGGTGAAGGGCCGTTGGCGGGCCGGTGGCACGCTCGTGGCCCGCGGCGAGTTCTCCATCGTCATCGCCGGACTCGCCGTCACCGCGGGCATCGAGCCGGACATGGGGCCGCTCGCCACGGCGTACGTGCTGATCCTCGTGGTGCTGGGGCCGCTGACGGCCCGGTACACCGAGCCCGCGGCCGTCTGGTTCGCGGGGCGCCGCACGCCGCCCGGCTCGCCTGTCGTGCCCGTTCCGCCCGTGAACGCGGCGTCGCCGTCCCGGGCGGGGTCCGGCGAGGACCTCACGGACCAGGCCCAGGATCCGGCCGGCCGCGCGTGAGCGCCACGCCGTCCCCGGAGCCGGCCTCTCTCGGGCGGTGAGCGGAGGAATCAGGGGGCGGTCAGGTGGTGGGGGGCTTCGTGGCAGGGCCGTGGGACAGGGTGAGGGCCCAGTGGACGCCGGGCGTGGCGGTGACCGTGACGTCGGTGAGGCGCGCGGGAGCGGAGAGGGCCGTCACGTCCCTGCGGGGAGTCACCTGGCCGGGTGCGCAGAGTTCGACGGAGCTCATGGCCACGCCCGTGTCCCGGGCCCGCCCGGACGGTTCGGGGGAGGACGGTCCGCCGAAGGCGTCGTCGTCTCGGGGACCGAGGGAGACCTCGATCCTTCCGCGGCCCTCGCAGCTGATGTGGACGGCGAGGTCACCCGGGGCGAGCAGCTCGTCGAGGGCGTAGGACCGGGAGCCGGTGGTCGGGGCGACGGTGAGGAGGGTACGGCCGTCGGAGGCGGGGGCCTTGGTGAGCGTCGCGCGGGCCGGTGCGTTGCCCGCGTCCCGCGGGGTGGTGCGGGCGGCGGGGGCGGAGGCCTCGTTGGCGGGTGCGGCGGCCCGGGTGCCCGTGGTGGCGGCCGTACAGGACGTCAGGGCGAGGCAACCCGCCAGGACGGTCAGGGGGAGGAGAGCGGTCGTGCGCATCACGGCTCCGGACGGTCGAGAGCCCCCGCGGGGCCCGGTGGGCGCCACCGTAGGAGGCCCTTGATCGACTCGGGTAGAGGAACCGGCCACTCCTGAGGGTGATTTGAGCTGCCGGGTCCGTGGAGGCGGAGTCCGGGGCACCGATACGCGTCGCCTTCGGCGGGGCGTACGGCCGGGCTGGGCGGGAAGGAGCGGCCGACAGGAGTCGATCTTGTGGATCGGGAGGGGGACGGGGCGGTGGACACACCTGCGGAAGAGGCCGTCGGCGCCGGGGCCGTGCACGTGCCGGCCGGCGGTGGGACCGAGGGGCCGGGGACGGGACGGGTGCGCAAGAGGGACGTCGTGCTGGCGGTCGGACTGGCCGGCATCCTGCTCGGCGGACTGCTGCTGGCCTTCCGGACGTGGTCGGCGACGGGAACGCCCCTCGCGGTCTGGGCGGTGCCCGCGGTGTTCGTGGTGGGCGGCCTGACGCTCGTCGGCCGCAGGCGGGACGGGGTCCGGTGGGGCCGGTACGCCGGGTCCCGCGGGGCACGCGCGGACGGGGTGCCGGCTCCGCGTGGCGCCGTGCACGCCGGGCCGGACGTTCCCGTGGACCACGGCAGCCTGGACCCGGCGGAGTTCGAGCACGCCGTCGCCGCGCTGTGCGCCAGGGACGGCTGTACCGCCGTCGAGGTGTCAGGCGGGGCCGGGGACCTGGGCGCGGACGTCGTGGCCACGACGCGCGAGGGGGCGCGGGTGGTGCTCCAGTGCAAGCGCTACCACCCCGACCGCCGGGTGGGGTCGCAGGACCTCCAGCGGTTCGGCGGCACCTGCTTCTCGGTCCACGGGGCGTCCTTCGCGGTCGTCGTGACCACCAGCGGCTTCACCGAGCCGGCCGCCGACTACGCCGCCCGCTGCGGCATCATCTGCGTCGACGCCGAGGGGCTGGCGGCGTGGAGCGCCCAGCAGGCGCCCCCGCCGTGGGAGGCGGGTGTGGGGGCGCCGTCCGAGCGGGGGGTCTGATGGGCCCTGTCCGGTCGGTGGCCGGGCGTGAGGCTCGCCCCTGGCCGGCGGGCAGGTGGTGCGGCGGCGGGTGGCCGGTGAGGCCGCTCCCCCGTGTCCCCCGCGGCCGGTCCGGTGCCCCGCACCGTGGGGTGGGCGGCGGCTGGTCGCCACGACGCGGCGGCCGGGGCGGTCAGTCGCCCCGGGCGGCTTTCCCGAGGCCTCGGGTTCAGAAGGCGCCGCGGTGGCGGAGCCTGAGGGGGCGGCCGTCGGGGTCGACCAGGGCGTGGTGCAGCGGAGTGGCCAGGACGCGTCGCGTCCAGGGCAGGTCCGGGGGTGTGTACCCGCGCAGCCGGCCCGGCGGCCGTGGGCCGCGGCGGCCGCCCGCGTGCCAGGCGTCCAGTGCGGCGGCGCACTCCTCGAAGGCGCGGAACGCGGCCACGGGGTCGCACAGCGCCCCCTTGGCCGGCTGTCCGGCCGTGCCCGGGGTGGTGTCCGCGAGGTCGAGGTGCTCCTGCATGAGCTCCAGGCGCAGTTCCCTGGCGAAGACGCGCGCGCCGTCGCCGAGGCCGGCCGGGTCCTGCGGCGGCCGTGGGTCCGTAAGCCGGTCGAGTACGGCACAGCTGAGTTCCGAGTCGTGCGTCCAGGAGCGGAGGTTGACGTTGTCCGAGCCGATGGAGGCCCAGGTGTCGTCGATCACGCAGACCTTGGCGTGGACGTAGACGGGGGTCCCGGCGTGGTTCTCCAGGCCGTACACCGCGACCCGGTCGCCGCCGACACGGCGCAGCGTGTCGAGGGCGGTGATGCGGCCGATCAGGTTCATGGGCAGGGTGAGCCGGCCGTCCTGCTCCGGGACGGCCGGGATCACGCCGATCAGCCGCAGCTGCGGCTGGGTGGCGAGGGCCCGGGCGAAGGAGGCCACCACCCGGGGGGACCAGAGGTACTGGTCCTCCAGGTAGATCAGCGTGCGGGCCCGCCGCAGGGCCTTGAGGTAGGCCCGGGCGATGCTGCGCTCGCCGTCGGGGGCGAAGGGGTAGCCGCGCAGCAGCCGGTTCGGGTAGGTCCGCAGCACCTGCACGGTGTGCGTGCCGCGGGGTGCCGGGTCGGGTGTCTGCGGCGGGAGCCGGTCCGCGCGGACGTCCTCCCGGTGCAGCAGTTCGCGCAGGCGGGTGAGGGGGCTGCGGCTGAGGGGTGAGGGGTCCTCCCAGCGTTCCCGGAAGACGGCCTCGACGTCGCCGACGACCGGGCCGCGGAGGGCGAGCTGCACGTCGTGCCAGGGCGGGTGCGGGCCGTAGGCGTCGGCCATGCGCAGCGACTGGCGGTCGCCGTGGTGGGCGGCGTCGTCGTTGCGGTTGTGGCAGAGGTCGATCCCGCCGATGTAGGCGACGTCCAGCTCGGGGCGGCCGGGGTGGCGCAGCACCACCATCTTCTGGTGATGGGAACCGCCGGGGCGCACCCGCATGTCGAGCAGGCACTCGCCGCCCGCCTCCTCGATCTCCTCGCCGAGGTGGCGGTTCTCCTCTTCGCTGAACTGGAAGCGGTCCAGGTGGGAGCGCCACAGCAGCCCCTTGATGACGACACCCCGCTCGGCCGCCTGTGCCAGGACGGTACCGATCTCGGTGCCGGGGCCGGCGAGCCGCTCGTCGGGATCGCCGCGCCAGTCGGTGAAGAGGAGGAGGTCGCCGGCGCGCATCGCGCGGATGCCGGCGAGGAGCTCGGCGAAGTACGCGGCGCCGTGGACCAGGGGCCGTGCGTCATTGCCCTCGGACCAGGCCGCCCGGTCCGGGCGGCGCTCGTCCAGGCGCGTCGCGGTGTTGCCGCGCTCTCCGGCTTCCAGGAGCCAGTCGGCGTACCTCACTGCATCGTCCCTCCACCCGCGCGCCTACCCGCCACTCGGCCGCGCAGTCCCCGGCGGGCGCCTGGGCTGGCCGATACGCCGGGCCGGCCCGAGGGCGCCGCGGTCACAGCGCCCGGACGCGTCGGCCGCCGGCACGCCGACGCCGTCACCGGCTGGCGCCCGGCCCGCGGAGGGGTGCGGGCGGGCCGTACGCGAGGGGGGATGACGCATACGGCCCTCGGGGTCCAGCCCCCACACGCCGTCTCGGGGCACCCGTAGGGGTCCGCCGGGCGGGCAGCGTGGCCGCGCTCGGCGGGGCGTGTGCGGTCCGCGCCGGCGCCGGCGCCGCCGGCGGTCGGCGTACCGGCCTCCAGCCGGTTGCTCGGCGGTGGACAAAATGCGGTGCGTGCCGGGGCCGTGCCGGTCAGAATCGCGGACATGACCGAGAAGATCACCCGCATCAATCCCGAGCAGCTGCACCGGACACCCGGCTACCACCACATCACCGTGGTGGAGGCGGGCCGTACGGCGTATCTGGCGGGACAGTGCCCGCTCGACCGCGAGGGGGAGCTCGTCGGTTCGGGTTCCCTGGAGGCACAGGTCGGCCAGGTGGTCGCCAACGCGCTCGTCGCCCTGGCCGCGGTGGGTGCCTCGCCCGAGCACGTGGTGCGGTCGGTGATCTACGTGCGGAGCGAGGAGCGGGACGTACTCGGAGCCGCGTGGCGCCGGCTCACGGAGTCCGCCCTGGGTCCGGCGTTCACCACGGCCAGCACGCTCCTGGGCGTCGCCCAGCTGGGCTTCTCGGGACAGCTCGTCGAGGTGGACCTCACGGTGGCGCTGCCCGGCTGACGAGGAATCCGCCGATCGTCGGCCGATGCCCGTTTCGTGCCGGACACGACGGGGACACGCCCAGCAGGCCACCGGAGTGCCGAGGCTCCGCCGGGCGGACCGGTGGCGGCTCCACCGTCCATCTGACCGGGTGAACGGCCCTCGGAGGCGTGCCCGAGGCACGGACCCCGTCACCAGTGGTTTCCGGGGTCGGGGCCCTGCGTGTCGTCTCTCCCAGTGTCGTGCCGCGGTCATGCCGCGGCACCGAGAGAAGCATCATGAAAGCAGCGGTATACGAAGGACCGCGGACGGTCGTGGTGAAGGACGTACCGGACGCGATGATCGAGCATCCCTGCGACATCATTGTCAAGATCACTACCACCAACATCTGTGGTTCGGACCTGCACATGTACGAGGGCCGCACCTCGTTCGAGTCCGGCCGCACCCTGGGACACGAGAACATGGGCCAGGTCGTGGAAGTCGGCTCGGCCGTCCGCAAGGTACAGGTCGGCGATTACGTGGTCCTGCCCTTCAACATCGCCTGCGGCTTCTGCAAGCAGTGCGAGAAGGGTCTGACCAACTACTGCCTGACCATGCAGCCCGAACCGGCGCTCGCCGGCGCCGCCTACGGCTTCGCGGACATGGGCCCGTACCAGGGCGGCCAGGCAGAGCTGCTGCGTGTGCCGTACGGCGACTTCAACGCGCTGCGCCTGGGCGAGGACGCCGCCGAGCGGCAGACGGACTACGTGATGCTCGCCGACATCTTCCCCACCGGCTACCACGCCACCGAGATGGCGCACGTCAAGCCGGGTGACCAGACGATCATCTTCGGGGCCGGGCCGGTCGGGCTGATGGCGGCCTACTCCGCCGTGATCAAGGGAGCCGGCCGCGTCTGGGTGGCCGACCACCAGCCCGACCGGCTGCTGAAGGCCGAGGAGATCGGGGCGATCCCGATCAACACCGCCGAGCAGGACCCGTCGGAGGTCGTCAAGGAAGCCACCCTCGGGCTGGGCGCCGACAACGGCTGTGAGTGCGTCGGCTACCAGGCACACGACCACGAGGGACGTGAGGACGCCAGCCTCACGCTCAACGGGCTGATCGACTCGGTCAGGTTCACGGGCGACATCGGCGTGGTCGGCGTCTTCCTGCCCCGGGATCCCGGTGGCGAGGAGGCCCAGGGCGAGCTGGAGGCGCAGGGCAAGGTGCCGATCGACTTCGGGATGATGTGGTTCAAGGGCCAGCGCATGGGCACCGGCCAGGCGCCCGTGAAGAGGTACAACCGCGCGCTGCGGGACCTGATCGCCGGCGAGAAGGCGAGGCCGAGCTTCATCGTCTCCCACGAGCTCAGCCTGGACGAGGCGCCCACCGCGTACGAGCACTTCGACGCCCGTGACGAGGGCTGGACGAAGGTGGTGCTGCACCCGGACGGCCACGGCAACGGCCACAAGTCGTAAGGAGACCAGGGCCTTCGGCCGCTCCGGCACCGGGCGGGCGACGGCCGGCCGCCGGCCCCCCGCCCTGTGCGGCGGGGGGGCCGGCTTCCGGTCGTCGTACGGCCGGATCCTGATGGTGGGTCAGCGGCGCAGCTTCAGGCGGTGCACTCCCCCGTCGACCGTGCCCACGTAGAGCGCGCGGCCGTCGGGCGAGGCGGCCAGCTCCGTGGTGTCGGTGTTCTGCAGCCCGGTGGAGATGTTCTCCCACGTGAGGCCGTTGTCGGTGCTGCGCAGGACGCCGCGGCCGCCCTGGACGAGTCCGGACGCCCTCGACCCGGCCGTGGCGGCGTAGAGGACGTCGCCGACGCGCAGCAGGTCCGAGACGTGGAGGGCGAGCGGGCCGGTGTCGGCGGTGCGGAAGGTCCTGCCGCCGTCGGTGCTGACCCGGACGGAGGTACCGCCGACGACCAGGCGCCGGCCGTCCGTCGCGATTGCGGAGACAGGGCCGTCGGCGACCTTGGTCTTGGTGACGCCGCCGTCGTCCGAGCGGTAGAGGCCGGAGGCGTTGCCGAGCCACAGCCGCCGCGGGTCGCGCGGGTCACCGGCCAGGGCGTCGAAGGACCTCTCGTGGAAGAGGTTCTTCCACGTCCTGCCGCCGTCGGTCGTCGCGAACAGGCCGTCGCCGAGGATGCTCCGGAAGCCGACGGACACCCGGTCCGGGTCGGCGGGGTGGACCAGGATCGAGGTCGGCACCTCCGAGGACGTGCCCTTGACCTTCCAGCTACGGCCGGCGTCGGTGCTGCGGGAGACCTCGAAGAGGCCGGTCGCGGTCCGGCGGACCTGCCACACCACCCTGGTGTCCCGGGGCGAGACGGCGAGGTGCGAGGTGTGGCGGCCGGTCATGCCCTCGGCGCCGCTCCTGCCCCACTCGGGACCGGCGACGGGGAGGGCGGTGCGGTAGGTGCCGCTGACCGTGCCGGCGAGCAGCTGGTCGCCGGAGGCCGCGAGGGCGGAGGTGGTCAGGCCCTGGACGCCGATCCTGCGGTAGCCGGTGCCGGCGGCCGTGCCGCGGTACAGGCCGTCCTGTTCGCTGGACACGGTCACCGAGCCGTCGGCCCAGCGGTCGTAGTCCATCGCGATGGCGGCCTTCGACGGGGCGGGCAGGGGCTTCCAGGTCAGGCCGTGGTCGCGGCTCACCTGCCCGGCGCCGAACAGGACGCGCAGGTACAGGTCGCCGCCGGAGGCGGACAGTCCGTTGCCGCCGTCCGGCAGGTGCAGCAGGGTGGACCAGGTGCGGCCCCGGTCGTAGGAGCCGCGGACGCCCGTACCGGGGACGTAGGCCGCCACCACGGTGGAGTCGGCCGCCATGCCGCGGACGGTGTTCACCGGCTCGTCGAGGACGAGGCGCGCCGGGGCGGGGTCGCCCTTGCCGACGCCGTCCATGCGCCAGACGCCGTCGAAGGTCGCCAGGTACAGGGTGCCGCCGACCAGGGTGGCCTCGCGGACGTCCCCGGTGACGCCGGTGGGGTACGTCGCCCAGCGCTCCCCCGCGTCCGTGCTGACCAGCAGCGTGCCGTCGACGACCGCGACGAGGGTGCGGGTCCGCTCGTCCGCGGTGAACGCGTCGATGTGCGCGTCGGGCACGTCGAGCTTGCGCCAGGTGCGGCCGTTGTCGTCGGTGCGCAGGACCGTACCGCGGCGGGTGGGGTCGGCGGCGGTGTTCACGGCGTACCACCAGCGGTCGGGGCGGCGGGCGTCGACCACCACCGCGCCGGTGCCGTTGCCGTCGGCGATCGGCAGCCTGCCGACCTGGCGCCAGGTGGCGCCGCCGTCGGTGGTCAGCCAGGGGGCGGCCTTGCGGAACTGGGTCACGACGGCCTGCCCGGGGCGGGCGGGCGAGAGCGCGAGGTGGCCGGCCTCGCTGTTGGGGCCGACGGGCTCCCAGCGGTTGCGGCGGCTGTCGGCGGGGGTGACCTCGAAGGCGCCGGTTCCGGTGATCCGTCGGCCGTCGGTGGTCGTGGCCCGCACGGACAGCCGGTAGGCGCCGGGCGCCTTGCCCGTCACGTCGGCCTGGTAGTAGCCGGCGCCGTTCATGGTGGTGGGCAGGGTGAAGGGCTTGCCGCGCGGCGGGGTGACCGTGATCCGCGGCGGTGCGTCGAGGGCGGCCGGGGCGGCGACGTGCACGGTGGAGCGGCCGTCGCTCGGGTCGGGGGACGCCTGGACGGCCAGGTGCCGGGCGACGAGCAGGTACGGCACCCGCAGGGCCGGGCCGCGGTCGGGGGTGGCCGTGATCCGGCCGCTGATCTCGGTGTCGGTGGCCGGGCGGGCGGCGCGCAGGGTGACCTCGACGGTCGCGGACGACCGGGCGGGGAGGGTGACCCGCTGCGGGGACACGGTGGTGGGGCCGGTACTGGTGAGGGTGACGGTCAGCGGCTTCCCTCCCGGGTTGGCCAGACGGACCTTCGCGGTGCCGCGGACGGTCCGCTGCGCCAGGTCGGCGAGGCCGAACGACACGGCCGTCGGCGAGGCGCTGAGGGTGGCCGACGCCGCGGCGGCCACGTCGAGCCGTCCGCCGCCCTGGACGGTGGGGCCGGTGCCGGCGAGCGGCTTCGCGGTGCCGACCAGGGCGGACCTGATCCCGGCGGGGTCCTGTTCCGGGCGCAGTTGGCGCAGCAGGGCGGCGGCTCCGGCGACGTGCGGGCTCGCCATCGAGGTGCCCGACATGCGGTAGACACCGGGTCCGTACATGGCCGTGGGGATCGCGGAGCGGATCTCCACACCGGGGGCGACCAGGTCGGGCTTGAGGCCGAAGCCGGTGCCGGGGCCGCGGGAGGAGAACGAGGCGATCCGGTCGGTGGCGTCGGTGCCGCGCAGGGTGACGGACACCTTGCCGGCGGCGAGTTCACGGCTCAGCTGGGCGTACTGGGTCGTGTCGTTGCCCATGACGACCAGGCGGTCCATGCGCAGCGAGTCGCCGGAGGCCGCGGTGCGGGCGAAGTCGGGGCGGGCGGAGGTCGCGCGGGCCCCGACGCTTCCGGGGCCGGGGGCGAGCACGGGTCCTGAACCGCCGGGCAGGCCGCCGAGCACGGCGAGCGCACCGCGCTTCTCCGCTTCGCGGGCCCAGTCGACGTCGTACTGGCTCAGGACGTCCGTGACGGGCGGGACGAGGATGTCGGCGCGCAGGATCTTGCCCCGTACGTCGCCGACGCGTTCCCAGTCCTCGGCGGTGCCGGCGCCGACGTCCACGAGCTGTGCGGTGACCGCGTTCCGGGGCGGGTTGGCGGACAGGATGCCGCGGTACGTCTGGATCAGTTCGGGCCGCTTGCCCGCCAGGTACGCGCTGGGTGTCCGTATGCCGCTGGTGGAGGCGCCGACCGCGATGACGCCGTCGGCCGACGCCGGGGTGCTGACGGTGCCGCTGCCGGGCCCCGCGTTGCCCGCCGCCGCGACGACGACCACTCCGGCGCGTACGGCGGCGGTCGCCGCGCGGCCGAGGGGGTCCGTGCCGTCGCCGGGGCCGCCGAGGCTCAGGTTGACGACGTCGGCCGGGTGGGGGTTGGCCGGGTCGGCCGCCGCCTCGATGCCGGCGATGATGTCCGAGGTGTAGCCGCTGCCGTCGGCGCCGGTGACCTTGTAGGCCAGCAGGCGGGCGTCGGGCGCCATGCCAGTGACGCCGCCCTTCCGGGCCGCCTTGCCGGCGATGATGCCCGCGACGTGCGTGCCGTGGCCGTTGTCGTCCATCGGGTCGGCGTCGCCGTTGGCGAAGTCGAAGCCGCCGACGACCTTGTGGCCCTTGCCGAAGCCGGCGCCCAGGTCGGGGTGTCCGTAGTCCACGCCGCTGTCGACGACCGCCACGACGGTGCCCCTGCCGGTGGCCTGGACGCCGGCCGGGTCCTTGCGCTTCCACACCTCGGGCGCGCCGGTCAGGGCCACGCTGGTGTCCGTCTGCACCTGCATGCGGGTGTCGGGCCGGACGGCGGTGACGCCCGGCAGCGCGGCCAGGCGCGCCGTCTCGGAGGCGGGCACCGTCAGCGCCACCGCGTTGACGAGGAGGCCGAGTTTGCGGGGTGCGGCGGGGTGCAGTCCCGCTTTCCGCACCGCCTGGACGAAGGCGTCCTGCCGTGCCGCCAGGGCCCGCCGGGCGTCGCCGACGGCGTCGGCGGTGCGGGCGGCCGGGGAGGTGAGCGAGCCGCCCGGTGCGGCTGCGACGGCGGCCTCCCCGGACAGTTCGACGATGACCCGCCGGTTCGGGTCGGGTGACGTCGCGGTCGCGGTGCCGGGTAGCGCGGTCAGCGTCCCGGCGAGCGCGACGGTGGTGACCGCAACGGCCACCAGGCGCCGGATACTTCGTGGGTTCTTGGCCATGGGAAAAGTCCTAACGTCGAAGTCACTCTCCGTACAACGGATCTTGGAGGCCTCTTGCTGCCGCTGGCACAAGTGGGCCAGGATCCGCATATGACGCACGAGCTCACCGCGGCAGGCATCGATCCGTTCGACGAGAGCGTCTACCGGGCGGTGTTGACCCGTCGTACGGCGGCCCCGGGCGAGCTCGCCGCCGACCTCGGCTGCTCACCCCTCCGCGCCCTCCGGGCGCTGGACCGGCTGCACGACCACGGCCTGGTGGGGCGGCTCGCGGGCGTCCGCCGCCGGTACGCGGCGATCGAGCCGACGGCGGCGGTCGAGTCCCTGGTGCGGACCAGGGCCGCGGAGCTGGACCGGGTGCGTTCGGCGGCGGGCGAGCTGTCCCGCCTCTTCGCGGCGGCCCAGGCCGGCACCGCCGGGGAGGACCAGGTGGAGATCGCCACCGGCCGCGAGGCGCTCGGCCGCTGGTTCGTCCGTCTCCAGCAGGAGGCGCGCGAGGACGTGATGACGCTCGACCGGCCCCCGTACGCGCTGATCACCGCCAACCCGGTGGAGAGCACGGCGCTGGGGCGCGGCGTGCGCTACCGCGCCGTGTACGCCCCCGAGGCCCTGGAGTGGCCGGGGGTCCTGGAGGACATCCGGGGACTCGTGCGCCGGGGCGAGGAGGCCCGGGTGATGCCGGGCCTGCGGATCAAACTGGCCATCGCGGACCGCCGGCTGGCGCTGATGCCGTTGTCCCTGGAGCTCGACGGCGTACGGGCTGCGGTCATCCGCCCCTCCACCCTGCTGGACGCCCTCACCGACTACTGGGAGCTGTGCTGGAAACAGGCCCTGCCGCTCGACGCCCCCGCCGAGGACCCGCTCGGCGAGGAGGACCGCCTGATGCTCACCCTGCTGGTCAGCGGCCTCAAGGACGAGGCCATAGCCCGCCAGCTCGGCTGGTCGGTCCGCACCATGCGCCGGCGCATGAGCCGCCTCCACGAACTCCTGGGCGCGGTGAACCGCTTCCAGGCCGGTGTGATCGCGACCCGCCGCGGCTGGATCTGACCGTCACAGGTGGGCCGCCAGCTCGCGTGCCACGTCCTCGGGCCGTCTGCCGGCGGTCCACACGTGGGTCCCGAACTCCGGGCCGGTCAGTGTCTCCAGGCAGCGGGACAGCTGGCGGCCCTCCCAGCTCAGCTCGCCCCACTCGTCCGGGGGTTCCCGCCGTTCGGCCATCCGCCGCCGCAGTCGGTCCCGGATCGTCGCCGGGTCGGCGAGCAGGGTGAAGTGGCGTACGTCCAGACCGTCGCGGCGCAGACCGCCGACGAGCTGCTCGAACACCGGCAGCCGGGAGACCGTCATCGGGACGACCACGGGCCTGCCGTAGGTACGGGCGCTCCGCTCGACCAGCAGGCGGGTCAGCGGCGCCCAGAGCGGCTCCAGTTCGAACTCCTCCTGCCGGAGCCCGGCCGGCAGCCGGCGCCAGAGCAGGTGCCCGACGTCCTCCGGGTCCACCACGAGGGCACCGGGCAGCAGCGCCGCGAGGTGGCGCGTGACGGTGGTCTTGCCGCAGCCGAAGGGCCCGTTCACCCAGACCACCGGGGCGCCCCCGGCCCCGGCGGGGCTCACGGCAGGATCTCGTAGCCGTAGAGGGCCCGGTACATCGCGCTCTGCGCCTCGTCGTCGAAGACGGTGCGCACCGGTCCGTCCCCGTCGCTGAAGAGGTAGCGGGGCAGCCGGAAGGCCCACAGCTGGGTGAAGACGGTGGAGTACGCGCCACAGTTGAGGAGGAGCAGCGTCCGGTTGTGCGGGGTGTCCGGCAGCGCCGCGCTCCGGCAGACCAGGGCCGGGGCGCAGGTGGAGTCGCCGACGTCGAACGTGGCCCAGGGGGCGTCCGGGGCGGGCAGCACGGTCGGCAGGGGGTGGTAGGTGACCTCGGCCATGTCGATCAGCACGTTCGAGCCGATCTCGGTGATCAGGTACCGGTGGTCGCCGTTGCGCTTCTCCGCGGTCACCCGGGTCAGGCCCACGGCCGCGTCGGCGGTGAGGAAGCGGCCCGGTTCGATGTGCAGGACGAACGGGTAGCCGATGCGGTCCAGTTCCTCCTTCGCGACGGCGGCGAAGTCCTCGGGTCCCAGGCCCGAGCGGCGCAGGAGGAAGCGGGTCTCCAGGCCGCCGCCGATGTCGACGACCTCGAAGCGCAGGCCCAGTTCGCGGTCGACGGCCCGGGCGACGTCCGCGACGCCGGCGAGGATCGCGCGGTACTTGGCGGGCTGGGAGCAGTGGGTGACCTGGTGGGCGTGCAGGGCGACGACGTCGACCTCGGGTGCGTCGAGGGCGGCGCGCGCCAGCCGCAGGAAGTCCCCGCCCTCCCAGTCGACGCCGAGCTTGGAGGAAGGGGTGATGTAGATGCCCTCGTGGTCGACGGGGGGCGTCACCCGGAGTCCGACGCGCGCCCGGACGCCGTGGCGGCGGCAGGCGGCGGTGAGGGTGGCCAGGTCCTCCAGGCAGTCGAGGACGGTCAGCCCGACGCCGGCGGCGACGGTGGCGTCGGCGTACTCGGGGCTGCGTCCGACGCCGTTGCTGACGATGTCGGCGGGCGCGAAGCCGGTCTGGAGGGCGATCTGGAGCTCCAGCGCGCTCATCACCTCGGCGCCGGCGCCGGCCTCGCTCAGGACGGTGAGGCACTCCTTGACGTAGCAGGCCTTGACCGCGGCGAAGGTGCGGTGGCCGGGGAAGTGCGCGCGGTAGGCCCCGTCGACGGCCCGGTAGTTGGCGCGGACGCGGTCGCCGAGGTACCAGATCAGGGGCGCGCCGGCGCGGGTGAGCAGGTCGTGCGCGTCGTGGCCGTGGACGCGGAGCCGGCCGTCGTCGTCGTAGTGGAGGTGGTCGAGGAGCTCGTGCACGGCCGGGACCTCGTACGGTTCGAGGCCGATGAGGTCGCGGGCGCGCACGCGGGAGGCGTCGTGGGCGATGGCCATGGTGGGGTGGGGTCCGTTCCTGTGGGTCCGCTGCTGTCGGTACGGCCGGGCGTCAGAAGAGCTCGACGAAGCGGGCGGGGTAGGTGGCGCGGTCGTAGCGCAGCACGAGCACGGAGTAGCGCAGGTGGCGGCGCAGCCGGTTGGAGGCCCGGCGGACGGCGGTGAGGCGCTCGGTCATCGCCGCGCGGACCGCCGGGTCGGTGACGCCGGACTGGGCGCACGCCCGGTCGACGGTGGAGGCGCAGTAGTGGGCGATGTCGTCCTCGGTCTCCAGGACGGGCACGTGGCGGGTCTCGTGGAGCACGTCGAAGCCGCGGTAGAGGGACATCGCCTCGTGGTAGCCCTCCATCGGGCTGGTGATGCCGAAGACCTCGCGGCGCAGGTCCTCCGCCTCGGCGGGCAGCGGTTCGTCGGCCCAGAACGGGGAGGCCAGCAGCAGGCCGCCGTCGGTGAGGAAGCCGCCGAGCTGGCGGGCCATGGCGGCGGGTTCGGGGAAGAACCCGAGGGCGGCGCCGACGACGACGTGCGTGAAGCGGCCGCGGGGTTCTGCGGTGGCGCCGTCGGCGGTGAAGTACTCCAGGCGCAGGGCGGGGTCGACGGTCTGGTGGTTGTAGCGGGCGATGCGCACCGAGTCGTCGCTGAGGTCGAAGCCGGTGGCGGAGCAGCCGGTGAGCCGGGCGAGTTCGCGCGAGGAGAAGCCGGTGGTGCAGGCCACCTCCAGTACCGAGGAGGAGGCGTCCACCCGGCCGAAGGTGGCCCAGGCGTTGAGGGTGGCGTAGGAACCCGGCGGCACGTTGGTCTGGTTGACCATGGCGACGAAGTCGGTGTAGCTCGCGTCCCGCACGTCGGCGGGGGTGCGCGGGATCCGGGCCAGGGGCCAGGTGGGGAGGGCGCGGAGGGGGGTGGTCACGTCGTGGTCCTTTCGTACGTCCTGCACGGTGCGGGCGGATCGGCGCCGGGGCCGCTCCGGTTCAGTCCTTGGTGGCGGTGACGGTGAAGCTGAGCGGGAAGGGGTCGCCGGGGACGCGGTAGAAGCCCGGGCGGTCGGCCGGGACCAGCCAGGGCAGCGGCTGCCAGGGCAGGACCGGGTGCTCTTCCATGGCGGTGATGCGCAGGCCGGCGCCGGCCAGGGCGGAGACCACCTCGGAGAGGGGGTGGTTCCACCGGTACTGGGGCAGGCCCAGCGTCGCGGAGGTGTCCACG
This sequence comes from Streptomyces sp. NPDC101132, assembly GCF_044759225.1. NCBI lineage: Bacteria > Bacillati > Actinomycetota > Actinomycetes > Kitasatosporales > Streptomycetaceae > Streptomyces > Streptomyces sp. NPDC101132. Next base: position 89,693 of record NZ_JBIVYX010000018.1, read on the forward strand.
TACGTGCCCGCCTCCTCGTCGACGACGGGCGCGCCGTGCCGGAAGTACGGGTTGCGCGGCCGGTAGCCGTCCTTGCCGGGCTCGTCGTCCCAGATGAACAGGTGGGGGTGGCCCTCGGCGAGGAAGAACACCCCGCCCGGGCGCAGGTGGCGGGCGACGGTGCGGGCCCAGGCGGTCAGGTCCGGCAGCCACATCAGGACGCCCCAGGAGGTGAAGCAGACGTCGAAGGTCCGGCCGAGGTCGAGGGCGCCGACCTCGGCCTGCTCGAACCGGGCGGGCAGGCCGGTCTCGGCGGCCAGGGCGCGGGCCCGTCCGACGGCGGCGGCCGAGAAGTCGACGCCGACGGCCTCGGCGCCCAGCCGGGCCCAGGACAGCGTGCCCAGGCCGAAGTGGCACTGGAGGTGCAGCAGGCTGCGGCCTGCGGGGTCGCCGACGCCGGCGCACTCGATGTGGTCCAGGGCCAGGCCGCCGGCGCGGAAGCCGGCCAGGTCGTACCAGTCGCTGTCGGCGTGCAGCGGCACGCGGGCGTCCCACAGGGCTTCGTTGGCGGACAGCCAGGGGGCGTGGGCGGTGGTGGTCATGGCTGGGGGCGCTCCTGGGTGGGTGTCATGGCCGGGCTCCTGTCCGGTGGTGGTCGTACGGGGCGGCGCGCAGGCTCGCCAGGCGGGTGAGGCCGAGGCCGACGCCGACGCACGGCGGGACGCCGGCGGCGAAGGTCTCCAGGACCTCGGAGTAGTCGCGGTGGACGGGGTGGGGGTCGTCGGCGAACTGGGCGGCGAGCCGGCGGGCGAGCCGGTCCGGATCGCGTTCGTTGGCGCTGATCTCGGCGAGTTCGACGCCGTCGACCGAGAGCCAGACCCGGCGCGCGGCCCGCCCCTCCCCCGCGATGAACGGCGAGGCGGGACCGGGGATGCGGTGTACGAGCGCCACGCCGGGCAGCCGGTGGCGGTAGGTGCTCCGCCACAGCCGGTGGGCCAGGGCGTGCGGGTCGGCGGACCGGCGCGGGTCCGCGGACCGGCGCGGGCCGGGGCCGCCGGACCGGGACGCGAGCCGGTGCAGGGCGGCGGTGTCGTCCGGGTGCACCCCGGACGTCTCGGCGAAGGCCTCGTCGAACGTGGTCCAGCGGGGCCGGCGCGGGTCGCCGAGGACGTCCGCGACCAGGTCGGCGACCAGCTCGGCCATCGTGTCCAGGCGCAGGTCCGCGGCGTACGCCTCCAGCATCGCGAACTCCTTGGCGGCGGCGCCGCGCAGCGGTTCGTTGCGGAAGCTGGGCCCGATCTCGTAGACGCGGGTACGGCCCTCCGCCAGGCGCCGCAGCAGGTCGAGCTCGGTGGTGACCCTCAGGTAGAGCGGCCGGTCCCGGTCGGCCTGGCGGGTGGCGAACGGGCGGGCCCGGCCGCCGAAGTAGCCCTCGGTGAGGAGGGGCGAGGCCGCCTCGGCGAACCCGAGGCGGGTCAGCCGGGGCCGCAGCAGGGCAGCCACGGGCAGCTCGCCGACCGGGTCGGGGCCGGTGGGGCGCAGCGGACGCGCCGAACGGGAAGGCCGGTGCCGCAGCACCTCGTCGACGGACAGGACGGCCGCGCCGGTCCGGGAGCGCCCGCCGTGGCCGCGTACGGCCAGCAGGTCGCCGGGGCGGATGCGGGCCGGGCCGCCGGCCGGGAGGGACAGCTGGACGGTGCGGCCGGCCCAGGCCAGGTCGGCGAAGGTCGCCCCGCGGTGGCGGCGCACGGCCGTGACCCGGCCCCCGAGACGGCGCTCCTCGCCGGGCGCGGGCGGCTCCCGGTGCCAGTCGGCCAGGGGCAGCGGTTCCTCGTCGTCGTCCGGGGAAGCGGCGGTGCCCGGTGCCCGGTCGGCCTCGGGGAGGCGGACGAGCGGGTCGTCGGCGCCGGTGAGGCCCAGCAGCAGGGTCTGCGCGCCGGCCGCCCGGGAGTCGGTGAGCCAGGCCAGGCGGCGCACGAGGTGGCGCCGGCCGGCGGCGTCGGCGGCCGGCAACCGGTGCAGCAGGTGGCGGGCGGCCACCGCGGCCAGCGTCGGAACCCGGCAGCCGAGCCGGCCGCCGAGCACCCGGACGGCCTCGGCGAGCGCGGCGGGGTCCGCGGGTCCGTCCGGCCAGGGCGCGCCGGGACAGGCCGCGGCGAGCACCAGCCGGAACACGTCCTCCTCCGGGGCGCCGTGGGCCGCGGCGGGACGCAGCGCGGCCGGCAGGGGGGTCCCGGGGAGGGCGGTGTACAGCGGCACGCGGCGGTGCGGGCCGTCGAGCGCCAGTCCGGCGAGGCCGGCCAGCAGCCCGCGCGCGGTCTCCCGGTCGACGGGCGGCGTCGCGCCGCCCAGGACCGTGGTCGCGGTGGCGAGCAGCTCGGGGCCGAGGTCGCCCGCGTCGGCGGGCGGTTGGGCGGGCGCGGCTGCGGGCCCGGCGGGCCCGGTGCCCACGGCCGGGTCCGGAACGCCGCGGGTACGGGCGGCCGTTCGCCCGTAGGCGGCGTCGCCGGGCAGGTCCCGGGTGCGGGCGGGCGGTCCGGCGTGGGTGGCGGCGGCCGCCGCGGCGAGGTCCGTGAGGGCGGCGTGGGCGGGCCGGGGTGGGGCCGCCGCGGCCGCGGCCTCGGCGGCCGAGGGGGCCCGGCCGGCGGGGGCGTCCGCGCGGCCCGCTGCGTCCGCCGCGGGCGGGGCGGACCGCTCCCACCAGCGCACGGGGGCGTCGGCGGGGCCGTGCGGCCACACGAACTTCAGCGCCTCCACGTCCTGGGCGGCGAGTCGGGCGTCGTAGGGGCGGCCGCCCGCGGCGTACCGGTCGCGGATGTCCTCGCGGACGCTCTGCGCGATGGCGGCGCCGCGCGGGCTGGCGTGCCGGTCGAAGGCCTCCACGGGTTGGAGCAGTACGAAGGTGGACGCGGAGCCGAAGGTGTGGCGGGGGGACTCGGGCCCGTACGAGGCGGCGAAGACCAGCGCGAACCAGCGGGTCCCGAAGGCCCGGAACCACCAGTGCTCCGCCTCGGCGCCCTCCAGCCCGGCCAGGCCCGGGTCGCCGTCGGCGGTGAGCACGCCCGCCAGCACGGCACGGGTGGTGGCGGCGACGGCGGCGGGGGTGGCCCCGTGGGCGGGATCGGTCAGCTCGACGACGAACCCGTCGAGGCGGTCGGCGGCCGCGCGGGCGGTGAAGGCGCGCAGGGCGGGTCCGGCGGCCAGGCCGGCGGCGTACGCGTCGGGCCCGTGGTGGGCGGGCATGCCCACGAGCCGGGAGCGGCGGGCGAAGGTGCACTCGGCACGGTCCTGCACCGTACGGAACGCGTCGGCCGAGTCGGTCGGCGCGGGGACGTGCGGGCAGGCGGACACGGGGGCGGGCGCGGGTCCCGCGGCGGCGGGCGGCGCGGCGGTGGGCGGCGCGGCGGCGAGGGGCGCGGCGGTCGGCGGCGCGGCGGTGGTGGGCTCAGGCACGGCCCGCCACCTGGTGGTCGAGGTACGTGCGGGACGGCTGGGGGCCGTCGGCGAGCTGGTACTTGCCGTCGTAGAGGCGGATCGCGCCCACCGGCTGCCAGAAGGTGACCTGGGCGATCAGCATGCCCGGCCGGATGCGCACCGGCAGGGTCGCGTACAGCTGGAGGGTGGAGTGGCCGACGAAGCCGATGTCGATGAGGTCCGCGGTGACGTGCACGAACAGGCCCATGCGCGCGGTGCCGGACTTGGCGTGGATCAGCGGGACGTAGTGGTCGCTGCCGATGGTCTCGGCGGTCTCGGCGAGCACGAACTCGCCCGGCGCGAGTTCGAGGCCCTCCTCGGGTATCTCGCGCACCTCGTGTGCGGCGGGCCGGCGCGGGTCGAGCACGTCGTCGGTGTAGACGAGCACCCGCCGGCCGAGCGCCAGGTCGTAGGAGTTGGTGGTGCAGCGGGCCGGGTCGAACGGGGAGATGACGATGCGTCCCCGGTCGACCTGCCGCGCCACCTCGTCGCCGGTGAGGATCACAGCCGGTCTCCGATCGCGGACTCGTGGGGTTCGTTGAAGCGGGCGTAGAGGGCGGGGGTGGGCCGCACCCGGCCCTGGTTCTGCCAGAAGGACACCTGGCCGACGGTCATGCCCGGGTAGATCCGCAGCGGGCGGGTGGCGACCATCTCCAGCGTCCAGCGGTGGCAGGAGGTGGTGTGCCCGAGGTCGGCCGAGACCTGGAGGAACAGCCCGAGGCGGCCCATCGAACTGCGTCCGATCAGCGACATGGCGTACGTGTCGCTCCCGATGACCTCCTCGGTGTGGCCGAGGTACATGCGGCCGGGGGCCAGTACGTAGCCCTCCTCGGGGAGTTCGAAGGCGAGCCAGCTGCGGGTGGTCGCGTCGAAGCTCTTGACGGTGCTGCCGAGGCGGTAGTTGTAGCTGTTGGGGTTGACCGCGTCGGTGCGGAAGGGCGTGATGACGATGCGGCCGGCGGCGTGCTCCTCCTCGATGCGGGGCCCGGTGAGGATCATGCGGCGCTCCGGTGGCCGGTGCTCAGCGGCAGGCTGCGGGCGGACCGCAGGACGCGCGAGGGCTTCCACCGCACCCGGTCCGGGTGGACGGCGAGGGCCGCGGGGTGGGCGGCGTACTGCTCCAGCACGATCCGCGCCTGGAGGCGGGCCAGGGCGGCACCGAAGCAGGCGTGCGGGCCGTGGCCGAAGGCCAGGTGCGGCTGCGCGGCGCGGGCGGGGTCGAAGCGCTCGGGCCGGTCGAAGGCGCGCGGGTCCCGGTTGGCCGAGGCCAGCAGCAGCACCACGCGGCGGCCGCGCTCGACGGGGACTCCGGCGACCTCGGTGTCGGCCAGGGCCGTCCGGGCGGTGATCTTCGAGGGTCCGTCGGTGCGCAGCACCTCCTCGACGAACGCGGCGGCCGCGCGGGGGTCGCGGGTCGCGGCCGCCGCGGACGCGGGGTGGGCGGTGGCGGCGAGGAGCAGCGCGGTGATCAGGTTGGTGGTGGTCTCGTGTCCGCCCAGGAGCAGGGAGACGCAGTTGGAGACGATCTCCTCGGTGGTCAGGCGGGAGCCCTCCGCCTCGGCCCGGACGAGACCGGAGACGACGTCGTCGGCGGGGCGTGCCCGGCGTTCGGCGACCACGGCGGTGAAGTAGTCCCACAGCGCGTGCCAGGCGGCGGCGATGCGCGCGACGTCCTCGGGACCGGGGTCGGGTTCGACGATCCTGATCAGGTCGTCGGACAGGCCCTTCAGGAGGTCCTGGTCGGCGGCCGGCAACCCGAGCAGGGCGCAGATGGTGAGGACGGGCAGCGGGAAGGCCAGGCCGGTGACCGCGTCGCCGCCGCCCGCGGCGGCGAGCCGGTCGAGCAGGGAGCGGGCGGTGGCGGCGGTACGGTCCTCCAGGGCCGCGACGCGGCGCGGGGTGAAGGCCTTGGAGAGCAGGGAGCGCAGCCGGCGGTGGTCGGCGCCGTCGGCGTACAGCGCCCACGAGGCCACGGGGGCCAGGGCGGGGCGCAGTGCGGCGGGCAGGTCGTCCAGGAAGTGGCCGGCGGAGGGCGCGCAGCCGAAGGCCGGGTCGCGCAGGACGTGCCGCACCTCGGCGTACCGGGGCAGGACCAGGCGGCCGCTGCCGAGGTCGGGGCAGTCGATCGCGGTGCCGCCGCGGGCGAGGGCGTCCAGGTGGGGTGCCGGGTCGTCGGCGTCGAGCGCGTCGAGCACCAGCTGCTGGCGGGTCATGGCGGTCGGCCTCCTCATGCCGGACGGTGGGTCTGGATGGTGTGGTGGGTGTGTTGGTTCCGGCAGGGCGGTTCGGACGACGGGGACGGCCGGGACCGGCCGGGGGGAAGGCCGCGGTCGGCGGCCGGCCGGGTGGCGCGGGCCCGGGCGAACAGTCCGGCCGCGGTGATGCGGTCGGCCAGGTGCGTGCTCTCCTCGGCCGGGCCCCCGTACAGGCGGCTCTCGCCGCGCACGTCCATCTCGATGTAGGCGGTGATGATCTGGTCGAGGGTCAGCTGCGGCAGCAGCTCCGCGATCACGGACATGCCGTAGTCGATGGAGTGGGAGTCCCCGGGCAGCAGGTACGTGGCGTACTCGCCCGGCGGGATGTCGAGCCGGAAGGACTGCCAGCCGTCGCGGCGCTGCCGGCGCCAGACGTCGAGGGCGGCGGCGCGGATCTCGCCGGAGGGCAGGGCGGCCAGCCGGCCGAAGGCGCCGGGGGCCGTGCCCGGGTCGTGGTGGCGGACGTGCGGCAGGCCCCGGGGCACGCTGTGCAGGAACTTGGAGACGCAGGGGGCGATCTCCTCGGGCTCGGTCGGGGTGTGCAGCCGGTTCGCGAAGACGGTGTCCCCGAACTCGCGCCGCACCTCGGTCCGGATGGCCGTGCAGCGGGCCACCACGTCCGCCGTGCCGCCACCGGCCGCGCCGTCGGCGGGGTCGGCCGGGTCGGCGGGCGCCACGACGGTGACCTCGCTGGTGCCGCCGGTCATGTAGTGCAGGGTCAGCTGGTGGGCCACCGGGTAGGCCCCGACGGCGAGTTTGGGCCAAACGTCCTCGACGTCGGTGGCGTCGAGGACGACCGGGTAGCGGGTCACCACGCGCAGCCGGTGGCGCTGGATGAGCCGGTCCAGGTGGGCGCGCAGGCCGGGCAGGAGGTAGCCGTCCGGCTTGAGCAGCAGGACGCTGTACGGGCCGTCGGCGCGGTCGGCGGTGCGGTCGTGGGTCATGGGTGGTCCCTCGTTCGGTGGAGCGGGTGCCGTGGCGTCAGACGGCGGAGCCGAAGGCGTGGGTGGCCCGGGCGCGGGCGGTGAGCACCCGGAAGGCGAGGAGCGCGGCGGCGAGCCAGGCCGCGCCGGTGAGCAGGGCCCACAGCGCGGGGGCGGCAACGGCCCCGGCGGGGTCGCCGTCGGCGAGGGCGCGGACCGCGGCCAGGCCGTGGGTGGGGGGCAGGGCGGCGGCTGCCGCTCCGACCCAGCCCGGCCAGAAGTCCACGGGCACCTCGGCCCCGCACACGGCCATCAGCAGCAGGAAGGAGGCGTTGAACACGATGTTGCGGGCCTCCGGTGCGACGAGGACGAAGGCGCCCACGAACAGCCCGAGGCAGTACGTCGTGGCGGCGGTCAGCACCACGAGCCCCAGCAGGGCCGGCACCCGGCCGGGCGGCCAGTGCACGCCGAAGGCGGGGCCGACGGCGAGGAGCGAGACGGCGGCCGTCGCCGAGCCGCTGACCGGCCACTGGAGGCTGCGGCCGACCATCACCCAGCCCATGTCGCCGGGTGCGGCCGCGAGCAGGGGCAGGGTGCCGTGGCCGCGTTCCCAGCCGGTGGACACGACCACGGTCATGGCCTCGATGACGCAGGCCATGACGGCGTTGCCGATCACCAGGTAGCGGGTGTGGGCCGGGGAGCCGAGCAGGTGGCCCACCAGGCCGAAGAAGCAGACCTGGCTGAGCATCCGGGTGAGCCAGCCGAAGGTCCAGCTGGTCCAGGTGTAGGAGGCGCGGAAGTCGGCGTAGGCGTTGGCCGCGCTGTGGCCGACGATCCGGGCGGTCCGCGCCAGGGCTGCCGGCGCCGCCGGGCCCGTGGTCGCCTGGGGTTGCATGGTGGTCTGCCTCCTCAACTCTGGGCGAGGGTGCCGGTGGTCCGCACCCGGCGGAGCATCCGGCCGATCAGGTACGTGCCGGTCAGCCCCCCGGCGAGGCCCAGGACCGCGACGGCGGCGAGCGCGGTGAGCGGCTCGACCGGGTCGGCCGGGTCGAGCGCGGCCCGCAGCAGCCGGGCGCTCCAGGACAGGAACACCACGTCCGACAGCGGGCGCAGCCACTCCGGCAGGAAGGACACCGGCACCAGGACGCCGCCCAGCAGGTAGAACGGGAAGCTGAGCGCGTTCTGCAGCACGCGGGCCGAGGGGGCCAGCACGAACAGCGCGGACACGCAGCTCGCGGTGCCGGCCATGGCCGCGGCGGAGAGGAGCACCGCGACCGTGAACAGGGCCGGGTGCTCGATGCGTACGGTCAGGCCGAAGACCCCGTACGCGACCAGCCAGGCCTCGGCGAACGACAGGGCGCTGAGCAGGGTCACGGCGGCGATGCGGACGTTGACGACCAGCGGGTAGCGGGCGGGCGAGGCCGCCATCGCCTCCAGGGTGCCCTGGTCGCGCTCCTGGCTGACGAGTTCGCCGGCGCACTGGAGGGCCAGTGACCACAGCGCCATCAGGGCCGGCGCGAGGACGGCGTACCCGGCGAGGTCCGGCCGGCCGGCCTGCACCTGGATGGCGAGGAAGACCAGGGTGTAGAGGGGTGTGGTGACGAAGACGTGCGCGATGTCGGGGGTGCGCAGGGTCATCAGGAGCTGGAGGCGGAAGACCGTCCACAGCGGCAGCGGGCTCATCGCGTCACCCGCATGCCCCGGCCGCCGCCGATCAGCCGCAGGTACACCTCGGCAAGTCCCGGGCGTACGGTGCCCAGTTCGGTGACCCCGGCGCGGACCAGGACCTCCAGGACGGCGCTGACGGCGGCGCTGCCCAGGACGTCCACGCGGAGCAGCGTGCCGTCCTCGGCGAGGTCGAGGCCGACCACGTCGGGCAGCAGGCGGATCGCGTCGAGGGCCTCGCCCGGCACGTCGCGGGCCTCGATGCGCTCGTGCGCGTTGAGCCGCGCGGCGAGGGCGCCGGGCCGGTCGGTGGCGATGACCTCGCCGTGGTCCATGAGCGTGACCCGGTCGCAGACGGCCTCGGCCTCGGCCATGTCGTGGGTGGTGATGAGGATGCTGCGGCGTTCGGCGCGCAGTTCGCCGACCAGGGTGCGGAAGTCGAGGGCCGCGGCGGGGTCCATGCCGGTGGTGGGCTCGTCGAGGAGCAGCACCCGCGGGTCGCTGATCAGGCCCCGGGCCAGGTGGAGGCGCTGCTTCATGCCGCGGGAGAAGCCGTCGACGCGCTCGTCGGCGCGGTCGGCGAGCCCGACGCGGTCGAGGAGTCCGGCGATGCGGTGCCGCAGCGCGGAGCCGTACAGCCCGTAGAGGGCGCCCCACAGCTGGAGGTTCTGGCGGGCGCCGAGCCGCCCGTACAGGCCCCGGTCGCCGCCGAAGACGATCCCGACCAGGGGTTTGACGGCGCGCGGGTCGGCGGCGACGTCGTGGCCGAGGACGCGGGCGGTGCCGCCGGTGGGGGTCAGGACGGTGCTGAGGATCTTGCACAGGGTCGTCTTGCCGGCTCCGTTCGGGCCGAGCAGGCCGCGCACCTCGCCCTCCTCCACGGTGAGGTCGACCCCGCGCAGTGCGGTGACCTCCTCGCGCGGGCCGCCGCGCCGGGGGCGGTACGAGCGGGTCAGGCCGCGGACGTCGATGGCGGCGCTCACGCGTCGGTCCCCGGGCTGAGGCGGGCGAGGGCGGCCGCGTGCAGGGCGGGGTCGACCAGTTCGCCGGCGACGAGGAGGAAGGAGCCGACGGGGGTGTGGGCGAGGACGGCCTCCGCGGTTCCGTCGGGGATGGTGCCGGAGGGCGCCGCATCCAGGACCAGCCGGTCGGCGGGGGCCCGGTCGGCCCCGGTGTCCAGGAGCATCCCCCAGACCGGGAACCCGGCGTCGAGGCGGGACCGGACGCCGTCCGGCTCCGGGCGGGCCGGGACGGCCTCGCGGCGGGCGCGCTCCAGCAGGGCCAGCGGGCCGAGCGAGCCGGCCAGGGCGTCCAGCGCGGGGTGCGGGGCGTGCGCGGCCACCAGCGCGAACAGCTCCTGTGCCTCGGGAGCGAGGCGGAACGAGGCCAGGGCGTCGGCCACGGCCGCGGTGTCGTCGAGCTCGCCGGCGTCCAGGAGGGTGAGGACGTCCACGGCATCCTTCGCGTGGAACTCCCGCTGGATCCGCTCCTCCACGACGGACAGCAGGTCGGCGAGGGGCTGCGGGCCGGGCAGGAGGGCGCGCAGCGGGAGGGCTCCCAGGTCGCCGTAGAACGCGGCGGTGCTGAGCTCGACGCGCAGCTCCTGTTCCAGCAGGGGGTCGGGCGACGGCCAGGCGAGGGTGAGCAGGACGTGGAGGCGGCCCGACGCGTCCGTGACGACGGTCAGTTCGTGCGGGGTGGCCCCGTGCCCGGCGGTCAGGGTCCGAGCGGCGGCCCACAGGTCCTCCTGCGCGGGGAGGACCACGTCGAGGTCGCCGACCGGGCGCACCACGCCGGCCGGGTAACGCGCCGCGAGGGAGGGTCCCTTGACGACCCGGCCGCGCGGGGCGGCCTCGGCCACCGCCGCGCGGAAGCGGGCGTAGCGGGCCGACCGGACACGGGCGCGGGAGAGCTCGTCGGTGCTGCCGGTGCCCAGGGGGGTGCCCTCGCGGGCGGCGACGGAGATGACCAGTTGGGGCAGGGTCGCGGAGACCTCGCGGGCCGTGGCGACCAGTTCGCGCCCGTCCTCGTGGTCCGGGACGCCGAGGAGCGCGTGGAGGAGGGCCAGGTCCAGGCGGTCGCCGGGGCTCGTGGTGGTCATCGCGGGGTTCCGTTGCTGGTCGGGGACGGGGTGGGCAGGGAGGGGCGGGCGGCGGCGCTGTGCCGGGCCGTGGGGGCCGCCGGGGTGGTCGGGTGGTCCGCCGCAGCGGGGCGGTGGTCCGCCGGGGCCGTCCAGTAGGCGTGGTCGGTGTGCCAGCCGCGGGCGAGGAGGGAGGTGAGGGCCCGGGACGCGGTCTCCTCGGCCCGGTGCACGACGTGGCCGAGCAGCGGCAGGCGGAGTCCGGCCGCCCGGTCGGCCGCGGCGGCCACCAGGGCGTCGCGGCAGTCCGCCGCGCCGGGCGTCGCGGGCTCGACGAGGACGTCCCACAGCTCCGCGGAGGCGCGGTCGGTGACGGCGTCGCGGGCGCCGGTGAGCAGGACGGCGTGGCCCACGGGCCGGTCGTCCAGCAGCGCGACGAGCACGGCGAGGCCGGGTTCGGCGAGGACCGCGTCGACGGCCTCGGCCACCGCCCCGTCGGGCGCGGGGAGCTCCTGTTCGGAGGCTCCCTGACGGACGGCACGGGCCATCCAGTCCCGGACGGCGGGCAGCAGCGCGTCGTCGGCCGGGACGATGCGCAGCCCGGCGGGGCGGGGTGCCTCCGGCAGCGGGCCGGTGCGGCGGATGTAGGTCACCGACCGCCGCCAGGGCGGCGGCAGGACGGTGTCCGCGGGGGTACGGACCTGGACGCGGCAGGCTCCGGGGCCGTCCGGGACGCCGTCCGCGTCGGTGGCCGCCCGCCCGTCCGGCACGTCGGACGCGTCCGGGTCTCCGGGGGCCCGCGTCCCGCCGGCCGCGCCGGTCCCGCAGGCCGTACCGGCCGTGCCGGTCGTACCGGCCGCAGCGCCTGGACCGGTGGCCGGCCGGCGCGGATCCGGGGTGGCGGGCGCGCCGGGCGCGACCGGTGCGTCCAGGTCCGCGAGGACGGACTCCAGCGTGCCGTCGGTGAAGGCGCCGGGGTCGGCGTACTCGACCAGCACCCCGCGCACTCCGGTCAGCGGGTCGGTGCTCGCCCCCGCGACGAGCCGGTGGCCGCCGCGCCGCAGGACGAGTCCGGCGGCCTCCGCCTCGGCCCAGTAGGCGGGGGACGGTGCGTCGTCGGGCGGGGCGGGGCGGTCCGGGGCGGTGGTCATCGGGTTCCCTCCGGTCGTACGGTCACCAGCAGGCGCGCCGCCACGTCCGCCGCGGCGGTGCGGATCTGGCCGGCCGTCACGGCCCGCAGCGCCGCGGTCTCGGCGTCCAGGGACCACGGCCGGGTGCCCGCGGCGGTGCGGTCCGCCACCAGGCGGGCGTGCTCCAGCGGCTCCTCGGTGTCGAGCAGCAGGCTCATCTCGGCCTGGCGGCGCGCGGCCGCGAGGTCCTCCGGGGCGGGCCCGTCGGCGGCCAGGCCGGCCAGCAGGCCGCGTACGGTGCCGACCACCTCGTCCGCCTGCTGCGGGGAGGTGCCCACGAGCACGCGCCAGGCACCGGCCTCCCGGTAGCCGCGGTCCCAGGCCTGGAAGGCGTACGACAGCTGCCGCTCGCCGCGCAGGGCCCGGTAGAGCAGGGACGAGGGGCTGGAGCCGAGCAGCTGCGCCAGGACGGTGTACGCCGGCCGCAGGGCCGAACCCGCCTCGGGCGAGCGGGCACCCAGGCACACCCAGCAGTAGTCCGCGTCCAGCGGCCAGGCGGCGACCGCGCCCGGCCCGGGCTCCGGCGCGGGCAGCACCGGGGGCTCCGGTGCGGGGCGGGTGCCGCGCGGCAGGCCGGCCAGCACCGTGGGCAGGCGCGGGCCGACGACGACCAGGGTGCTGGGCGCGCTCACGAGGGCGGTGTGGGCGGCCCGTACGTCGGCCAGGGTGACCGCCCGCAGCTGCTCGGGGTCGCCGCCGACGGGCCGGCCGAGGGGGTGGCCGGGGAACAGGGCGCCGAGGACGGCGTCCTGGACGACGTCGGCGGGGTCGGCCGCGGCCGCGGCGAGCTCCTGGAAGACCACCTCGCGCTCGTCGTCGAGCGCGGCGGCGGTGAAGTCGGGTGCGGTGAAGGCGCGCAGCAGCAGGCCCGCGACCTCGTCGGCGTCGTCGGCGTGGACCTGTGCGTAGTAGAGCATCTGCTCCAGGCCGGTCTCCGCGTTGGTACGCCCGCCGAGCCGCTCCACGCGCTCGCTGAAGGAGGCTCCGCCCGCCATGGGCACGGACATCACGAGGTGTTCGAGCAGGTGGGCCGCGCCGCCCCGGTCGGCCGGGTCGTCGCGTGAGCCGGAGGCGACGGCCAGGCAGAGGCTGGTCGTACGGAGCCGCTCGTCGATCACGGGGATCAGGGACATCGGCGCTGTGGTGCCGAGGGGCATGGGCCACCTTCCTTGGAGGGGCGGGGCGGCCGCCGCAGCCGGGTGGCTGCGACGGCCGCTCCGGTCAGCCGGGGCCTCAGCCCTTCTTGACGACCTTGTCGAGGCGCGGACGGAGACCGACGGCGTGGTTGCGGTTCATGTGAATTCCCCTTTCGGGAGGGTGTGTTGTGTCGTCCGGGGCGATCGCTCCGGACACCGAGAACGCTAGGCGGAGCGCGATGGACGGCCGATGGACGGCGGTTCGACGGGCGCGGACCGCGGCCGTGGAGCGGTCGTCGATCGTTTGTAGAGCGGGGCCGGCGGAGCGCCTGGCAGAGTTCCCCGCGTACCCCCGCACCTGGGACGGAAGGCCCCTCATGACCCACCGATTCACGTCCACCCGCCGCTCGAAGACCGTGTCGGCGGCGGCTTCCCTCTGCGCCGCGGCGGCCCTCGCCGCCGGCGTGGGGCTCTGGACGGCCCAGGCCTCGGGGCAGACCCCGGCCCGGCCGGACACCGCGTCCGTCACGGTTGCCGGGAGCATCGTCCCGTCGTGGAACAACACCGGTTCCTCGATCCACCCGCCGGAGGCGCAGTCCTGACCGCTCCGGCGGGCGCGCGACGGCGAAGGGGGGGGGGGGGGGGGCGCCCCCCCGCGCGGCCCCCCCCCCCGCCGGGGGGGGGGGGGGGGGGGGCGCCCGGGGGGGGGGGGGGGGGGGGCGGCGCCGGGGGGGGGCCCCCCCCCCCCCCGGCCCCCCCCCCCCCGCCCTTCGCCGTGCGTTTCGCGTGTCCGTCCCCGGGATGCGGCCGGGGGCGCGGCCTCCTCCGGGCACGGCCCCCGGAGGAGTGCCACCGCGTCGGCGGGACGGCCGCGTCGGGAGGTGCGGCCGCGGGGGAGATACGGCCGCGTCAGGACGTACGGCGGCCGCGTCAGGACGTACGGCCGCCCAGCCGCTCCAGCAGGTCGGCGGCGTCCTGCCGCTCCGGCAGCCCCAGCCCCTCGAAGATGTGCAGGGCCTGCTCCAGGTACACCTGGGCGCCCTCCGCGTCGGACCGGTCCGCCAGGACCCGGCCGCACACCAGCAGGGCCTGGCCCTCGGCCCGCTCGTCGGCCCGCCGCCGCGCCAGCGCGACCGCCCGGCGGCCCATCGACTCCGCGGCCGGGAAGCGGCCGAGCAGGCGCAGCGAGTCCGCGAGCCGGTAGCGGACGTGCACCTCGCGGCCGTCGTCGCCGGCCCGGTGGCAGGCCTCCAGGGCCTCGGTCAGCTGCTCGCCGGCCTCCTCGTGGCGGCCCGCCCCGGCCAGTGCGACCCCGCGCACGTACAGCGCGTACGCCAGGGCGGCGGCGTCGTCGAGCTCGCCGATGGCCTCCAGCGCCTCCTCGGCCGCGGCGAGCGCGCGAGCCGTGTCGCCCAGACGGACGTGCGCCAGCGCGCAGTTGAGGCTGGTGGCGATCTCCCCCGAGCGGTGGCCGAGCCGGCGGGCGAGGGCGAGGGCCTCCTCGTAGTGGGCGATGGCCTCGTCGAAGTCGCCGAGGGTCACCGCGATCAGTCCGAGGTCGTTGAGGGCCTGCCGCAGGACCGGTACGTCGTCGGCCTCGCGGCAGGCCCGCACCGCCGCCCGGGCGTGCTCCTGCGCGACCGGCAGCCGACCGGCCCGCAGCGCGAAGGAGCAGCTCAGCCACTGGGCCCGGCCGAACGACCGCCGGTCGCCGCGGCGTTCGGCGGCTTCGGCGACCCGGAGCGCGGCGGGCGCCAGCTGCTCGTGCCGCAGGTCGCCCACGAAGGGGCTGAGCGCCACCAGCAGGTCGGTCGCGGCGGGCAGGAGCCGGCGGTACGGCTCCTCGTCGGCGCGGTCCGCACACGTCTGGACCGCCAGGACGGCCGCCTCGAAGTGCTCGGCGGCCCAGGCGCGGGCCGCCTGGGGGTGGGCGAAGTCGCCGCCGGCCGCGCCGAGCGAGGCCAGTGAGCCGACCACCGCGTCACCGGGCACCAGCTGGGCGAAGGCGTTGCAGGCGGTGGCGAGCAGGTGGCCGAGCAGGCTCTCCCAGGCCCGGTCGGCCTCCACCGGGTCGTGGGCGCGGGCGCGGTCACGCCCGAAGACCCGCAGGAGGTCGTGGATGCGGTACCGGCCGGGCGCCGGGGACTCCATCATGGATGCGCTGACCAGCTCCTCCAGCAGGTCCTCGGCGTCGAAGGCATCGGTCCGCAGCACGGCCGCGGCGGCCTGCGGGCCCAGGTCGGCGGCGGTGGCCACGGCGATGAGCCGGAACGCCCGGGCCTGCGCCGCGGGCAGGTGCCGGTAGCTGAGGTCGAACGCCGCCTCGACGGCCAGGTCGCCCACCTTCAGTTCGCTCACCCGGCGGGCCTCGTCGTGCAGCCGGGCCGTCAGGGCCGCGATGGGCCAGCCGGGCCGGGCCGCGAGGCGTGCGGACACGATCCGGGTGGCCAGGGGGAGCTGCCCGCACGCGTCGACGAGCGCCTGGACGTCGGAGCGTTCGGCGTCCAGGCGGCCGGGTCCGATGATGCTGCCGACCAGGGTGGCGGCGTCCTCGGGCAGCAGCCGGCCCAGTCCCAGCTGCACCGCGCCCTCCAGACTGGGCAGTTGGGCGCGGCTGGTGACGAGGACGGCGCAGCCGGGCGCACCCGGTACGAGGTGGCGCACCTGGGCGGCGTCGGCCGCGTTGTCGAGGACGATCAGGACGCGGCGGCCGTCCAGGACGGTGCGCAGCAGCCGGGCGCGGGCGTCGACGGTGTCGGGGAGGAGGTGCAGGGGGTATCCGAGTCCGTCCAGGAAGGCGCCCAGCACGATGGCGGGGTCCTCCGGGTCGGGGTCCATGCCGCGGAGGTCGGCGTAGAGCTGCCCGTCGGGGTAGTGCTCGCGCACCAGGTGCGCGACGTGCAGCACGAGCGAGGTCTTGCCGATGCCGCCCATGCCGGAGACGGCCGCGAGCGGCAGGCCCTGCCGGTCGGGGGCGGTGAGCAACGCGCGTAGCTGATCCACTTCGGCGCGGCGTCCGACGAAGTCGGGGACGGCGCGCAGGAGTTGGGCGGGGACGGTGCGGTGGTGTCCGCTGGGCGGCGGGGTCGCGCCGGCCGCGCCGGCGGACCCTCCGGGTACGGCCGCCCGGTGCGGCGCGTCGGGCGCGGGTCGGGCCGCCGGAACCGGCGCTGCCCCGCCGCCGGCCTCCGCCGCCGCCACCGGTCCGGCGGCGGGTACGGACACCGACCCGCGGCCGGCGCCCGTACCCGCTCCGGCAGCGGAATCCGCACCGACATCCGCCTCGGGCGCGGGCCCGGCACCGGAGCCGGGACCGTACGCGCGGTCCGGACCGGAACCGACGCCGGGGGCGTGACCGGGACCGGAGCCGGCGCCGAGCGCGTGGCCAGGACCGGAACCGGCGCCGGGCGCGTGGCCGGAACCGAGGCCGGACACACGGCCGGGACCGGCGCCAGGACCGGGGGCGAGACCGTACGCGGGGCCGGGACCGGCGCCAGGGCCGGGGGCGGGGACGGGGGCGGGCCCGGGGTCCGGGGCCGCCCCCGTACGCACACCGGCCGCGGACCCCGCGCCGTCCGCCCGCGCCTCCGCCCGGGGTTCGTCGTCCGCCTCCTCCAGGATCCGGTGGTGCACGGCGGTGAGTTCCCGGCCCGGCTCCATCCCCTGTTCCTCGATGAGGGTGCGGCGGACCCGCTGGAACAGCGCGAGCGCCTCGGTGCGGCGTCCCGTGGCGTACAGGGCCCGCATCAGCAGCCCGTGCAGCCGTTCGCGCCCCGGGTGCTCCGCGGCGAGCGCGGTCAGCTCGGGGACCACCCCGCGGTGCCGGCCCCGCGCCAGCTCCAGGTCGTACTTCTCCTCCAGCAGGGCCGTGCGCAGTTCGCCCCAGCGCTCGCGCTGGCGGTCGGCGAACGGTCCTGGTACCCGCGCCAGGGGCTCGCCCCGCCACAGGCCGAGCGCGGCCGCGACGTGACCGGCCGCCCCGGGCAGGTCGCCGGCCGCCCGCGCGGCCGCGGCCCGCTCGGCCAGCTCCGCCGCCTCCAGGGCGTCGACGGAGCAGCCCGGGACGTCGAGCCGGTAGCCGTCCCCCGCCGACACCAGGATCCGCGGCGTCCCCGGATCCGGCTCCAGCAGCCTGCGCAGGCGCCACGCGTACGTGCGCAGATTGGCGATGGCCCCGTCCGGCGGGTCCTCGCCCCAGACGCCGGTGACGAGGTCCCACATGGACACGCCCAGCCCCGGGCGGAGCAGGAGCTGCACGAGCACCGCCTGCTGCTGGGGCGAGCCCGGCTTGATCTCCGTGGTCCCGTCGCCGCCCCCGCGTATCCGCAGCGGCCCGAGCACGGCGAACGCCAGCTCCCCCGGTTCCCCACCGTGCGCGATGTGCCGCACGGACATCCCCCCTAGTACCCCTCGGCCGTCGGTCACGCGCGGCCGGATCAGATGGTTCACGCGGCTCGCGCGACCGGTTGGTCAGACCGGTCCGCCGTGCCGCGGGCCGATCATGCTACAGAACGGATCTTCGAGTTCCGCCCCCTCCAGGAGGCCCTCCGCGTGTCGGCCGCGCGTGGCCGGAGAGCGTACGTACCCGGGGCCCACGGCACCGGTCGAGCGGGGTCGTAAGCCGCCCGGACGGGACCGTGTCCAGGGCTTCGCGGCACGGACCGGCACCCCCGCCGCGGCCGCGGCCGCAGCCGCAGCCGGAAGCGGAGCGCACCCGCCGCAGCACGGCGCCCCCGGCGCGGCGCCCTCCCGGGGTGCGGGCCGCGCGCCCTACGATGTTCTTGTCATGATCACTTTTAAGGTGCTCGGCCCGTTCCGGGTCGAGGTAGGCGGCCGCTCGGTCGACGCGGGCGGCCGGCTCGCCCGGATGGTACTGGTCCAACTGCTGCTCGCCCGTGGGGCGGTGGTGCCGACGGAACGGATCGTCGAACGGCTGTGGCCGACGCGGGTCCCGTCGAGCGCCCAGGCCTCCCTCCACGCCTACATCGCGCGGCTGCGACGCGTCCTCGAACCGGGGCGGGCGCCGCGCACCCCGGCGCGGCTCCTGGTGAGCGCACCCTACGGCTACGCCCTCACCGTGCCGCAGGACGCCGTGGACGCCTGGGTGTTCGAGGACCGGGTGGCGGCCTCCTCGGCCGCGGAACCGCCCGGCTGGGCCGCCGTCGAGGGCCTGGCGGCGGCGCTCGCCACCTGGGGCGGGCAGCCGTACGCGGAGTTCTCGGACGAGCCGTGGACCGCCGGTGAACGCGCCCGTCTGGAGGAGGTGCACCGCGCCGCCCGCGAACGCCTCACGGCGGCGCGGCTGGGCTGCGGACAAGCCGCCCAGGCCCTCGCCGACGCGGGCGCCCTGACCCGCGAGCAGCCGTTGCACGAGGAGGGCTGGCGGCTGCTGGCCCTGGCCCTGTGGGCCCGCGACCGTCAGGGGGACGCCCTGGCCGCGCTGCGGCGGGCACGCCACCTCCTCGGCGAGGAACTCGGCGTCGAGCCCGGACCCGCCCTGCTGGAGCTGGAACAGGCCCTGCTGCACCAGCGTCTGGACGTGCTGCACCGGGCGACCGGGACCCCCGCCTCGACGGCGGCGGCCGTCGGCGGCGCGGACGTCGACTCCCCCGCGGCGGTGGTGCGCGGCCCGGCCGCGGCGACCGGGCCGGGGACTCCGACCGTGCTGGGCGCGGACCGGCTGCTGGGCCGGGAGGAGGAGCTGGCCGGGCTCGCCGCCGCGGCGGACCGGGCCCGGGGCGGCCGGGCGCAGGTGGTCGTCGTCTCGGGTGAGGCCGGCATCGGCAAGTCCAGCCTCCTGGAGGCCGTCGTCCGTCAACTGCCCGGACAGGGCTGGCTCGTCGGCTCCGGGCAGTGCCCGGAGACCGACGGTGCCCCGCCCGGACGGGCCTGGTTCGACATGCTGCCGGACCTGGCGCGCACCGCGTCGCCGGGCCCGTACGCCGATGAGCTCGGCCCGCTGCTGGCCCCCGGCACCGCGGACGACTCCACGCAGCCGGAGGGCAGCCCGGCGCGGCGCTTCCGCCTGCACCGGGCGCTGCTCGGCTGGCTCCGCGACACGGCCGTGCGGCGGCCGCTGGCGATCGTGCTCGACGACCTGCACCGGGGCGACCCGGAGAGCGTCGAGCTGTTCCTGCTCTGCGCCGAGGAACTGCGCGACGTACCGCTGCTGCTGGTGGGCTCGTACCGGACCGGCGAGGGCGATCTGACCGGGGCGCTCGCCCGGCTGGCCGCCTGCTCGCCGGTGCGGCTGGCGCTCGGCGGGCTGTCGGACGGCCATGCGGTGGAGCTGCTGCGGCGCGGCGCGGCGGGGATGAGCGACCACGCCGCGGTGGCCCTGGCGGAGCGGGCCGGGGGCAACCCCTTCCACCTGCGCGAGAGTTCGCTGCTGCTGGCCGGTGAGGGGGAGCAGCAGGCGCTGGCCCGGGTCCCGCAGGGTGTCCAGGACGTACTGCGGCGACGGCTGGCCCTGCTGGCGCCGACCGTCACGGCCGGGCTGCGGCTGGCGGCCGTCGCCGGCCGCGAGGCTCCCGTGGCCCTGCTCGTGCACGCCGCCGACAGCGACGCCGACCAGCTCCTCGACGCGCTGGACACGGGGGTGACCGCCGGTCTGCTGACCGAGCCGCGTCCGGGCACGGTCCGCTTCACCCACGCCCTCGTACGGGACGCCCTCGAAAGCGACCTCACGCGCCTGCGGCTGGCCCGGATGCATTCACGTCTGGGCCGGAGCCTGGTCGCCCTCGGCTCGGACGACGTCGCCGCCACCGCCCACCACCTGCTGCGGGCGGCCGCGGTCGTGACCGCCGACGCCGGGCCCGCGGTCCACCACGCCCGGCTCGCGTGCGAGCAGGCGGTGCGCCGCTACGCCCCGCAGAACGCCGAGGCCCTCCTGGACGCGGCCCTCGGGCTGCTCTCGGACCATCCGGCCGCCTTCGCCGGCCAGGACGTGGCGCTGCTGCGGGTCACGCTGCTCGGGCAGCTGGTGGACTGCCGGATCCGGATGGGGGCCGTGGTCCCGGCCCGCGAGGCACAGGAGCGGGCCGTGCGGGTGGCCCGGGCCGAGGGGCGGGCAGACCTGCTGGTAGCGGCCTGGACCACCTGGACCGAGCCGACGCCCTGGCGGGTGCGCCCGTACGCGGCCTCCGACCCGGAGGCGGTCGAGGAGCTCGGCGGGCTGCTGGAGGACCCGGGGCTGACCGACCGGCAGCGCTGCCTGCTCCTGGACCAGCTGTCCGACGCGCTGGACGACACCGATCCCCGCGCGGTGGCCGTGGCGCGGCAGGCCGTGGAGCTCGCCCGGGCCGTGGGCGAACCGCGACTGCGGGGCCTGACGCTCACCTCCCTGCTGCGCAAGGTCGACTGCGAGCTCGACCCCGTCCTCTACGGGGAGCTCCACCGGGAGCTCGGCGAGGTGGCCGAGGCGCAGGACAGCCCCGAGTTCTCCTGGATGAGCGCCTACACCGCCGCCCGGATCGCCGCAGCCGCCAACGACCCGGCGGAGATGGAGCGGTGTCTCGTACGGGCGGACGGGATCGCCCGCAGGTACGGGCTCCAGGGCGCGTTCGCGGTGGCCCGGCTGCGCCGGCCCATGCTGGACATGGCCCGGGGACGGTTCGAGGAGGCCGAGGAGGCCATGGCGTCGGCGGTCGAGGAGCTGCGCGCCCGGGGGGCCGTGGACCTGAGCGGGCTGGCCGCCCTGGGCGTCGGGTGCATGCGGCTCCGGCAGGACCGGCTGGCCGAGATGGTGCCCGTGCTGCTCGTGGTGTGGGAGCGGTACAAGCCGCACAACGAAGGCCTCGTGGCGCTCGCGCTGCTGGCCGACGGCCGTCCCGCGGAGGCCCGGGAGATCTTCGGACAACGCGTCCCGCTGCGGCGGGACTTCGCCTTCACCATCCTGGCCGGGCTGCGCGGCATGGCCGCCGTCGCCCTGGGCGACCGGGAGGCCGCCGCCGAGGTGTACGAGGACCTGCTGCCCCTGGAGGGGCTGGCCGGCGGCACGAGCAGCCTCAGCCTGGCGTTCCGGCCCGTCGCGCAGACCCTCGGGGAGCTGGCCGGCTTCCTGGGCCGCGGCGAGGCGGCCCGGCGCCACTTCCGCGGAGCCGCGCGGGTGGCCGCCGCGTGGGACTCACCCCACTGGGCGGACGCGGCGCGGTCCGGCCTGGCCGGACTGCCGCCGGCGCCCGCCTAGGCCGGGTCCTCCGGACCGGGCCGGATGAGCCCGGACCGGGCCGGATGAGCCCGGACCCGGCCGGATGAGCCCGGATCAGGCCGGATCGGCCTGTGGCGTCTCGTGTCCCGCGGGCGGGGAGGGCGGTGCCAGTTCGGCCAGGAACTCCGCCGCGAGGTCGAGGAACTCCTCGGGTGAGTCCGTCGTGAGCTGGAGGTCCACGAGCACCTCGTCGGTCCGGGCGGTGCACATCCGCCTGAGGTGGTCGCAGATCTGGCGTACGGTCCCGCGGTGGTGGGTCTCCGCGGGGTCGGCCCCGGCAGCGGTGACCTCGGGGTTCACCCGGAACACCCGGCGCAGGGCGGCCGGGTCCCGGCCCGCCGACTCGGCGGCCTCGACGGCGACCGACCACAGCGCCCGGAAGTAGGGCAGCGGCATCGAGGCCGCGAGCCAGCCGTCGGCGCGCCGGCCGACCCGCTCCAGGGCGTACGGGGTGAAGCCGCCCAGCAGGACCGGCGGCCTGGGCCCCTGGCGGGGTTTGGGCAGGACGGTCGACTCGGCGATCGTCCACAGGGAGCCGGTGTGCACGACCGGGTCGCGGCGCCAGACGGCGTCGAGGACGTCGAGGGTCTCCTCCAGCCGGGCCCCGCGGCCCTGCCAGGGCACCCCGACGGCCTCGTACTCCTCCCGCATCCAGCCCAGCCCGATGCCGACGTCCAGGCGCCCGTGGCTGATCAGGTCGAGGGTCGTGAGCGCCCGGGCGAGCACGAGGGGCGGCTGCCACAGGGCGTTGAGCGTGCTGCTGCCGAGCCGGACCCGCTCGGTCGCGGTGGCCGCCACGGCCAGGGCGAGCAGCGGGTCGAGGTGGGTGCCGTACCGGACGGGCATCCGCCCCCCTCCGGCGTAGCCGTCGGGCGGGTCGAGCGGGGACAGCAGCCGGTCCCCCACCCAGAGGCTGTGGCAGCCCAGGTCTTCCAGCGCCGCGCACATCCGGGCGGCGCGGTCGGGGTCGGCGAACGGGCCGAACTGGGGGACGGAGAATCCGATGCGCATCGGGTGGAGTTCCTCGATCGGTGCGGGACGGGACGGAGACGGGAGCGGGGACGGGGACGGGAGCGGGGACGGGGACGGCACGTCAGGCGGCGGCACGCCGGCCACGGACGCGGGCGGTCTCACGGCGGTACTGCCGCTGCCCGAGGAGCCTCCACAGGACCCGGGCGGGGAGGGGCAGCCGGGCGAGGAACTCCGCGCGCTCCTCGGGCGAGGCGTCCTCCAGGATGGCGCCCAGAGCGATCATCAACCGGTTGCGGGGCGTCTCGGCGAGGCCGCGCTCCCCCACCGCGTGCCACACCTCCGCGCTCACGTGGAGCGCGACCAGCGGCATCACCTCCCGCTCCTCCTCGTCGAGATGGGCGCACAGCTGCCGGTGGTGCGTGCGCAGCGCCTCGGCGAGTTCGTCGCGGTCCTCGGGCAGGGCCCGGTCCTGCCACCGGTCCATCAGCCGCTGGACCTCGGCGATCCCTTCGGTGAGGGCGTGGTGCTGCGTCTCCATCGCCAGCACCTGTTCGGCGTCGAGGTCCAGGTGGGGCAGCAGCGCCGGCCACAGCATCTCGTCCTCACCGGTGTGGTGGGTGTGCAGGCCGACGGAGTAGAGCCGCCAGTGTTCGGCGAGGATCCGGGAGCGGGCGGTGTCGGCGGGGCGGACGTCCTGGACGAGTTCGGCCAGCAGGCGCGACTCGCGGCGGAACACCCGGTGGATCATCGCCATCTCGCGGGTGTAGGGATGGACGGTGGTGTCGGAAGGGTGGCTCGCGTTCATGACTCCCAGTCTTCGGGGCCCGGTTGCACGCCACTTGCAGCCGACTTGCCACACCTCTCCCCCGGCCCGGCCGGCCTGCGTCCGCGCCGGCCGGCGCGTGCTCAGGCCGTGTCCTGCGTCCGCCCGGCCCCGGGCCGCGCCGGAATGCCGGGAGACGCCCGAAACGCCCCCTGGCCTGCGAAAACGAGGGTGCGGATGGCGGAGGTGCGTGATAGTCACTATCCCCACGGGGGGGCGGACCGACGGCTTTCCCCGTGCACACAGAACAAGGGGTGGGGACATGGCGTTGCTCCGCGACATGGGGCGCACGCTGGGAAGGCTGACGGGACGCCCCGTCGCCTCCCTGGACGAGGATTCCGGCGACCCGGAACTGCCGCGCATCCGCGCCGCGGCAGCGGCGGCGGACTGGGCGACGGTCCGCGCGGTGCTCGGCGCGAGCACCGAGGACGGCAACCGCGCGGCCCTGCTCTGGGCGGTCGCGGACACCGCCGGCGTCGAGCGGTGGATCGCCGGGGCGATCGCGGCGGAGCCGGGCGCGGCCCTGCCCCGCCTGGTCGGCGGGTTCCGGCAGATCTCCTGGGCCTGGGAGGCCCGTACCTCGGCTCTCGCCCAGCACGTCTCGCGCGAGCAGTTCCGGACGTTCCACGAACGCCTGCGGACCGGTGAGCAGTGGCTGTACGAGGCCGCGGAGCTGGAACCGGCCCGGCCGGACCCCTGGTACGGCCTCCAGACCACCGGCCGCGGCCTCCAGGTCGGCCAGGAGATCGCCCGCCGCCGCTTCGAGGCGACCGTGCGGCGCTCCCCGCATCACGTGGGCGCCCACAACCAGCAGCTCCAGCAGGTCTGCGAGAAGTGGGGCGGCTCCCACGAGGAGATGCACGCCTTCGCCCGCGCGTCCGTGTTCGGCGCACCGGCCGGCACCCGGCTCGGCGGGCTCGTCCCGGACGCGCACATCGAGCAGTGGCTGCGGCTGGACTCCGGTGACGACGCCGCGTACATGCGCCGCCCGGCCGTGCGGGAGTCCCTGCACGCCGCGGCCGACCACTCCTACCGCCACCCGGACTGCGTGCGCGGCCGGTCCTGGATCGGCATGCTGAACGCCTTCGCGATGGCGTTCTCGCTGGCCGGGGACCGGGATGCCGCCCGCGAGTGCTTCGAGGCGACGGAGGGCCGCGTCACGAAGTCGCCGTGGAACTACCTGAGCAACGACCCCGTCGCCGCCTACCGCAAGCACCGGTCGGCCGCCGGCCGCTGAGGCCCGGCCCCGACCCTCGCACCCATCCCACGCCGAAGGACCAGCGCCGGCATGTCACACCAGAACCCCGAGACCACGCACACCTTCCAGGTCGACCTGCGCGGGCTCGTCGACCTGCTCTCCCACCACCTGTACTCCAGCCCCCGCGTCTACCTGCGCGAGCTGCTGCAGAACGCCGTCGACGCGATCACCGCCCGCCAGGCCGTCCAGCCCGGCGCACCCGGCTCGATCACGGTCCGCACCGGCGAGACCCTGACCGTCACGGACACCGGCATCGGCCTGACCGAGGCCGACGTGCACCGGTTCCTCGCCACCATCGGCCGCAGCTCCAAGCGGACCGCGGACGGCGCGCTCGACGGCGCCGGACTGGACGCCGCCCGCGGCGACTTCATCGGCCAGTTCGGCATCGGCCTGCTCGCCTGCTTCGTCGTCGCCGACGAGATCACCGTGCTCAGCCGGTCCGCCACCGACCCGGCCGCGCCCGCCGTCGAATGGCGCGGACACTCCGACGGCCGCTACGGCATCCGCACGCTGCCCGCCTCCGCGGTGCCCGAGCCCGGCACCACCGTCCGGCTCACCCCGCGGGCCGACAACGCCGAGTGGACCGCACCCGACCGCGTCACCGAGCTGGCCCGGCACTACGGCGGCCTGCTCCGCCACCCGGTCACCGTCGTCGGCCCGCGCGGCGACGGCGAACTCGTGACCGCCGCGCCGCCGTGGGAGCTGGAGCACCGCTCGCCGCTGGCCCGCCGCGAGGCGCTCACCGCGTACTGCCGGGACCTGTTCGGCTTCACCCCGCTGGGCACCATCGAGCTCGACCTGCCGGCCGCCGGGCTGCGCGGTGTCGCGTACGTGCTGCCGACGGCGGTCAGCCCCGCCCAGCGCGCCGGCCACCGGGTCCACCTCAAGGGCATGCTGCTCACCGACCGTGCGCCCGAACTGCTCCCGGACTGGGCGTTCTTCGTCCGCTGCGTGGTCGACACCACCAGCCTGCGCCCCACCGCCTCCCGCGAGGCGCTGTACGAGGACGGCACGCTGGCCGCCGTACGCGACGCGCTGGGCGACCGGATCCGGGACTGGCTGACGGGGCTGGCGGCCAGTGACCCCGCGCTGCTGCACCGGTTCATCGGCATCCACCACCTGGCCGTCAAGGCCCTCGCCCGGTACGACGACGAGCTGCTGCGGATCGTGCTGCCGTGGCTGCCGTTCGAGACCACGGACGGCAACGTCACTCTGGAGGAGTTCGTCCGCACGCACCGCACGGTGCTGGTCACCCGCAGCGTCGAGGAGTTCCGCCAGGTCGCCCCCATCGCGTCGGCCGCCGGGCTGGGCGTCGTCAACGGCGGGTACACCTACGACCGCGACCTCGTGCACCGGCTGCCCGAGGTCCGCCCCGGCACCACCGTCACCGACCTCGACCCGGCGACGGTCACCGCGCACCTGGACGCCGTCGACCCGACCGCGGAACTGCGCGCGGCCGCGTTCCTCGCCGTCGCCCGGGAGACCATCGGCGCGTACGACTGCGACGTCGTGCTGCGGGACTTCCAGCCCGTCACCGCTCCGGCGCTGCTGCTGGACAACCGCGAGGCCCGCCACGAGCGCACCCGCGCCGGGCTGGCCTCCGATGCCGACGGCGACGGCCTGTGGGCCGACATCCTCGGCTCGCTGCGCCGGGAGACCGCGCCGGCCCAGCTCGTCCTCAACCACCTCAACCCGCTGGTCCGCCAGGCGCTGACGGTCACCGAGCGCGGGCTGGCGGTCACCACCGCCGAAGCGCTGTACGGGCAGGCCCTGCTGCTCAGCCGCCGGCCGCTGCGGGCGAGCGAGAGCGCGCTGCTCAACCGGGCCTTCATGGGCCTGCTCACCCACGCCATGCACCACAACGGGACGCCAGGGAGCAGCAGTTCGGGCTCCGACCGCACCGGCCCCGGCTCCGAGCCCCGGAAGGAACTGTAGACATGCTGGACACCCCCGAGGCCGTGTTCGAGGCACTCCGCGAGAACAACGGGCGGCCGCACGGCCTGCCGCGCACCGTCACCGCGGAGGAGCTCGCGGAGGCTGCCGAGCCGTTCGAACAGCCGGACGTGCTGGTGACCGCCCTGCTGGAGCTGATGTCGGCGTACGAGTTCACCGGCGAGCACCGCAAGGCGCCGGTCGTCTTCGCCCGGCTGCTCAAGCTCTGGGAGGACTCCCCCGGCGCGTTCAGCGAGTGGGAGGCGCACCAGGTCTTCTGGCGCTTCAAGTGGGTCACCACCTCCCTGCTCCAGGTCCCCGAGGTGCCGCTGGCCACCGTCAACGGCTGGATCGACCGGATGGCGGACCGCTACCGCGCGGCGGGGCACGCCCTCCAGCCGGTCGCCGCGATGCGCCACCACGTCGCCGCCCACATCGGCGCCGGCACCGAGCACACCTACGACCTGTGGGCCACCCGGCCGCGCACCGACCTCAGCGACTGCGAGGCCTGCGAGGTACGGCAGTTCGCCTGGCACCACGTGACCGCCGGCGACGACGCCGCGGCGCTCGACACCTGGCGGCCCGTCCTCGACGGGGACTCGTCGTGCAGCGAGGAGCCGCAGATGAGCCAGGCCCGCGCGCTGCTGCCGCTGCTGCGCACCGGCGCGACGGACGAGGCCCGTTCGCACCACCTCACCGGCTACCGCCGGGTCCGGGGCGACACGGGCATGCTCCACGAGGTCGGGCTGCACCTGGAGTTCTGCGCGCTGTCCCGCAACGAGGGCCGCGGCCTGGAGATCCTGGCCGAGAACCGGCCGCTGTTCGAGGCGACCGGCGCCCCGCTCGACCGGCTGGGCTTCCTCACCGGCGTGGAGCTGCTGCTGGCGCGGATCGTCGCGGACGGGCACGCGGAGGCGGCCGTCGCCGGCCCGCTCGGCCGCGGCTGGACCGCGGCGGAACTCCTGGCCCACGTACGGGCCGAGGCCGAGCCCCTCGCCGCGTCCTTCGACGCCCGCAACGGCACCACCGCCGTCGGGGACCGCCGCCGGGCCCGGCTGGCGCAGCGGCCGCTGCTCGCCGAGCCGCTGCCGCTGGGCCTGCAGAGCACGCTGCTGCGCTCGCCCGGGGCGGCCCGGCCGGGGGCGGCCGCGCCGACGGCACCGCCGCCGGCGGCGGTGACCGTGCCGGAGGACTTCGTGGAGCTGGTGCGCGAGGCGCGCCGGCTGGCCGAGGCCCGGCACCCCGGCGACTCCCGGCTGTGGAAGCGCATCGCCGAGCGCCTGGAGGACGGCACGGCCGCCCACGACGACCGGCTCGGCCCGGCCGAACTCCTCCGGGCCGAAGTGGCGGAGGAGAAGGCGTACCTGCTCGCCCGGGAAGACGGCCGGCACGCCGAGACCCTCGCGGAACTGGACCTGGCGGCCGAGCTGTACGACGGCCTGGGCCGGCGGTGGGACGCCCTGTGCGCACGGACCCGCGGGCTGGCCCTGACGGCCGACGGCTCCGCGGGCGGGCAGGGCGACGGCGAGGAGGCGGAGGGCGGCACCCCCGACGCGACCGAGGTCCGGGCCCTGACCGAGAAGTCCCTGGGCCTCGCCGCCCGGCTCCTGGAGGAGGCCCCGCCGACCGAGGGAGCGACCGCGCAGGAGGCGGCCGCCACGGGTGCCGAAACGCAGGCGGACCGGGTCTCCGGCTACCTCGGCGTGCTGCACTCGTGCGCCTACGCCGTCTTCCACGCCGTGTACCGGCAGTGGCCGGAGTCCGAGCCGGATCGGGACGCCCTGATCGCGTGGTTCGACGAGGTCAACGGCCGGCTCCGGGCCGAGGCGGAGCGCTTCGGCGTGCCCCACCAGGAGGCCAACGCCCGGCAGTTCGACTCCGAGGTGGCCGCGGCCCGGGGCGACCTCGCCCGCGCCGAGGCCGAGCTCCGGGCGGTCGTCGCGGACGTCACCGCCGCCGGGATGCCCTGGCGCACCCCGCGCCCACGCGCCCGGCTGGCGCAGCTCCTGCTGTCCAGGGGCGAGTACGCGGAGGCCTCGGACCTGCTCCACCAGGCGCTGTCGGAGGCCGTCCAGCACGACGACACGGACTTCCCCGTCGCGTCGACGTACACGCTGCTGGGCCACGCCGCGTCCCATCTGGGCGACCTCAACGGAGCGGTCCGGCACTTCGCGGAGGCCGCCGCCCGGCACGACCGGGAGGGCGCCTTCGCCGAGGCCACCGACGTGCGCCTGCAACTGGCCGAGGCGCTGGCGGGCGGCGGGCGGCAGGCCGACGCGGTCGCCGTCCTGGAGTCCGTCCTCTCCGCCGACGAAGCCGGCCTTCCGGAACACGAGCGGATGACGGCCCAGGTGCGGCTGGTGCTCGCCCGCGGGCTGCGCGCGCTGGACGAACACCTGCCCGCCGCCGAGGAGTTCCTGCGCCTCGCGGACGTCGTCGCGGCCTGGAAGGAGGACGACGGCACGACCCGGACCCTGGTCGCCTCCGAGGCCGCCGTGGCCCTTGCCGCGGCGGACCGATGGGACGCCGCCGGGACGGCGTACGAGCGTGCGGTCGCCTCCCACGCGGACGCGCCGCACCCGGCCCACATCACCGAGATGATGACGGAGTTCGCCCGCCTGACGATGGCCGCCCGCGGCACGGACGGACTGGACGCCGCCCTGGACCACCTCGGCCAGGCCGACGCGGTGATCGCCGCCGTGCCGGAGGACGTGCCGTTCGTCCACTGGTACGAGACCGGGGCCGTGGCGTACCGCCGCGCCCAGGTGCTGGCGGCCGCGGAACGCTTCCCCGAGGCGCTGGTCGCGGCGGAGGCCGCCATCGCTTCGTACGAGGAGGGTGGCGAGCAGGGTGAGCGGCCGCGGGCCGAGGCGGTGCGCGTGGCCGCGCTCGTCGAGGGCAACGGCCTCGGCCGGTACGACGACGCCATGACCCGCCTGGCCGCGGCGGCCGCCCGCTGCCGGGCCGCCGGTCACGGGGACGCCTCCCGCATCCTGGAATCCCTGCGGGAGAGCTACCGGGTCAACCGGCCGTCGAGCTGACGGCCCTCCCGACCCCCGCGCCGTGGCCGGTACGCGCCACGCCCGGCGCGGGGGCGGCGGGAGTTCACCTCGCGGGCTCGGCGTACCGTTCGCCGTTCCGTCGCCGGGCACGGCCGGGCCCTGGCTCGCGCACCATGAACACGTCCACCGGATCTTCGGTCTCGCAGGTGAACCCGTGCCGCTCGTACAGCCGCCGGGCGCGACTTCCCCGGAGTACGTTCAGCCGGATCCGGACGCCCTCGCGGTCGCACCGCTCCAGCAGCTGCCGCAGCACGGCCGTGCCGATGCCGCTGCCCTGCACGGGGGGAGCCAGGTAGAAGTGCTCCAGCCAGTGGGAGTCCTCGGCGGGCCGCAGCGACACGCTGCCGGCGAACAGACCGCCTGCCTCGATCACCCAGGTGTGGGCCGGATCGAAGCCGTCCCGCAGCCGCTGCCGCACCCGCTGCCCGTCGTACCGGCCGAGCCGCTCCAGGTCCGCCCGCAGCACGACGGACCGCAGCTCGGCCACCGCCTCGACGTCCGCCGCCGAAGCCTGCCGCATCTCCCAGTCCCCCATGATCGCCAGACTACCTCCGGGGCGGGGGTACGGGAGGGGGCCGGGGGGCCGTCGGGGGCCGCACCGCATCGTCCGGGGGGACCGGGGATGCGGGGCGGCCCCCGTCAGCCGTGGGGTCCGGTCAGAGGGCGCGGACCTGCTGGGCCTGCGGGCCCTTCTGGCCCTGGCCGACCTCGAACTCGACGCGCTGGCCCTCGTCGAGGGACTTGTAGCCGTTGCCCTGGATCTCGGAGTAGTGCACGAACACGTCAGGGCCCCCGCCGTCCTGCTCGATGAACCCGAACCCCTTCTCCCCGTTGAACCACTTCACACTGCCCTGAGCCATCGCTGGTGCTCCCTCGTCGTGCCGTCGGCCGTCGTCCTGATGGCCTCGGCGATCTTCCCGTGCCGCCGCGTGGAACACCAATCGGGTACGCCCGTTCGGGGAAACCGCCCGGCCCCGCGGGCCGGTCAGATGCCGGGCAGGTCCACCAGGGCGGCGCCCAGGCCGAGGGCCGCGCAGACGCCGAGGGTGCGCAGGACGCTCCAGCGGATCTTGAAGATCAGCAGCGCCGCGATGACGGTGATCGCCAGGGCGGCGGGGCGCAGGGTGGTGAGGTCGGGCAGGGCGAGGGTGAGCGGGCCGAGCGTCCGGTCCTCGACGGTGGTGAAGAGGGCGTGTTCGGCGAAGTAGAGGGCGAGGTTGGCGATGACTCCGACGACCGCGGCGGTGATGCCGGTCAGGGCGGCGGAGATGCGGCGGTTGCCGCGCAGCCGCTCGATGTAGGGGGCGCCGAGGAAGATGAACAGGAAGCAGGGCACGAAGGTGACCCAGGTGGTGAGCAGGGCGCCGAGCAGCGCCGCGGCCCACGGGTCGAGGCCGCCGGGGTTGTGGTACGCGCCGAGCAACGCGACGAACTGGACCACCATGATCAGGGGGCCGGGGGTGGTCTCGGCCAGGGCCAGGCCGCTGACCATGTCCTTCGCGCTGAGCCAGCCGTACGTCTGGACGGCCTGCTGGGCGACGAAGGCCAGGACGGCGTAGGCGCCGCCGAAGGTGACCAGCGCGGTGCCGGAGAAGAACACGCCCTGGCTGGTGAACACGCTGCCCGTGCCGGTCAGTACGGCGACGGCGGCCACCGGGACGCCCCACAGGAGCAGGCCGGTCGCGAGGATGCGCCAGGTGCGGCGGCGGCCGGGCTGCTCGTGGTGGAGCGCGTCGTCGGCGATCAGCGGAGCCGGCCCGTCGCCGTCCCCGTGTCCGGCTGCCGGCGTGAGCGCGCCGGGCTTGTAGCGGGCGATGAGCCAGCCGGCCAGGGCGGCGGCGGCGATGACCGCGGGGAAGGGTACGGAGAACAGGGCGAGGGCCGCGAAGGACGCGGCCGCCAGGGCGATGAGCAGCGGGTGGGTGAGGGAGCGCTGCGCGACCCGGGAGACGGCCTGCACGACGATCGCCACGACCGCGGGGGCCAGGCCGGCGAAGACGCCCGCGACGGCTGCGGTCGAGCCGAAGGCCACGTACAGGGCGGACAGGGCGAGCAGGGTGAGGACACCGGGCAGGACGAACAGGGTGCCGGCGATCAGGCCGCCGCGGGTGCCGTTGAGGAGCCAGCCGGTGTAGATCGCCAGCTGCTGGGCCTCGGGGCCGGGCAGCAGCATGCAGTAGCTCAGGGCGTGGTTGAACCGCTGCTGGCCGATCCAGCGCCTGTCCTCCACCAGCGCCCGCTGCATCACCGCGATCTGGCCGGCCGGACCGCCGAAGGTCTGCCAGGAGATCGCGAACCAGGTACGGGTCGCCTGCCGCAGCGGGATCACGTCCCGGCCGGCGGTGGCCCGGCTTCCGGCTCCGGCCCGGAGGCCCGGCGGCTGTTCGGTGGCGGTCACCGGCACGCCCTTTCGTCATGGTCGGGGCCGTACGGGGCGGCCGTGGGTCCAGACGGCAGGGGCGTGCGTGACCGCGTTCCCCCTCCCCGCCGATCTCGGTGCCACCATGGTTGCACCGAGTGCTGGCGCGCCGGTAGAGAGGTCTTGGGGGAGGGACGTGAACAACGTGTTTCACCTTCGGGACGCCGTGCGGGCCCGACGGCCCGGGCGGGTGCCCGGTCAGGTGGGAAGGGTCATCAGCAGCAGGGGGTCGGTGGTGGGCTGGGGTGAGCCGCCGGTGGGTTCGAGGGTGAGGCCGACCGCACCCGCGTCGGCGGGGTTCCCGGTCAGCAGGACGGTGCCGTCGTGGTCGACGAAGCCGGCCGGGCGCATCGTGCCGTCGTGGTCGAGCCACAGCTGGTAGGTCTTGCCCGTGCCGGGTGCGGGGAGGTTGGCGGCGGCGAAGACGGCCCTGTTCTGGCGGTCGGAGGTGACGACGGTGGTCAACGCCCCGTTGGCGGTACGGCCGTGAACGGTACGGGCGTCCGGCGCGGCGAGGACGGCGGTGACGGCGTCGAGCTGCTGCTGGGCCTGGCGGGCCTCCTGGGTGAGGTCACGGCTGTGGTACGCCTGCCACACCGTGACGCCGCCCAGCACCACGACGGCCGCGCTGGCGGCCAGGGCCAGCGGCAGCGCCGCGCGGCGCAGCCGGGAGACGGCGGCGGGTGCGGAGGGGGGGACCGGGATCCGCGGCGGGAGTTGGCGCACCCCGTCGATGGCTGCCATGACCTGGTGCTTGGCCGACGCGGGCGGCGGCTCGGAAACCGCCGCGGCGAGCCGCGCCGCGGTCGCCTCGAGCTCCGCGGCTTCCTGCCGGCAGGCCTCGCAGGCCCTCAGGTGGGCTTCGAACGCGTCGCGTTCCCCTGCTTCGAGTGCGCCGAGGACGTAGGCGGCAGCGAGGGTGTGGGCGTCGGATGCGTGGTGTTTCACGTGGTCACCCCCATGCAGTCGCGGAGCCGGATGAGCCCGTCGCGCATGCGTGTCTTGATGGTGGGAAGCGGTGTGCGCAGGGCTTCGGCGACTTCACGGTAGGTCAGTCCCCGGTAGTAGGCCAGGGTCACCGCCTGCCGCTGGAGTTCGGTCAGGCCGCGCAGGCAACGTCGTACCTGCTCCGACTCCAGCCGGGTCTCGACCTGTTCGGCGACCTCGTCGAAGGCGGTGGTGTGTTCGCGGGCGGCCTGGGCCTGTTCGCGGTCGGAGGCGGCCTGGGCGGAGCGGACCCGGTCCACGGCCCGCCGGTGGGCGATGGTGGCGGCCCAGGTGGTCACCGCGCCGGCGTCGGGACGGTAGCGGGCGGCCTGCCGCCACAGGTCGATCATGACCTCCTGGGCCACCTCCTCGGACTGCGCCCGGTCGCGTACGACCTTGACCACGATCCCGAACACCAGGGGCGCGAGCGCGTCGTAGAGAGTGGAGAAGGCCTGTTTGTCGCCACGGGCGACCTTCTGCATGATCTCGGCGAGGTCGGCCCGGCCGGTGGCGGGTCCGCCGCGGAAGGGGATCGGTTGGTTCACGTGCGGGTCTCCGGCCGTGGCGAGACGGCGCGGGCGCGGCCGGGCGGCGCCGTCGGGGGGCGGGGTGTCCATCGCATGCCGGTCCTTGGCTTCTCGGGGCTCACGGTCGCGGTCCTGACCGCCGTGGCGGCCGGGCCGTTCACCGGAGCGGGTGGACGTCTCAGGGGTTCTTCGTAGCGGACGGGCATCCGGATGGGGGCGCATTTCGCCGTCCGCGCCGTCCGGGCGCTCCTGCTGCTGCGGCGGGGAGCGGCAACCGGGGTGACCGGTTCACTCTTTCGGGTCCGCACCAATCCACCGGGCGGGTGCCGGCGAATGACGGGTGTGAGCAGCTTCCGCAGGATCCTCTTCCGCGCCGGGTCGGGCGCGCCGGCCGGAGATCCGGCCGCCGGCACCGGCCGGTGCCCGCCTGCGCGTGCCCGGCAACACGGAACGGCGTACCCGGACCCTGCCCGGCGGAGCGAGCGACCGGCACAGCGTCCTCGTCACCGTCCCCCAGACCCCCGGCCCGCCCCCACCGGGCGGATCCGGCAACACCACCGCACCACGCACCACACGCAACACACCACATCACTCAACACACCACACGCATCACAGCCAAGGAGCACAGGACCATGAACAGCATCAGGATCCGCCGCACCGCCATCGCCGTCGCCGCGGCCGCCCTGCTCCCCCTCTCCCTGGCCGCGTGCTCCGACTCCGGCAGCGAGACCAAGGCAGCGCCCACCGCTGCCGGGGCCACCGCGGGGACCGGGGAGAGCAGCCCCGCCGGCGACACGATGACCGGTGACGAGCCGTTCGGACCGGCCTGTGCCGGTGTGCCGAAGGAGGGCGCGGGCTCCTTCGACGGCATGGCCAAGGACCCGGTCGCCACCGCCGCCTCCAACAACCCGGCCCTGTCCACCCTGGTCGCCGCGGTCAAGCAGGCCGGCCTGGTCGACACGCTCAACAACGCCAAGGACATCACCGTCTTCGCGCCGACCAACGAGGCCTTCGCGAAGATCCCGAAGGCGGACCTCGACAAGGTCCTCGCCGACAAGGCCGCCCTCACCAACATCCTCACGTACCACGTGGTGGGGCAGCGGCTCACGCCGCAGCAGCTGCAGAACGGCACGTTCGAGACGCTGCAGAAGGGCACGATCACCACCGCCGGCTCGGGCGAGTCCTACACGGTCAACGACACCGCCAAGGTGGTCTGCGGCAACGTCAAGACCGCCAACGCCAACGTCTACATCATCGACACCGTGCTGATGCCGAAGTAGCCGGTCTGCCGGGACGGGCTCGTACGGCGGCCCTGCGCCCCTCCGCGGAGGGAGGCGCGCAGGGCCGCCAGTCGTCACGTTCCGCTTTTCGCTGCGCAAACGCTGCGAGTTGTTCCGGACGGTCCGTCGCGCGGAATCTGACCGCATCG
The DNA here is from genome assembly GCF_044759225.1 of Streptomyces sp. NPDC101132. Classification (NCBI taxonomy): domain Bacteria; kingdom Bacillati; phylum Actinomycetota; class Actinomycetes; order Kitasatosporales; family Streptomycetaceae; genus Streptomyces; species Streptomyces sp. NPDC101132. The sequence continues at coordinate 124,013 of NZ_JBIVYX010000018.1, forward strand.
CGTCCCCATCCGGCAGCGGCGCGGCGCCGAAGAACCGGTGCAGATGCAGTGTTGAAGGCCCGGGCCCGGGAGGACCTCTTCCCGGCCCGCCGAGATCAGGGGGTACAGGGCATGGGCAGGGAGAGCATCGCCGTCGTGGGTGCGGGAATTTCCGGACTCACGGCCGCCCATGTCCTGTCACGCACCCATGACGTGGTGCTCTACGAGGCCGACGAGCGCCTCGGAGGGCACGCGCACACCCACCAGGTGCCGACGGCCGGGGGCGGGACGGTCGGCGTCGACACCGGTTTCATCGTCCACAACGAGCGGACCTACCCCCACCTCCTGCGGCTCTTCCGTGAACTGGGCGTGACCACGCAGGACTCCGAGATGAGCATGTCGGTCCGGTGCGACGGCTGCGGCCTGGAGTACGCCGGTGCCCGCGGCCCGCGCGGGCTGCTGGGCGGGGGCAACCTGCTGCGCGGCCGCCACCTGCTGATGCTGGCCGACGTGCCGCGGTTCCACCGCGCCGCCCGCCGGCTGCTCGCGGACGGCGACACCACCCGCACCTTCGGTGACTTCCTCCGCGAGCACCGCTTCCCGGCGTACTTCGTCAGCCACTTCGCCCTGCCCCTGGTCGCGGCCGTCTGGTCCTGCGCCCCGGACACCGCCCTGCAGTACCCGGCCGGCTACCTCTTCCGCTTCCTCGACCACCACGGACTGCTCTCGGTCACCGGATCCCCGCAGTGGAAGACCGTCACCGGAGGGTCGGCGGCCTACGTCGAGAAGGCCGCCAAGTCCGCGTCCCGCGTCCAGACCTCCACGCCCGTCCGCAGGATCGTGCGCGGCGCCGGCCGGGTGCGCATCCTCACCGACGACGGGGAGACGGCCGAGCACTCCGCCGTCGTCATCGCCGTCCACCCCGACCAGGCGCTGCGCCTGCTGGACGGCCCCACCGACCTGGAGCGACGCGTTCTGGGTGCCTTCACCTACTCGCGCAACCCGACGGTGCTGCACCGGGACACCTCGCAGCTGCCGCGCGGCGGCCACGCCCGGGCCTCCTGGAACTACCGGCTCCCCTCCTGCTCGGCCCGCCCCGGCTCCGTCCAGGTCAGCTACGACATGAACCGGCTGCAGCGCCTGCCCGCCGACGAGCCGCACATCGTCACCCTGAACCCCGGCGACCGCATCGACGAGTCGATGGTCCTGGCCCGGATGACCTACGAGCACCCGGTGTACACGACCGCCTCGGTCGCGGCGCAGCGCCTGCTGCCCGCCCTGAACGACCGCGTGACCGCGTACGCGGGCGCCTACCACGGATGGGGGTTCCACGAGGACGGCTGCCGCTCGGGCGCGGAGGCGGCCAGAGCGCTGGGAGCGACCTGGTGAGCGCGACAGCAGCCCCGCCGACGGCCCCCCACCTCCCCGCCCTGTACGCGACGGAGGTGCGGCACGTGCGGACGACGCCCTTCAGGTACGGGCTCCGGCACCGCACGTACATGTGGCTGGTCGACCTGGACGACCTGCCCGTCCTCCCCCGGCCGCTGCGGCCGTTCGCGCGTTTCGAGGCCCGGGACCACTTCGCGGGGGAGGCGTCCAGCCTGCGCGCCGGGCTCGACGCGTACCTCGCGGCCCAGGGGGCGCGGCGGCCGGAGGGACGGGTCCTGATGCTCGCCCACGCCCGCGTCCTGGGGCACGTGTTCAATCCCCTGACCCTCTACTGGTGCCACGACGGGTCCGGGCGCCTGGACTGCGTCGTCGCCGAGGTGCACAACACCTACGGCGAACGCCACTGCTACCTCCTGCGCCCGGACGCCGAGGGCCGGGCCGAGGTCGCCAAGGACTTCTACGTCTCCCCCTTCTTCGGGGTCGAGGGCGGCTACCGGATGCGGCTGCCGCTGCCCGGGGACCGCCTCGACCTCACCGTCCAGCTCCGTCACGGCGACGGTTCCCGCCCCCTGACCGCCACCGTCCGCGGTACGCACCGCCCGGCGGGCGGCCGGGCGCTGCTGGCCGCCCTCCTGCGCAACCCGTGGTCGACGGCGGGGGTGTCCCTCGGCATCCGCCGGCACGGAATACGCCTGTACCTCAAACGCCTCCCCGTCCAGCCCCGGCCCACCCGCCCGGGCCCCGTCGCCCAGGAAGACACACCGTGACGCTCACCCTTCCCCCTGCTCCCCACGACGCGACCGGCGCCGGCCGCCACCTCGTGGACGCCGCACGCTGGCCCGACGTCGCCCGTCTGCCCCCGGCCTCGGCCCTGCGCACCTCCATAGCGCGCCGGATCGTCGAGCGCGCCTTCCGGCGGCTGCCGCTGCGGGTGCGCACCGGCGGGGCCCCGGCACCCCTCCCCCACCAGCCTCAGGGCGGAGCCGCCCGGCTGCCGGTCCTGACCCTGCACGACCCGGAGGCGTTCCACCGGCGGATCGGGGCGGACGGGCTGATCGGCTTCGGCGAGGCGTACATGGCCGGCGAATGGGACAGCGACGACCTGGTCGAGGTCCTCACCGTCCTGGCCGGCCACGTGGACGAGCTGGTGCCCGCGCCATTGCGCGGCCTGCGCCGCGCGTGGGTCCGCCGCAGGCCCGCGTCGGACCTGAACACCGTCGAGGGGGCACGCGAGAACATCCAGCGCCACTACGACCTGTCGAACGACCTGTTCGCCACGTTCCTCGACCCCACCCTCACCTACTCCTCGGCCGTCTTCGCCTCCCTCCCGGCCGACGCCGGCGACCTCGCCGCGGCACAGCACCGGAAGATCGACCGGCTCCTCGACCTGGCCGGAACGGGACCGGGCACCAGCCTGGCGGAAATCGGGACCGGCTGGGGCGAACTCGCCATCCGGGCGGCCCTGCGCGGTGCCCGCGTCCACACCGTCACCCTCTCCCGGGAACAGCGGGAACTGGCTCTCCGTCGCGCCGCGGACGCCGGGGTCGCCGACCGCGTCACGGTGGAGCTGTGCGACTACCGGCGCCTGGAGGGCACGTACGACGCCGTGGTGAGCGTGGAGATGATCGAGGCGGTGGGCGCGGACTACTGGCCCGCCTACTTCGGTGCCGTGCGCCGCCTGCTGGCTCCGGGCGGACGGGCCGCGCTCCAGGCCATCACCATGCCGCACGAGCAGGTCCTGAACACCGCCCGCACCCACACCTGGATCAGCAAGTACGTCTTCCCCGGGGGCCTGATCCCCTCGCGGGAGGCCATCGCCCGGGAGAGCGCGGCCGCCGGCCTGCGGGTCGCGCACGACACCGGCTACGGCGACCACTACGCGGAGACGCTGCGGCTGTGGCGCGAGGAGTTCGTACGCCGGTCCGCCGAGGTGACCGCCCTGGGCTTCGACCACACCTTCCTGCGCATGTGGGAGCTCTACCTCGCCTACTCCGAGGCCGGTTTCCGCTCGGGCTACCTGGACGTGCGGCAGCTCGTGCTCACCGGAGGCGAGCGGCCCGGCGAGGACGCCCGATGACCGCGGTACCGCCTGCGAAGGGGACCCACACGTGACCACCGTCGACACCACGGCCCTCGGCACCGTCCTCGCCGCGTCGGCGGGCACCGCGCTCGTCGTCATGCTCGGGGCGTTCGCCGTCGGCACGGCCAAGGGCGTGCACCGGATCGTCGACATCGCCTGGGGCCTGGCCTTCGCCGCCGTGGCGGTCGTCGGCTGGTTCCTCTCGGCCGGCCACGGCGACCCCGCGCGACGCACCGTCGTCGCCCTGGCCACCGTCGTGTGGGGGCTGCGCCTGGCGGGGCACATCGCCTGGCGCGCCCGCGGGCACGGCGAGGACCCGCGGTACGCCCGGATGCTCGCCCGGGCCCGCGGGAACCGGTCCCTGTACGCCCTGCGGACCGTCTACCTGCTCCAGGGCGCCCTGGTCTGGCTGATCTCGCTCCCCGTGCAGACGGCCCTGCTGCTGCCCCGGCCCCTGGACGTCGCGGCCGCGCTGGGGCTCGTCCTGTGGGCCGCCGGACTCTTCTTCGAAGCGGTGGGGGACCACCAGCTCGCCCGCTTCAAGGCCGACCCGGCGAACAAGGGCCGCATCATGGACCGCGGCCTGTGGTCCTGGACCCGGCATCCCAACTACTTCGGCGACTTCCTCGTCTGGTGGGGTCTGTACCTGACCGCCTGTGCCACCTGGCCCGCCGCGGCGGCGACCGTCGTCTCGCCGCTGGTGATGAGCGCCCTGCTCATCAAGGGAAGCGGCAAGCGCCTGCTGGAGGCCCACATGGCCGGCCGGCCGGGATACGCCGCCTACCAGGCCCGCACCAGCGGCTTCTTCCCCAGGCCGCCGCGCCCGCTGTAGGAGCGACGCAGAGGAGTGGGCCGTCGCGTGGGGGGATTGGGGTGAGCGGGCCGTCACGGCGGGGAGGAGTCAGGACTCCCCGCCGGGAGCCCCGGGCCGCTCTCCGTCGTCCGCGGGAGCCGCGGCCTGCGCCGCGTAGAGCGCACCGATGGCGTCCAGGGCCTGTCGCAGCCCGCCGGGACGCCTCATGCCCGCCGTGGCGGCCTGCGGGGGCCAGCCGGGGCCCGCCAGGAGGACCAGAGGGGCTTTCCGTGCGCCTTTGACCCCGAAGGCGGTGAGGGCCACCTGCCGGGCCAGGGTGCTGTCGGCGGTGGCGCGGGACTGCGACCACAGCACCACGGCCGGCGGCCCCAGTCGGCGCACGGCAGCCAGCAGGGCCTCCGCGGGTACGGCCGCGCCGAACATGCGGGCCGGCAGCGCGCGTTCGGCCAGACCGGCGGCCAGGGCCTCCAACGGGAGGGTGTGCTGTTCGCCGGGAAGGCACGCCATCACCACCGGTGCGGCTCGGCCCGGGACCGGGGCGGCGGCCGCCGCCCGTCGCAGGACGGTCGAGACGTGCCACGACAGCAGGTGTTCCACCTCGACGTAGCGGTCGTCAGCGGACTCCCACTTGCGGCCCGCCGCGTGCAGCGTCGGCGCCATGACCTCTTCCCAGGCGGTCACCAGGCCGTGGGTCCGCATGGCCTCGTGCAGCAGGCTCTCCATGGCCGGGCCGTCGAGCCGCAACGCGGCGCGGGCCAGCCCCCGGCACTCCTGTCGCACCCGGCCGAGGGGCAGCCCGCCGCCCGCGCCTCCGTGGGCGGACGGCGGCGGAAGGTCCGCCGGAAGGTCCGCCGGAACGTCCGCCGGCCCGCCGGCGTCCTGCGGCGGACGTGCCGACAGCTCGGCGGGGGCGTCCCCGTCGAGCTGTCGGCGCAGCGCCACGGCCGCGCGGGCGGCTTCCGCCGGAGGGATGCCCGACGAGGTGAGCCGGCACATCTCCTCCAGCATCGCGACGTCGTCGGGCATCCACCGCCGGTGCCGGTTGCCCTCCCGGACGGCCGGTCCCATGCCGTACCGCTGCTCCCAGGACCGCACCGTGGTCGGCGACACGCCCAGTCGGCGTGCCACCGCACCCGTGGATACTCCGGGACTTCCTTCGGTCATTCCGCCACCATCCGATGCGGGATCGATGCGAGTCGGCCGGGGCTGGATCGCCGTGGACGCCGTGGCCGTGGACACCGTGGCGTGTGTGCCGCGGCTTCACCAGCCTGCGATGCGGACGACGAAGAACGCGGCCACCATGAGCGCCCCGACCGCGATCAGGCTCAGGAAGGCCCAGGGATGTTCCCAGACCCCTCCGTCCGGCCGCTCCTGGTGTGCGGCCGCTGTCGAGGCCTCCACCTCGGGTGTCTCTTCGGGGGGCACCTTGGGTGTGGACATGATTCCTCCCGGGTGGGTCAGGCGGGTTCGCGCTGGTGCTCGGGGATGGCGGCCGGCTCCGCGGGCGCCAGGGCCAGACGGCGGGCGGCGGCCTTCTCGCGCGCGGCCTGCCGGGGGTGACGGCGCTGCCAGTACGGGTTGTCGTGGGGCAGTCCGCCGCTGACCCGGCCGTACATCCCGAAGGTCATGATCAGCAGCCCCATGAGGAAGCTGAAGACGACGTTCGACAGCCCGAAGTCGAGGATGTTGCCCGGGCGGCCGATGAGGAACAGGTGGAGGAAGCCGCTCGCGACGAAGAGGACTCCGACGACGATGTTGACCGTCGAGGCGAAGTTGCCGCCGATCACCGCGGCGACGATCAGCAGGACCCCGAAGAGCACCGAGATCGAACTGAGCAGGCCGTTGGTGGACAGTCCGGCGATCCGCTGCCCCTCGGTGCTGAAGAAGGACAGGCTGTCGGCGAAGCCGAGTGAGCCGAAGACGAGGAGCAGCAGGCCGCACAGGCCGGCGCCGATGCCGTAGACCCGGTGGAGTCGGTGGTCCACGGGCAGTTCCTCTTTCAGACGCATGGTCCCTCCCAGAGGGGTGGAATGGGCCGGTCCCCGAGGGCTTCAGCTTGAGGAACGCGGCGACGCCGCGAAACTCGCAGTGCTTCTGCGTCGTTTTCGGCCCCGCTGGGAGGTCCCGCTGCGCCGTGAAGCGCTACGTGGTGGTCAGGGTGCAGGTGTAGGTGCCGGTGCCGGAGCCCGCGTAGGCGTCGACCTCCAGGTAGTGGGTGCCGGTGGCCGTGGGAGTGAGGGTGAGGGCTTCGTCGGTGCCGGCTCCGTCGTTGACGGACCGGGTCAGGGTGTTCCCGCTCGCGTTGAGCAGGTACACGTCGGCGTCGTAGTCGCCGGGGACGGCGCAGTGGACGTCGGCGCGCCGGCCGGCGGTGAGGGTGAGGGCGTAGAGGTCGCGGTCCCCGCTGGGGTCGAGGTTGCCGGTGAGGGTGGCCGGTGCGGTCAGGGTCGTGGCGTCGTCGGCGGTGTCGCGGGTGTCGTTGGGTTCGGTTTCGGTGAGGGTGGCGGTGGGGGCGCAGGTGGTCTGCGGAGTGCCGTCGTAGAGGTTGGCGTCGGGAACTCCGGCGATGACGCTGCGCAGGTAGTAGCCGCAGGTGGGGCGGTGGGCGAAGTCGAAGGTGGCGCCGGGGGCGAGCTTGAAGATCTTGTAGTTGGTGTAGGTGAGGGGTTTGCGGGCCACGGCCTGTTCGGGCTGGTGGTCGCCGAGGACGACGTAACTGGTCTTGCCGTAGGCGGTGGCCAGGCCGTTCCTGTCGATGTGCAGGGAGCCGCCGGATTCCTCGACTCCCACGCCCCAGGCGGATCCGTCGGTGGTCAGGCCGTCCTTGATGGACCGGGCGACGAAGGTCATGAGGCGGCCCATGCGGTCGCGGGCGACGAAGTGGGAGTCGTTGACGACGTTGTCGTAGTGGTTCCAGGTGAACAGGCCGGTGGTGAAGCTGATGGAGCGGTCGTAGGGGTTGGCGAGGGCTTCGCTGCTGGTGACGCTGCCGTTGCAGGCGTCGTAGACGAGGGGGCTGTTGATGTGGTGGCCGGCGCTGCCGCCGCCCGAGCCGCCGCCCTTGGCCACGACGGACTCCACGGAGGCCTCCAGCGGGGTGCCCTTCCACGCGGCGTAGCGGCACTGGTCGCCGCCGGCGAAGTAGACGAACTCGGCGTTGCGTACGTCCGCGTTGGCCTGGGCGTTGCCGGCGTCGGCCGCGGTGGTCAGCGTCCAGGTGGTACAGGAGTTGACGCCGGGCAGGGTCATGACGGTGTCGCACTCGGGCGTCTTGCTGCCGCTGGTGGGGGCGGAGCCGGCGAGGACCACGACGTCGAGGCTGCCGGTGCCGCCGCGGATGTCGTCGAGGGCGCGGCTCATGGAGCCCGGGACGACCGCGCCGGCCCCGTTCATGACATGGGCGGGGCCCTGCCAGGAGGGGCGGGCGGCGTCCGTGGCGCTGCCCAGGCGGATTCTGGACACCGCGGCGTGGGCCGGTTCGGCGGCCAGGAGCGTGCCGGGCAGGGTCAGCAGGGTGGCGGTGGCCGCGGCGGCGAGCACGGGGCGGGCTCGGCGGTGGGTGCGGTGCATGGCGGTGCCCTCGCTCTGGGAGGTGGGGAGGATGCGACCGGTGCCGCATCCGAGTAGTAGCGGAAGATACAAGCCAGCCATGTCCATGCATAGATGTAACGAAGAGATCGATGTGCAGGGGTTCCAAACCGCGCCATAGGCCTGCATATCGCGCTGAAACCGGGATCGTTCACCCCGGCAGCACCCACTCTCATCAACGTAACGTGCGATACATCTGGTCAAACGCTGCGCGGATCTGTAACTTCCGGTGTGGCTCGCCGATGGCAGCCGTCCCCGTGTCCACTCCCCTTGTGAACGAGGTCCCACCGTCATGCACGCACGCACACGAACCGTCCGCTTCCTGTCGGCAGCGGCTGTAGCGCTTGCCGGCTCCGCCACCCTGTCGGCGTGCGGGAACAGTGCCCCCGCGCCCGGCGCGGCCGCTCCCGCCTCCGTCGAGGTCGCCGGCGTGCAGGTCCGCAAGGACGCGGGCCTGCACGACTCCCTGCCGGAGGCGATCCGGTCGTCCGGCACCGTCCGCGTGGCGACCGACGTGCCGTACGCCCCGTTCGAGATGTTCGTCAAGGAGGGCGAGAGCCAGCTGACCGGCCTCGACTACGACCTCGGCCAGGCCCTGGGCGCCAAGCTGGGGGTGAAGTTCACCTTCACGCCGCAGAAGTTCGACGGCATCATCCCGGCGATCCAGGCGGGCAAGTACGACGTGGCGATCTCCGCCATCACCGACACCAAGGAGCGCCAGCAGGTCGTCGACTTCGTCGACTACTCCCAGTCCGGCTCCGGCCTGCTGGTCGCCGAGGGCAACCCGGCCGGGATCACCACGCTGGACGACCTGTGCGGCCACCCCGTCGGGGTGCAGGCCGCCACCAACCAGGCGGACCTGCTCAAGGCCCATCAGGCGCGCTGTACCGAGCTGGGCAGGAAGCCCGTCGACATCCAGACCTTCCCCAAGGACTCCGACGCCCAGCTCGCCCTGCGCGCGGGGAAGGTCGTCGCGGACGTCCTGACGAAGCCGGCCGCCGGCTGGACCGCCAAGACCGCCGAGGACGGCAAGGCCTTCGACTCGGTGGAGGACCCGGCGGCGCAGGGCGGCTACAAGGCCTCGCCGAACGGCATCGCGGTGTCCAAGAAGCTGCCGCAGCTGACCGACGCCATCCAGAAGGCGCTGCAGCAGCTCATCGACGACGGCACCCTGACCAAGATCTGCGACAAGTACGGGGTCGCCTCCATCGCCGTCAAGGAAGCCACCAAGAACGCGGGTGGCCAGTGACCGGCACCACCGCGTCCACGACCGGCATCCCGCCCGTGGCCACCGGCGGCGACGAGGCCCTCGACGTCGTGCCGGTCCGCCACTACGGCCGCTGGGCCGCGGCCGTCGCGGCCGTGGCCGCGCTGATCGGGCTGGTCGGATCGCTGGCCAAGAACGACAACCTCCACTGGGACGTCGTCGGCGACTACCTCTTCGCGGGCCTGATCTTCGACGGGATGGCCACCACGCTGTGGCTGACCGCGGCCGCCATGCTGCTGGGCCTGGTGCTGGGCACCGTCATCGCGGTCATGCGGCTGTCCGACAGCCCGGTGCTGTACGGGCTGTCGTCGCTGTTCGTGTGGGCCTTCCGGGGCACGCCGCTGCTGGTGCAGATCATCTTCTGGGGCTACGCCGCCGCGCTGTACTCCCAGATCAAGATCGGTATCCCGTTCACGGACATCACGTTCGTCTCCTGGGACACCAACGCCGTCCTGACCCCCGCGGTGGCCGCCCTGCTGGCCCTCGGCCTCAACGAAGCCGCGTACGCCTCCGAGATCGTCCGCGCGGGCATCCAGTCCGTCGACCCCGGGCAGGCCGAGGCCGCGCACTCGCTGGGCATGCGCCCCGGCCTGACCATGCGGCGGATCGTCCTGCCGCAGGCGATGCGGGTCATCATCCCGCCCATGGGCAACGAGACCATCAACATGCTCAAGATGACCGCGCTGGTCTCCGTGATCGCCGCCCACGACCTGATGTCCAACGTCCAGGAGGTGTACGCGCAGAACTACCAGGTCATCCCCCTGCTCGTGGTGGCCAGTTGCTGGTACCTGGCGCTGGTCTCGCTGCTGAGCGTCCCGCAGGCCTGGCTGGAGCGCCGGTACGGGCGGGGCACGACCCGCGGCCGGAGCACCCCCGCCCTCCAGCGGATGCTCGGCAGCGCCGGCACCTCGTGGGCCCGTCGTACGAAGAAGGAGGCCGGGCGATGACCCGTCCCATGGTCCAGGCCCGTGGGGTCCACAAGAACTACGGCAGCCTCCAGGTGCTGCGCGGCATCGACCTGACGGTCGAGCGCGGCCAGGTCTGCTGCCTGCTGGGCCCGTCCGGGTCGGGCAAGTCGACCTTCCTGCGGTGCATCAACCACCTGGAGCGGATCGACGGCGGCACCCTGTCCGTCGACGGCGACCTCGTCGGCTACCGCCGCCAGTCCGGCAGGCTCCACGAGCTGCGCGAGCGGGAGGTCGCCGCACGCCGCCGCGACATCGGCATGGTCTTCCAGCGCTTCAACCTCTTCCCGCACATGACGGCCCTGGAGAACGTCTGCGAGGCGCCGGTGAAGGTCGGCGGCGTCCCGAAGCCGGAGGCAGAGGCCGAAGGGCACCGGCTGCTGCGGCAGGTCGGGCTGGCCGACCGGGCCGGTCACTACCCGGCGCAGCTCTCCGGCGGCCAGCAGCAGCGCGTGGCCATCGCCCGCGCCCTGGCGATGAAGCCGAAGCTGATGCTCTTCGACGAGCCCACCTCCGCCCTCGACCCCGAACTGGTGGGCGACGTACTGGACGTGATGCGGCGCCTGGCCGCGGACGGCATGACCATGGTCGTCGTCACCCACGAGATCGGGTTCGCCCGCGAAGTGGCCGACACGGCCGTCTTCATGGACGAAGGCGTTGTCGTCGAAGCCGGAGACCCGCGCCAGGTCCTGACCGAACCGACCCAGGACCGCACCCGTGCGTTCCTCTCCAAGGTCCTGTGAGCGCCGCCACCCGGCCCCAGCCGTCCACGCGGACGCTGCGGGCCCGGGCCGCAGCCCGCCACGGCGAGTACCTCGCCGACCTCGCCGCGCTGGTGGCCATCGACTCCGGCTCCTACAGCCCCGACGGCGTCAACCGCGTCGCGGCCTGGCTCACCGACCGCCTCGAACGCTGCGGCGCCACCGTGCAGACCGTCCCCGCCGGCCGCCACCGGGGACGCGCGCTGGGCAACGCCCTCGTCGCCCGCAAGAAGGGAGCCCGCCGGGCGGCCGACGGCGGGCGGCGGATCCTGCTCGCGGGCCACATGGACACCGTCTTCGAGGACGGGACCGCCGCCGAGCGGCCGTTCGGCCTCGACGGCTCCCTGGCCCACGGCCCGGGGGTCAGCGACGACAAGGGCGGCCTGCTGGCCGGACTGAGCGCGCTGGAGATCCTGACCGAAGACGGCTTCGACGACTACGACGAGATCATCTTCTGGGCCACGCCGGACGAGGAGATCGGCTCCCCCGGCAGCGCCGCACTGACCCGCGACCTCGCCGCCGAGGCGGACTTCGCCCTGGCCCTGGAATGCGCGCGGGAGAACGGCGACGTGGTCATCGCCCGCAAGGGCGTGGCCGAATACCTGATCACCGTCGAAGGCCGGGCGGCGCACGCCGGCATCGAGCCCGAACGCGGCGCGCACGCCGCCCTCGCCGCCGCTCACCTGACCATCGCCCTGCAGGCACTCAACAGCAGGGAGACGGATGCCACGATCAACGTCGGTGTCCTGCAGGCCGGCACCCGACCCAACATCGTGCCCGACAGGGCCGAACTCCACGTCGAGGTCCGCGCAGCCGGCGCCGCCTGCCTGGACCGCATCGGCCACGCCCTCGTGGACAGCGCCGCGCAGCTGCCCGTCCCCGGCACCACGGCCACCGTACGGCAGCTCGACCTGTGCCCGCCGATGGAGCCGACCGACGCCAGCCGCCACATGCTGGACCTGGCCCGCGGCGCCGCCGCCGAGCTCGGCGTCACCTTCGGAGCGGCCCGTACCGGAGGAGTCGGCGACGCCAACACCATCGCGGCGGCCGGCACTCCGGTCCTCGACGGGCTCGGCCCCGTCGGCGGGGCCGACCACTCACCCCAGGAGTGGCTCGACACCGACACGATCACCGACCGCGTCACCCTGCTGGCCCTGCTGATCGCCCGCCTCTGCCACACCAACGCCCCCTGAACGGAGCCCTCATGCCCGGCACCCGCTCACGGCGCGGCCTCATGGCCGCCACCACCGTGCTGCTCGCGGCCCTGACCGTCCCCGCCCACGCCACGCCCGTGCCCCACCCCGCCGTCGCCGGCTCGCTGGTGCTGATCGGCGGCGGCCTCAAGGCCGACAACGAAGCCGTCTACGGTGAGATCATCCGCCGCGCCGGCGGGAGCAACGCCCGCATCGGAATCCTGACGGCGGCCTCCGTGCCCGCCAGCCAGGACCCGCACGCCGACGACCCCGACCTGTGCAGCAACTCCGCCTGCAACGGCGCCTACTACGCCTCCCTGTTCACCCGGCACGGGGCGGCCGACGCGCAGTGGATACCCGTCGACCTCGACCACATCGCCAACGCCGACGCCGACGCGGTCGTCGCCCAGGTCAACTCCATGACCGGATTCTTCTTCGGCGGCGGCGACCAGTACCGCTACGTCACCACCCTCCTGCACGGCGACGCGCACACCGACACCAAGGTGCTGGCCGCCATCCGCGCCAAGCTCGCCGCCGGCGCGGTCGTCGCCGGCTCCTCCGCCGGGGCCCAGATCATGGCCGGCCGCGACATGGTCACCGGAGGCGAGTCCCACCAGGGGCTGCGCGACGGCAGTGCCCCCGGCTACTTCGACGACCCCACCCGCCTGGGCTACCTGCCGGAGGGCGGCTTCGGGTTCCTCGGCTCCGGCCTGATCGACACCCACACCGGCGCCTACGGCCGCGAAGGGCGGGCCCTGCGCCTGGCCGCCGACACCGGCCACGACCGCGTCTACGGCCTCGAAGAGAACACCGCCCTGATCGTCGACCGCCCCGGCACGCCCGCCGAGACCGCGACCGTCAAGGGCACGCGCGGACTGACCGTGCTGGACCTGCGCCACGCCCGTACGCGCACCACCGCCGCCGGCTGGTCGCTCAGCGGCGCCCGCTACACCCACCTCACCGACGGCGACCGCTACCTGCCGCAGGCCTGGCAGGCCCTGCCCGCCCCCGGCAAGCGCCCCGCCGTCCCGGCCGGCGACACCCCCGTGCCGGCCAACGACGACGTCTTCAACTCCCCGGACAACTCCACCGGCCGGCCCTACTCCCTGCTGACCACCGCCCGGGCCCTGGCCGCCACCCGAGCCCAGCGCACCGCGACCGCCTCCACCTTCGAGACGGACCCGCGCTTCACCGTGACGCTGTCCAAGCCGGCCGGCCCCAGCGCCTGGGGCGCCGGAGCGACGGAGCCGGCCACGATCACCGGCCTCGTCCTCGGCATCACCCCCCGCTGACCGGACGGGCGCCACCACCCCCCGGACAGCCGCGTCCGCCGCGCCTGGCACTAGGCTCGGCGGACGCGGCACGAACCCCCGAAAGGAACCAAGGACGATGAGCGGCACCCTGGCCGACCGCATCCGCGCCGACCTCGGCGAACTCAGCCCCGCCGAACGCAAGGTCGCCCGCACGCTGCTGGCCGGATACCCCTCGGCGGTCTTCGAGACCGTCGCCGTCATCGCCGACCGCGCCGCCGTCTCCGCCCCCACCGTCCTGCGCTTCGCCGCACGCATGGGCTACCGCGGTTTCCCCGACCTCCAGGCCGCCGTACGCTCCGAACTCGACGCGCGCAACGCCTCCCCCATCGCGCTCTACGAAGCCGCCGGCCTGGGCAGCGTCCCGCAGGACGACACCGGCGCGGCCGGCCTCCTGGAGCAGGCGGACGCCGCCTTCAATCCGCCGGTCACCCAGACCTTCGCCGAGATCCCCCCGCACGACTTCACGCGCGCGGTGGAGCTCCTCGCCGACCGCAAACGTCACATCACCCTGGCCGGCGGCCGCTTCACCCACCTGCTGGCCCAGTACCTCGGCCTCCACCTGATGCAGCTGCGCGAGGAGGTCCGCTTCCTGCCCGACCGGCCGGTCGAACGCACCGCGGCCCTGACGCAGCTGAGCCGACGGGACGTCGTCGTCCTGTTCGACTACCGGCGCTACGAGGACGACAAGACCGCGATCGCCCAGCTGACCCGCGATGCCGGCGGCAAGACCATCGTCTTCACCGACCCGTGGCTCTCCCCCGCCGCCACCCACGCCGACGTCGTCCTGCCCAGCCAGGTCGGCAGCACGGCCCCCTACGACAGCCTGGTCCCCACCCTCGCCGTGATCGAAGTCCTGATCGCCAACGTCATCAACGCCCTCGGCCCCCAGGCCCACCAGCACCTCGGCCGGAACGAACAGATCGCCCGCCGCATAGGCCTCGTCTGACGTCCCCCGGCGTCGCCGCACCCGCGGCGTCCGCCGGACCCTCGTCGTACGCCGCACCCGCGGCCTACGACGTCCTGGCCGCGCGCGTACGGCCGGCCGCGGCGCCGAACGCGCCGTGACCGGCCGCAGGTGGAGCGGGCGAACGGGTCAGGTCCGGCGGCGGTCCCGGAGGGAGTCCTTGATGCCGCGGGCCTGCTCCTCGGCCTTGCCCGCGACCTCCCGGGCCTTGCCCTTGACCTGGTCGGTCCTGCCCTCGGCCTTCATGCGCTCGTTGCCGGTCGCCTTGCCGGCGACTTCCTTGGCCTTGCCCTTGGCCTGCTCCATCTTGCCCTTGGCCTTGTCAGCCATGGAAAATCTCCCTTTTCCGAAGATTCCGAAGATTCGGAAGAAACAGTCGGTCGATGGCCAAACTAGGCCAGCCGGGCAGGTTCCGCGCGCGGAGCGCGGAGGGCGCTACCGCGTCCCGGTGGCTTCGGCCGGCTCCGCCGGGCGGGGGGTGGGGCGGCGACGGGACACGGCCACTCCGGCCAGACAGAGCGCACCGCCCAGCAGCGTCAGCCACGCCGGCACCTCGCCCAGCAGCAGCCAGCTCAGCAGCACGACGATGGCCGGGACGGCGTACGTGGTCGCGCCCAGCTTCGCGGCGGGCATCCGGGACAGGGCGTACGTCCAGGTGGTGAACGCGAGGGCGGTCGGCACCACGCCCAGGTAGAGCATGTTCAGCGTCGCGGAGAGCGGCGCCCGGGGCAGCTCCGCGGCCAGCCGGCCGGCGAAGGGCAGGCAGGCGAGGGTTCCGACGAGACAGCTGTACGCGGTGATCTGGAGCGGCGATCCGCACGCGAGCGCGGGCTTCTGGGCGACGACTCCGGTCGCGTACGCCACGGCCGCCAGCAGGCAGAGGACCACGCCGAGGACGGATGTCGAGCCGCCCCCGGCGGCCGGCGCGGACATGGACAGGCCGACGACGGCCGCGCCCACGAACGAGACCCCCATGCCCAGCAGCAGTTGCGGCGGCAGCCCCTCGCCGAGCAGCCGGGCCGCGAGCAGGGCCATGAGGATCGGCCCGATGTTGACGAGCAGGGCGGCGGTGCCCGCGTCCACCAGGCGCTCGCCCCAGTTCAGCATCACCGTGTACCCGAAGAACCAGACCACGCCCGAGACGAGGATCCCCCGCCACGCGCCCCGCGGCGGCAGCCCTTCGCGGCGGGCCAGGAGCAGCAGCCCGAGCACGAGCGAGGCGGTCAGCAGCCGTCCCAGGGCCAGGGCCCCCGGGGAGTACGCCGCGCCCGCGCTGCGGATCGACACGAAGGCGGAGGCCCACGCGAGCACCGTGAAGGTGACGGCCCCCAGGGTCGGGAGGTGGATCGGCAGCGGGGAGCGCGGCAGCAGCGCGTGGGATCTCATGCCTCCACTCTAACCCACAACATTTCGGTGTCCACCGAAATGTTGTG
The DNA here is from genome assembly GCF_044759225.1 of Streptomyces sp. NPDC101132. Classification (NCBI taxonomy): domain Bacteria; kingdom Bacillati; phylum Actinomycetota; class Actinomycetes; order Kitasatosporales; family Streptomycetaceae; genus Streptomyces; species Streptomyces sp. NPDC101132. The sequence continues at coordinate 139,759 of NZ_JBIVYX010000018.1, forward strand.
CCGTCACGCTTCCTAGGCGTACTCCGCCGGCGCGAGGCCGAGCAGCTCCCCGAAGGCACGCTCCCCGGCCGCCGTGACCAGCAGCGCCCGCCCGCCGGACGCGGGCCGCTCCACCCAGCCGGCGTCCAGCGCCCGGGCGCACAGCCGGGCTCCGGCGAGACCACCCAGGTGGCGGCGCCGCTCCGTCCAGTCCAGGCACGCGCTCACCAGCGGCCGGCGCCCCTCCTGCACCAGGTCCACGCCCGCCCCGGCGCACCACTCCCGCCCCTCCGGGGTGAGCTCGAACACCCCGGAGGTCCGCAGCAGACCGCCCCGCTCCATGGCGTCGGTGACGGCCATGCCCAGGCGCCCGGCGAAGTGGTCGTAGCAGGTACGGGCCCGCGCCAGCGGATCGGGGGCGCCGACCACCGGCACCGCGTGCGCCGCGTCCCGGTCGGGGATCGCGAACGAGGCGAGCCCGTCCACCAGCCGGGCCGTCGCCGCGTCGGCGATCCGGACGTACCGGTGCCGGCCCTGCCGCTCGGTCACGCAGACGCCGGCCTCCTCCAGGCGCACCAGGTGCCCGGTGACGGTGGAGGGCGCCACCCCGGTGATCCGGGCCAGCTCGCCGGCCGTCCAGGCGCGCCCCTCCAGCAGGGCCATGCAGATGGCGGCCCGCGTCTCGTCGGCCAGCGCTGCGGCCAGGCCGGCCAGCCGCGCCGCCGGAGCGGGGGACGCCGGATCGGGCTTTTCGGACGGATTCCCGGAGGGCGGTTGATTCATCCCTCCAGCTTGCCGCAACATTTCGCTTGATGGCGAATCGTCTGGGGAACGTGTGCGGCGCCTACTCCTCGATCGCGCCGCCGACGGCCCGCAGGTGCTCGCGGAAGGTCGTGCCGTCCCGGTCCCGTGCCGCGCGGTAGTCGGCGAACCCGACCTGGGTGCGCAGGCTGGTGCCCAGCCGCATCCGGGCGGCCTGGTGGCGCTCGGCGTCGCGGATCCCGCCCGCCGTCGCGGCGATGTCGGCGGCGCGGTCGAGGGGCAGGAACAGCACCCCGTCGTCGTCCCCGAGGACGAAGTCGTCGCGGGTGACGTGCACCCCGCCGATCCGGGCCGAGACGAGGGAGTCGGGCCCCTGGGGTTCCAGCCGCTGCGGGCCGGCGGGCAGAGCGCCCTGGCTGAACACGGGCAGCCGCATGCCGCGCAGCTCGCGCGTGTCCCGGTGCAGCCCCCAGATCACCACACCGGCCAGCCCGGCGCGTTCGGCTTCGAGGGCGACCAGGTCGCCCACGCAGGCCTCGTCGTCGCGGCCGGCGTTGTCGACGACGAGCACGTCCCCCGCGGCCGCCTGCTCGATCGCTTCCAGGAACACGTCCACACTGCCGTGATGGCGGGCCGGCCGGGCCCTGCCGACGAGGTGCGTGCCGTCGGCCAGCGGTCGTACCGAGGCCGGGGCCTGCCGGATCGGCAGCCCCAGCCGCAGAAGCGCGTCCGCGACGTGTGCGGTCGTCAGGTCCAGGTAGGTGAGGTGCAGTTTCAGCGCGTCCATCAGATCCGCTTCTCCTCGTCGTGCCGGCAGCGCGGCAAGAGCGGCACCGGGGTGTGCCACGCGAGGGAGTACCCCGTCCGCGGAGCCCGGAAGCGGGTGCATGATCGGATCGGTTCGCAGCGGTCGGGTGCCACCGGGGTGCGCGCTGCCAGGGTGGGAGTCGAAAGGAGGCCTCGTGATCTCGGCACTGAACCGGCTCGTCGACCTCGTCGAGGAGCATCTCGCGGAGGATCCCGACGTCCGCGCACTGGCGGCGTCGGTCGGCTCGACCGAATACCACCTGCGCCGGATGTTCTCGTCGCTGGCCGGCATGCCGCTGTCGGAGTACGTGCGCCGGCGGCGCATGACCGTGGCGGCGGCCGAGGTCGTCCGCGGCGAGCAGGACCTGCTCGGCATCGCGGTCCGGCACGGCTACGGCTCGACCGAGGCGTTCGGGCGCGCGTTCCGGGCGGTGCACGGCGCCGGCCCCGGTGACGTACGCCGCGAGGGAGGCCCCCTGCGTACACAACCACAGCTCAGGTTCCGCCTGACCGTCGAAGGGAGCGTCCCCATGGACACCCGCCTCGTGAACCGCCCCGCCTTCCGGCTGATCGGACATGCCGCCCGGGTCCCACTCGTCCACCAGGGCGTCAACCCCCGCATCCAGGAGCACATCGCCGGGCTGCCGCCCGAGGAGCACCAGCGCCTGAAGGCGCTGGCCGACACCGTCCCCGAAGGCCTCCTCCAGGTCTGCGACGACGTCGACCCCGACGGAACGGAGGGAACCGAACTCACCTACCTGCACGGGGTGGCCGTCGCCCGGGACACCGCGGTCCCCGCGGACCTGGACGCCATCGAGGTCCCGGACGGCACGTGGGCCGTCTTCCGCACCAGCGGCCCGCACCCCCAGGCCCTCCAGACGGCCTGGGCGGCCACCGCGACCGACTGGTTCCCCTCGAACCCGTGGCGCCTGCGCCCGGGTCCCTCGATCGTCACCACCCTGGCGCACGCGCCCGACTTCACCACCGCGACCTGCGAGCTGTGGCTGCCGGTCGAGCCGGGGTAACCCCCCGGCGGGCGACGACCGGCGCCCAGCTGCCGTTTCCGGCCGGTTGCCACGCCGCGGCCTCCTTGCCTTCGCGTACGACGAACTCCCCGGCTCCGGTCGTGCCCGACGCGGTGCGGCGGAGGGTGAGGGCGACCGCGCCGGAGCCACCGGCCGCCACGTGCGACTCGGTGATCCGGTAGACGGACGGGACGGCGCCGTCACCGAAGAGGCGCTTGCCCGCGCCGACGACGACGGGGAACTGGATCAGGCGGTGGACGTCCACCAGTCCGGCGTCGTGGAGGGTCCGGACGAGCTGCCGGCTGCCGTGCGCCTGGAGCTCGCCGCCCGGCTGCTCCTCGAGCCGGCGCACCTGCCCGACGACGTCCGCGCCGCGCAGCACGCATCTCGAAGGTGGTCCGCCCCAGGAGGACGGCGTCGGCCCGGCCGAACCACTCCCCCACCGGCTCGAGCCGGCGCGGCCCCTGTGTGCCGCTGCCGTTGACGGTTCGTCCGGTGGACAAACGGGGGGCGGGAAACGTGACACGACGGGCCGCGCGAAAGGCGCCGTCCGGCCGGCGAAGCCGTGCGCCCGTCGCGCGCGGGCACGTCACCGTTGTGATCACCGCGTGGGAGTGGCGGGTGAGGACGCGCCGGGCACGAGGCGCCGGGGGCTGCCCGTGCCGTCCGCGGGGACGGTCCAGACCGCGCCCTCGTGTGCGTACGCGACCGTACCGGGGGTGGTCCAGGCGGCCTGGTCGTCGATGGAGCGGGCGTCGGCGAGGGGGTGGTCGCGGAGGGTGCCGAGGTCGAGGACGTGCAGGCGCCAGGGTGCGCGGGGGTCGGCGGAGACCTTCTTCTTGTACGCGATGCGGGTGCCGTCCGGGGAGAGCGAGGGGCACTCGACGTTCTCCTTGAGCGTCCGCGCCGCCCACTTCTTCAGGTCTCCCTCGACCAGGTGGGTACGGCCCCGGGTGGCGACGGTGGCGTAGAAGCGGTTGTCGTCGGCGGCGAAGGTGACGCCCCAGTAGTTGACGTCGGGGGCGTGGTGGCGGCGGCCGTCCAGGGTGAGCGGGATCTGCTCGATGTTCTTGATGAGGTAGCCGGTGCGCAGGTCGAGGATCGAGGTGCGGGTGGCGAACGCGGAGGTGGCGTACGAGTCGCCACTGGCGAAGGTGGTCCAGGCGAGGACCTTGCCGGAGGCGGAGACGCGGGCGCGGTTGGGGATCCCGGGCAGGCTCATCCTGCGTACCTCGCGCAGCCGCCGGTCGAGGACGAGGACGTACGTACGGGCCGGCACGCCCGGGCGGAGTTGCAGGCACAGTGCGGTGCCGCCGGCGGCGTGGAAGCGGTCGCAGCGGGGCCCGTGCGCCACGCGTCGGCCGGGGGCGCCGGGGTCCTGGCGGGCGACGCGGCCGGTGGCAGTGTCGCGGAACCAGAGGGTGCCCGGGGTGCCGCTGTCGAGCGTGAAGCCGGTGTCCGGGGAGGCGGCGGCCGGGTCGGGGCGGGCGGCTGCGGCTCGCAGGGTGTAGGCGGTGGCGCCGCCGGCGAGGAGCAGGACACCGAGGAGAAGCGCCCATAGGCGGTGCCGGTTGGGGTGCTGGGTCGGGTGGGGGCTGGGGATGGGGATGGGGGCGGTCGGGTCGGGGGTCGGGTTCCGGGTCGGGTCCGGGTGCCGGTTCGGGTGCCCGGTCAGGTCCGGGTGCCGGTTCGGGTCCGGGTGCCGGTTCGGGTCCGGGTGCCGGTTCGGGTCCGGGGTGGTTTCGGTGCTCAACGGGGGGACCCCTTCGGGGAGTGCGGCGTGGGCGGCCGGGGCGCGGGGCGGTCTTCGGGCGGGAGCGGGTGGGAGCGCTCGGCCGGGAGGAGGCGGCTCGCGCCGCACATCGCCGCCGTGAGTCCGGCGAGGGCGACCAGGAGGGCGGGCGTCGGGCCCCACAGCGTCCAGGCGGCCCCGAAGCCGGCGGCGGCGCCGACCCTGGCGAGGGCCTGCGCGGTCTGGACGAGGGCGAGTCCGCCGGCCCGGCTGCCGGCCGGCAGGAGCGGACCGGTGAGGGCCATCAGGACGCCGTCGGTGGCGGCGTAGAAGATCCCGATCGCGAGCGGGACGCCCACCAGGAGCACGGCCTCGGGCAGCGGCGCGAGGAGCAGGCCGAGGGCCGGCAGCAGGGCGCCGTGTCCGTACAGGAAGGTGCGGCGGCGCCCGACGCGGTCGGCGAGCCGCCCGGCCGGTACGGCGAGCAGGAGGTAGACCGCCGAGGCGCCCAGTGGCAGGAACGGGAACCAGGTGGCGGCCAGTCCGGTCCGCTGCTGGAGCAGCAGGTAGAGGAAGGCGTCGCCGATGGTGGCGCCGCCGAGGAGCGCGGCGCCGAGCGCGATCCGGCGTACGCCGGGCAGCCGGAGCGGCGCCGCGAGGTCGCGCAACCGGTGGGCGCCGCCGACCGGTTGCCGCCGTCCGCCGGGTACCAGGACGACGAGGAGCAGGACGCCGAGCAGCCCGGTGCAGAAGCTGACGACGAAGACGGCGTCGTACGCGTCGGCGGTGGCCCACAGGAGGGCGAAGGCGGCGAGCGGGCCGAGGAGGGCGCCGGTGGTGTCCATGGCGCGGTGGACGCCGAAGGCGCGGCCGAGGCCGTCGGGCGGGCTGTCCAGGGTGATCAGGGCGTCGCGCGGGGCGGTGCGGATGCCTTTGCCGAGGCGGTCGGCGGCGAGGGCCGCGGCGATCCCGCCGGTCGCGCCGCCGGCGAGCAGCAGCCCGAGCCGGGAGCAGGCGGAGAGCGCGTAGCCGGCTCCGGCGACCGCCTTGTGGTGGCCGCCGCGGTCGGCGGCGTGGCCGCCGGCGAGCCGGACGAGGGCGGTGGCGCCGGTGAACAGCCCGTCCAGGAAGCCGAACTGGAGGGGGGTCAGGCCGAGGCCGACGACGAGGTAGAGGGGCAGCACGGCGGTGACCATCTCGGAGGAGACGTCGGTGACCAGGCTGACCGTGCCGAGGGCGAGGACGGTGGCGGAGACGCGCCGCGGCGCCCCGGAGGGGGCGGGCGGCGCGTCCCGGCGACCGGTGGTCGCGAGGTACATCAGTGGCAGGTGCGGGTCGGGCCGGAGTCCTTGACCTGGCCGTCGGTGCCGACGTACTGCCAGGTGTAGGTGGTGTCGGTGAGGTCCAGCTTCAGCACCCCGTAGGGGCCGCTGATGCGCTTCTGGCTGTTGGGCTGGACGTTCTCGATGGGGTACGGCTCGGCGCCGCCGGTGCCGGCCACGATCTCGACGATGCCGTCGGCGGTGGCCCGGCCGGAGGGGTCCTGCGGGGCGAAGCGCTCGTAGTGGTGGTCGTGCCCGTTGAGGACGAGGTCGGCCTTGGCGGCGTAGAGGATCTGCCAGACGGGCTTGGAGACGGGGTCGTTGCCGTGGCCGCCGGAGGAGTAGAGCGGGTGGTGGAAGGAGGCGGCGACGCAGCCCTTGGTGGTGCGGGCCAGGTCGTTCTTGAGCCACTGGATCTGGGCGGGGTCGTCGAAGGAGTTGGAGTCGAGGGCGATGAAGTGCCAGTTGCCCTCGTCGAAGCTGTAGTAGGGCTTGCCCTGGGGGTAGGCGATCGATCCGAAGTACGACTTGTAGCCGGCGAGGGACCCGGCCGGGTCGTACGTCTCGTGGTTGCCGGGGACGGGCCGGGTCTTGGCCTTGAAGGCGCCCCAGGTCTTGTCGTAGTAGTTGCGGTAGTCGGACAGGCGGGCGTCGTCGTACTGGTTGTCGCCCATGGTCAGGTAGAACTTCGGGTTGATCCGCTGGGCCTGCGCGGCCGTCTTGGGGTGGGCGCAGGAACTGCTGGAGGCGGTGCACTGGGCGGCGATGTCCCCGGCGGCGACGACGGTGAAGGCGCCGGTGCCGGGCGGGGTGGTGTCGCCCGGCGTCCCGTAGACCTCGGCCTCGTAGAGGGAGTAGCCGTACGAGGTGCCGCGGGCGGTGCCGAAGACGCGTACGTAGCGGCCCTTGGCGTTCAGCGCGGTCCAGTCGTCGGTGCCGCCGTTGCCGGCGGTCTCGGTGGCGAGGGTGGTCCAGGCGGAGCCGTCGGCGGAGATCTCGATGCGGTACGCCTTGCCGTAGGCGGCCTCCCACTTGAGGCGGACGCGGGAGACGGTGGCGGTGGTGCCGAGGTCGACGCGGATCCACTGGGGGTCGGAGCCCTCCGCGCTGGCCCAGCGGGTGGCGGGGTCGCCGTCGAAGGCCTTGGCGGCGGTGAGGTCGTCGGCCTCGTCGGAGGACGAGACGGCCGGCTTGCCGCGGGAGAGGAGCGGGTCTGCGGCCTCGGCGCGGCCGGTGGACCCGAGGACGAGGGCGCCGGTGACGAGCAGGACGGCGGCGAGCAGCAGGGACAGGGTGGTGGTGCGGCGTGATGGGGCGGAGGCGTGCGGTCGGGGCATACCTGTGACTCCCTTTGCCTGGGAAGGGTGAGAGCTGGGCACCGGTGCGGGCAGCGCGGGCCGGCCCCGTGACGGCGGGCGCCTCGGGGCGTACGCGTGCACGGCGGCCGGGTCAGAGCTCTCGCTGAGCGCGTCACGCCCCTGCTCCCCCGGGCGTACCGGGGAGGGGCGCCGCGCCAAGCCGCCGCCGGGGATGCTATCTGATAGGAAAGTTTCCTACCAGATGCTGGGCGCGGCTTCTCCGGGCGGGGCGGGGCCGGCCGTCCGGACGCCGGCCGGAAGCACACGGACCCCTGGAGCCCCGGCCGTTGCGGTCAGGCGTCCGCCCGGAGCGCCTTCCCGGAGAGGACGCCCGCCACGATGAGGGCGACGCCGAGCCACCACAGGCCGTCCTCGAAGATCAGGACGAGGACGCCGACGGGTACCAGCAGGCCGGCCAGGGGGGCCAGCATGGCGTTCAGGCCCGGCGGCTCCGGGCCCGGCTCACCGGCCGCCTTCCGGGCGCGGGCCCGGAGGGTCTCGGGGTACCAGAGGGTGAAGCGCACGGCCGCGATCAGGGCGAGGATCGGGATGACCCAGCCGGTCCAGAGGTTGTCCGGCTCGTGCAGGACCAGGTCGCCGTAGCCGCCCGACAGGGCTCCGACCAGGAAGGCGAGGCCCCACACTCCGGTGATGACCTGGTTGGCCCGCAGGAACTGCGGGGTGTCCCAGACCGAGGGGTCCGTCTGTTCACGGGCGTAGGCGAGGGTGAACGGCCGGCGCAGGGCCATGGAGCCGAAGGCGATGGCGACCAGGGCGAGGTTGGAGATCTCGCCGGAGTACGTCTCCAGCCAGCGCAGGGTGCCGTCGTCCGCCAGGGCCCCGATGATCGCGAGTCCGGTGAAGAAGATCAGGTCGGCCAGCTCCAGCAGCTTCCAGGAGCTGCCGGGGTGGGACCAGCGGCCGGCCACGACCAGGAGGACGGTGACGGCCAGGGCGATGCCCACCGCGAGCTCGAAGCGGCCGGGGCCGGAGAGGATGCCGAAGATGATCCACGGGGCCATGCCGACGACAGGGCTCTCCAGGAGACCCGCGATGCCCTCGCGCGCTGTCCGATGGCTCTGGGTGCTCATCCTTCCAGCGTGGGCCCGGACGAGGCGCGGCGCATTCGCGTCGGGCGCCGGCCCGGAACGGAACGGGGACCGGGGGTGGCACCCTTCCGTGGGGTCCGGGGGGTGCCGGCCCGGTGGGATCCGGACCGGGCGGGCACCCGCAGCGGTCAGCGGCCCTGGAGGGACTTGACGTTGTCGCCGAAGCCCCAGCCCTTCGAGCCGTCCCAGTTCACGGACCAGGTCATCAGGCCCTTGAGGGAGCCGCCGAAGGCGTTCCAGGACTGGCCGACCAGGCTCGGCGCCATGTGGCCGCCGCCCGCCCCGGGCTGGGCCGGGAGTCCGGGGACCTGCTTGTCGTACGGGACCTTGATCGTGGTGCCCTGGATGACCAGGCCGTTGTTCAGGCAGGTCGTCTGTGCGGTGAAGCCCTGCACGGTGCCGGCCTGGTACGAGTCGCCGGAGCAGCCGTACATGCTGCCGTTGTAGTACTGCATGTTCAGCCACCACAGCCGGCCGTTGTCGGCGTACTTCTTGATGATCGGCAGGCACGAGCCCCAGATCGACCCGTAGGTGACGCTGCCGCCGGTGACGTACGCGGTCTCGGGCGCCATGGTCAGGCCGAAGCCCCCGGGCATCTGGGCCAGCACGCCGTCGATGATGCGGATCAGGTTGGCCTGCGAGGCGGACAGGGTGTTGATGTTGCCGCTGCCCGACAGGCCGGTCTCGATGTCGATGTCGATCCCGTCGAAGTTGTACTTCTTGAGGATCGGCACGACGGTGGCCACGAAGCGGTCGGCGACCGTGCTGGAGCTGAGGTCGATGCCGGCGGTGGCGCCGCCGATGGACATCAGGATCGTCGCTCCGGCCGCCTTGGCCTGGCACATCTCGGCGGGGGTGGCGACCTTGACGCCGGTGTCCATGCCGTCCTGCCACAGGACGGTGCCGTCGGAGAGGATCACCGGGAACGCGGCGTTGATGACGTTGTATCCGTGGGCGGCGATGCGGCTGTCCGTGATGGGGATCCAGCCCATGCCGGGGTGGACGCCGTTCGCGGCGCCGTCCCAGTTCTCCCAGTACCCCTGGAGGACCTTGCCCGACGGCTTGGGCTTGGTGGGGCAGGTCTCGCCGGGCGGCTGGGTCGTCGGGGGCTGCGTGGTGGGGGGCTGGGTGGTCGGGGGCTGCGTGGTCGGCGGCTGGGTCGTCGGGGGCGGGGTGGTGGGGGGCGGCGGGCTCGTGGGGGGCGGGGTGGTGCCGCCGGGGCCGGTGAGCGACACGTCGTCCGCGTGGTACGCCGGCTGGCCGTACCAGCCGTGCAGGTAGACGGTGACCGACGTGGTGCTCGGTCCGGTGCTGAAGCTGACGGTGAGCGGGGCGTACGACGCGCTGCTCGGCGTCCAGGTGGACGTGGTGCCGGTGAGACCGGTCCCGGTGGCACCGAGGTAGACGTAACTGCCCTGGACGTAGGCGCTCAGGGTGTACGCGGAGTTGGGCTGCACGCTGACCGTCTGGCTGCAGCGGGCGTTGTCCTGGCCGGTCGGCGTGGCCTTGAGCGCGGAAGCGCCGGAGCGGACCGGGCTGCCGACGGCCGCGCCCGAGCCTCCCGCGCACGTCCAGCCGGTCAGGCCGCTCTCGAACCCGGGGTTCGCCACCAGGTTGCCGGCCACGTCCTCCGTGGTCGCGGCTCCGGCGGAGACGGATCCGGCCACGGCCATGCCCGCGGCGACCAGGGCCACGGCGCTCATCCCGGCGAGCGAACGCCGCAGCGCCGTGGAGCCGTTCGCGGCGTGGTGGCCCGGCGTCAGGGAGCCGGTCTCACCCGGCGGCAGGTGGGGGTTTCGTGGCCTTCGACGGAACATGGGGGTGCTCCCTTCCTGCCGAACGCCATGGCCATGACAGGGCCGGGGTGGGGGTGACGCGCGGCTCTGGATGCGTGGGGACGTGGGGCGGGCGTGCCGGTCCGGATCGTAGGAGCGGACGCGAGGGCCGGTCAATAGGTCTGGACCAATGAACATTTCGCGGGCGAGTTCGTCGCCCTGCCGGCCCGCCCGCCCTCCCCGGGGAGGACGGGCGGGGCGGCCGTGGTCAGGACAGTACGGGGGTGGCGTCCGTGACTTCGGTCAGGCGGACCGTGGACAGGCCGCGGGATTCGTTCCTCACCTCCGTCACCTTGAGCTGGGTGCCCGGCGTGAGGATGTACTCCTCCTCGCCGGTGAAGGCCGAGAAGCTCTTGATCCCGACCGCTCGGGCGGGCGTCACCTCGAAGAGGGTCCGCTTGCCGCGGCTGCCCAGGAACGCCTTGGCCACCTTCAGCTCCGAGGTGCACGAGGAGACGCCCCACCAGGTGACCGTGCGGCCCACCGGGTACTGCGACCGCAGGTCCAGCGACACGCCCCGCCACAGGGGCCGGGTGTAGGCCGGCAGCTCCGAGACCGCCGAGAACAGCAGCCGCAGGTACGGGAGGTAGGGCGTGACCCGGGTGCGGTCCGGGGAGCGCAGCACGCTGTTGATCTCGCGGTAGAAGGCCGACTCGCACGTGTAGAGGTGGAGCGCGGCGATCGCGTCCGCGGACAGTCCCCCGCCGGCGGCCTGGTCCGCGCGGTGCTTGCCGAAGTCGTGGCTGCGCCGGATGTGTCCGGCCAGCCCGGCCAGCGCCTCGGAGACCGGGGCGACGGCGCCCTGGAAGTCCATCAGCGGGGTGTCGAAGACGCCGGTGATCGCGGGCAGGACCAGACCCTCGTCCTTGACGCTGGTGAGGCGCTCCAGGTACAGCTGGTGGAGGTTCATCGTCGACTCGATGAAGGCGCCCATGCGCGCCGCGACGTCCCCGGCCTTGCCGCCCGCGCCGGCCGCCGTCGCGTTCCACCCCTTGCTCGGCAGCCAGTCGACGCCGTCCGCGCCCAGTGAGGTCAGCGCGTCGTTGACCTGGGCGAAGTGGTCGCCCTCGCAGAAGATGTCGCCCTGCGCCGCCGGGTTCGCGTGGTCGAGGTGCCGGACCTCGACGTCCGGGTACTTCTCCTGGAGCCGCAGGACGACCCGCTTGAGGCTGCGGGCGTGCGCGCCCCACCAGGCGAACACGACCCCGCGGTCCTCCTCGGGCCCGTCCTGCTTGGCCTTGAGGATCTCCTCGACGATCCGCTCGGCGACCGGCCGCCAGAAGGCGGTGTGCCGGTCGGCGCCCATCGCACCGTCGCCGCTCGCGGTCAGCGACGCGTTGAGCAGGAGCACGCCCTGCGTCAGCATCGCCTGGAACCACTCCGGCGGCTGGACCGTGTCCCGCTCCTTCAGCAGGGCGCGCACCTCGGCGATCGGGGTCTTCTTGGCGATGCCGTACTTCCACATCGCCGCGGCCTTGATGAGGCACCGGATGCTGACGACCCGGCCGAACTGGCTGTCCTTCCAGTCGCTGAAGGTGTTGTCGAACATGGCGATGCCGGTGGCGCTCTCCGGCCGCGGGTAGGGGTTCTGGCCGAAGACCACGACCTTCCACTTGTGCGGAGGGTTCGGCTTGAGCGCCTGGAACGTCAGCTCGCGGACCGGGACCACCTCGTGGCTGCGGCCCTTCCCGATGAACCGCTCGGCATCCGGCTGCGCCTCGATGACCGGCTTCAGCAGCGGGAGCCATGCCTCCCCGCCGCCGGCGAAGAGCTCGGTGAGGGCGAGGGGGTCGTTCGCGTCGGGCTCGGGCTCCGCCCCGGGCTTCGCCACAGGCTGGGGCTCGGCCACAGGCTGGGGCTCGGCCTCGGGCTGCGGCTGGGACGGCTGGGCGGGAGAGGGAGCGGCGGCCGTGGTCACCGGCGCGGGGGCTTCCGCGGCCGGGGCCTCCGGTGCCGGGGCGGGGGCGGCAGGCACGGCGGCCGCCGGCGGCGGGACGATGCGTACCCGCTGGTCGACCGGCGCGCTCTCGATCCCGTGGAGCTGCGCGACGATCGTGGAGCGCAGCTCGTCGTCGTCCTCGAACCAGTGGTCGTGGAAGAGCGTGTAGCCCGTCCACATCAGGTTGGCGCACACCCGGGCGGGCACCTGGCCGGTCTGCGCCCCCAGCCCGACCAGCGCGACCGACCGGATGCTGCCCGGCACCTTGCGGTTCTGCCGGTGGACGGCCTGGAAGGCGGCCGCGCACGCCAGCGCCACGTTCAGCGTGGCGCTGACGTTCTGCGAGGACCGCACCATCGTCGGCGTCGATATCAGGTACCGCGGGACGGTCGCGCCGGACGGGACGCAGACCGCGCTGCCCACCGGCAGCGGTCCGGCGAACCGGTCGCGGATGGCCCGCTGGACCCGCACCTGGACACCGGATCCGAGGTGGCGCTTGATGACGGCGTCGACCCCGCCGTCCATCCTGCCGCGGGAGTTCGTGGGGGTGACCCAGGCGTCGACGTCCTCGTCGAGGATCGAGCCCTTGCGGATCTCGATGCCGGGGGTGTCGGCGAACGCGGCGCGCCACGCCTCCACCACACGCTCGTTGACGTCCGTCAGCACCACCCGGAGCGCGGGCAGCACAGTGCTCTCGGTCATCGTCCACTCCTGTCGTACAACAGCGGTTCCAAGACCTCGAACGTATCGCCCGCCACTGACAACGCAGCCTCGTCAGAGTGCCTCTGACCTGTCGTCATGCGTGGGCGGCCCGGCTGCGTCCGGGGCCGTCGTGGGGCCGGGCAGCAGCAGCGCCGAGTCGGCGTGGAGCGTGATGCGCACCGGGGTGAGGGTGGTGGCGTCCAGCGGGGGCCGGCCGTTGCCGGGGTTGCGGGCGTGGCGCGGGTGGGCGCCGCCGCTGAGCTGCCAGCGGATGCGGTGCCCGGCGGCGAAGCGGTGGGCGGTGGCGCTCATCGGCACGGTGGTCCGCACCGGCTGCTGCCCGTCCGTCCGCAGCCGGGCCAGTCCGTCGCAGACGTTGACGGAGCGGCCGTGCGGGTCCACGTCGCAGAGGCGGGCGAAGACGTCGGCGTGGCCGGTGTCGGTGGAGACGGTCAGCCGGGCGGAGACCGGCCCGAGGACGTCGACGGGCTCGGTCAGCGGGGGTCCGGTGAAGGTCAGTACGTCGTCCCGGGCCTCCAGGCGGCCGTTGTCGCACGGGCCGGCGGTGCGGGAGAGCAGCGGGCCGCCCAGGGAAGGGGTGGGGTCGTCCGGGTCGTAGGTGAAGGTCACCAGGGGTGCGGGGTCGGTGGGGGGCTGCCGGGTGAGGTGTCCCTGCGCGGTGGGGTACCAGGGGCTGACGGCCGCGGGCGGCGGCCAGTCGTCGAGGTTCCGCCAGGCGTCCTCGCCGCCGGTGTGCACGCGGACCTTCGTGGGGCGCAGGCCGCCGGGGTCCCCGTACAGGTGGGCCCGGAGCCACGCGAGGCTTTCGGCGAACACCTCGGGCCATCCGTGCTGCAGGGCGGAGGTGTGGGTCCACGGGCCGACGAGCAGGGCGCTCTCGCATCCCGCCCGGCGCAGCCGCCCGTACTGTTCGAAGGTCTGGTCGGCCAGTACGTCGTACCGGCCGGTGATCAGGCTCGTGGGCACGCGGAGGCGGTCCGCCACGTGGGCCAGCGACGCGCCGCCCCAGTACGCGTCCGTGGCGTCCGGGTGCGTCAGTACGTCGTCCAGCCAGGGCGGTTCACCGCCGAGCGCGTCGGCGTACGCGCCGCGGAGGGGGCGTGCGGTGATGATCCCGCGCAGGCGGCGCCGGAGGCGGAGCGTGGCCTTCAGGAACGGTGCCGCGCCCCGGTGCTGGTAGGTCATGCCGACGGCGACGGCGAGGGCGGTCTCCAGCCGTGGCGCGCCGCCCGCGTGGAAGAGGGCGTGGGGATCGTGCAGGCCGACCTGCACCACCATCGCCTTCAGCTCGGGCGGCGGGTCCACGGCGAGGGCCCACTGCGCGTAGCCCAGGTAGCTGGGGCCGATGGTGCCGAGCGTTCCGTTGAACCACGGCTGGTCGCGCAGCCAGGCCACCGTCGCCCGGCCGTCGGCCGGCTCGTTGCGCCACAGGTCGAACGTGCCGCCGGAGCCGCCGGTGCCGCGGCAGCTCTGGAGGACCACGTGGAAGCCCTGTTCGGCGAAGAGCAGGCCGTACATGGGGGACCAGGGCGCGCCCCTGCCGTAGGGCGAGCGGACCAGGAGGGTGGGGAAGTCGCCCGCGGTGCGCGGGAAGTAGTGGTCGGTGATCAGCGGGCTGCCGTCGGCGGCCGGGACCTCCAGGCCGGGCTCCCACCCCACGGCGTGCCGCCCGGGCGGGAGGCGGCGCCAGGTCGCCCTCAGCAGCCGGGAGGCGAGGGGCGGTTTACCGGCGGGCGGTGCCCAGGCGGGCTTCGGCAGACCGTGCGTGCGTGACGTCATCGTTCGTCGTTCCCCTTCCATCATTTCCGTACAGCGTACGAGAATAGGGGATGCTTGACTGGGCAGCGCAGGAGCGGCCGATCGAGGAAGGAACGTGGACCATGGCGGGTGACGGAGGGGCCGGCGCCGCGGGCGTCGACCCCCGGCAGCTGTGGCTGAGCCCGGAACAGCCCCGCAGGGGCCGCAGGCCCGCGTACAGCCGTGAGGCGATCACCGCGGCGGCCGTCGGCCTCGCGGACGCGGAGGGGCTGGAGGCGGTCAGCATGCGGAAGGTCGCCGCGCAGGTGGGGGCCGGTGTCATGTCGCTGTACAGCTACGCCCCCGACAAGGAGACGCTGCTGGACCTGATGGTGGACCACGTCAGCGGTGAACTGCCGGCCACCGGCACGCTCACCGGCGACTGGCGGGCCGACCTCAAGGCCGTCGCCCACCTCCAGCGGGCCCTGATGCTGCGCCACCGCTGGCTGCCGGCCGCGCTGGCCACGCGCCGCGTCCCCGGGCCGAACACCCTGGCCTTCCTGGAGCACGTCCTCGCCGCCCTGCGGCCCACCGGACTGGACGGGGCGGCGAAGCTGGAGGTCTTCGCCCAGCTCACGGGCTTCGTGGCCGGGCACGTCGGCCACGAGATCGCGCAGGCGGCGGCCGCGCAGTCCCCCGGCCAGGCCGCACTGGAGGCGCGCTACCTCGCCGCCGTCGCCGCGGACGGGCACCACCCGGAGCTCGCCGAAGCCCTCGCCGCCCCGGGCCGCCCCGTCACCCCCGAGGCCACCTTCACCCGCTTCCTCAACCGCCTGGTCGACGGCCTCGACACCGGCTGACGCGCGCGTGGGTCCCCCACGGGCGGCCGGGCGGCTAGCGGGTGGCGAGGGTGTCGAACCAGCGGACGACCTGGGGGGCCGAGCGGACCGCGCTGCCGAAGTGGTCCGTGTCCGGGCCCTGGTCGACGACGCGTGCGCGGGCGCCGTGCCGGGCCAGGTCGGCGGCGCAGGCGCGGGAGTTGGCGATGGGTACGTCGGTGTCGGCGGCGCCCGCGTAGAGGCGTACGGGCGCGGCGGGCCGCCAGGCGCAGCCGCCGTCGTTGGCGGCGAGGGCGGTGCGGAGGGCGCCGCGCGGGGCGAGGACGTTCTCGGCCCACTCCGGGGTGAGGAGCTCCCGCAGGGTGCCGGGCAGGGTGGTCACGATCTCGGCGTCCTGGTGGCTCCCGTCGAACAGGCCCTCCACCGACCGGGCGTAGGGCGCGCGGAAGACCTCGGCGGGGTCCTCGTACAGCGGGTGCAGGCGGTGCTGCGCGGCCAGGAAGTAGGAGAGGTAGTAGACCGCGCTGCGGGGTGCGACCCGCCCGTCGGCGATGCCGGGGATCTCGGAGCCGAGGAGGTCGTGGGGGCCGGCGATCGGGGCGAGTGCGCGCAGGCGGAGGCCGTGCCCGCCGTACTGGAGTTCGCGGCCCAGGGCCATCGCCACCTGGCCGCCCTGCGAGAAGCCGGTGACGTACACGTCCCGGGTCAGCGGCCGGCCGAGGCGGGCGGCGGCGGTGCGGGCGGCGCGCAGCATGTCGGTGGAGGCGGTGACGGCGGAGGCGGTGTCCATGTACGGGTGGCGGCCCGGACCGCCGCCGAGGCCCAGGTAGTCCGGGGCGGCGACGGCGCGGCCCGCGGAGGCGTGCAGGTACGGGAGCAGGCGGTTGGAGCCGGCGCCGCCGGAGGGCGCGTCGTCGCGGTGGGCGACGGTGCCGTGGGTGTCGGAGACCAGGTCGAGGCGGTGCGGGCCGCCACGGGGCAGGACCAGCAGGCCGGTGGCGGTGGTGGGGCGGCCGAACGGGTCGACGGTCGCGTAGGTGAGGCGGTGTGCGGTGACGCCGTACCGGACGGTGCCGGGGTCGATGCCGAGGGTGCCGAGCGCGTCGACGACCTGGGCGCGGCCGAGGGTGTCGAGCCGGGTGATGCCGGTCAGGGTGCCCCGGGCGGGTGCGGGGGCGTGGGTGGCGGGCGCCGGCGTCGGCATGGGCGCGGGTGTGGCGGCCAGGGCGGCCGGTGCGGCGGTGCCGCCGAGTACGGCTGCCAGGGCCACGGCAGCGGCGGCGCGGCGGAGCCATGCCTTCCGGGTGTGCGGGGTGCGGGTCGTGGTCGTCATGCCGGGAACGCTACGGACGCGCCGCCCGCCCCGACATCCGGTGCGCCTCCGGGCAGTTGCGGGGGAAAACCCCCTGTCCCGCCGGCCCGGGACGCCCCGGTCCCGCTGCGCCCATCGGGTGCTGCTCGGCGGCCTCGACGAGGTGGACGCCGTGACGAAGGCCCCGCCGGCGGAGGAGCCGGCAGGCATGGCGGGGGCGGACACGGCCGGGGCGGACACGGCGGCGGGTACGGAGACGCGCGGCGCGCGAGCCTGCAGGGCGGGAAGCCCCTCCAAGGAGGTGGCGGCGAAGCTGTTCCTCAGCCCGCGGACGGTCGACGCGCACCTGCGGAACATCTTCCGCAAGCTCCGGCCACCGGCCGTCGTGCGCGTGCCGCGGCCACAGGACGATCTCCATGGGATCCGTGAGCATGTCCATGGCACACACCCTCGCGTCCCGGTCCCGGCGCACGCGTCGGTGGTCATCACCTCCATCCGCGGTGCGGTGCACCGCCGCCCGACCCGGCCCGGGGCGACCCGCCTACGCGTAGTAGTCGGCCTCCGCGGCTTCCGGTGCCGGGTGGGCGGCGAGGACGCCCTGGTCTCGGCGAGTCCCCCGCCGAGGAGGAACTCGAGGTCGATCGAGCAGCCGGCGTCCATGCTCGCCCTCTTGGCGTTCCAGATGAGCAGCACGTCCCCGAGCTCGCCCGCGTGGAACAGGTTCCGGCGGGCGGCCGTACGCCGGTGCGGCGTCAGCCGATGGGGACCACGCGGGCCCACGGGGGCGGGGTGTCGGGGACGTAGTCGGGGTCGTCCTCGTTGGCCGCGTGGGCGGGCCGGGGGAAGAGGCCGACGACGGTGCGGCAGGGCGGCTGGGCCGAGGGCCAGGGCGTCTGGCCGTCGGTCAGGGCCACGATCACGTCGGGGCGGGGGCGGGAGCGGAGCGCCCGGGCGAAACCCGAGCGCAGGTCCGTACCGCCGCCTCCGACGAGTTCGATGTTCTCGGCGCGGCACAGCGGTACGGCGACCCCCGCGGCGGCGTCGCAGGAGATCACCGAGACCAGGTCGCGCCGCCCGCCGACCGCACGCGAGATCGCGGCCACCTCCAGCAGCGCGCTGCCGAGTTCGGCGTCGCTGACCGAGCCTGAGGTGTCGATGACCACGCACACCCGGGGCGGCATCCGTCGGAGGCTCGGCAGCACCACGCCGGGGACGCCGGCGGAGCGCCGGGAGGGGCGCCGGTAGCTGTGGTCCTCCCCCGCGCCCGGACCGCCCGCGGCCGCGCGGACCGCCGCGCCGAGCAGCTGCCGCCACGGCTGCGGCGGATGGAAGGCCTCGTCGGCCCACCGCCGCCACCCTTCCGGCGCGTCGCCCGGGCGGCCGCTGATCGCCTCGGCGACCCGGAAGCGCACCGCGTCCCGCTGCTGGCGGCTCAGGCCGTGGGACCCGTCGGGCCCGAGCTCCCAGGGCCGCGCCCGGCCGTCGGCGCCGCTGCCGCAGTCGAGCCAGGCCAGGCCCGGCGTGCGGCCGGCCGTGGAGAACTGCCGCAGGTACTCCTCCATCAGCAGGCCGTCGGGCAGGCCCAGCATGCCCGGCCGCACCGCCCCGGCCGGCCTCGGCAGGCCGTCGCCGTAGATGTCGTCGTTGATCTCCAGGTCGGCCGCGATGTTCTGCCGCAGCCGGGCGCCCGGACCCTGTTCCCCGTTCTCCCGTGCGTGGCGCTCGCTCCGCCCGTGGTGGTCCCGGAGGAGGTGCGAGACCTCGTGCACCCAGACCCCGGCGAGCTCCTCCAGTGGGGTGCGGGCGACGAACGAGGGCGAGGCGTAGCAGCGCCAGTACGCGTCCACCGCCATGGTCGGCACCGACGGGTCCTCCACGAGGTGCAGCGCGAACAGCGCGCCGGCGAGGTACGGGCGCACCTCGGCCGCGTACAGCCGGGCGGCCAGCAGCTTGTCCAGGTCGAGCCGGACGGCGGGGCCGGGCGGCCGGCCCGGGTCGGACGCCCGGACGGGACGCGGGGGTGGTGGCGGGGCCATCGGGCGCGGGAGGGGGCGCGGCGCGGGCCGGTGGGCGTTCCCGGTCGCCCGCACCGCCGGTTCGCGGGCGCCCGCCGTCGGCGGCCCCACCGGCTCGCGCGTGTTCCCGGTCGCCCGCACCGCCGGCTCGCGGGCGCCCGCCGTCGGCGGCACCGGGTTCCGCACGTCTCCGGTCACGTCTCCGGTCATCGGCGTCCACCCGCCGCACGGGAAGCGGCGGCTGCCGCGGTGCGGGCCACGGAGTCCTGCGCCCGCTTGGCGAGACCGACTACGCCGGCCAGCCGCTCCACCGCCTCGGGCACCTCCCAGCCGTCGCGCCGCAGCCCGGCCAGCGCCTTCGCCGGGCCGACCAGCAGGTCGGGCGTACCGGTCTCCAGCGCCCTGACCAGCACCGCCCAGGCCGCGTCCCAGCGCTCCCGCTCGGGGCGGGCACCGACGGCGGCCACCACCGCCTCCAGGGTGGCCTGCCGCAGGTCGCCGCGCTCCGGGAGGTCGGCGCGGGCCGGGTCGGCCAGCAGCGCGTCCGGGTCCGGCAGCTCCATCCGGTCGATGTGGGCCAGGAGTTCGAGCCCCGGCCCGTCCCCGACCGCGCCCCGGACCAGCAGCGCCAGCACCTCCCGGGAGACGTCCGCCGCCGTGCCGAAGGCCAGCAGCGTCATCGCCGCCTCCCAGCTGCGCGGCGAGGGCCAGGCGCCCCCGCGCCGCGTCTCGGTGGTCGGCAGCCGGTGGATGAGCGTCGGCCGGGCGTGGAGGAAGCCGCACACCGCACGCCGGGCGAAGGCCACCGCCTCCGGCAGCCCCGCCGGATCCAGCCGGGGCAGGTCCGCGCGCGGCCAGACGCCGCCGAGGCCGCGCACCACCACGTCCCGGTCGTGCACCCAGTACAGGTGCACGAACCGGTTGGCCAGCGGCGGGCTCAGCTCCCAGCCGTCCGCCGCCGAGGCGCGGGGGTTGGCCGCGGCCACGATGCGTACGCCGGGCGGGAGTTGCAGGGCGCCCACCTTCCGTTCGAGGACGACCCGCAGCAGGGCTGCCTGGACGGCCGGCGTCGCGGTGGAGAGCTCGTCGAGGAAGAGCAGCCCGCGCCCGGCGCGCACCAGCTCCACGGCCCACTGCGGCGGGGCCATGGGCACCCCGTTCACCGCCGGGTCGTCGCCGACGACAGGCAGTCCGGAGAAGTCCGTCGGCTCGTGGACGCTGGCGATCACGGTGGTGAGCGGCAGGTCGAGGGAGGCGGCGAGCTGGGTCAGCGCCGCGGTCTTGCCGATGCCGGGCTCGCCCCACAGCAGGACGGGCAGGTCGGCGGCGACGGCCAGGGTGAGCGCCTCCAACTGATCGTCGGGGCGCGGTTCGGTGGTCGTCGTCCGGAGCAGGGCCAGCAGGTCCCCCGCGAGGGCGAGCTGGGAGCGGGTGGCCGGCAGCACGGCCGGCTCGGAGAGGAGGGTGCTGGGAGTCATGGGCATCACCTGGTGCGGTTCGGGGACGGGAGGGGCCGTCCTGGGGAGTTGAGGTCGTGGAGCGGCGCGGGGCGCGCCGGGGTACGGGCGGTTCCGGGGTGGCACGGGGAACACCGGGCGTGAGGGTGTGGCGTTCCGGGCGTGGGGGATCGTGTTCCGGGCGTACAGGTGGGGAGTTCGGGGCGTGGGCGGGTGGCGTTCGGGGCGTGGTCCCGGCGGAGCCGCGGCCGGCGGGTGCCGGGGCGCCGTCAGCCGGGCAGGCCCGTCCGGGGCCGGGATCGGGCACCCCGCTTGCTGCGGATCGGCTGCGGCACCCGGCGGTCGATCCGCGGCCTGCGGCCGGCGTCCACCCCCACGTCCGCGGCCGGGTGCCGGAGTACCAGACCCGAGCGGAACCGCCCGTGGTCCAGCCGGCCGGCGACCGCCGCGTCGAGGGCGTCCCGCAGGGGCCCTTCGCGGAGGACCGCGGCGGGACCGAGCAGCCCTTCCAGCACGGCGAGGGCGCCGTGCACGTCGCCGTGGGCGAGCCGTTCCCGGACCGAGGGCAGCGCTTCGGGGGTCCGGTGCGCCGTGTCGATCGCCCGCAGGCAGGGCAGGCCGGGCCCGCCGAGGGCCACGAGGAGTGCCTCGCGCGCCAGTTGGGCCGGGTCGTGGTCGACCGCCGCGAGCACGCCGTTCCGCAGCTCGATCCGGTGGACCTGCCCCGAGCACGCGACCCGGTTCGGGTCCGTGCCGCCGACGATCGTGTCGGCGGGTCCCGGCGGAACGGCCGGCGTACGCGCCCCCGGTGCCCGCGCCGTGTCCGCCGGGCCCGTCAGCGCCGCCGCGACCAGGGGGTGCAGGCGGTCGGCCGTGAGGAGGCCGGCCCGCAGCAGTTCCAGGTCGGGCAGGGGCCGTGCCGCGGCGTCCGGGAGGACCGGGAGGGCCGCGGTCTCGTGCCGGCGCGGGAGGTCGCGTACCGGCCGCAGCTCCGGGACGTGGCTGTCGTCCGGAGCGACCAGTTCGAGCACGGCCTGGCTGCGGACGCCGGTGCGTACGGTGAGGGCCCCGCGCGGGCGGCCTTCCGCGCGCAGCAGCCGCTCCGCCTCGGCCGCCCAGTGGGGCGGCGGCCAGGGCTCGTGGCCGGCCGGCCGCCCGTGGTGTTCCGGCCGCTCCGAACGTTCCGGGGGGCCCGGCGCGTACGGATCCCCCGCGGCCGCGTGCCGGCCGGCCAGGTCGCCGCTGCGCGTCCCGTCCCAGAGGTGGCGGTGCAGGTCGAGCCGGAAGCGCCGGTCGGGGCGGGGGTGCGGATGGTGCCCGAAGGCCTCGTCACCGTCCGCCTCCCAGAGGGCGAGGGACATCCGCTGGCCGGCGTCCGCCCAGGCCGGCGGCGTCCGCACCACGAGCCGGACGGCCGCGGTGCCGGGGTTGTCGTAGCGGGCCAGTGCCAGGGTGAGACCGGGCCGGAGCCGCCCGTCGGGGGCGATCCGGGGCATGTGCCAGCGCAGCAGGTCGGGTGCCAGCCGACGCAGGTCGGCCCGCACGCGGGTGGTGAGGTCGGTGCCGTGGCGGTGGCGCACGGCGCGCAGATCGAGGTCGACGTCGATCCGGGCGGCGGCGCAGGCCCCCGCCCAGTCGCCGGCCGCACTTCGTGCGGCCGCCTTCTCGATCATGGACGGTGGGACGGCGTACTCACGTACGCGCCGCCACATCAGCAGGTGGGTGGAAATCGCTTCCGCGGAGTGAAGTGCCATCAGCACTCACCTTGCGCGGACGATTCCCCCAATCCGGAAGAGGTGAAGTTCATCATCAACATCATCATAGGCAGCCCGTTGTCGATCTGTCAGCCGCGTATTGCGGGCGGCCGACCTGCCGACGGTCGGGAACGTCCCACGGGCCGCCGGGCGCTGTGCCAGGGTGGCGGCAGTGTGAGACCGGGGGGTGAGGGGCGCCGGCGTCCAGGCCACCGCGGCAGCCGCCGACGGCGCCGACGGCGGCTCCGGCGCCTGCCGGAACGCCGCGGCGGCCGTGGACGTCGGGATCGTCAGGAGACGGTGCTGTAGACCTGCCAGCCGGTGGCGATCCGGACACGGGAGCCGAAGGTGCCCTTGCCGGTGCCCGCGTAGCGCCAGACGACGCCCGCGGTGTCGCGGGCGATCAGGTCCGGCCGGCCGTCGCCGGTCAGGTCGCCCACCCCGGCCAGGGTGTTGTAGGCGGTGCCCCAGTCGTCCGCGAGCTTGACGCGGGCGGCGAACTTGCCGCCGCCCAGGCCGTTCATGCGCCACAGCTCGTTGCCCGTGTCGTGCAGGACCAGGTCGCCGTGGCCGTCGCCGTTCAGGTCACCGGCGCCCGTGATGCGCTTGTAGCCCTTGTACGTGCCGGCGAGCAGGGTGCGCGTGCCGAGGATGCCGGTGCTGGTCGCCGGGTAGAGGTAGAGCGCGCCGGTCGAGGGGTTGCGGGCGATCAGGTCGGGCCGCTTGTCCCCGGTGACGTCGCCGGGCGAGGTGAGCACGTCGTACTGGTTCCAGCCGGGGCCGAGGACCTTGTACGCGGTGCCGGTGGTCAGCTGCTTTCCGCAGGCCGGGGCGTAGCGGCGCAGTTCACCGGCCGGGGTGCGGACCAGGACGTCGTTGCAGCGGTCGCCGGTGAGGTCGCCGAAGGGCACGACGCGGGTCCCGCCCGCCCATCCGGTGCTGCTGGTGGTGCCGTTCCAGGCGCCGGAGGCGGAGTTGCCGTAGATGGTGCGCAGGGTGCCGCCGGAGGTGAGGCCCATCGCGTCGCCGATGCCGTCCGGCGGGCCGCCCGCGTGGCCGAAGTCGCCGCGGACCGCGGACCCGTCGCGCACGGTACCGGTGCCGGAGGCGAGCCTGACCGGGGTGGCGGCGCCGAGCGGGGTGGCGGTCAGGGTCCAGGTGAACCTGCCGTTGGGGGCGTGGGCGCCCGAGGTGGTCCTGCCGTCCCAGTAGACGCTGCCGAGCTGTCCCTGGGAGGGTCCGCCGGTGAAGGTGCGCAGGACCGTGCCGGCCGGGTCGGTGAGGCTGAGCTTCCAGTCGGCGACCGGGCGGCTGGCCGTCCAGACGGCGTGCCAGGTCGGGTAGGTGCCACGGAGTTGGATGTCGGCGTCCACGTCCGAGTCGAGGACGTTCAGGGCGGTGGGGGCCAGGGTCACGGCCTTGACGCGGATGCGCTCGTCGGAGCCGTTCCAGGCGACCAGGCCGGTGTACTCGTCCACGGTCCAGGTGCGGCGCCGGTCCTCGCCCGCGGCGCCGTCCGGCATGCCGGACGCCAGGGTGCGGGACTCGCCCGTCACGGCGTCGGTGAGCACCAGGGAGTCCGCCGCCTCGTCGTGCCGGACGGTGAAGCCGTCGCCGAGCAGGACGTCGCCGCCGGTGACGGTGCGCGTGGTGCGGGCGACGGTGTCGTACACGCCGGCGGTCACCGTGCCGCAGCTCCAGTAGAGCCAGCGGCCGGCGGCCTGGAGTTCGGTGGGGACGCAGCTGGCGGCCGGGACGTCGACCGTCGCGGTCTTCCCGGTGTTCAGGTGGTACGTGGTGAGGCGGCCCGGGGTGGTGGTGGCGCTCCACAGGAGCGGGCCGTTCAGCGCGGCCGCGCCCGGGGTGCGCTTGACCGCCGGCGTCTTCTGGTAGCCGAACCGGTCGGCGTACTGCGCCGGGGCGGCTCCGCCGGAGCGGTAGACCGCGTACCCGTCGGCGACGTCGACGATGCGGCCGCCGGTGGTGCCCCAGTTGAGCCGGTGGCCGCTGGTGTTCGGGTTCTCGCGGAGCTGCTGGAGCTCGTCCGTGTCGGCCGGGGCGCCCTCGGGGTCCACTGTGCCCCGGCCCAGGACGACGTCGCCGCCGGTGCCGGAGTTGCCCCACAGGCCGGCTCCGGCCGGGGCGGTCCGGCCGTCGGTGCGGGCGGAGGCGGTGACCGTGCCGCCGGCGGCCGCGGTGAGGTTCCAGACCGACGTGCGGTGCTGGTCGGTGCCCTTGTCGTTCTCGGCCACGCGCAGGGTGCCGCGGCTCAGGCTCATGGCCGTCTTGGGGTACGCGTACGGGGCGATCTTCGCGCGTTCGTACACGACCGGGCCGTCCGGGCCCGGGTTGACGTGCTTGAACCACCAGTCGTTGCCGTCCGTGCCGCCCGTCACCAGGAGCCCGGCGCCGGGGGTGGCGGCGAGGCCGACGTGGCTGCTGTTCAGCAGCACGCGGCGGGTGCCGTCGGCGAGGGAGGTGGCGGAGAGGGACGTGGTGCCGCGCGCGGCGAACTGGGTGACCACCCAGTCCCCGCTGAGTGCCGCGGTGGTGGCCGCGGCGACGAGGGTGGTCTCGCGGGCGGGCGCGGCGAGGTCGGCGCGCGGCCTGACCTTCACGCCGGTGCCGTACGCGTAGCCCACGCCGCCCGGGCCGAGCAGGGGCAGCGGGCGGGAGAAGGAGACGGTGCCGAGGTCCGCGAAGACGGTGGTGAAGGCGGCGGTGGCGAAGTCGACGTACCCGAGTCCGTGGGTGCCGTCGGCCAGCTGGTAGACCACGGCCGCGCCGTCGGCGTCGCCCTGCGCGCCGCGCTGGAGGCGGGCGCCGTCGGGCACGCCGGTCACGGTACGGGGGGTCTGCCCGCCGTCCTTCCCGGCCAGCAGCACGGCGCCGGTGCCGTCGGGGCCGCCGGTGAGCACGGTCACGCCGTAGAGGCCGATGTACCGGCCGCCCGCGAGGTCGACGGTGCTGCGGTTGCCGTCGTGCCACACGGTGACGGTCTTCGGCTCGCTGCCGTCGGGGACGGCGACGCCGTTGGCCGCCTGGCCGTACCAGCCGGGCAGGCAGCCCGCCCACACGTCGGCGCAGGGTCCGCCGGTCACGGTCACGGGGCTGCCGTCCGCGTGGGTGACCGGGGTGGTGACTCCGGTGGACCAGTCGGTCCTGACCACGGCGTCGCTGCCGATGGCCCGGTGGGTGTACCCGTGGTGGTCGGTGGCCAGGACCTGCTCGCGGCGGGCCTCGGCCTTCCCCGGCAGGTCGAGGACCAGTTCGGGGGCCGGGGCGGCGTCCGCGGCGGTGGCGGTGGCCGGGAGGGCCAGCAGCGGGGCCGTGCCGGCCACGGCTGCGAGGCAGGCGAGCAGGGTCACGCTGCGGCGGACGGACGCGCGGCGGACGGTGGTGCGTCGGGACAAGATCCCCCCAGGATCGGGACGTGGTTCGCGGGTCCCGGCCGGAAGGCACGCGATCACGTTCACCGTGTGGACCCACCGCATGAGACACCCGCCCACCGGCGAGGGTTGTACGGGAATCCCGACGAGTTTTCGAACGCCGCCGGCCGGCCCGGCGCGGCCGGGTGACGGGGGACGGCGGAGGCGGACCCGGGTGCGGGGGGGGGTGCCGGTCCAGGCCGGGCGGGACTGCTCCAAGCGCGGCGGTGCCGCTCCAGGCGGGGCGGTGCTGCTCCAAGTGGAGGCGACAAGTGGTGGGCGCCCCTGCCCGAACGCAGGCTGGCGTACGCGCTCCTGCTCCGCCGTGCGGCAGGCGCACCCATGCCCACCGTCCCCGTCCGGAGCGGTCGGGGACGCCAGAGAGACGAGATCACATGGCGGAACACGACATCGGTCCCGGGCCCCGGCACGCCCCTTCCGGGACCGGGGCGCCCGTACGGAGCCGGGACCGGCGCCTCCTCCGGCGGTCCGGGCGGGGCGTGCGGACGAAGGCGGCACTCGTCGCGGCGGGTCTGGCCGTCCTCGGCGCGGTCGGGACCGCACCGGGCAGCGCGCAGTCGTCGCCCGCCAACGGGCCGCCGCCGGCCGGGCACCCCGCGCGGTTCGTGCCCGCGCCCTGTCCGCAGACGCCGGAGCCGGTGCCCGGGACGTGCGGGTTCCTGGAGGTACCGGAGAACCGCGAGCGCCGCACGGGCCGGACCGTCCGGCTGGCCGTCGCCGTCATCCCGGCGATGTCGCGGACACCCGCGCCGGATCCCGTGGTCTTCATGGAAGGGGGCCCCGGCGGCGACGCCTTCGGGGCCATCCCGTTCCTCGTCGGCTCCGGGGTGAACGGCGACCGTGACCTGATCGTCGTGGCCCAGCGCGGCACGCTCCACTCGCAGCCGAGCCTCGCCTGCCCGGAGCTGGACCGGTTCAACGCGACCGCCGTGGGCCTGCCGTACGACGCTCCGTCCACCGGACGCGGGCTGGTGCGCGCGGCGAAGGAGTGCCGGGACCGCCTGGTGGCCGGGGGCATCGACCTCTCGGCGTACAACACCTTCGAGAACGCGGCGGACTTCGCCGCCCTCCGCACGGCGCTGGGCATCAGGAAGTGGAACGTCTACGGGTACTCGTACGGCACCGACCTGGGCCTCACCTACCTGCGCCGGCACCCCCGGGGCGTCCGGTCGCTGGCCGTCGACTCCGTCGTCCCGCCGCAGATCGTGAGCCTGCCGTGGGCCTGGGACAGCGCCCGGGAGGGGATCGAGGCGATCTTCGCGGCGTGTGCGGCCCAGCCCGCCTGCAAGGCCCGCTACCCGGACCTGTCCCGCACGCTCACCGAGCAGGTACGCCGACTGGAGGCGAACCCCCTCGCGCTGACGGTGCCGCCGCCCGGTGGCGGGACCCCCGTGAAGGTCGTCCTCGACGGGGGCGCGCTGGTCAACCTGCTGGTCGCCAACGGCCGGCTGGTCCCGTCCGCCGACGTGCCCGCGGCGCTGTACGAGCTCGCCGCCGGCCATCCCGAGCGCCTCGCGCGGGCCCAGGCGGCCGGTGCCACCCCCGCCGTCGGCGAGTTCGCCCACGGGCTGACGCACTCGGTGGCCTGTGCGGAGTGGGCGCCGGGCCACTCGAAGCGGGACGTGCTGGAGGCGGGTCGCCGGGCCTTCCCCGGCTTCCCGGACTCGGTGCTGGCCCATGCGCCGCAACTGCCCTTCGAGCACGACCTGTGCCGCGCCTGGAAGGTCCCGGACCGTACCGCCGTGCAGCGGGTGGCCACCCACAGCAAGGTGCCCGCGCTGATCGTCACCGGCACCTTCGACGCCAAGACCGGGGCGAGCTGGGGGCCGTACGCCGGCCGTACGCTGCCCCGCTCGACCTCCGTGGTGGTGTCCGGCATCACCCACTGGGTGGTTCCGCAGAACCCCTGCGCCGCGTCGGTCCTGGTGTCGTTCCTGACGCGGCCGACCGCGCCCGACACCGGCTGCGTGCCGGGAGTCGTCCCCAAGCCGTTCACCATCATCCCCTGACCGGAGTACGTCCGATGCCCCGAAGCACCACATCCGGCCGGCGCCCCGCGCGACGGTTCCCGGCCACGCTGGCCGGCGCCACGGCCGGCGCCCTCGTCGTCGGCCTGGCCGCGCTGCCCGCCCGCGCCGTGTCCGGCACCGACGGCACGGTCGGCCCGATCGGCACGGTCGCCCGTGCCGTGGGCGACGCCCGCTACGAGCCGGGACCCTGCCCCAGGACGGCGGATCCGATCCCCGAGCTCGCGCGCGCCCGCTGCGGCACGCTGACCGTGCCCGAGAAGCGCTCCGGCGCCAAGAAGCCCGAGAAGTCCGAGGAGTTCGAGAAGCCCGCGAGGCCCGAGGGTCCGAGGGGCGGAGGGGGCCACGGGGGACGCACGATCGAGCTCGCCGTCGCGATCATGCCCGCGGAGCGCAGCAGCCCGGCGCCCGACCCGATCGTGTGGTTCGCCGGCGGACCCGGCGACGACGCGGTCTCCGAGATCCCGATGGCGCTCGCCGGCCGGCTGAACCGCGACCGCGACGTGGTCTTCATGTCCCAGCGGAGCACCTACTCGGCCGACCCGGTGCTCACCTGCCCGAACATCGACCTGTTCAACGCCCGCGCCCTGAGCCTGGTCTCCAACGCGCGGTCCACCCGGCGGCTGCACGTCGAGGCGACCCGGGAGTGCCGCGACGGCGTGGACGCCAAGGCCGACCGCAGCGCGTACAACGACATCGAGAGTTCGGCCGACTACGACGCCCTGCGCAGGACGCTGGGTGTGCGGAAGTGGAACGTCTTCGGCATCTCCTACGGCACCCACCTGGCGCTCAACTACATGCGCCTGCACCCGAAGGGCATCCGCTCGGTCGGCATCGACGGCATCCTGCCGCCGTCCATCGCCGGCGGGGCCAACACCTGGAAGGCGGCGCGCGAGGGCTTCGACGGCATCTTCAGGGCCTGCGAGGAGCAGCCCGCCTGCGACAGCCGCTACCCGAACCTGAAGGCCACCTTCCTCCGCCTCGTCAGTGAGCTGGAGGCGGACCCGCTCACCGTCACCGTCACCGTGCCGGGCCGCCCCGAGCCGGTGGACGTCGTACTGGACGGGAGCCAGCTCGTCACCTGGCTGACCTTCGCCAGCCACCTGGCGGAGGGGGTGCCGCGGTCCATCGACGAGCTGGCCCACGGCAACGGGCAGCGGATCGCCGAGCAGCTCGCGGGCGGCAAGTACAGCCCCGCGGCCATCGGACGGGTCTCCCACGGGCTGGTGTACGGCGTGTTCTGCAGCCAGTGGACGCCGTACGAGAGCCGGGCCGACGTCGTCCGGGGCGGGCGGCGCGCATTCCCGACGTTCCCGGAATCGATGCTGCCCAACGCCCCGCAGCTCGCCTGGCTGCACGACGACTGCCGCGCCTGGGACGTGCCGCCGGCGCCGCCCTGGATCCGGGACGTGACGCGGAGCGACATCCCGACGCTGGCGCTGTCCGGCGGGTTCGACGCGCAGACGGCGCCGAGCAACGGTGCGTACGTCGCCCGTACGCTGTCGCGCTCCACGGTCGTGACGGTGCCGTACGTCGCCCACGTGGTGTTCGCGGACTCGGCGTGCGCGCAGACGATCACCACGTCGTTCTTCGAGCGTCCGGATTCCCCGGACACCGGGTGCCTCGCGGGGCTCCGGCCGCCGCGGTTCGAGACCGCACCGTAAGCCCCCCCCGCACGCCACCGCAGCCGCCCGGGCCCGCATCCTCCCCTGCGAGGATGCGGGCCCGGGCGGCACACGGCTCAGATGTCGAGGAAGCGGACGTCCTTGGCGTTGCGCTGGATGAAGGAGCGCCGTGCTTCGACGTCTTCGCCCATGAGGACCGAGAACAGGTCG
>NZ_JBIVYX010000019.1:0-161351 GCF_044759225.1 Streptomyces sp. NPDC101132
GCCCTTTGGGCCGGTGTCCTTCGCTTCGCTTCGGACGGGTTCGGGGATCTCGCTTCGCTCGGTTCCCGAATGGCCCGCTTCGCGGGCGATGGTGACCCCGTTTCACGGGGTCCGGGCCTTCGACCCGTTGGGCGGGTCCGCTTCGCTCCCCCACCCGGGTCCTTCCGGCTTCGCCTCCAGGACCAGCCCGCTACGCGGGCGCCAGCAGCGATGGCGAGGGCTTTGGTCGGGGTTGCCGAGCCCGTCGTGGGCTATCCGAAAAGGGTTCGCGCTGTCATGGTGTGCCCTCGTACCGTCTTCGCGGTGGGGCGCGGAAGCTCCCTGCTGGTTGCGGAGTCGTGGCAGAGCGGCCGATTGCGATCGGTGTGAGGGAGGCCCTCCTCACGTCCGACTGACCGGGTACTGGGCGGGCCTGTCTTCCCCGGTCCGCGGGTTCGAATCCCGCCGACTCCGCAACCCCCTGCTTGGAGGGGGCAGCTTCACCAGGTCGTTCGCTGCGGGTTGCTTCAAAATTGGAGTCGGATTCTCTCTGGGATGCGCTGCCCGGGGTGGTACCTGCATCCTGCTTTGCGGCGGCATGTCGTCGCGCTCGGGCGTGGGCGGGGTGGCCTCGCGATGGCCGGGCCGGCCGCCGGGGTCACGAGCGGTCGGGGGCTCGCAGCAGCGGGCGCACCAGGGCCCAGGCGATGGACAGCCCGCCCAGGATCTGGAGAAGGAATCCTCCGCCGGACAGCACGCCCAGGCCGAGTTGGGCCATCGGCTGGGAAGCGGCCGGCGCCCCGTCGGCCAGCCAGTAGCAGAGCTGCCCGACCCCGATCAGGACAACACCCGCTACCAAGTAGCGCACGTCACGAGCACTCATCCCGCCCCTTGTGTTCACCCGGTCACGTTCCGTATGCATCGTACTGCTCTCCCTGCTTGCCTCGGCTCTTCCGCCGACGAGGACGTCGGCCTGTTCCAGACTCCCTGTGTCCCCTGCTCAGGCCTCAGGCATGCCGCCCATCTCACGGGCGGCATGCCGCAGCACTTCCTCCGAGGGCGCCACCAGCGGCCCAGCCGGAGGCATCACGGCATCCGGCCGCCACACGGCAGCCCTGAAGAAGGCGGCCAGCATCGCCAGCAGCGTCAACGCCGTCAGGACGAACTCCGCCTGCACCAGACCAAGACGGCCCGCCCGCCAGGCAGCCGCCTGCAACCCCCCGCCGAGCAGCAGCGCCTCCACCGCGATCCGGTCCCGCCAGGACAACGCCCACCAAGCCGCCCGCCCCCGCTCCGCGAACGCCCGGATACACCACCGCCTCGGCGCTGGGGCCGTCACCGGCCCCGTCCACGGCCCGAGGTCCTGGTGGGGGCCGCCTGCTGCCGGTGCGCGGGCACCGCAGGCTCCGAGGGCGCGGCCTGGCCGGGGGCCGCGCCGGTGGGGGTGGTGGTGGAGCGGGAGCGGGCGGCCGTCGCGGAGGCGCGGGGGCCGTCAGGAATCGGGGCGCCGGGCGGGGTGGTCAGGGCGCGCAACGTGGCGCCGACCATGCGGCCCGCGAGCTCGCCGGGCGGGCCCTGCTCCCAGGCGCGGTTGTCCGCGAGGCCGGCCTTCAGCCGGGTGCGCAGGCCTTGCTCTCCTTCCGGGCCGCGGGCGACGTCGGCCATGCGGGCTGCGAGGAGGGGCCAGGCCCGGGTGGCCACCAGCAGGGCGGTGGCCCGTTCGGAGCCGATGTAGTCCTTCGCGATGGTCAACAGGTGGCTGTTCGCCGCCCCGCTGACGCCGAGCTGGTCAAGGGCGGCGGGCCGGTTGGACAGGTCCAGGTCGTTCGGGACGTTCAGGCCTTCGGTCAGCGGCCCCCACATCGCGCGGGCGTCCGCGCTCACCACCACCGGCTCCGGGGCCGGGGCCGGGGCCGGATCGGGAGCAGCGGGGGCAACCTCCGGTGCGGCGGCCGGTGCGGCGGGGGCGGGTCGGGCGGCGGGCACCCCGGCCGCGGTCGCGGGTCCGGCTGCCGGTGCGGCTGCGCCCTGCTGGGCCAGCAGGCTGGCGACGGCCTGGTCGACGCCGATGCCCTGGCCGTGCGCGGCGGTCAGGAACCCGGAGACGTCGACACCCTGCTGGTCGAGGTGGGCCATGGTGGCGGCCATGTCCGGCCAGGCCGGGGAGGAGAGGATCGCGTCGCGCACCAGGCCCTCCGGCATCGCCTGCTTGAGCAGGTCCGCCCACCGGTCGGTGCCCGCCGCGCTGATGCGCGCGGCGTTGGCCTCCACCGCCTGATAGACGGTCCGGACCATGCCGCCGAGCTGGGGCAGGAACAGGCTCAGGTTGACGCCGGCCCTCTGCAGCAACACCATCTGCCCCGCCATCTGCGGCCAGTCCTGCCCCGACATCAGGTCGGCGAGCACCCCCTCGTCGAGCAGCGGGCGCAGCGCGTCGGCCGCCCAGCCCGGGGCGAGCTTCTCCTCACCGTCGGCGAGTTCGACCTCCTCGCCCTGGCGCAGCTTCTGGGCGGCACGGCGGACGGCGTCGGAGATGGTCAGCATGAGCCGGAAAGCCGCCGCGGCGGTCTGCGCGGCTTCGGCCATCGACTCGGCGAACGGATCGACGGCGGCAGGGTCCGGAGCGGGTGCGGGGGTGGACACGATCAGGGCTCTCCTCGCGGGCGGGTCAGCGGGACTTCCCCGAACCCGGCTTGGGCGGGCCGGGAGCACGGGGCGGCACACCAGTAACGGCACCGGGCGCGGCCGGGCCACGGCCCGCCGTACGCGACGTCCGCGCGGTGCGCGCCGGACCCGTACGGGAGGGTGGTGCGCCGGCCGCGGCGGCGGCCTCGCGCAGCAGCAGTCCCGCGTCGGCCGCGGCCTTCGCCTGCGCGCGATGCTGCTGCGCCTCGTGCCACAGCCGCGAGGCCTCCACCGCCTCCACCAGCGCCACCAGCAGCGTCAGGACCACCACCGCCCCGCCGCCCCGAGTAGTGCGCGGAGCCCGCTCCAACGCACGCGCCGACGCCCGCCAACCCGCCCGCGCCCGGCCCTCCAGGGAGCGTTCGCCCGGGGCCCGGCCGGCCTGCTCGAAGGCGTCCGCCGCCGCCGCGAGCCGCTCGCGCACCGCGGCGGGGGCGTGCGCGGCGGCGGCCACCAGGAGGTCGCCGAGCGCGGCCACATCACCCGCACCCTCCGCGCGGCCGGAGCGGGCGAGCGCGGCCGCCGCCTGGCGCACCAGGCGCTCCGCCGCCGACCAGTCCGCCGGACCGACCAGCGGCTCGAAGCGCTCCCGTACCCGGGGCAGCGACAGGTCGTAGGCGAGGGAACTCCCGGAGAACCACACCGGGCGCGACCCGGCGTCGGCGCGGTCACCGGGGAGCGCAACCGCATACCCCAGCAGGACACCCGCCTCGTCCCGGCGCTCCCGTACGCGAAGGCCCGCATCCCGCAACCTGTCCAGGAAGTCGGTGTCGCTGGCGGCGAGCGCGGCCGCGGTACGGACGGTGCGCTGCAACGTCTGGCGGGCGGTCTCCAGCAGGCCGCGCCGGCCGGCCTTCGCCAGCTCCCCCGTCGACGGGCGGCGCACCGCGGTACGGTCCTGCGGCGACATCGGCGTCAGCCCCCAACGGGCCTCAAACTCCCGGGCGACAGCGTGCATCGCAAGGATGTCCCCGCGCAGCCGCGGCTGCCGGCCGTCGACGCGGGCCAGGGTCGCAACGAGGTGGATGTGGTCCTCGGCGTGGCGCACCGCGACCCACCGGCAGGCCTGCTCGTCACCTGCCGGGGCGATGCCCGCAGCGTCCACCATCGCCGCCGCCACCTGAGCCCACTCCGCATCCGACAGGACCCGGTCACCGGGCGCGTTGCGGACCGAGACGTGCCACACATGCTGAGGCGGGCGCGCCCCGCGCAAGGCCTCCACGGGCGCGTCAAGGAGGTCCGCCAACTCCCCCAGACCCATCCGCTCCGGATGGCGTGCCGGGCACGGCAGGTGGGGATCCCAGGTCGCGACGAGGTGGGGGTCGGTGTGCTCGTCACGCTTACCCGGACCGAAGAGGTACTCCAGCAACGTGTACGTGGCCTCACCCATGGCCGGCTTCTTCGGCATCACGAACGGGCCCGCCTCTCCCGCATCACCGCCACCGTCGCCACATCCACCCGCACCACCGCCGCACGCACATCAACCAGAACCTCCCCCAGCGCTGCGCCGGCCGTGCCGTCGGCGCCAAGAGCATCCAGACGGACCGCGACCTCCCGCAGACCGGCACGCGCTTGGACAAGCTCGCGCAGGACATCGGCCCGGTCCGCGGAGACCGGCACCAGCACCTGCTGCGCGACCGCCATCACCTGCCGGCCCACCCACCCCGCCGCCGACATCCCCTCACGCCCAGCCGCGGCGCGGACGACCGCCAACTCGGCCGGGCTGAACGCCACGCCCACCCGCTCCGACCGCCGCTCCCCCGACTCCCGCTCACGCCGGCGGCCACCCTCACCAGCCACGCCCAGCCACCCCATCTCGACCACACCAGGACACCGGAAAACGGCCCGTCGGGCCCGGACCAAAACAAGATCAGCTAGCGCGTAATGTTCCATTCCGCACTAACTGGCTGCCAATTTCTAATGCCTGGAAAATCCTCCCAGCCCACCGCACCCACCCCAGCCGAAATCGCCCCACAGGCAGCCCACAATCACCCCAACCAGCGACCCCCAAAACACCCCCACGACACAACCCAACCCCCGCGCCACCACCCCCACCACACCCCCACCACACCCCCACCACGCCCCGCACCCACACCACACCCACAGCCCACAACCCCACCCCCCACCACCAACCCCACCCCCACACCGGCACACGAAGCGACGACCACCCCGGGGTAAACCACAGCCACCTTGGCTGCCGCGGTGCGGGCGGAAAATCCAGCGGCGACAGCGGCCGGTCGATACCCTTCCGGATCACCAGCGTCGCGGCGGAAGCGACGTGCGCACCATGCCGGGGGGCAGCATGGCGATCACCTTCGCCGTCTCGGAGATCATGTTCAACGGGGGCCTGAAACTGGCTCCGCCACAGAACGGGATGACCCTGTTCATCGGCCCCAACAACAGCGGCAAGTCGGCCCTCCTCCGAGAACTCGACCAGCAGCTCGCCTACCCCCGTGGCGGCGCCCCTGACCGCCGATGGCTCCACTACGTCCGTCCAGAGCATGAAGGAACCAGCGACGAGTTCCTGGAGTGGCTGCGGGACCGCGGGCATCGCACCTGGTATCCGTCACCGGCCGCCGCTGCCTACAGCACGCCAGATGGGGAAGTGCTGCTCCAGGACGCCGCCCGGCAGATGTGGGCCAGCAACCCTGCGCCGCTCATGCCCTTCCTCGCGCATGCACAGTGGACTGACAACCGCCTGGCTGTCAGGGACGAGGACGCTCTGTGGGACTTTGCTCAGCCACCGCTGTCAAAGCTGCAGTATCTGTACGAGGACCGCGACGCCGAGCGGGCCTTCTCCGACCTCGTTCAGATGGCCTTCGGGCAGGGTGTCTGCGTAGACCGCTACGACCAAATGATCAAGCTCCGGGTTGGCCG
Organism: Streptomyces sp. NPDC101132; assembly: GCF_044759225.1. Classification (NCBI taxonomy): domain Bacteria; kingdom Bacillati; phylum Actinomycetota; class Actinomycetes; order Kitasatosporales; family Streptomycetaceae; genus Streptomyces; species Streptomyces sp. NPDC101132. The sequence continues at coordinate 5,542 of NZ_JBIVYX010000019.1, forward strand.
GACGGACGTCCCCGACGTCCTTCCCGGATCCGGGCACGAGGTCATCTCGGCGTACCGAGAGCTACCCCTGGTCTCCACACAGGGAGACGGGTTCCGAAGCTTCGTCCAAGTGCTCCTGCATGCCATGGTGCGGCCGACACCCATCGTCATCATCGATGAGCCGGAAGCCTTCCTGCACCCTCCCCAGGCCCGCCTGCTCGGCCAGCTGCTCGCGGGCATGGAGGGCCAGACGCAGCTGTTCGTCGCCACGCACAGCGCCGACTTCCTGGCGGGTGTTCTTGAGGCACGAGAGCGAAGGCCGTTGTCCATCGTGCGCCTGGACCGCACGTCGGGAACGCCGCAGGCGCGGGTGCTGGCCACCCAGGCAGTGCAAGCCCTGCTGAACACCCCCCTGCTGCGGTACTCCAATCTGTCCTCGGGGCTCTTCTACGACCAGGTCGTCCTGTGCGAGGCCGCTGGGGACTGTCAGTTCTACGCGGCAACCTTCGACGTCACCAAGGACGCGGCGGGCACCCATGAGAACACGTTGTTCCTGCAGACAAGCGGTCTGGCTGCGCTGACGACGACGGCGCAGCATTTGCGGCAGTGCGGAATCCACACGGCGGTGATCGCCGACTTCGACATCCTCCGCGAGTACGGCGGCCTGCGCAGCGCATTCGAGCGCCTGGGCGGGTTCGCTGACGCGCTGCGCAGCGACGTGAAGACGGTCAACGACTTCGCGAACGGCACACGCGTCGTTACCACCATCGACGGCTTCCGGAGCGCGGTGGCCCAGTCCTTCGAGGGCAGCAGCGGTCACGCCGCGCTCACCGGCCAGATGGTCGACGAGCTGATGAAGAAGTTGAAGGGGGCCTCTGGCTGGGACGTCCTCAAGAAGGCCGGCCTGAGCGGCCTTCAGGGTGACGCACATGCCGCCGCGCAGCGGATCCTGAACGCGGCTGCCGACCTCGGCCTGTTCATCGCGCCGTGCGGCGAGCTGGAGTCCTGGGTGCGCCAGGTACCGAACGCGAAGAAGTCCACCTGGTCGCGGAGGGTCTTCGAGGAGGAGTGGTACGCAAAGCCGACCCCCGAGCTACAGGCCTTCTGCGAGTCGATCCGAGCCTTCTTCAAGGACGGGGTAGCCGACTACGACCGCGCGGCCGCGCAGGCGCTCCAAGTCAACTCCGAGCTGGGCGAGAGCCAGGCCTCAGTCACGAACGCCAGCGACCGCATCCTGACCGAGATACGCGTCATCAGGGCCACAGCCATGTATGAAGGGAACCTGATTCCCGGATCGCTCTGGGCCGAGGGCGAGGTCACCAGCAGCCGCAATCTCGCCCCCGGCAACACCTTCACCGTGAAGCTGGGAAAGATGGTCTGGGTGGAGCACGAAGGGTTCTTTCCCCGCGAAGCGACGGAGTTGGCGCTCACCATCCATTTCCGCGATGCCGCGGGGCTGTGGTGGGAACGCAACGGCCAAGCGCCGCCGACGAGGCTGCTGAACGGCCCTTCCGAACCTGACCCACGCCCGGAATAGGGGCTTGGGAGGCCACCGCTTGCCACGTGCCACCCCGGCACGCCCCTCCACGATAAAGCCGGGCCAATCGCCCCCAGCGCAGCCCTTGGCCGCGTCGCGGTCGGTCATGTCGGCGGGAGTGACCATGACCAGCAATGGGAGCCCGCGAGTGTCCACCACGAGATGGCGCTTCCTGCCGTTCATCCTTTTCGCTGCGTCGAGCCGCGTTCGGCGTTTCAGCCCCGCGTGGGCGGGGCGCACGGCCTTCACGCATGTCAGCTGTCAGGCTCTGGCGGTTCAGCCGCGCGTGGGCGGGGCGCACCGACGGTGGGCTCCTCCGACGTACTGGGACCGCGGTTCAGCCCCGCGTGGGCGGGGCGCACAGGACGGGGATGGACTGAGCGATCTCCAGCAGCGGTTCAGCCCCGCGTGGGCGGGGCGCACTGCGGAGCGTAGTCGTCCGCCGCCGAGTGGGGCGGTTCAGCTCCGCGTGGGCGGGGCGCACGTCGCGGTGAACGGCGTGGCCAGGGGGAACGGCGGTTCAGCCCCGCGTGGGCGGGGCGCACGGCTCCCCCCAACGTCAGGGACTGTAGGGAGCCGGTTCAGCCCCGCGTGGGCGGGGCGCACACCTCCAGGCGTGGCACCTGGCCGCCCCAGTCCGGTTCAGCCCCGCGTGGGCGGGGCGCACAGCGCGGCGTCGAGGTCCTGGTCCTCGGGAGCCGGTTCAGCCCCGCGTGGGCGGGGCGCACCCGTTCTTCTCCCGCAGGACGTAGACGGAGTCCGGTTCAGCCCCGCGTGGGCGGGGCGCACCTCCGGCCCGGACGAATGGGTACTCATGTGGCCGGTTCAGCCCCGCGTGGGCGGGGCGCACCCCCGGCGGATTTGCCCGCCTTGGTCAAATCGCGGTTCAGCCCCGCGTGGGCGGGGCGCACCGGCCGCCGGGTGGCCCTCACGGGCCTGACTGCGGTTCAGCCCCGCGTGGGCGGGGCGCACCCTTCACGACCTGCGACGATCCGGGCGCTTTGCGATTTCTTGGCCTGGCTGGGTGACGTGTCTGGACATCAACCTAGTCCCTCGTCAGGCCGGTGGTCTTGTCGAGGTGTGTGCTTCGCGGTCCGTTGGCGTACGTGCCGGTTGCCGGGTGGTGGGGCAGGAGGGCGATGTCGCGCAGGGCCGGTGTTTTCGCCCAGCCGGTTGGGGTGTTGGTGGTGGGGTCGTCGTGGGTTAGTGGTCCGGTGGTGGTGATCCATTGTTGGCGGATGGGGATGGTGCGTTGCATGAGGCGGCGGATGGTGTGTCGGTCGCTGGGGTGGACGCGGTGTGGCAGGCGGGTGCGTGGGGTGTGGTGGGTGGGGTGGAGCCAGTGCTTGCCGTCCGCGTCGGTCCAGACGGGCAGGACTCGGATGGAGGGGTCGCCGAGTCGGGTGGTGAGGAGTTCGCTGGTGTGGGTGGAGTTGGTGAGGGGGTGGAGGTTGGTGCTGGTGCGGTGTTGGCGGATGGCGACGAGGTCGGCGAGGGCTTGCTTGGCGTTGTCGTCGGCCCAGCGGTGGACGTCGTCTTCTGCGGTGTAGGTATCGCTGTAGATGGCGTCGACGTGGTGCTGGAGTTGTTCGGGGACCGCGATGGGTGTGGTCAGGGTGGCGAGGTGGGTGTGGGTGCGGCGTAGGAGGCTGGCGTCGTAGATGGGTCCCCAGTGCCGGGGCACGGTGGGGTCTCCCGTCTTGGTGGTGGGTGTGAGGACGTGCAGTGCGGGGTGCTGGGCGTATGGGGGGCGGGTGCGGTCTTGGTGGCGGTGGCCGCGGCCGGCGCGTTGGGCGAGGAGCGCGAAGGGGGCGAGGTCGCTGATGACGAGGTCGAAGTCGACGTCGAGTGATTGCTCTGCGACCTGGGTGGTGATGACGACCAGGGGTCGGTGGGGGCGGCGGCCGGTGGCGGGGGTCCAGGTGCCGTCGGGGGTGTGGTGTGCGGGACGGTGGGGGCCCATCCAGCGTTCGAGTCGGCGGGTGATGCCGTTGCGTTGGTGGACGGGCATGCGGGCGTGGAGGATCCGCACGAGGGTGATGGTGTGCCGGTAGGTGTGGCGGAGGGCGGCTTCGGTGGCTTGGGCGTCGGCGACGGTGTTGCACACGATCAGTGCCGCGCCGGGGGTCTGGGGGCTGGTGTGGAGGGGGTGGAGGATGTCGAGGATGCGGCGGGTCCGGTCCGCGGTGCTCGCGGTGGCGAGGGTAGGTCGGCTGGGCGTGTAGGGGTGGGTGTGGATGGTGAGGTGGTGGGCGCGGGGGGAGGGGTAGGGCCCGCGGGTGGTGGTGGTGCCGGTGGCGTGGTCGGTGTAGGTCCAGCCGGGGTAGGTGGGGGTGGTCGCCTCCAGCGGTGGGTGGCCGGCGCCGTGGCGGTAGGCGTTGAGGAGGCTGGTTGCGATGGTGCTGGTGAGGGTGGCGGACAGGACGACGACGGGCACGCCGAGGTGGCCCAGCCACTCCAGAAGGGTGACGGTCAGGGCGTGGCCGTGTGCGTCGTAGGCGTGGGCCTCGTCGATGATGACGGTCTTGCCGGACAGGCCCAGCCAGCGCAGTGCCATGTACTTGTGGGGCAGTACGGCGCGCACGGCTTGGTCCCAGGTGCCGACCGCGATCCCGGTGAGGAGTCCGCGGTGGCGGCCGCGTAGCCATTCCGCCACCAGGTGGGGGTTGTCGAGGCTGGGGGTGAGGTCTTCGGGGGTGTATTCGGCGTCGAGCCAGGCCAGGGAGTGCAGGCGGGCGACGGGGGTTTTGCCGCGGCAGTTGTGGGCGGCGTGCCGGGTCAGGCGGCGGTGCATCGCATCGGTGGTGGCCATGGTGGGCAGCAGCATCGCCAGCCCGCTCGTACCTGAGCCTCTGCCCAGGACTCGTTCGGCGAACAGGGCTATCTCGGTCTTTCCGTCGCCGGGTGCTGCGGTCACCAGCAGCATGCCGGGGCCGTCGACCAGGTCGGGGAGCTCCTTTTCGATGCTGGCTTGCAGCGGGTACGGATCGCGGCCGGACAGCTGCGGGAACATGGCCGGGAACGATCGATGGTGGCGCCAGAGGGGCGGCAGCAGCTGGGCGCGGGCCAGGACTCGGGTGGCGGCGCGGCGGGCCATCTGCTGGTGGGCGTGCCAGTCCCCGGCCGTCCAGCGGGACTTGCGGTGCTGGCGCTGGCGGGCCTTGAGCCACCACGTTTGCGACGCCAGCCAGTCGGCAAGCGACACCAGCCCCGTCGTCACCGCCGCGACCGGCGCCGACGCCCGACGCGTCGGCCACACGGGAGTCTCGAACAGCTCGCCCGCCAGACGCATCATCGCCTCACGCTGCTCGTCCCAGCCCTCCGCGCCCAGCCCCGGGGCCGCGGCGATCGGACAGGTCAGCGACCCGTCGTGGTGGCTGAGGGGCTCCCCGTAGCGGCCGTGATGGCCACCAAGGATCTGCCCCAGCTGCTCAGCCACAAGGCGCGCCGGCCGTCCCGCGAGCGGTAGTCCATGCACACGGTGCAGCAGCTCCGGCAGGGCCAGGTGCACACCGTGGTCGTGGTACGGCGTCGACTCACCGCTGGCCGGGAACCGGTCCGTCCCCGACAGCACGTCCGCGTGCGGGACCTGCCGCTGGAACACCGGCGTGATCTTCGCCAGATCATGCAGAAAGGCGAGCCAAACCAGCAACAGACAGGCCTCCGGCTCGGACAGACCCCACCCCTTCGCGAGCATCACCCGCTGCCGGCCCGTGAGATACCGCTCCCACAACACCTCCATCACCGCGGCCGTGTCGATCCCATGACACCCCACCGGGTACGGCCGTAGAAGCCCCCGGTCCTTCCCCCACAGACGGGGGTCCTGACGCATCAACGCAACTCCTCACGTAAGACGGCGCAACTCCATCTGGACGGAACGATCGTGCGCGGATCGTATGGAGACGCAGCGATGGATGGCGGGCAGGGCCAGACCTAAACAGATCGGTGCAGCTCCACGCGGGCGGAGCAGACTCCGCCGGCACGCCGCGCTCGATCAGAAGATCCGGTGCAGCTCCACGCGGGCGGAGCAGACACGAGGGTGGCGAAGATCCGCGCCTGCGCTTCCGGTGCAGCTCCACGCGGGCGGAACAGACCTCAAGCGGGCTCGGCTACGCCGTACCGGAGGCGGTGCAGCTCCACGCGGGCGGAGCAGACGACCGATCCTGGTCCGCCCACGAGCGCAGCGACGGTGCAGCTCCACGCGGGCGGAGCAGACGCCCCCGTGGTGACCTGGGACGAATTCTGGAACGGTGCAGCTCCACGCGGGCGGAGCAGACGCCACCGGCGCCCCGAAGGGGTACTGCCGCCTCGGTGCAGCTCCACGCGGGCGGAGCAGACCGGTGGGCCGAGTACGAGTTCGGTACAGCCGGCGGTGCAGCTCCACGCGGGCGGAGCAGACGGCTTGATGGATCGGATGCGGGCCACGATGGTCGGTGCAGCTCCACGCGGGCGGAGCAGACCTTTCCGAGCTGCAGTCTTTCAGGGGCTTTGCTGGTTCTTTACTGGGTGTGGGGTGCGAGGGAGAGCAAGCCGAGGCCATAGGCGAGGCCTTTGCCGATGCCGCTGGTGAGGGCGGTGCGGACGGCGTCGGGGTCGGTGATGGTGGCGATGCCGTCGAAGGCGACGGGGGTGAGGGTGGCGGTGGAGTGGGTGTGGCGGCGTGCGGCGATTTTGGGGAGGGGGGAGTCGATGACGAGGTCGGGGTGCAGGCCGTTGGCTTGGGCGGTTCGGGTCCACCAGGCGGTGATGGTTTCGGGGGTGGCGGGGAGGGTGATGCCGCGGCGTTTGGCGGCTTGGCGTGCGACGCGGTCGAGGAAGGCGTCGCGGACTTGGGTGGCTTGTGCGTAGGTCTTGCCGGCTTTGATGGCGGCTTCGGCGCGGCGGTCGGCTTCTTTGGTGAGGAGTTGGGGGTCGCGGGTGGTGGTGACGGGGTTGGTGTGGATGCGGTAGCGGACGGTGCGGCCGGTGGTGATCCAGGCGAGGACGGGGGTGGCGTCGCGTTGTGCCGCGTCGAGGGCGTAGGTGTCGGGGAGGCGGTCGAGGTGGAGGGGCACGGTGGCCTGGATGAGGAGGGATGCGCCGTCGGGGGTGTGTTCGAGGCGGTGGAGGAGGCCGGCGTCGTGGCGTGCGGTGGGGTTGCCGTCTTGGCGGTCGATGAGGTTCATGACGGTGCGGTGCATGTCGGCGGGGTTGCGGACGTCGCGGTGGACTTCGCGGGAGGCAGGGTTGAGGCGGATGCGGGCGAGGGTGAGCTGCGCCGCGGCGGCGGGGCTGGTCATCGGGGGGCCTCCTGGGGGCGGTGGTAGTGGTCGGCGAGGGTGGTGAGCCAGGTGGTGCCCAGGCCGCCGTTGGGGGCGGGGATGGTGCGGTGCTGTTCCCAGATCCGGCGGCTCGTCCAGGCTTGGTGGCGGCCGGGGAGGGGTTGGTCGTTTTGCTGGGTGGTGCTGGGGGTGTGGGGGGTGGGTGGGGTGTCGTAGGTGTAGAGGACGGGGTCGGTGTCGGTGGTGGGGCGGTGCAGGGGGGTGTGGTCGAGGTCGCGCACGGCGGTGGGGGTGCGGGTGAGGAGGATGGGGGTGTCGGGGAGGCAGGAGCGGCGGCCGAGGTAGGGGGTCCAGGCGGGGTTGGTCAGGGCGTGTTCGACGGTGTCGAGGACGGGGGTGGGGCCGGTGACGGCGAGGGTGAACGCGGCGCCGGTGAGGTAGTAGCGGGTGGAGACGATCGGGGCGTCGCGGGTGCCGCCGTCGGCGGTGGTCAGGCCCTGGAGGGGGTAGTGGCTGCCGCCGCCAACGGTGTGGTAGTCGGCCAGGAGGGTGCCGGGGCGGTCAGTGCGGATGGTGTAGCGGAGCTGGTCGAGGTCGGTGTTGTCGGCGCCGCGGTCGCGGCCCAGGCAGCAGGCCAGGAGTCCGGTCAGGGCGGAGCGGGTGGGTTGGCGGTAGGTGGGGCGGATGTTGGCCTGTGCGGGGCCGCCCCAGGCTTGGAGGGGGCCGGACAGGTGCAGGATCAGGCCGTCGCTCATCCCTGGGCCTTGTCGAGGGTGGCGAGGGTGGTGGCGACGAACTCGTCCAGGCTGTCGAGGCGGTCGCCGAGGTGGGTGAAGGTCTGGTCGTCGGCGAGGGTGAGGTGGGCGTGGCCGGCGAGGCGGCTGCGGCCGAGGAAGCGGTGGGTGGCGCCGGCGTGGGCGTCGAGGCGGGCCATGCTCGCGGTCAGGTAGCCGCCGGTCGCGGTGGCGGGGACGGGCTCCTCGAACGCGCCGACGAGGTTGACCGGCTGGTCGGTGCGCACGGCCGCGTACATCAGGTGGGGCAGGGTGTGGGGGGCGGTGCCGGAGACCTTGCCGACGTTGCGGGGTGCGCAGGAGGCGCGCAGGAAGGCCTCGATCGTGTCGCGGGCGGTGGCCTGGGCGGCGGGCTTGGGGCCGGCGAGGTTGTCGAGGAGTTTGGTGACGTTGACGGTGGAGTAGCGGTAGAAGGTGGCGCTGTTGTAGCGCTGCTCGCCCAGGTAGCCGGCGCCGGAGGCTTCGCCGAGTTCCTTGATGATGTTGTCCACGGCCGTGAAGGAGTCGATCTGGGTGGTGATCGCGTGGGTGGACAGGGCGTGCGCGGTCTGGATGGCGGACTCGACGGTGGAGCCGGGCTCGTTGGCGAGCATCCGGCCGTAGGCGGCGACGATGGCGTTGCGGGTGCGCAGGATCCGCAGCACGTGCTCCTTGGTGAGGAAGCCGTTCTTCGCGGTGATCTTCTTGACCTCCGCGGCCAGGGCCTTGGTGCGGTCGGTGTCCTCTGCGACCTCCCCGTCGCTGTCCGCGGCATCGGTGGCGTCGCCTGCGGTGGCGGTCTTCTTCTTCGTCTCCTTGGCGAGCGCGGTGTGCGCGGCGGTGATGTGCGGGGCGAAGTTGTCGCGGTGCTGGTGGGCGAGGTCGGCGAGTTCGGTGATCGCGGCCGGGGGCAGGAACAGCAGCGCGTTGGTGCCGCCGTTGTCGGCGATACTGAGTCCCTTGACCGCGCTGGCCAGGATCAGCATCTGCACCGCGGTCAGGGCCTCCTGAGGGTCCCAGCCGCGGCCGGTGAGGTCCTTGACGGCTTCCAGGGTGGTGGCGCGGGTGCGGTAGGCCTGCAGGCCGAGGAGTTCCTGGACGGCCTGGCGCTCGTGGTGGCGCTGGTGCTGGGAGGACAGGCGGGCGCGCAGCGTGGCGCCGTAGAGGGCGGACTTCGGGGAGCCGTTGCGGTCGCGGTTGGCCGAGGCGTAGGGCGTGGACTGGATCTGGATGAGGTCCAGGTAGAGGGCGCGGGGCAGCGCCATGCCCGTGCTGCTGGTGGTGGGGTGGGTCATCGGGTCTCCTCGTTGCTGCCGGTGTTGTGGAAGGAGCGGGCCCAGTCCAGGCGGACCTGTGCGCTCTGGGTGGGCCAGCGCAGCAGGTCGCTCAGGAGCAGGGGCCAGGTGATCGGGATGGATGCGGAGCGCAGGCGGGCCACGACGGCGGGCAGCTCCCGCAGCAGGGTGGACTGGTCGAGTTCGGCGAGGTAGCCGAGCGTGCCGGTCGCGCTCTGGCGGCTCATCACGCCGCGGTGCGCGCCGGTGGCGAAGGACCAGCCGAGGTTGTGCCACGGCTTGAACGCGGCCGGCGCCGGCGGCGGCGTGGTGGCCGCCATGCGGGGGTTGGGTGCGTCGTGGACGGCGTAGAGAGTGGCGACGAGCAGGTGCGGGAGCTCGGCGGCCGCGGTGGGCGGCGCCTGGTAGCCGGCGGCCATCAGGTGGGTGTAGAGGGGCCAGCGGGACTGGCCGGAATCACCGGTGGGGTGTTCGAGGTCGGCCAGCACGATGTTCAGGCCCCGCCGCAGGTCCGACCGGCCCGCCGACGTCGCGCAGGCCGCACGCACGACGTGCATGAACGAGGTCCGGCCCGCACGCCGGTCCGGCCCGGAACTGGGTCCGCCTCCGGATCCGGGGTCGCCCCCGGATCCGGGTCCGCCTCCAGCGGCAGGATCGGGCTCGGCTACCGGTGCGGCTGGGTCGGAGCCCGTTCCGGACGGAGGCGCGGCGGTACTGCTGAGGTCGGGGCCGGCGCCGGGGGCCGCAGCGGGGGTGGAGGGGGTGGTGGTCATCGGGATGCTCCTTGCGTGCTCGCCTTGCGCTGCCGGCTGGAGGGAGGGCCAATGCGGCCGTCACGCAGCGCCAGGCCGATGCGCAGCCACTTGCGGTGCTCGGCGATCGGCAAGAACCCCGCGCTGCTGGTGGCCACGTCTGCGGTCACCTCGTCGTAGACGTCCACCGCCAGCCCCGCCAACGCCGCCGCCGGATCGCTCACCTGGTGCACGGCCGTCCAGAACAGCCGGTCGGCCTGGTCCCAGAACAAGGTGCGTGCCGCGTCCACCCACGGCGACTCCTTCGCCTTCGGGTCGAACTCGCGCCACGCCCCGCGCAGCTGCGCCACCAGGTGGGCCTCGGCGTTCTCGCAGTCCTGCCGGCCCACCGCCACGATCCTCGCGCGCTGCGGGTGCAGGGCGGGCAGGCAGGCCGCCAGGGTCTCGGGGGTGGTGGCGGTGTAGGCGATCGAGTCGCCCATCTCCCGCTTGTCCTGCTCGTAGCCCACCGCCCGCACCCGGACCGGCCCGAACGCGGTGAAGGCCTCGGGGGGCAACTGGGCGTAGACGTCGATCCAGGCCGGGCGGTGCACCCCGGGCGGGGCCTTCACCGAGGGGTCGGTGGCGGCGACCAGGGCGTCGAAGTCCCTCAGCAAGCCGCGCCGGTGGGAGCCCTGCATCGCGCCGCCCTTCTCCCGATCCAGGACGAACGGGTCACGCGCCGCGGGCAGATCCTGCAGCGTGCCCCAAGCCACCCAGCACCGCGTCACCACCCCGTCCTCCACAGCGACCAGGATGTGGTGCGCGGCCCGGCCCACCAGCAGGCCCACCGGACCGGCCGGGACCGGCGGCGCCAGCGGATCTGCGGGCCTGTCGGCCTCCCACGGCGCCAGGTCCCGACCGCCGCCGGCCGGCCAGACCGACGGGGGTGGGCACGACAGCAGCGCGGAGAGGAACAAGTTCGAGCACTCGGGGAAGTAGGAGACCAGGGCCCGGTAGGGGGCGGCCTTCATCGACTTCGTGTCCGTACCGCCGTGCTTGCGCTGCGCGCCGGTCCCGCAAGGCCCGTACCCCCGCCACAGCAGGATCCCCTCGAACGCGGTCACCGGGTCCATCGGCGTGTCCTGGGGAGTGTGGTCCCACCACAAGGCGTTGTTCCCCGCCGCCCGGTCGAAGTGCAACTTCCCCGCAGCCGCCGGCTTCGAGCACTCCTCGGCCAGCGCCGGATGCTGCAGAAACGGCCGGACCGGATCAGCAAGATCGAACACGTGCCGATCGACGTAGGCCTCGACCGCCGACCGCTCCAGCCTCCCGGCCGCCAGCAACTCGTCGAAGCGGTCCTCCCACTCCTCCTGCCCACCCCGGTCCAAGCCCCCGATCCGCGCCACCAGCGCGGCCACCAGGCGACGGATCGCGCCCTCCGCCGCCGGATTGACCGGCACGTAGGCATCCAGCAGATGCAACCCGGCCAACAGGAACACCAGCCCCACCGTCACCTGCTCCCCCGGCCCCGCTCCGGGTAAGACCACCGCGACCTCGGCCGGATCCGCATCCGACCGGACACGGACCCACACCCGCGGCCCCACGGCACCACGCATAAGCCACCCCCCTCTCTTCACTTGATCACCAAAAAGCCATGCCAAAAAGGGAGTTACAGGGGCAAACCCCCGCGAACTCAGGAGACATTAAAGAGGTAATGCGGTAATCCACCAACCCATGGCCAAAGCAACACACTTCGCGGCCACCGACCACCAACCAGCCACGCTAAACGGAGCCACTGACAACACCCCGACCCACCGCAACATCCGGGTACATTGAAAACCGAACTCCCCGGCCCCCCACCGGGCAAAGAACAAGCAAACCCACCAGAAAACCGCAGGTCACCCACCCACGTGGGGCTGCACCGTCGTCTTCGCGGCCCTCGTCGCCGCATTCGCCGTCCGCCCCACCCACGTGGGGCTGCACCGCCCGACGGTACGACCGTCTACCGGCACTCGGTGTCCGCCCCACCCACGTGGGGCTGCACCGTCCCAGTCCGAGCCGAGGACCAGGAGCTTGCGGTCCGCCCCACCCACGTGGGGCTGCAACGCTGATCGGCGAGCAGCTCGCCATGTGGCTGGGGTCCGCCCCACCCACGTGGGGCTGCACCGGAGATTGCGCACTGGGAGGAGGTCGTCGAGAAGTCCGCCCCACCCACGTGGGGCTGCACCGTTCTTGCCGTCGCTGAAGTGCTGCTCCCACTCGTCCGCCCCACCCACGTGGGGCTGCACCGGCGCTCAAGCGGGTGCGCGACGCCGCTCAGCTGTCCGCCCCACCCACGTGGGGCTGCACCGGGCTACGAGATCGCGCGGGAGCTGTCGGTGTCGTCCGCCCCACCCACGTGGGGCTGCACCGTACGAGTGCCCGAGTCCCTCCCCCACCAGCGCGTCCGCCCCACCCACGTGGGGCTGCACCGCGGACAGCAGGTACGTTGCCAGGCTGCTGTCGGTCCGCCCCACCCACGTGGGGCTGCACCGCCGTGCGCGAGCAGACCCGCAGCGCGTCCACGTCCGCCCCACCCACGTGGGGCTGCACCGCTGATGTCGCGGCCGTTGGCCTGCGCCATGCCGTCCGCCCCACCCACGTGGGGCTGCACCGGAGTGGGTCCTCCTGGTCCGCGTGCAGCCCGGGTCCGCCCCACCCACGTGGGGCTGCACCGGGCGCTCCGCACTCGGCCCGCACCTCGCCACCGTCCGCCCCACCCACGTGGGGCTGCACCGATGGACGACCACTCGGCCGACGCCCTCCGGTAGTCCGCCCCACCCACGTGGGGCTGCACCGTCCAGGGTGTAGATCTTGACCTTCGGTTTGTAGTCCGCCCCACCCACGTGGGGCTGCACCGTCGGCCCGGGTCATGGTGGTCCAGTCGGTCATGTCCGACCCACCCACGTGGGGCTGCACCGGTGGTGACCATCGGCAGGACCTGCCCGCCGATGTCCGCCCCACCCACGTGGGGCTGCACCGATCTGGTGCCTGGTCAGCGTGGACAGGTTCAGGTCCGCCCCACCCACGTGGGGCTGCACCGCCGTACCAGGTGGCAACGCCGTACCCGCGGATGTCCGCCCCACCCACGTGGGGCTGCACCCCTGACTCAGCAGGCCGTGGCCGAACGCGCTGGGTCCGCCCCACCCACGTGGGGCTGCACCGCACCCCGGATCCCGCGACGTCCCGCCCGGGGCGTCCGCCCCACCCACGTGGGGCTGCACCGGCCAGCTTGCCGGTCACGGCTGGGGCTCGGGGGGTCCGCCCCACCCACGTGGGGCTGCACCGGATCTCGACGAGCGCGAGTTCGGCGTCCTCGTGTTCGCCCCACCCACGTGGGGCTGCACCGCCCGTAGGCCAGGGTCGAGAGGGGTACAACTGGTCCGCCCCACCCACATGGGGCTGCACCGTTGCCTTACAACTTGCCCTGCAAGTTGCCTCAGTCCGCCGCACCCACGTGGGGCTGCACCGCGGAGGAGTCGGCATTCAGCCCGACCAAGGTCGTCCGCCCCACCCACGTGGGGCTGCACCGACCGCCGTCGCCGCCACCCTCACCAGCGCGGCGTCCGCCCCACCCACGTGGGGCTGCACCGACCGCCGTCGCCGCCACCCTCACCAGCGCGGCGTCCGCCCCACCCACGTGGGGCTGCACCGTTCTTGCCGTCGCCGCCACCCTCACCAGCGCGGCGTCCGCCCCACCCACGTGGGGCTGCACCGTTCTTGCCGTCGCTGAAGTGCTGCTCCCACTCGTCCGCCCCACGCACGTGGGGCTGCACCGGCCCCGGCTTCCCAGCCAGGGCTTCTCAGCGTGTCCGCCCCACCCACGTGGGGCTGCACCGTCGACGATCCTGCGGGCCATCCTGGACGTGCTGTCCGCCCCGCCCACGTGGGGCTGCACCGGTCCGCCACGACCAGCGCCCGGGCACCCCACCCGTGAACCAAGCGGCGAACACACTTCCCCGGCGATCGGCCACGCCCCCCTTCTGATCGAACGCCCCCACGCTGAGCACAGCCGGAGCCGGCACCCTCCCGCGGACGCAGCGGCGCCCCGGCCGTCGTGCGGGGCGGGTGCGTGCCGGGCGCCGAGCTGCATTTCGAGGTCCTGGAGGTAGGTGCTGTGGGCGTCGAAGAGCGCGGGCGGCAGCCCTCCCTCACCGGCGAGGTCCAAGCCGGTGGGCCGGCTGACTTCCAAGATCCGCCGGACAGTGCCCCGCCGTCGAGGACCAGGCCGTGCGGCAGCTACTCGACGGCGGCCGCAACCGGGTCCGGCCACCGGTCCTCGGGCCGGGCGGCCGGGTGGTGGTGCAGTCCCGGCGCGGGTCGCTGGTTCCGCCGCGGTGAACAGCAGCGCGCCCGCGCGTGCCGGGGGTGGGTCCCTGTCGTGGCGGGAAGGGTGCGGTCCTCCTGCCATGACGCGTCGAAGAAGCCGAGGTACTGGATAGGGTCCAGGCAATGATGGCGTTGACGAGGAGTTCTCGATGGCGGAGTTAGTGGCGAGCCAGGTACTTGATGTGCACGTCGAGTTCCATGCCTTCGCCCTTCAGGAGGCCGACGACATGGAAGTCCCCGCTCCGTTCCCCGAAGAGCTCGAGACGAGCCCTGAGCCGGCGTTCCTGACCGCCCACGACAAGCGGCTCGACTTCGCGAGCGCCGGCCACACCCACCACGCCGCGCTGACGGCCGAGGTGTGGAGTGGGGAGCCGCCCATGCATGCGGGCGAGTCCTGGGAGGCGCAGGGGGAGGCGGAGATCCTTTCCACGACTGGGGAGCTGTCCGTCGAGACGATGTCGGGGGTGGCCGCTGAGACGGTGGTGGAGCTGGGTCGGCCGGAGACGCTGTGGAGGGTGCGTGCCTACGGCTCGGGCCGGGCCGAGGTGGCCCGGCTGGCCGCGGTGGATGTGCCTGAGGGTGTGGAGCGGTATCTGGTGCAGTTCTGGCCGTCCGGCTCGTGACGGCCGGCGGGCAGGGGCTGGTCCTGCCCGCGGCCGTGGGGGGTCAGGAGATCGAGATGAGGTATCCGTCGGTGTTGTCTCCGGCGCTGAGACCGTCCAGGATCCGGTTGCGGTCCATGAAGATCTTCAGGATCGACCCGCCTGCTCCGTTGTCCGCCTTGGGGATGGGCCGGGCGGAGAAGTTGTCCTTCGGTGCGCGGGGTTCGTACTTGCTCTGCGCGGCGCCTTCGTAGGTGCTGGCGAAGGGGTACTCATCGCATTCCCTGGTGACCCCGGGCAGGCTCGTGGCGTAGTCGCGGCCCCAGTATTTGATGCATGCGGCGATCGCTGCGCGTCGGTTGGCGTCGACGCGCCTGGTGTCGGTCTGGAGCCGGTGCAGCGTCCGGTCGAGGTCGAACCCGGGGACGCTCTTGCTCGGGTTCACCGGCTTCGTGGCGCCGGGTTTCGTGTGGGCGTCCTTCAGGTGCTGCGCGACGGCCCGCTCCGGGGCCCCGGCCTTGGAGCTGTAAGGCAGCCAGGTGACGACCGGCAGGGCCGCGCCTCCCTTCTTCTTCGGGTTCCCGCCGCCTCGCCGGTTGAAGAGGTAGGGGGCGGCGTCCCAGCGGGCGGCGAGGAATCCGACTCTGACGCTGCCGGTGTTGGGCGAGGTGTAGGGGGCGGGGAAGGTGAGCTTGATGAACGGCTCGTACATCAGGAAGGACACGTCGTCCTTGCCGTCGCCGTGCCCGGGCTCGACCAGGAACGTGTGAATGTAGTTGGGCTTGGCTTTGAGCGCGTCGTAGCTCTGCGCGGGCGGTATGTGCCCGCCGCTCTTCCGCGGCAAGACCTTCGGGACCGTGGTCACCTTCACGTCCGTGTCGACCTTCAGGCCGCTGGTGCGGGTGCTGCCGACCTTGTCGAAGTCGGTGAAGAGGTACTGCATCCGGACCGTGCGGTCGTTCTTCCCCGGAACCGTGTCGATCACCCACAGCGTGAACGAGCTCTGCCCGACAGGGCGGCCGCGCTGCAGCCAGGTCTGCACGAACTGCGTACCGGTACACATCGCGTACTTCGACTTGACCGCGAACAGCTGACCGCCCTGCAGGCCCTTCTTGCACTCGGCCTTCGACATGGTCCGCGACGGCTCCGGATAGGTGGCCCCGAGCGGGAGCCGGCCGGCGATCTCGTCGGAAAGCCACGAAGACGTGGTCGCCCGCGGCACGCCGAGGCGGGCCGGAACGACCGCCTCGCGCGGCAGCTTGCCCGCCGCCGTCTCCCGGCTGGGCAGCGCGGCCTTCCAGCCGCTGCCGCGGGCCTGCAGCATATCGAGCGACGGGATCGGCACACCGGCGGGAAGCGTTTAGGAGAACACCTCGAACGCGCTCATCGCGGTGTCGGCCGTCGCGGTGGCCGGCAAGCCGAGTGGAAGCATCGTCACCGCGGCTAACACGGCCCAGGCACGCCTGCGCCAGCTACCGGATGCGGACATCTTCAGCATCAAGAACCCCCCTTGAGACGACGCCGTGTCGGATCCGACACGACCCGCCCAGACCTATCGCAAATTCGCAGCTGTGCACATATCCAGGCCTGAACTGCCCGCACATTTGACCGATTAGCCGCCGATCGGAAGCGAACGAGCTGATGAAGTGGCATGGCATGGCCCATGCGAAACGGCGGCGCGATCGGGCACTCCATCCAATCGGAGCACCTTCTCAGCAAACTGAGGTCATGTCCGGTACGGTCAGCTCCCCCAAGGCGTGCGCGGTCGGCGACGCCCAGCCGGACGGCGTCTCCTGACGGGCCCGGTCACCGGACGGTGGGACGGTGAGGGTCTGCGGCAACGTGAGCGGCACGGCGTCGCCCATCGGTCCCAGAGCGACGTCGAAGTACAACGCACCCGGCGTGAGTACCCGTCGTCTGGGCCGTGGATGACGACAGGGAGGCCCGGGTCGGCCCGGCTCTGTTGGTCTCGATGGACTACGAGGGGGTTTTCGGGGTGGTGGTCTACCGGCTCAGCGGTCGCCGCGGGCCAACGTTTCCTTCGCGCCAGTAGCCACGGCGGAAGCGGCGCACCGGCGCTGCAGATGCCGAGCGAACCAGGGGCGGTCGTCGTGTCCTGCGCACGATCCCGACGCTGGCACCTCGACACCGCCCCGCGCTCCGTCGAATCCGTTCACCAGTCGGCCAGCTGCGAAGGGCTACAGGCCTCTACCCACTCGGCCTGCGGGGCCGGGCAACCGAACGTGGCCGCATCCGCCCGGGACACTGGCTGTCTGCTGCCTGAGCTGTAGGCAGAATGCGGGTACGGAGTGGCCACGATCGCATGGGGGCGTTGTGGAATCAGGGGGCCGTCTGGCCGGACGGTACAAGATGGTCGAGCTGCTTGGCCGAGGCGGCATGGGCGAGGTGTGGAAGGCTTCAGACGACGAGCTGCAGCGCGCAGTAGCCGTGAAGATCCTCCGTGACGGCGGTACCAGTGCGGAGGCGGTGAGCCGTTTCCGTAGGGAGGCGACCATCGGTGCCCGGCTTCGTCACCCCGGGATCGCGATAGTTCACGACATCGGCCGCGATGCCGGCCAGCTGTTCATCGTGATGGAACTCCTCGAGGGCCGCGATCTGGCCGCCGCGCTCAGCGAGTCACCCAACGGGCTGCCGGTGGAGGAAGTCCTCAGCCTGGGAGTGCAGATAGCCGATGGCCTTGCCGCAGCCCATGACCAGGGTGTCGTCCACCGTGACCTGAAACCGGCGAACGTCTTCCTCCACCAGGGGTGTGTGAAGATCTGCGACTTCGGCATTTCCCGCTCGGCGGACTCGACCGCAGGGCTGACCAGCACCGGGCGGCCCTTCGGAACCCCCCTCTACATGGCACCAGAGCAATGGCGCGGGGAACACGTGGACGCGCGCTGCGATCTCTACGCACTCGGATGCATCCTCTACGCGATGCTGACCGGAACGCCGCCGTTCACTGGCGATTTCTACACCCTGATGCGCCAGCATGCCGACCAAGTGCCGCGGTCCCCGCGCGCGATCCGCCCGGAGATCCCCCTCACGCTTGAGGCACTGGTGCTGGCCCTCCTGGCAAAGGATCCCCAGGCCCGTCCAGCAACCGCCCACACCACTCGCACCGCTCTGGCCGCCATCACCGCCAGCTTCGGCCCGTCGGTAGGTCCTGGCCAGAACTCGGTGTCCAACGGCGCCTCACTCGTGAATGCACTGATCGACCAGGCAGACACAGCCTCCAAGAGCGACCTCACCAGAGCGCAGAGCCTGGGCAACGCCGCCGTGGAAGTCGCCACCCACCTCTTGGGGCCCCACCATCCTGGTACCCTCGCCGCCCGCAGCCGCCACGCTGCCTGGGTCGGGAAGGCAGGTGATGCGGCGGCCGCCCGCGACCTATACGCGACTCTGGCCACCGACTGCATCCGTGTCCTGGGACCCGACCACCCCCACACCCTCAGCACTCGCAATCACCACGCCAACTGGGTCGCAACGGCCGGCGATGCAACGGCCGCCCGCGCCTTGTACACCGCCCTGGCCGCCGACGACGAGCGGGTCCTGGGACCCGACCACCCTGAAACCCTCGCCACTCGCAGCCACCACGCCAACTGGGTCGGGAAGGCAGGTGATGCGGCAGCCGCCCGCGACCTGTACCGGGCCCTGGCCACCGGCTGCACCCGCGTCCTGGGACCCGACCACCCCAGTACCCTCGCCACCCGCAACAACCACGCCAACTGGGTCGGGATCGCTGGCGATGCGGCGGCCGCCCGCAACCTCTACATCACCCTGGCCACCGACTACGACCGGGTCCTGGGGCCCGACCACCCTGACACCCTCGCGATCCGCAACCACCACGCCAACTGGGTCGGGAGGACAGGTGATGCGGTGGCCGCCCGCGACCTGTACCGGGCCCTGGCCACCGACTGCACCCGGGTCCTGGGACCCGACCACCCTGACACACAAGCCACCCGCAACAACCACGTCCACTGGGGTGAAGTCGCTGCACGCGCAGCCGGATGAGCGCGCCAGCGGGCCCCAGCCTGCGGGCAAGCCCTTCGGGGAGTGTCTGTCACGGCTCACCCTCTTTTGAGTTGGGCTAGGGCCTGTTGCGAAAGTGGCTGAAGGTGCGGGGGATCGTTCAGAGACTGCGGACGGCCTCGGCCAGGTCGGATCCGTAGGAAGCCCAGCAGATCACCGAGCCGTCGTCGTCGAGCTGCCCCATGAACCACTCACCGTCGTCCCTCACGAGGCACAACTCGTGGAACGCGAGAATCACATCGGGCCGAAGCGGCTCGTAGCCTCCCTGGCCTGCCACCTCGACGACTACGAGCCGATCCAGGCAGAGCGGGGCGGCGCTTGGGTCTCCGGAAAAAAGCGCGCACGCGTTCGATCGTCCATCCGGCGGGGAGTCCTGAGTCCACCGGCGTATGGTCCCACCAGGGCGCCTGCCACAGCCACTCGTTAAGGACTGCGACCAGCACGGTCACCTCGTAGCGGACGGCGAGCTTGTCGTACCGGGTGGCGACGGCACGGTGTCTCTTGAGGCGGTTGATCCCGCGCTCGACCGCATGGCGCTCGCGGTAGTCGACCGCGTCAAGACGTGGCGGCCGGCCGCCACGGGAGCCGAGCTTCTGGCGGTTGCGGGCCTGGTCGGCCTTGTGGGGATGGTGCAGCGGATTCCGCGGCGGCGTAGGTAGGCACAGTCTTGCGGGAGGCGTACGCCTTGTCCGCCCGGACTCGGTTGGGGCGGACGCGCGGGCGGCCCGGCCCGATGCGGGGCACGCGGACCTTCTCCAAGCACGGGTTCGAACTGCGGCGAGTCACCGCGCTGTCCCGCCGTGAGCACGATCGACATGGGCTTCTGGCCCTGCTCGACGGCCAGGTGCAGCTTGGTGGTGAATCCGCCGCGCGAGCGTCCAAGGGCGTGATCACCAGACTCGACGAAGATTCCGCCCGGTGGTTCCTTCTGCAGATCACCCTGCTTGCGAGCCCCGGCCGCATGCTGGTGGGCGCGGCAGACCGTGGAGCCGACGTTCAGGTCCCAGACGATCGTGCCTTTCGCATCGGCCAGGGACTGGAGCCGGGTGAGGATCCGGTGCCAGGTGCCGTTCCGCTGCCATCGGCGGAACAGGTCGTAGACCCAGCCCCACGGTCCGTACTCGGCGGGGACGTCTCGCCACGGCACACCGGTCCGGACCCGGAACCGTATGCCGTCGATGAACTGCCGCCGAGGCCAGACCGGCGGTCGCCCCGTCTTCGTGCCCTTCGGCAACAACGGCTCCAGCACCGCCCACTGCTCGTCCGTGAGATCTCGCCGACCCATGAACCGTGATCATTCACAGCCCAAGATCCACTTTCGATACACGGCCTAGACCGTCATGAGGCAGAAGGGCCCGGCGGGTACACGACATCGTGCCGCACCACCGCGCCCGACCGCGGCGGCGGTCCCCCACCGACCGGTCCGGGGCAGATAGCTCCGGGGCGGCTCCTCGACCACCAGCCTCGGTTCCCCTAGACCTGCCTCATCCCATGGCGAGCTCCGCACCCTCGGACCTGGCCATGCGCCCCTTCGCCTTCAGCTCCCCTGTCATGTCCGGTACACGGTCAGCTCCCCCAGGGCGTGCGCAGTCGGCGCCCCCCCCCCCCCAGCCGGACGGCGTCTCCTGACGGGCCCGGTCACCGGAAGGTGGGACGGTGAGGGTCTGCGGCAGGGTGAGCGACAGGGCGTTCTGTGCCGGGCCGGGGGCGACGTCGAAGTAGTAGACGTTGGCGGAGTTTTCGTCGTTGACCAGATGCGGGCCCGACCACACCCGCGCGGAACGGCGGACGGCCTTGGTGTTGATCAGGGGCCTGGTGAACATCCGGCGCAGCCGCATCAGCGTCCCCGGCGTGATGATCCCGTCGTCCGTCGTACGGGCCAAAGGAGAGGCGTCGAGCTCCTGTGCAGGTCCCTCGGCGGGGATCTCGCCGGTCAAGAGCAGCGTCAGCATGATGGGGACGGCCTTGCCGCGTAGTTGTTGGGTTGCGTCGCCGAGGCGGTGGATGTGTTCGGCGGGCAGGGAGAGGACGAGGGAGGCGGCTTCGCCGCCGGTGCCGACGGATACGGCGGAGCAGCAGGCGTCGGGGCCGTATTCGAAGGCGTCGTAGACGGGGCGGCAACCTTCGTTCCCAGGCTGTGATGCGCCGGATCGGCATGACCCGGGACCCCGCCGACGACTTCGACGACCCGAGCGTCCCCAAAGGGCCGCTTCGCCAGTGCGTGCTGTACCGGACCCGCGAGATGCCCACGGGCCACACCGTGCGGCGGAGTGCCTAGCCCTCCCCTCGCCGACCTCGGCCTCGGGCGCCGGGACCGGGTGGCCTCACACGCGCAGCTCCCAGCGGAATCTACTGCCCGCCGCCCAGGCGAAGAGTGCGGTCCGCCGCATGGCCAGCGCCGCGCGGGTGAGGATGGCGCCGGCGTCCAGTTCGCCGGTCCAGCCCGAGCGGATCAGGTCGACGGTCGAGGACAGCGGCGCGTCGAGCAGGGCGTCGCCGACCCCTTCCGGAAGGACTTCGCGGGGGGGGGAGGGGGCGGCGGAGGGCCGAACTGCTGTTCTACGGAGTCCGGCATCGGAAAGGGGTAGGCGGGGACGGCTGTGTACGCGGCCGGGTCCATGCTGGCGATGGGCCGGGCCTGGCCGGGGGCGTCCACCCACATGCAGGATGACGCCGTACTCATGACGCCGCCCTCGCCGCAGACCCACAGGCCGAAGGAAAAGAGGTAGATCCATCCACCTCGCGGCTGTCGCGTTTCACGCAACCTCACCCTGCGCTAGCAACTCCAGGCCGACTCGGCAGGTGCCGCCCAGCCATGCCGCAGATGGGCTGAGGCCGTCATTCGGCAAGTGCAGCACCCGCAGGCAATCCGCAAGACTGCTGCAATTTGTTACTCTCAAGCCAACAAAGAGGCTCCCCAGCTGTCCAGCCGGGGAGCCTCTTTGCATCCGATTATCCGCCGCGTCGGCGACTATTCATGGAACTTGAGATTTTGGATCTACAGGTAGTCCCCGAGATTCCAAGACTCCGCCAACTCCAACTTAACGGAATTGGCGACTTTCCGAAGTTCGGACCATTCCGTTGCGCCAGTAAGAGCGACTTCGGTCCAGATCGACTCGTCAGCGGCGCAAACTACAACGGTGGCGGCGTCGACCCTTCGCAGGGTGTCGAACTCCTCGAGGGTCAGGAGTTCGTCATGAAACAATCCACTGGCCGTGGACAGTACATCGTCGAACTCCAAGATGAGCTCATCGGTCCCTACTGAGGTCCTCTCGATGAAAGCAAGCTGCTGCTGTGGAGGGTTTCCGAGACGCTGCAAGACCTGCAGTGCCCAGGAGCGAAATCTCGCAACCCGATCAGTTTCTTGGCTCATTGATGGATCTCACCTATCCCGGTCCCACACACCAGCGGGAATAATACCCTCATCGCCACCTTGGTCGGTACCGTCATTCAGCCTCCAGTAAGGCGTGGGGCCGTGATGACCCCCGCCCGGGTGGTAGCGGAGCATGCGGCCAGTTACCGAGTATGTCCCGTCCTTGTTCGGACGCAACCGCACCTCCTTCCACTGCACGCCACCCTTCCGGTCACCCGTCGTTCCGGCTTTGAGACCCGTTCTGATCCAGTTGGGCCCTTCGAAAAGGTGACTCACGTGGTCGGGATTGGTCCAGCGGAGGTAAGGACGGTTCGCGGCGAGGTCGTCGAATGAGTTAACCCCGGGGAGAATCCCAGCTTCCTCCGAGAGCTGTAGGTAAAGCCGGTCACCATTGTAGGCATTCCCCTCAATCCGGGCTGCGCCGCCAACAGCAGCGGCGCCTCCGGCTATGGCACCATTCGCCGCGCCTCCGGATGCGGCTTCAGCGATTTCCGCTGCGCAGACCGCGGCTGCGGCGAGACAGGCCGGGCCAGCCATGGCTGCGATGGGCGCGGCGGCTACCGCGAGCCCGACGGCTGCCGCGACGCCGATGACGACCTTCTGCCAGGTGGCCAGGGTGGCTGCACGCTTTGCGGTCCACTCGGGATGGACGTAGCCGGCTCCCGCGCCCCAGGTCTCATAACCGCCCTTGCGGACGGGCTCATACCCCTTGGTGGTGGGTGCAGGCTTGGGGCCCTCGAGGAAGGCTTGGACCTTGGAGATTCCGCTCCCGCCGATGGAAACGACAGTGACCATGAATCCGCCGCACTGCGGCTTGAAGTTTGCCTGGTTGTATGTCCAGTTCCCTGGTCCGCCGCTCCACCAGGCCTTGTGGTCCCGCATGTACTGCTCGTCGGCTTGGCGGCCGCCTCCGACCGGTCCGTCGGGGCGGAGTCCGGTGGGGTCGGAGAGGGTGACGGGGGTGTTGTTGGCGTAGGCGTAGCCGTTGAGGGATTCGTGGTCTTCGGGCGCGAAGACGGGGTCGACGGAGAGGAAGCGGCCGGTGTTCGGGTCGTATTCGCGGGCGCCGATGTGGGTGAGGCCGGTGGTGTCGTCGGCGGGCTTGCCGAGGAAGTCCTTGTCGTCGGGCCAGGTGGTGGGGTTGGTGCCGCGGCGTTCGCCGAAGGGCTTGCTGTAGCGGCGGGTGACGGCCTGGGTGGTGGCGTCGACGACGAGGGAGGCGGTGCCGTGGTGGTCGTCGACGAGCCACTTCAGGCCCGCGTTGGTGCGTACGGCCTTGCCGTCGCCGACGCCGTAGTACCGGGTGCCGGAGAAGGTTTTGGCGGTCGGGTTGTAGTGGAGTTCCTGGCCTCCGGGCAGGTACAGGATGCTCTCGTCCGGTCCGGTGCGGATGAGGAGGTCGCCGTTGGCGTCGTAGAGGTAGGTGGTGGTCTTGGTGCCTTCAGTGAGGCTGGTGAGTTTGCCTTCGGTGTTCCACTTCAGGGACTGCGTCGCCCCGGTGGGGCTTTTGCGGCTGGTGGTGTTGCCGAGTTCGTCGTAGACGTAGGGGCTGGTCGTGCTGCCGGTTTCGGTGCTGGTCAGCTTGTGGGGCTGGCCTGCGCCGCTTCCGTTGACGGCGGGGTACTTGTACTGGGTGGTGGTGTCACCGTTGCTGGTGTGGATGGTCTGTGTGTCGCGCAGGCCGCCGACCTTGTAGGTCCAGCTGTTCCAGTAGGGTGCCGGGCCGCCGAGCGTGGAGGTGCTGCGGGTGGCGGTGCAGTCGCCATTCGCGGGGGTCCAGGCTTGGGTGAGGCGGCGGTAGCCGTCGTAGGCGAAGCACTGGTTGTCGTCGGTGCCGGCCTTGTTCTTGATCGACAGGACGTTGCCGGAGTCGTCGTAGGTGTAGTCGACGTCGCTGGTGTAGCCGGCGTTGGTCTGGTCGATGGTGTGCCGGTTGTCCAGGCGGCGGGTGCCGTCCTCGAAGCGGTTGAGGACCTGCATCTGCTTGGCCGTGGCCGAGGTGGCCAGGACGGATTCCTGGACCTCGCCGTACTGGGTGTAGCCGATGTTGCGGACGTAGTCCGTCATGCCCTCGACGCCGGTGGGCATGCCCAGGTCGTTGTAGGTGTAGGCGACCGCTTCGGTCGGCAGGCCTCCGATGGCGGGCAGAACGGTGTTCTGAACGGTGCCATCGAGGTTGTAGGCCGTCGGGGTGCTGAACGTCTGCGGTGCGCCGGCGGTGACCAGCGGGTCGGTGGCGGCCAGGACGGTCTTGACTCCGGTGGGCTGGCCCATGAAGTCGTAGCCGGTGACGACCTGGGAGTAAATCTTGCCGGTGGTGCCGCCGACGTAGCGGATGGCCGCGGTGGGCTTGCCCTTGGCGACGCTGTCGTAGGTGTACTTGGTCAGCTGGTGGGCGTCGTCCTTCACGCCGTCCCACGTGCCGGTCTTGCGGCCCAGCTCGTCGTAGTCGTTGACGAGCGTCTTGGTGGCGCCGTCCTTGGTGAAGCTGGTGGTCAGGACCTGGTCGACGTCGTTGTAGGTGGTGCTGGTGGTGCCGGTGTCAGGGTCGGTCTTGGTCACCTGACGGCCGCGGAGGTCGTAGGTGTAGGTCCACTTCGCCCCGTCCGGTCCGGTGATCGTCTCGATCTGCCCGCCCGGGGTGTAGGTGTACTTGGTGCTGGTAGCCGTGCCGGTGGGGTTCGGTCCGCTGTACTGGCGGCGCTCGATCACCTGGCCGAGGGCGTTGGTGATCGTGCGGACACCCGTGCCGCCGGCGGCCGCGGTGGTCGCGACTTCGTCACCGCTGTACGCGGTGCTGGTCTTCCAGCGGTCTTGGCCGTTGACGCGGAAGATCGCTTCCACGGCGCGTCCGGCGTCGTCGTAGATGGTTTCCGTCGAGGCGGGGACCGAGCCGGGGAGGGTTCCTGCGATCTTTCCGGAGGGGGCGTTGTTGTCGTAGACCTGGGAGTTG
Source organism: Streptomyces sp. NPDC101132 (assembly GCF_044759225.1). Lineage (NCBI taxonomy): Bacteria > Bacillati > Actinomycetota > Actinomycetes > Kitasatosporales > Streptomycetaceae > Streptomyces > Streptomyces sp. NPDC101132. The sequence continues at coordinate 30,452 of NZ_JBIVYX010000019.1, forward strand.
GCCTTGTAGGCCAGGCCCCGGTCGTCGTACAGCGTCTCCGAGATCAGCCGACCGCCGGAAGGCGAGGGGACCTGCTTCTGGCGGGGCCGCAGGAGCGAGTCGTACAGCTCGTAGGAGCTGTTGTACGTCTTGCCGTCGGCCTTGAGGGTGTCGGTGCGGACGTAGGAGTTCGACGTCGGGCTGTTGGTGATGTGGTACGCGTAGGTGATGCTCGCTGCGTCGCCGAGGGCGCGGACCCGGTTGGGCTTCCACACGGCGACGAGTCGGCCGAGGGCGTCGATGTCCCATTCGGTGGTGTTGTCGTTGGCGTCCACGAGCTTGGTTGCCGTGCCGAAGGCCGGGTCGATCGTGGTGGTGGCGGTGAAGCCCTTGGGGTCGGTGACCGTCTTGGCCTTCAGCGGGCCGTAGCCGGTGTCGCTGGGGGTGTAGTCGGTGCGGACGGTCCTGCCCAGGGCGTCGGTCGCCGTGATCGGGCGGCCCAGCTTGTCGTAGGTGGAGGAAGACACCTTCTGGTAGACCGGCTGGTCGGATGAGTACCCCGAGAGCCGGTAGGAGGAGGTGATCAGGCCCTTGGTCGGTGCGGTGCCGACGGGCTGTCCGTCGTAGCCGGTGGTGATGTCCGATACTGCCGCGTCCGGGAGCGTCATGGTGGTGCGGTTGTCACAGGCCACCGAGTAGGTCTCGACGCGGGAGACGGTGCCGACGATCCAGGCGCTGGTGTTGCGGGCGTAGCTGGTGACGGTGCAGGACTCGTCGCCGGTCTTGTCCACGTCGCCCTTGTCGTCTACGCGGACGGGCATGCCGTAGGTGGTGCCGTAGTACGTCGTGGCCGCGGTGGTACGCGTTCCGGTGCTGGTCTTGGTGCGCGTGGTGACGGTGCGCGGGAAGACCATCCAGGATTCGGTGGTGCCCCAGTCGTACTTGTGTGAGGCGGTGTTGCGCCCGTCCGGGTCGGTGATGGTGCCGGTGACCTCGGTGGTGCCGTTGTAGGTGATGGTCTCGCGGACGAAGCCTGCGTACTGCCGGGAGTCGTCGATGGACGTGCCGGTGGAGTCGGTGACCTTCTCCACGCGCGGAGTGTTGTCGAGTTCCTTCTCGCCGTTGAGGCCGCGCATGTAGAGGGTGACGGTCTTGCCCTTGGGGCCGTTGCTGTCGCCTGTGGTGGTGGTGACCTTCTGGTAGCCGCGCCACTGGGACCAGGTGCGGTGGTTCGGCTTGGTCAGGCCGTCGTCGTCGGAGTATCCCCAGCCGGCTCCGCCGTCGTAGTTGTAGTAGGTCTCCTGTGTGTCGCCGTTGCCCTGGGTGTCTTCCTGGAGGACTGAGGTGACGACGTACTTGTGGAACCAGTCGAGGGTGGGTGTGCCGCCGGACTGGGACCAGTAGATGGGGAAGCAGCGCAGGCTGTTTTTGTCCGCCGAGGCGGGCATCTTGCTGCCCCAGATGCATTCCGGGTTGGAGTAGTTGACGAGGGTGACGGAGCCGGTCTCCGAGGTGATCTTCCGAACGCGCCACTTGATGTAGCGAAGCGTGTTCGGAGAGCCTGCGCCCTCGACGTGGTTCGGCTTCTGCTCGCCCTCGAAGACCACCTTCGGCATCTCAAGGCCCGTGCCGCCGTCAGCCTTGCCGATGGACTGGATCGACATCAGCCACAGGCTGGGCGCTGAGGCGTCACCGGACGGAGGGAAGTCGTGCTCGAGCTTCCAGTTGTCCACTGCCCGCATGGTGGTGCCGGTTCCGGACCAGACGAGGGTGTTGATGTCGGTGAGGCGGTAGCGGGTGAAGAACGACGGGCCGACGAGGCCGGTGCAGGTTTCGGTGCTGGTGCAGATCTGGTCGAAGGGGACGTCCGGCCAGTTCTTCTGGGTGGTTTCCGTCAGGCTGGTGCAGCCGTCCTTGACGATGCACCGCTGGGCGTAGGTGAAGGTGACCTGCTGGGCGGCGGGCTTGTCGAAGAGGAGGTCGCTGCGCTGGCCGTAGTCGATGCGCTTGAGGTAGCCGGCGCGGTGGTAGGAGGTCCCGGGGGAGGCGACGCCGGACTTGGCGTAGTAGTTCGACTCCTTGCCGTACCAGTAGGTCATGGCGTTGCCGTGGGGGTCGACGACGTAGTCGAGGTTCCACTTCCATGCCTGGACGCAGTCGGAGGCGTTGAAGGTGCTGCCGTGGCAGGGCTCGCCGGTGTCGTCTCCGAAGACCGGGGCAGTCAGGACCGAGTTGGTGACCGGGTCGTCGGCGGAGGTGCCGTTGTCGGACCAGCCGGGCAGACGGTGCTTGCCGAAGTAGTACTGGACGCCGTCCGTGGTCGTGACGCGCCAGTATTCGCCGTTGTTGTCGTCGTTGACGATGCCGGTGAGGTGCTCGACCTTGGTGGCGTCGTCATTCTTCAGCTTCCACGTACCACCGGCTGCCTCGGACTGGGCGGCAGTGGTGCAGGCGGTCGGGTCCTCGACGTCACAGGCGTTGACGAGCTCGGCGGCCTTGCCGTTCAGCACCAGGGTGGCGTTGGCGTACTTCCAGCACAGGTCGCCCTTGCCGGCCTGGCCGTCGTCCTTGCAGGATCCGTACTTGCGCTCGATGTAGGACTCGGTGATGGAGAAGCCCTCGCCGATGACGGAGGTCTGGTTGTTCTCCGCTGCGGTACGGCCGTCGACGCTTGCCGAGTTGTAGCCGATGGACAGCTTCGGTGCCGGGCCAGCGGTTGCCGGGGGGACGCGCAGCGGGTAGTTCCAGTTGAAGTCGCCGGTGCTGCCGCCGGCCTCCCAGGTCGCGGACGGGCCCAGCGGGGTGGCGCCGAAGTCACCGGCGGCCGAGGAGGTCTCGGACTGGGTCGCCAGGACGGCCGTGCCGGAGGTCAGTGCCTTCGCCGGGACGTCCGCGGTCAGCGTCTGAGCCGTCGGGTCGTTCTGGGAAGGAAGCGCGAGCCGGGTCTGGCACGCAGGCTTCTGGGGGGTGGTCAGTGCGCAGGCGGGGAGCTGTACGAGCTTGAGCCGGGCGCCGTAGCTGCCGCCGTACATGGAGGCGAAGGAGGAGTAGTCCAGCCCCAGGCGCACCGGCCCTGTGGCGGCACGGGTCGTGGGCGTGACGGCGAGGAGTATGCCCTTGACCCCTGCCCGTTGGGCGGCCTCGCGGTCGTGCAACCGCACCGAGAAGCCTGTGCCAGTCGCGGGCGCGGTCTGCTTCGCTGCGATCTTGCCGCTGGCGGGCGGGGCGGTGAGGGTGATGGGCAGTCCGCCCGCTGTGCCCTTGGTCTGCTTTCCGGTGCTTGTGTCCAGTGTGACCGAGCCGGCGGCCGGCCACTTCGCGGCAGCGATGCGGGACCGCTCGCGGGCCGCGGCCGACGCCATCTGGCCCTTGGGGGCCTTGGACGGGCGCGCCTTGAACGGCACAACCTTGTTGATCTTCGGCTTGGGCGGCTTGGGGAACGCGGCCGCCGATGTGGTGGCGGTGGCCAGGGGTGGCTGGCTCAGGAGAGGCGGCAGCAGTGCGAGTGAGACGGTCACGGCACCGCGCCCGAGCCAGCGGCCCAGGGTGGTGCGTGCCCGTGCGCCACGAGCAACTGGTATCACAGTCGTTTCCTCTGGCAGATGGGAAGTGGACTCCGAGCCCGCCGCAGCGGGCTGGAGCAGGGATGAGAGACGGGGGCCTGTGGCCCTGCCGGACAGCGGCAGGGCCACAGACGTCTCGAGGTGAAGGTGCTAGCGGCCGTTCTCGCCTGCTTCATCGCCGAACATGACAGCGATGTCGGAGCCGCTCATCGCTCCGGCCCAGATGCGGATGCTGGCGATGTGGCCGGGGAAGTACCGCTGGGTGGTGCCGTTGACCAGGCCTCGGCCGGCTTCGAAGGCGCCCAGCCCCTGCCACGGGGAGGCGTAGGCGGCACCGTTTCCGTTGAGCTGGGCGGTGTCGACGTAGAGGAACATCGCTCCGCGGTGGTAGCCGTCGCCGTCGTCGTCCTTGACGGGCTGCTGGGCGTCGTAGACGGCGGTGAGCCTGACCCACATGTCCTTCTTGGCGGCGCCGGAGTCGGCGGTGATCCAGATGGGATCGCCGCTGTCCTTGGTCGGCCGCCCGAGCCGCCACTTGCCCACGGTGGAGCCGGACGGCTGGTCGTACCAGACACCCCAGGAGGAGTGGGTGTCGCCGGCTTGGCCCATGACCTGGACTCGGTAGCTCTTGGAGGTGTCCTTGAGCTTCTGGGAGTCCAGGCGTGTCCAGACGGTGGCGGTGAAGGAGCCGGTCTCGTCCACGATCGGGCCTGGTGCCGTCGCGTAGCTGCTGGAGCCGTTGAGCGCCATGACCTGGCGGGGAATTTCACCAGTGGCGGGGTCGATGCTGGGGTCGGCTCCGAGCGTGGCGCCCTTGAGTGCCATGTCGCGCCCGAACCCTGTGGTGTCCTCGAGGATGGTGCCGGAGTCATGGACCGCGTCCCAGCCGCCGACCTCGGCCACTATCGGGTCGCCCGCGGTGTTGTCGCTGGCGTCCTCGTCCTCCAGGCGGGCGTCCTGGGCGATCTCGTCCCCGGCCAGGGCACGCTTCCAGACCTTGACCTCGTCGATGGAGCCGACGAAGTGGTCGACGTTCCCGCCGCCCCACAGCACCCGGCCGACCTGCAGCCCGCCACTGGCCTTCCACGAAGGGGCGACATCGTCGGAGCCCTGGAGACGGCCGTTGACGTAGAGGCGGATTTCCTGGTCGGCGGCGTCGTAGACGGCGCTCAGGTGGGTCCAGGCGTTGGTGACGGCAGGCTGGTCGGCCACGACCGTCTGCTGGGTGAGGTTGCCACCCGTGGAATCCGAGGGAGAGGTCCGCAGGGTCCAGGTCTTCTTGGCGTGCTCGTAGGAGAGATAGAAGGCGCTGTAGACGTCACCGTTCATGCCGAGGACGGTCTGGTTGCTGCTCACTCCGTTGCTGAGGCGAGCCCACGCGGAGACCGTGTACGACTTGGAGGTGTCCACGGGCGGTGTGTCGGTGCGGGCGTACTGAGCGGGCTCGCCCTTCAGCCACAGCGCCCTGGTGCCGGCACGCTCCCGGTACGACCACTCAGATTCGGATCCGAGGGTCAGCGGGTGCTTGGTCGACGCGGTGGTGGTGTCGTCACCGTTGCCGTCCAGGCTCCATACGCCGGCGGGGAGCTCGGCGCCCTTGACGTTGAAGCTGTAGTAGCCGGTCTGGGAGATGTGGCCGGCGTCGTCGTACGCCCACACCTGGATGGTGTTCTCACCCGCCTGGTTCGGGGTGATGGTCTTTGTGTACGACGCACCGACGGAGACGCTGATCGGGGTGGATACCGTCCCGCTGTTCAGGCGCCACCGATAGGAGGTGACATCCGACTGGATGCCGGATTGCGAAGAGTTCGTGTCGCCCGGGGTGAAGGTGAACTTGCCCGGCACGCCCACTCCGCCGGAGGCGGGGTTGCTGTCTGCCGGCAGGTACAGGCCGTCCGCGCTCTTGATCGTCGGGCGCGGCGGGCTGTCGGTGTCGACGCGGAAGTAGCACCACGTCGACCACGGCGAATCCAGGACGCCGGTCGCCCCGCGGTCGGTGGAGTAGTACGCCTGGGTCTTCGCCCGCATCTTGTAGGTGGTCTGCGCCGACAGCGTCGACGTCGGCTCGGCTTGCTTCATGTTGTCCGCCACCCAGGGGCCGGACGTCTTGGTCCAGACGGGCTGGGACCCGTCCGTCTTCCAGACCTCCATGACCGCACGCAACTGGGATTGCGCGCCGTCCGGAGACTGCACGTACGCCACCGCCTCCGGCGTCGTGTCGCTGGTCACCAGCGGAGTCGCCGAAGGGTTGCAGACCCGGCCCATCGAGCCGTTCTGCACACCGACCGGATCCGGGGCACCCGGCTTGGAGATGTACGTGACCGACAGCTTGGCGTCATTGCGGAACCGAGCCCAGGCGGCCGTGGTGGACTCGTCCTGGGCGCGGAGCTCGAGCGTGATGTGCGGCTTCTGCCCATCGGCCATGCTCTGCAGCGTCGGGGTCAGGTTCTCGTCCTTCTCGCCGCCGCTGACGTTGTCGCTGAAGCGCAGCCAGTCAGCCGGCTGAGCCGGGTCACACAGCGTGCCCCGGCCCATCGCCGACCACTTGTCGCCCATCAGGTCCACGTAGGCGGGCTTGGTGCTGAAGCGGGTCGAGCTGGAGATGCCCCGGTCCTCGTCGGCGCGCACGAGCCAGTAGTTGTGCTGCGAGCAGGTGAAGCTCCAGGTCTGGAAGACCTCGAACGTCGCGTCCAGGATCTTCTTCCCGTACAGGGAGGACAGCGGGTACTCGTAGTAGATGCGCTGGGTGTAGTTGTCGTACGAGCACAGGTAGCCGGCGTAGTTCGCGCAGTACCCGACGCCCTTCTCCCCGCTGAACTCCCAGAAGGCGTCCCCATCCGACGACAGCGCTGTCCAGTCGGCGGGCGTGAGGCCCTTGACCGGCGGGTCGATGTAGAGGGGGAAGACCGCTTCCTTGTCGCGCAGCAGCGCAGGATCAGGGGTGAGTTCCAGTCTCTGCCCGCTGACGTGAACCGAGACCTCGGCCGTCTTGTCGCCCGGGGTCGGAGCGTCGGCAGGGTCCTCCGACCCCCCATCGTCAGGCTGCGTGTCCGACTGTGCCGCGGGCGCATCCGACGCAGGCACCGTGTAGGCCGCCGTACGCATCGCAGGAGTGGCATCGGGACCGGGCTCGAGCTGATCTCCGGAGGAGTCCCACATCCGTCCAGCAGGGCTCTCGAAGACCGTCTGGCCATCCTCGTCGACGTAACGCAGACCACCCGTGGCGGTCGGCTCGGCCGTCACGCCCTGGCCCTTGACCGACATCTTCAGCTTCGTCAGCGCGGGGTTCGCCGCCGCTTCAGGCGTGTTCACCACAAGGACCTGGGTGAAGCCGGTGCCGACCGCGGTCAGCTTGAGGTCCACCCCAGGCAGCACATTGCTATAGGTGGCGGTGTCGTCAGCCACCGTGGGCTTGGGGAGCGGCGACGGCCAGTCCAACGCCAGACGCTTGTCACCCCGCGTCAGCACGACCATGTCCTGGGCCGAACCACCGCCGGAGAACTCCACACGGCTGGTCGTCGACCGGGCCCTCACATGGCCGTCCGCAGTAGCCGTCAGCGTCGTGTCGATCGGAGCCCAGGAACCATCGTCCTGACGCGCCCGCACGGGAGCCGCGTTCGACTCCAGCGTGAACGTTCCGTCCGGGTTGGCGAACACCTGACGCGACTCCGCACGCCGCGCCACAACCTCAGCACGTTCCCCGGTTTCCCGGGCACGTTCCGAAGCCGCATCCTCCGGAGTGAGAGCAGGCTCAGACGCCTGCCGGACTGACCCATCTTGGGCCTGAGCGGGGGTCGCGAATGCGGGCACCCCAACGCCCATCAGTGCCACAGCAATGAAGGCGCACGCCTTACTTCGCGTACGCCAATAGAAGCCCCTCACGGGCTATCCCCCCAGGCTTATCAAGACCTTATAAGTCAGGGAAAATATCGCCTCCCATTTACCGCTAGTCAAGTGTGATCCGAGGCACCATCAACCCGTTCTTGCAGGTAAGAGCGGCTACACGAGGAGCCATGCACACCAACCACATGGCGATGCCGGTATGCTCGATTACTCGGACACACCTCCGACCCGATACGCCCATACAGATCATTTCAGAACATTGCAGACGCAACCACCGAAGGTGATAGCCGACGAACTTGGCATGCACGCGCCATTTTGGCAATAGCTGTGCATCGCCCCTCACGGCACACACCCACGTCGGCGCTATGGTGCGCGGCCCAGGATTCCACCGACATCGGATACCGGGCCCGGACGCGGTCCGCGCCTTACTGCTGGGCGAGGAGGGCGACAGGCCGACGCGTCGTGCTCGCCCCGTACCGCCACGGGCTGGTAGGCGGCCGTCGAAGCGACCGCCGACCTGGTGGTCTGCGGAGTTGGAAGTGGTGTCGGTCTCGGCGAGCGCGGCCGCGGTGCGGACGGTGCGCTGGAGGGACTGCCGGGCGGTCTCCAGCAGGCCGCGGCGGCCGGCCTTCGCCAGCTCCCCCGTCGAGGGGCGGCGCACCGCGGTGCGGTCCTGCGGGGACATCGTCGTCAGGCCCCAGCGGGCCTCGAAGGCGCGGGCGACGGCGTGCATCGCGAGGATGTCGCCGCGCAGCCGCGGCTGCCTGCCGTCCACCCGGGCCAGGGTCGCAACGAGGTGGATGTGGTCCTCGGCGTGGCGCACGGCGATCCACCGGCAGGCCTGTTCGTCACCTGCCGGGGCGATGCCCGCAGCGTCCACCATCGCCGCCGCGACCTCCGCCCACTCCGCATCGGACAGGACCTGGTCGCCGGGGGCGTTGCGGACCGAGACGTGCCACACGTGCTGGGGCGGGCGCGCCCCGCACAAGGCCTCCACGGGTGCGTCCAGGAGGTCCGCCGACTCCCCCAGACCCATCCGCTCCGGGTGGCGTGCCGGGCACGGCACATCGGGATCCCAGGCGGTCACCAGGTGCGGGTCGGCGTGCTCGTCACGCTTGCCCGGCCCGAAGAGGTACTCCAGCAACGTGTACGTGGCCTCACCCATGTCCGGCTTCTTCGGCATCACGTACGGGCCCGCCTCTCCCGCATCACCGCCACCGTCGCTAGGTCCACCCCCACCGCCGCCGCACGAGCATCAGCCAGGACCTCCTCCAGCCTCGCCCCGGCGGTGCCGTCGGCGCCGAGCGCATCCAGACGGACCGTCCACGACACGATCCAGGCCAACGTGTCGGGCGAGCTGACGATGCTGCTGATCGAGAGCAGCGAGAGCTGATTCACACTGCTGAGGGCCCACCGTGAACATCCGTGGTGGGCCCTCGGCGTTGGCGGCCTCCCCGCCGGGACGTGGGGCACGTCCCGCCTCCAGGCGTCCGCCCACCCCACGGTGCTGTCGGCATCCGGGGTTAACGTGTGCACGTACGCCAACTGGATCAAGAAGTTGTGGGGGGCGACGGGGCATGGGGTTGATCGCGCAGATCGCTGCGCTGCGAGATGGCACGGGCAGGCCACAGGCGTTGGTCGGTGAGCTGCGCCGTACGACGCTGCTCGTGCCCGTCTCCGACGGCGGGCTGATGTCGGCTGAGCGGGGTGGGGTCCGCTGGCTCTACGCCTTCACCGACGAGGTGTCCCTGAGCCGGTTCCTGCTGCAGCGCGGCGCCGATCCGGCCGCCGAGGCCGAGTACGTCGCCATCCTCGGTGCCCGGCTGCTGGACGCGGTGATCCCCTCGCTCGACGGGCCGACCGGAGTCGCGGTGAACGTGGCCGACGAGGACGGCTCGATGCTCTTTCCGCCGGTGGCGGGGATCGTTCCGGATTCCGTCGCTGTGGACCTCGTAGGGAAGGGGGCTCGCGGTGAGCGGTGACAAGGACCTGGCACTGGACCCGGTGGCGGTGAAGAACATCACCGAGGGGCTGCGCGGTGCCGTGGCGGAGCTGCGTGAGGTCGGGACGGCCGGCGGGGCGTCGATGGGCGCGGGTTTCGAGTCGTTGTCCATGACCGGGATGGAGGCCGGACACGCCGGGCTCGCGGGGGACTTCGAAGCGTTCTGCGAGCGCTGGGAGTGGGGCGTACGCGGGCTCGTCCAGGACGCCAGCGTGCTCGCCGCGAACCTCGGCATCGCCGCCGGTGCGCTGTGGGAGGAGGACCAGTACCTCCAGGGTGCGTTCAAGGTGGGCGCGAACTCCCTCTACGGCAACCCGCACGCCAACGAGGACGACATCGAGAAGAAGGAGTGGGGCGACATCTTCTCGGGCGACGTCTACAAGCCGGACTACAGCCCGGGCTCCTTCCAGAAGGCGGGCGAGGAGATCAAGCAGACCTGGTCGGATACAGGCGAGAAGCTCAAGACCACCGGGCGGATCGGGTCGCTCAACGACCTGATCCAGCAGACCGACGGAGAACGGTAAGAGCAAGTGGGCTGGCGCGACTGGACCCCGGACTTCATCGAGGACGGGGCGGAGAAGGCCGTCGAGGGCATCGGCAACGGGGTCGAATGGCTCGGCGACAAGACCGCCGACCTGGCCGACAAGGCGGGACTGGAGGACGCCGGGGACTGGGTGAGGGACAAGTCCCGCTCCCTGGCGAACCAGCTGGGCGCCGACGTCGCCGAGCTGGAGCTGGACCAGACCGAGGACCCGACCAAGATCATCTACGGCAGCGTGTCGAAGATCCGCGAGAACGCCAACCACCTGGCGAAGTTCCAGGCGAACTTCGACAAGGTCGGCACCGGCATCAAAGGTCTGGACTCCAGCGCCATCAAGGGCCAGACCGCCACGGCCTTCGGCGAGAGCACCGCCAAGGAACCGCCCAAGTGGTTCAAGGCCGCCGACGCCTTCGAGAAGGCCCACGGCGCGCTGACCCGCTTCGCCGAGACCGTCGAGTGGGCCCAGGGCCAGGCCAAGGAGGCGATCGCCGAGTACAAGACGGCGAAGAAGGCCTCCGAGGACGCCCGCACCGCCTACAACGACAAGGTCGACGCGTACAACGACGCGGTCAAGGAGAAGAAGGACGACCTGCCGCCCCGTCCCGACGGCTTCAAGGACCCCGGCGCGGCCGGACTGAAGGCCGCGTACGAGAAGGTCGCCGAAGCCCGCAACCAGCGCAACGAGGCGGCCGAGACGGCACGTTCCGCCATCGCCGCGGCCCGCGACATGGCACCGCCGAAGCCCTCCTACGCCGAGCAGCTCGAGGACGGCGTCATCGCCATGACCATCGACGCCAACCACCTGGTCGGCGGCGTCGTCAAGGGCACCGCGGGAATGCTCAACTTCGTCCGCTCCGTCAACCCCACCGACCCGTACAACCTCACCCACCCCGCCACCTACCTCACCTCCCTCAACTCCACCGCCGCCGGTCTCATCACCGCCGCCAACGACCCCGTCGGCACGGCGAAGACGATGATCGACCAGTTCATGAAGGACCCCTCCGAGGGCATCGGCAAGCTCATCCCCGAGCTCGTCGGCAGCAAGGGCCTGGGCGCCCTCAAGAAGACCGCGGCAGTCGCCAAGCTGGCCGACGACATCCCAGGACCGAGCCGCAGCACGCTGAACGGCCGCGGCCCGCACATGTCGGAGACTCCCGACATCGCCAAGCGGTTCGACAACACTGACCCGATCGACTTGGCCACCGGGCGGATGTTCCTGCCCCAGACGGACGTCGTGCTGCCCGGCACCCTGCCGCTGGCGTTCACCCGCCGCGCGGAGTCGGGGTACACGAGCGGCCGGTGGTTCGGTCCCACCTGGTCGTCCACGATCGACCAGCACTTGGAGGTCGACGCCGAAGGCCTCGTCCTCGTCACCGAGGACGGGCTGCTGGTCGCCTACCCACATGCGGCTCCCGGCGTGCCCGTCATGCCCCTGTCCCCGTCGGCACCCCGCCGGCCGCTGGAGCGGGCCCCTGACGGCCACTGGACCGTCACCGACCCCGCCACCGGGCACGTTCGCCGCTTCACTCCACCCGCGGGCGACCCGGACGGCTTCGGTATAGCCGCTGTCGCCCAGCTGGAGGACCGCAACGGCAATCTGGTCGCGTTCGAGTACGACGAGCACGGAGCCCCGCTCGGGATCTCCCACTCCGGTGGCCACCGCCTGCGCTTCGAGACCGTCGACGGCCGCATCACCGCCCTTCACCTCGACGGCGGCCCGCGCATCCTCGGCTACGGCTATACCGACGGGAACCTCACCGACGTCACCAACTCGTCGGGACTGCCGCTCCGCTTCACGTACGACGAGCGGGCACGCATCACCTCCTGGACCGACACGAACGGCCACTCGTACACGTACGAGTACGACGAGCAGGACCGTTGCGTCGCGGAGGGCGGCGGCGAGGGACACATGGTGCTGCGGCTCTCGTACGACGCCGTGGACGCGGTAACGGGTCACCGCGTGACCGAGACGGTCACCGGCGAGGGCCACACGCGCCGTTACCTGGTCGACGACACCTACCGGATCGTCGCCGACTACGACCCGCTGGGCCACGTCACGCGCTACGTGCGCGACCGGCGTGACCAACTGCTCGCCCGAACGGACGCACTCGGCCGCACCACGTCGTACCGCTACGACGATCACGGCAACCTCGTCTCCGTGATCCGTGCCGACGGGCGCGAAACCACAGTTCGCCACAATGCGCTCGGCCTGCCGACGCGGATCAGACGACCCGACGGCCAGACCGTCCACCACGAGTACGACGAGCGCGGCAACCGGGTCGCGACCTCCGATTCTCTGCACCGGACCACCCGCTTCACCTACAACGACTCCGGTGCTCTCACGTCGGTCACCGACCCTCTGGGCCACACGACGACCATGCGCTGCGACCGTGCCGGGCTCCCTCTGGAGGTGACCGATCCGCTCGGTGCGACGACGCGCTTCGTACGTGACGGCTTCGGCCGTCCCACCGCGATCACCGACCCCAGCGGTGCCACCACTCATCTGGATTGGACCGTCGAAGGAAAGCTCGCACGGCGCGTCCACGCGGACGGGGCCACGGAGAGTTGGACCTGGGACGGTGAGGGCAACTGCACCAGCCACAGCGACCGGCTCGGCGGAGTCAGCCGCTACGAGTACACCGAGTTCGACGTCCTGACCGCGCGCACGGGACCCGACGGAGTCCGCTACACGTTCCGGCACGATGCCGAGCTCCGCCTCACCGAGGTCACGAACCCCAGGGGCCTGACCTGGAACTACAGCTACGACCCGGCGGGACGGCTGACCTCCGAGCGGGACTTCGACGACCGCACCGTCCACTACTCCCACGGGCCAACCGGCAGCCTCGTCTCCCGGACGGACGCGCTGGGCCGGACGACGACGTACGAACGGAACGAACTCGACCAGATAGTCCGCAAGGACGTCGACGGCGCGGTCACCACCTACGCGTACGACGTCACCGACCAGCTCGCACACGCGGAGGGCCCCGACGGTACGGCCGTCACACTGCTGCGCGACCGCGAGGGCCGCCTGCTCAAGGAGACCGTCGACGGCCGTGTGCTCACGTACACCTACGACGAGCTCGGGCGGCGCGCGAGCCGCACCACACCGACCGGCGCGACCACGACCTGGAGCTACGACGCAGCCGGTCGCCGCGCGACCATGACGACGTCCGGCCGTTCCCTCTCCTTCGCGTACGACGCGGCGGGCCGGGAGGTGGCACGTCGCGTCGGAGACGCGCTCCTCCTCCACCAGGCCTTCGACCCTGCCGGGCGCCTCACCGCTCAGACGCTCACCGGGCCGAGTGGCGCCCGAGTGCGTCATCGCAGCTACACGTACCGGGCCGATGGCCACCTCACGGCGATGGAAGCCGAGGGTGCGAGGCACGAGTACGAGCTTGACCCGGTCGGCAGGGTCACCGCGGTCGTGGCGGCCGGCTGGAGCGAGGCGTACGCCTACGACCAAGCCGGCAACCAGACTCTCGCGGCCTGGCCCGCCAACCACCCGGGCCACGAGGCCACGGGCGAACGCGGGTATGAAGGCAACCGCATCACCCACGCCGGAGCGGTGCATTACGAGCACGACCAGCTGGGCCGGGTCACTGCGCGGCGGAAGGCGCGACTGTCCCGGAAGCCGGACGTCTGGCGCTACACCTGGGACGACGAGGACCGTCTGGTCTCCGCGACCACGCCCGACGGCACGCTCTGGCGATACCGCTACGACCCGCTCGGCCGCCGCACGGCCAAACTTCGCCTGGCCGACGACGGGATCACGGTCGCCGAGCGCGTGGACTTCACCTGGGACGGTGACACGCTCTGCGAGCAGACCAGCACCTCGGACGAGCAGTCCGCCGTGGTCGCCCTCACCTGGGACCATCTGGACCTCCGGCCGGCGGCGCAGACCGAGCGGATCCTCGACGCGTCCCGTGAAGTGGTCGACTCCCGGTTCTTCGCGATCGTCACCGACCTGGTGGGGAGTCCCACCGAGCTCGTCGACGAGTCGGGGCGCGTGGTTTGGCACATGCGCAGCACGTTGTGGGGCGTCACCGCCTGGGCAGCCGACAGCAGCGCCTACACACCCCTGCGTTTCCCGGGCCAGTACGCCGATCCGGAGACCGGATTCCACTACAACCGCTTCCGCCACTACGACCCCGAGAACGGCCGCTACGCCACCCCGGACCCCCTCGGGCTCAGCCCCGCGCCGAACCCCTCCACGTACGTGATGAACCCTCACGCGTGGACGGACCACCTGGGTCTGGCCCCGGACTACATCCCGATCTACCGCACACCGAAGGGTGCCCACGCCCAGTACGAGCTCGACCACGGACCGAACCCGGCGAACCACCAGCCGGGTGTGGACATCGGCGGCGGCATTCTCTCGGACGGCAAGATCTACTTCGGTGAACGGGGGGTGGCAGCCGAGTACGCCGGACCCACCGGGGCGAACTTCGCCAAGGGCATGGTCAAGTACGAGATGCACCCGAGCTTCCTGGAGGAGTTCGGCGACTATGCGAAGGTCCATGACAGGAACGGACCGAACGGCGCACCACGCATCGAGTTCGAGATACCCGTGGACAAGCTCGACCGCTTCAACGCACTGACCCAGCGACGCAGCTGGATCGAAATCTTCGGAGGGCCGAATTGAGGTTCCAGGATCACCAGGAGCTCGACGTGACCGTCGTCGGGGTCGCGCCGGTGGGAGCGAGAGTCGAGGTGGACGGCATGAGCGGCGTGTTCGGGTTCATCGACCAGGTCAAGCACCCGTCGTGGTGGGACGCGAGCGTGCCGCCTCCCCAGGAAGGCGACCGGCTTCACGTCTGCGTCCTCGACGCGACCCGCGAACCGTACCCGCGCTTCAGCGCCCTGCAGACGGACATCGACATCGCCCGCCGACTGCGCGGTGACGCCTAGGTGTTTTGGCCACGGGTCGCGAACCGGGCCGGCGTGCTCGACCCCCTCTACGACGAGCTGCCCCCGCTGACCGGGGTCCGGTTGCGGTCGGTGAACCTCGACGGCTGGGCGCCGACCGTCACGCTGCGGCTGGACCTGCCGCGCTTCGCGGACCGGTGGGAGGGGGCACCGGGCGACACCGTCCAGTGCCATCTGCAGTTCACGCACGTCGAGGACTTCGAGATGGAGGGCTGGCAGCCGCCCGTCACGGTGGACGTCACCCTGGAGGAACTGCCCGGGCACCGGCTGGACGTCCGCGTCAGTGGTGCGGGCACCAGGCTCCGCTTCACCTCCAACGCCTCCCTGCTCGCCGGGCACGTCAGCGTCTACGAGCGCGCCGCCGACGGCGGGGATGCCGGCCCGCACCAGTTCCTGCGCAAGCTCGACGCCCGGCTCCACCGGACTGTTCCACCCACGACCGCAAAGACGTTCTATGAACACCTCTGACCCCGACCGCGACCCGCTCGCCGAGCTGTACGACCTGTACGACACTCCGCCCGACCTCGCCGAGTGCCTGCTGTTCTCCGTACACGTCGACGAGCGGGACGTGTCGGTCACCTTGCGATTCGAGACGCACACCCTGCCCGACCGACCGCGGCCGGAGTGGCACGGCCGGTCGTACAACACCTTCTTCTTCTCCCTGGTGTTCACCGGTGTCGCAGGGTTCCGGCTCCGGGGTCTGCTCGCCGACGACAAGCGCGAGGTGTCGCTCCGCCCGACCGGAGACGGCTCCCTCACCGTCTCCGTGACCGGGCCGCACCGCGCGATGGAGTTCACCGCGGCCGCCGTCTCCCTCGCAGACCCGGGAGTCCAGCTCCAGGGCAGTCCGTAACCGCTCCGCGGAGACCTTGACGCCGTTTCGACTGATGTCGGCGCCAGGGGCAGCGCCCAGGCCGCGTCCGGCCGTCGCCGGCCGGCAGCCGCCCGGACACCGCGGGGAGTTCCGAGGGCCCCAAGGTCCACCGGCACTGGCGCCACGCCTTGGGCTTGCAGAGCCTGGGACCGGTGATCCGGGGACTCCTCGGCCGATCCGTCTTCCTCTGTCGGTCAAACCGGGTCCGGGAGCGCTGTCGGTGGCGATGATGGTTCTTCGAACGGACATCAGGGGGAGATGCATGGACAGTTCGGAGCTGGCGGCTGCGGCCGTCACCAGCCTGCTGGCGGCTTTGGCCGGGGCGTCGGCGACGGCGCTCGTCGACCGTGGGAGTACGACCGTGGCCGCGCTGGTCCGCAGCGGGCTGGGACGGAGCCGACGGGGACAGGCCGCGCTGAGCGCGCTCGAAGCCGACCCCGGCGACACCGCCGCACGAACCGAGGCCGAGGGGGCCCTGGCCGAGGAGATCACCACCGACCCGGACCTGCACAGCCGGCTCACCATGCTCTTGGACACCTCGACCAGGTCCTACCGGGACACGGTGGTGATCACGGGCAGCCGCATCTCGCGCAGTCCCATCTCGCTGGGTCCCCTCACCATCAACAACACCGCAGGAGGCCGGGCCCTGGCGGGTGTCGTCATCATGCTGGCCGTCGCGGTGCTGGCGCTGGCTGTCTACGGCGCCCGTCAGCTGGTGGTCACGGACGACGGCTCTCATCGGAGGACTCCCCCCGCGCAGACGCACCCCTCGGACAGTGCCGGCCAGAGCACTGACGGCACAGGTGGCGGGCACGTGCTCACGGCCGCTGAGGCCGAACTGGCAATGCCCCGGCCGGACGACGTGCCCGGGAACTGGGCGCTGTTCTCCCGCACCGAGGCCAGGTACCAGCCGGACGGCTGCAGCGCCAAGTCCGTCCTGTACGAGGTGGACGGAGGGGTGGAGGGCAAGGACTACAAACTCGCACGGTTCCTCATCAACGCCTGCCCATCGGAAGCGACGGCCAGCGCCGCGCTTCCCCGGCTGCCGATCCTCAAGGAGCAGGACGTCCCCTTCGACAGGCCGTACGGCACCCCCACAGATCTGGGGTTCCCGAAGCTCGGCGACGAAAGCACCGCCCGCGCCTACCCCAAGGACTCCTCACGGACCATCGTCATCGCGATCCGCGAGGGCAACGCCATCATGCAGCTCACCTATGAGTTCCTGAGCGACTCCAAAGCCGACGAGAACGAGGCACTCACCCGAGCCCGCATGGCCCACGACCGGCTGAAGTCAGTACAGGCCGGGGCCCTGAAGCCCTAGCCGGTGCCCGGCCCCGGCTGCCGCTGGGCTTCGTCTGCCGCTGCCGCACCCCCTTCGTGCAGGAGGGCCACCGCGCCGCGCACGTCGGACTGGGATGTCCCCGGCCGGGGGAAGGTCGCCGAACTCCCGTCTCCTCCCCCGGTGCGGCGGGGTTGAGGTTGTGGCAGGGCGAGGGTTGTCCCGGAATGCGGTGGAGGGGTTCTCACGCCGTCGTCGGGGTGGCTCGCAGGCCGCCGAGCAAGGTGGCCAGGTAGCGGTGTGCGGTGGGGATGCGGTCTGCCGGAGCGCTGCCGTGTACGTCCACGGCGTAGGCGATGCCGCACATGAGCGGGACCAGGTCGGCCGCGGCCAGGTCGGGGCGGACCGCCCCGGCCGCGCGGGCTCGGTCGAGGAGGGTGGTGCCCGTCGACCACAGGGACGCCTTGAGTTCCGTGGTGCGCGGCAGGGCGTCGTCCGAAGCGGCGGCGACCGGCGCCAGGGAGGCGTCGGTGACCTGCGCCTCGACGGTGCGGGTCAGGAAGCTCTCCAGGGCCCGCCAGGCGTCGGTGTCGGCCAGCGCCTGCCTGCCGTGGGCGGTCAGGCTCTCCAGGCTGGGGGTGGCGACGGCCTCCAGGAGCGCCTCGGGCGTGGCGAAGTGGCGGTAGACGGTGCCGACTCCGAGTCCGGCGCGGCGGGCGACGTCGTTGAGCTGCAACGGCGTGCCCTGGTCGACCAGCTCGCGGGCGACGGCCACGATCCGGCCCCAGTTGCGGGCCGCGTCCTTGCGCAGTGGTGTCGTGGTCATGGGGGCATGCTAATCGGATCGCTCATCCGGATGGCCCCGCCGCCCGTGCCGCGCCGGGCCGCCCGTGCCGCGCCGGCCTGGCGGGTCAGGGCGCCGGCAGGGGTGCGTGCTGCCGGCTGAGTCGGCGTACGGCGTCGGCGACGCGGGGGTCCGTGGCCGTCCGGAGTGGCGCCGCCGGGCGTGCCGTGGCGTCGATGAGGATGCCGGTCCGGCCCGTCAGGGACTCGTCGGTGGCGGCGACGATGGAGGACTTGGCGGCCTCGGATGCCGGGCCCGCGGTGGAGCGTTCAAACCTGCGGCGCACCAGCGGCCACAGCAGCCGCAGGGCCGGTGAGACGATCTTCGGGTCGGTCAGGGTGCCGTTCGTCATGTCGGTCGCGGCGCCTCCGGGGTCGGCGGCGAAGACCGAGACGCCGGTGCCGTCGAGCCGTGACGCCAGGTCGAGCGTGTAGGCGAGGTTCGCGAGCTTGGCGCGGCCGTACCAGTGGAAGCCGTAGTAGCCGCCGGGCGGCTCGACGGCGTCGAACACCCGCTTGGCGACACCCACCGCACCCGAGGTCACGTTCACGATCCTGCTCGGCGCACCGGCTGTGAGCGTGGGCAGCAGGAGTTCCGTCAGCAGGTACGGCGAAAGGTGGTTGACGACGAACGACGCCTCCACGCCGCCCAGCTCCTGCCGCTCCGCGAACATCGCCCCGACGTTGTTCACCAGCACGGTCAGCGGTTCGCCGGAGGCGGCGTGGTCGCCGGCGATCCGGCCGGCGAGCGCGCGCACGCCGTCGAGCGAGCCGAGGTCGGCGGGCAGGAACCGGGCGGGGCGCGCCGGGTCCACCGCGTTGATCCGGTCGACCGCCCGGGCGCCTCGGTCGGCACTGCGCCCGACGACGGTGACCGAGAATCCGGCGGCAGCCAGTCCCAGAGCCGTCTCCAGGCCGATGCCGGCGGTCCCTGCCGTGACCACAGCCGTCTTCCTCATGCGTTCCTCCAGCCCGATAAATCGGATAGGTCATCCGCTTGGTGATGACGATAGCAGAAGCGGATGGGTCATCCGGTTGCGCCGCCGGGAGGTTGCGTGCCGTTCGCCCTGGGGGACGGTGTGACCGCGCGACGGGCGCAGCCGCACGGGGCGGCCTCGCGCCGCAGCCCGCGTCGGCTGCGGCGTTCGCCCGCGCGCGTCGGCCGTACGGGGGAGGACGGGGCGGGGTGCCGGAGGTGTGCGGCGCGGTTGGGTGTGAGAGGGCCGAGGCTGGGCAGGGGCGGACGACCCTCCCCCCGTGGACGACAGGGAGCTCGTCGTGGCACACCCATCCGAACCGCCGCCCCGGCCGGCGCACGGCACGCCGGGGCAAGGGGCCGCAGGCGAGACCCGCTCCCCCGTGAGCGTCCGCGTCAACGGGACCCTTCACGACCTCGACCTCGACCACCGCGTCACGCTGCTGGACGCCCTGCGCGAGCACCTGGACCTGACCGGCGCCAAGAAGGGGTGCGACCACGGGCAGTGCGGTGCGTGCACCGTCCTCGTGGACGGCCGGCGCGCCAACAGCTGTCTGCTGTTCGCCGTCACCCTCGACGGGTGCGCGGTCACGACCGTGGAGGGCCTCGCGGGGCCCGACGGCGCCCTGCACCCGCTCCAGCGCGCCTTCATCGAGCAGGACGCCTTCCAGTGCGGCTACTGCACCCCCGGCCAGCTCTGCTCCGCCGTCGGCGCCCTGCGCGAAGCCGCCGCCGGCGACCCGTCGCGCGTCACCGCCGCCGGTGCCCGGGCAGGGGCCGCCGCGCTGACCGCGCAGGAGATCCAGGAGCGGCTCAGCGGCAACCTGTGCCGCTGCGGTGCCTACCCGGCGATCGTCCGGGCCGTCGCCGGGGCCGCCGCCGATGCCGCGGCCCTCAGGACCGGTGCGGATGCGGACGTGATCGTGTGAAGCCCTTCGCGTACGTACGCGCCACCAGTCTCCGCGAGGCCGCCGAAGCCCACGCCGCGCACCCCGGTTCCCGCTACCTGGCCGGCGGCACCAACCTGGTGGACCTGATGAAACTGGGCGTCGAGTCCCCCACCGCCCTGATCGACGTCTCCCGGCTTCCCCTGGACGAGATCACCGACCTCCCCGACGGGGGCCTGCGCGTGGGCGCCACGGTCCGCAACAGCGACCTGGCCGCCGACCCCCGGGTGCGCTCCCGCTTCCCGCTGCTCGGGCAGGCGCTGCTCGCCGGCGCCTCCGGCCAGCTCCGCAACGTCGCGACCACCGGCGGCAACCTGCTCCAGCGCACCCGCTGCGCCTACTTCCAGGACCTCTCCAAGCCGTGCAACAAGCGCGAACCGGGCAGCGGGTGCGGAGCCCGGGACGGCGTCCACCGCGACCACGCCGTCCTCGGCCACTCCGAGCACTGCATCGCCACCCACCCCTCCGACATGGCCGTGGCCCTCGCCGCGCTGGACGCCGGCGTCGAGCTGTACGGGGGACCCGACACCACCCGTACGGTCGCGGCCGCCGAGTTCCACCGGCTGCCTGGCGACCGCCCCGAGCAGGACACCGTCATCCGTCCGGGAGAGATCGTCACGGCGGTACTGCTGCCGGCCCCGGCGCCGGGCGCCGTCTCCTCCTACCGCAAGGCCCGCGAACGCGCCTCGTACGCCTTCGCGCTCGCCTCGGTCGCCGTCGTACTGGACCTCGACCGCGACGCGGGCCTCGTGCGCCGGATCTCCCTGGCCTTCGGCGGCCTCGCCCACCGGCCCTGGCGGGCCACCACGGCCGAGGCACGGCTGACCGGCGCCGAGCCGCGTCCCGACGCCGTGCGCGCGGCGGTCGACGCCGAGCTCGCCCGGGCGGAGCCGCTGCGCGACAACGCGTACAAGATCCCCCTCGCCCGCAACCTCGCCTGCGACGCCATCGCCACGCTGGCCGGTACGCATCCCGGTTCCACCGACCACAGGACAGGACCCCAGGACCCACGATGAGTTCCGCCTCCGCCACCCTCGGCACCGCCTCCGAGGCCCTGCTCGGCACCCCCGTCCCACGGCTCGAAGGCCGGGAGAAGGTGACCGGCACCGCGCTGTACGCCGCCGAGCGGCACCTGCCGCGGCGGGCCTTCGCCTGGCCGGTGCCCGCGACGGTCGCCCGCGGCCGGGTCACCGCCGTCGACACCGCCGCCGCGCTGGCCCTGCCCGGCGTCCTGGGCGTCCTCACCCCGTACGACGCACCGCGCCTGGGCCCGTCCGACGACCCCACCCTCCAGCTGCTCCAGGACCTGCGGGTACCGCACCGCGGCTGGTACGTGGCGCTGGCCGTCGCCGACACGCTGGAGGGGGCCCGCGCCGCCGCCGACGCGGTGCGCGTCACCTACGAGGCGGAGCCGCACGACGTCGTACTGCACGAGGGCCACCCCGGCCTGTACACCCCGGAGAAGGCCAACGGCGGCTACCCCGCGCACCGCGAACAGGGCGACCCGGACGCGGCGTTCGCCGCCGCGCCCGTACGGATCGACGTCCGCTACGCGGTGCCGCCGCTGCACAACCACCCGATGGAGCCACACGCCGGCACCGCCGACTGGGACGCCGGGCGCGGCCACCTCACCGTCCACGACTCCTGCCAGGGCACCACGGTGGTGCGCGCCGTCCTGGCCGGGCTGTTCCGGCTGCCCGAGGACCGGGTCACGGTGCTGGCCGAGCACGTGGGCGGCGGCTTCGGCTCGAAGGGCACGCCGCGTCCCCACGTCGTCCTCGCCGTCATGGCCAGCCGGCACTGCGGACGCCCCGTCACCGTGGCCCTGCCCCGGCAGCACATGGCGGCCACCGTCGGGCACCGCGCGCCCACCCTGCACCG
The DNA here is from genome assembly GCF_044759225.1 of Streptomyces sp. NPDC101132. Classification (NCBI taxonomy): domain Bacteria; kingdom Bacillati; phylum Actinomycetota; class Actinomycetes; order Kitasatosporales; family Streptomycetaceae; genus Streptomyces; species Streptomyces sp. NPDC101132. Next base: position 52,106 of record NZ_JBIVYX010000019.1, read on the forward strand.
CGTCCGGCTCGGCGCCCGCGCCGACGGCACGCTCACCTCCCTCGGCCACGAGGTCACGACGCACACCTCACGGGTGCGCGAGTTCGTCGAGCAGGCCGCCGTACCGGGGCGGGTGATGTACGCGGTCCGGGACAGCCGCACCACGCACCGCGTCACCGCGCTCGACGTGCCCACCCCCTCCTGGATGCGCGCCCCCGGCGAGACGCCCGGCATGTACGCGCTGGAGTCGGCCATGGACGAGCTGGCCGACGCGCTCGGCATGGACCCCGTCGAGCTGCGCGTACGCAACGACCCCGCCACCGAGCCCGACAGCGGCCGCCCCTTCAGCAGCCGCCACCTCGTGGAATGCCTGCGCGAGGGCGCCGACCGCTTCGGCTGGGCCGGCAGCCGGCCGCCCCGGCGGGAGGGCCCGCTCCTCATCGGCAGCGGCATGGCGGCGGCCACCTACCCCGTGTACATCGCTCCGGCCGGCGCCCGGGCCCACGCCCGGCCCGACGGGAGCCACCTCGTCGAGGTCAACGCCACGGACATCGGCACCGGCGCCCGTACGGTCCTCGCCCAGATCGCCGCCGACGCGCTGGGGGTCCCGCTCGACAGCGTCTCGCTGTCGCTCGGCAACAGCGCGCTGCCGCCCGGCCCCGTGGCCGGCGGCTCCACCGGGACGGCGTCCTGGGGCTGGGCGGTGCACGACGCGTGCACCGCCCTGACCGAGCTGCTGGCCCGCCACCACGGGCCCCTGCCCGACGCGGGGCTCTCCGCGTCCGCGGACACCACCCAGTCGGCGAAGCAGAGGTCCCCGTACGCGCGCCACGCGTTCGGGGCCCACTTCGCCGAGGTGCAGGCCGACACGGTCACCGGCGAGGTACGGGTGCGCCGGATGCTGGGGGTCTTCGCCGCCGGCCGTGTCCTCAACCCGCACACGGCCCGCTCGCAGTTCATCGGGGGCATGGTGATGGGGCTGGGCATGGCCCTGACCGAACACAGCGGCCTGGACCCTGCCTTCGGTGACTTCGCGGAACGCGACCTGGCCGCCTACCACGTACCGGTCAACGCCGACGTCCCCGTCGCCATCGAGGCCCACTGGATCGACGAGCACGACAAGCACCTCAACCCGATGGGGAGCAAGGGCATCGGTGAGATCGGCACCGTCGGCGCCGCGGCGGCCATCGGCAACGCCGTGAGCCGGGCGACCGGCCGGCGGCTGCGCGAGCTGCCCCTCACCCCTGACCGGGTCCTGGCCGCCCTCGGCGACGAGGGCGGCTCCGCCGCGGGCACGTAGACGCGCGGCGGGGGCTTCCCCTCGGCGCACCCGCCGCGCGCCGGCTCGCGACGCAGGTGGTCCGAGCGGGGCTGGAGAATGCCCCCAGCCCGTCCCGGCGTGCGGCGAGGCGATCTGTTCGTTGGACAGCCCGGTCGCGATCAGGCGGGTCACTTCGAGTTCGCGCGCGGTGAGTACGGCGAGTTGTTCCGCGGTGTCGGTGGGAGGTGCCGGGCGGTGTGCGAACTGCTCGATCACCCGTCGGGTTGCGCCCGGTGACAGCAGCGCGTCGCCGGCCGCCACCACCCGGACGGCCTGGCGGAGGTCGTCCGGTTCGGTCTCCTTGGTGAGGAACCCGCTCGCGCCCGCGCCGAGTGCCGCGAAGACGTACTCGTCGGTCTCGAAGGTGGTCAGGACGACGACCCGGCAATCCGCCAGTTCGGGGTTCCCGACGATCGCCCGGGTGGCGGTGAGGCCGTCCATGCCGGGCATGCGGATGTCCATGAGGACGACGTCGGGCCGGACGGCGCGGGCCGCACGGACCGCCTCGTCGCCCGTGCCCGCCTCGCCGACGACCCGGATGTCCTCGGCACGGGCGAGGAGGCTGCTGAATCCGGCCCGTACCAGAGCCTGGTCGTCGGCGAGGAGCACCTTGATCGTCATGGGCGGAAGCCGGCACAGGATCCAGAACCTACGGAGGGGGCGGGGGGGGGGCGGCCGCGTCGTCGCGACGGGGACACCCTGTCGTACACCGGCCGGTGTCATCGCCCGGCCGGCTGCACCGTCCGGTGTACGTGCCGGGACTGCCGCGGACGGGGTGACCGGCGGAGAACGCAGGGGCGAACCGCTCGCGGTGCGGGACACGGTGCCACGGGTCACCGGCACGCCAGCCCGCCCCTTCCGCCGGTGGGCTTCGTCGGAGCCATGAGGCGAGTGCCTCGTGCGGCAACTTGCCCGCCGTCTCCCGCAGTCAGCGTGGCCTTCCCACGGGGTCAGGCGAGCCTGCCGAGGATCCGGCTCGCCGGGGCGTTGCGGTCCTCGGTGGTGAAGAACTCCAGCCAGGCGGCGGTGTACTCCTGGCGGGTGATGGTGCCGTCGCCGTCGAGATCGAAGGCGTTCGCGGCCTCGGCGGCGTCGGGTGCGGCAAGCCCTGCGCGCGTGAACATGCCGATCAGCACGGCAGTGGGGATCTCACCGTCGTCATCGTGGTCCATGGCGCTGAAGGCCGCCTCGACGGCGGACCGGGCGGCGGCCTCCACCGCGGGCGCATGCACCAGGCTCGTCATCGCGGTGCGGAACTCTTCCGAGGTGACGGTCCCGTCGCCGTCGGTGTCGGCGTGGTCGAGGAGGGTCCTCCACCAGGCGCCGTACTCCGCCCGCAGGGAGAGGGCCTTGGGCGACTGGGCGGGCACCGCGCTGCCCTGCAGGATCCTGTCGACCATCAGCGCCACGTCCTCGTGGTTGAGACGGCCGCTGCCGTCGGTGTCGTAGAGGGCGAACAGCCGGTCGCACTTCTCGTACAGGACGTCGGACATCAGGGGTCCTTCCTCGGGTGAACGGCTCCGGGGCCGGGGGAACCCGGGGTCCCGGACATGGGAGATGGGGCGAACTGTGGCAGAGGGCACGAGGTGGACCACCCGCCCCAGCCACCCGTTCGGCGTATGCGCGGGCGGGGAGTCCACTCCTCAGGGTGGCGCCCCGGTGGTTCGGGGTGCGGTCACCGGACCGGTGCAGGGGCGCGGGGACGACGGTCGGTTCGCGCCGGTGGATTCCACGGGCGCGCATTCCCTCGGCGCGCGCCGGGTACCGGACGGGGGCAGGAGGAGGCGAGGCGGCTCGGGCAAATCCGCACCTCCCGAACGCCGTTCGCTGCACGCACCCCAGAACACTCCGGCGTGCGCCCCCGGCGACATCGCCACCCGGAAGGGCGGTGCGCGGACTCCAGTGCGATTACCAGCGCCGTGACGGCGCCTGTTCTTGATCGTTCAGCAGGCCGACGAGCAACGGAGTAGTCAGTTCCGATGGTGAGCTGATGATGGGAGACGCCCTCGTGCCTACTGAGACGGTTCCGACCGACACCCGATGGCTGGTGACCGCCTTTCACCTGGAACGCGGGGCCGGCTGCGAAGCCGTGGCCGAGCACGTCCGGCACCTGCGGGCGCGCATCCTCTTCGACCACGGGCGGCGGCCGGAGTTCCGGAAGGACCACGGCGTCTACGCCGACGACCAGGAACTGGACTACGGAGCATGGCACTTCGTGGCCAGGCGGCAGGCGGGCGGCCCGCCACTGGGCTACGTCCGGCTGTGCACGCCCGAGACGGGTGAGCTGTTCCAGACCCGTTCCTTCCTGGGCGAGGACCCGTACCAGGACCTCCTGCTGTCGCAGGGCCTCAGCACGGCAGAAACGTTCGAGCACAGCCGTCTGGTCGTGGAGCACAGGGCGCGCAAGCTCGGTCTCGGCGTGCACCTCAACGCGGTGGCCATCGCGGCGGCCCGCCACCTGGGGGCCAAGGCCATGGTGGGCACGTCCGGCACCGCGGACGGACAGGACCTCTTCCACGCGCGGTTCGGCTTCCGGCACGTCGCGGGCACCCGCCGGTACGTGGAACGGTACACGGAGGACGTCGTGGTGATGATGTACCGGTCCACAGGCGGTTGCGGCGCGTACGAGGACCTCGTCGCCGACCTGGAAGAGGACTTCCCCCGGCTGGTGAGGCCCGTGTCGGACATCGAGGCAGGCCGGCCGTACGAGGCCGGTTCCGGTCCCGGCGCCCGTCCGGCGGCCCCGCCGGTGGCCTCGCGGGCGGTCACACCGGCGGTCACGGAGGTGAACGGGGACGAGCCCCGCTGGCGGCCCGGCCTGTTCGACCTGCAGCAGCCCGCGGACGCCGCGGCCTTCGAGGCCCTGCTCGCCTCAGGCACCGTGCGGGAGGTGGCGGACACCGTCGCGGAGCAGCTGGTGGAGCTGGTCACCTGTCGGGAGCCCGCACTGCGCCGGTCCCCGGAGGCCGTGGAGCGGGCCGTCGCCGGGCAGCTGGCGGGACGGTCGCTCCGGGAGTACGGGACCTGGGTGTGGTACCCCTGGTCCGGACGCCTCGTCCACCTGCTCCCCCGGGACGAGTTCCGGCTGGTCCGCACCGACCGCAACCGCGGCCGCATCGAACGACCCCAGCAGCGGCATCTGCTGGAACGCCGGGTCGGCATCATCGGTCTGTCGGTGGGCAGCAGTGCCGCGCTCACCTTCGCCATGGAAGGCATCGCCGGCGCGTACAAGCTGGCGGACTTCGACGCGCTCAGCGTCTCCAACCTGAACCGGCTCCGGGCCGGGGTGCACCACCTGGGCCTCAACAAGTGCGTGATCGCCGCCCGGCAGATGGCGGAGATCGACCCCTGGCTCGACATCGAGATCTTTCCCCGCGGCCTCGACGGCGCGTCGATGGCGGAGTTCTTCACCGGCGGTCACGGGAGCATCGACCTGCTCGTGGAGGAGTGCGACGACCCCCAGGTCAAGCTCGCGGCCCGGGAGTGGGCACGGCAGCTGCGCGTCCCCGTGGTCATGGACGCCAACGACCGGGGCCTGCTGGACGTGGAGCGCTTCGACCTGGAACCGGAACGTCCGCTCCTGCACGGGATCCTCGGCGACACCACCTCCGAGGATCTCAAGGACCTTTCGGCACAGGAGAAGGTCGACGTGATCCTCGCCATGGTCGACCGGGAGGGCATCAGCGCGGAGCTGGAGGCTTCGATCGCCCGCCTGGGGACGACGTTGAGCAGCTGGCCCCAACTGGCGTCCGGGGTCGCGCTGGGCGGCGCGCTCACCGCGGAGGCGGCCCGGCGCATCCTGCTGGGGCTGCCGCGCCCCTCGGGCCGCTTCTACGCCGACCTCGCCGTTCTGACCTCGGCGGAGCGGAGCGTTCTGGCATGAGCACCCGCCTGCTGCCCCTCGCCTCCCACACCGGAACCGGTCCGTCGGGGTCCTTCGCCCTCACGGGAAGCGGAATCCACGTCCCGCCGACCGTCGTCACGAACGAGGAGATCACCCGGGTCACCCATCGCGACGGCGACTGGATCACCTCCCGCACCGGCATCCGTGAGCGGCGGCGGCTCGCGCCGGACCTCGCGACCTCCGACATGTGTCGCGCCGCGGCCCTCCCGGCCCTGCGCGCCTCGGGCACCGACGCGCGGGACCTGGACGCCGTCATCGTGGCCAGCTACACCCAGGACCAGCCGATGCCCTCCACCTCCGTGATCCTCAAGGACGCCCTCGGGGCGGCACGGGCGGTCGCCCTGGACGTGTCCCAGGCCGCCTGCGCGTCGGGCGTCCAGGCCCTGTTCCTGGCCGCCCACCTGCTCCAGAACCCGTGCTTCCGGCAGGTGCTGGTCGTCGGAGCCGACTGTGCCTCGCGCATCATCAGCCCCGCCGACCGTACCGCCGGCGTGTTCTTCGGCGACGCGGCCGCGGCCGTGGTCCTCAGCAGCACCGGGACCGAGGGGGCCGGACTCCTCGCGTACGACATCGGATCCGAGCTGTCCTACGCCGTCCAGGTCCCCGCCGGCGGGTCCCGTCGGCCCACCAGCGCCGACAGCGTCTCCTCCGGCGGCCACTACGTCGCCATGGACGGCCGCGCGGTCTGGGACACCGCCACCACCCGGCTGCCGGAAAGCATCTCCCACGCCGTCGGCCGCGCGGGCATGACCCCGCAGGACATCGACCACTACTTCCTCCACCAGGCCAACCTCAACATCCTGAAGGCCGCGCAGCAGCGGCTCGGCATCCCCGCCTCCCGCATGCCGGTCACGCTGGACGAACTCGGCAACACGGGATCGGCAGGCGTGCTCACCGCCCTGCACCGGGTCATCAGCACGGGCGGGCTCCGCCCCGGGCACACCTTCGTCGTCTCCGGAATCGGGGCGGGGTTCCACTGGGCGACCCTCGTCCTGCGCCAGCCCTGACCCCTCGCGGGCGTGCCACCGGCCGCCCGGCGTCCTCTTCCCCCGTTCGCCCACCACTTCCCCCGTTCACCCACCACGCGAAGGCTTCCCGCCCCATGATTCGGACCGCGGTCGTCGCCGCCGTCGCAGGACACCTCCCGCCGCGCGTCGTCACCAACCACGACCTGGCGCTGCGTTTCGACACCACCGACGAATGGATCCGAGCCCGTACGGGCATCGCCCGGCGCCACCACGTGGACCCGGGTACGACCACCAGCGACCTGGCGGCCCGGGCAGGGCGCCGTGCCCTGGAGAACGCCGGCGAGGAGCAGGCGGACCTGGTCGTCGTCGCCACCACCACCCCGGACCGGCCGTGCCCGGCCACCGCGCCCACCGTCGCCACGAAGCTCGGGCTGACGGGCGTGGCCGCCTACGACGTCTCGGCCGTGTGCACCGGGTTCCTCTACGCACTGCACACCGCGGCGACGGCCGTCCAGGCAGGGGCCGCCCGCCGGGCCCTCGTGATCGGTGCGGAGACGTTCAGCACCCTCCTCGACCCGTCCGACCGCACCACCGGCGTCATCTTCGGAGACGGCGCCGGCGCGGTGCTGCTGCGGGCCGGTGAACCCGGCGAGCCGGGATCCTTGGAATCCGTGCACCTCGGCAGCGACGGGACCATGGCCGACCTCATCACCGTGCGCGGGCGCGCCGCGGGACCCGACCACGGCGACGCCGGCCCGGACGATCCGTATTTCCGGATGCAGGGTCCCCAGGTGTTCGGGGCGGCGGTACGGCACATGACGCAGTCCACGCGCAACGTGCTGGACGAACTCGGCTGGAGCGTCGCGGACATCGACCACCTCATCGGCCACCAGGCCAACAACCGCATCCTGCACGCCGTCACCGAGCGGCTCGGCCTGCCCGCGCAGCGCGCACTGGTCAACATCGACCGTGTCGGAAACACCGCCGCGGCCTCGATCCCCCTGGCCATGGCCCACGGCCACGACACGGGCCGGCTCCGGAAGGGCCAACGCGTCGTCCTGACCGCGTTCGGCGGCGGAGCCACCTGGGGCGCCGCCGCACTCACCTGGCCGGACCTGCCTCGGCTCTGAGAACTCCCCGTCCCCGCACCGCAGCCTCGTGCAGCGCAAGCACCCCTCCCCGAAAGGCTCCCCCATGTCCGATGCCGTCCTGGCCGTTCTCATCGACACCCTGGTGACCAGGTTCGACACCCCGCCCGGCAGCGCCGACGCCCACACCCCCCTCGGACAGTCGGCCGTCGACTCCCTCGCCCTCGTCGAACTCGGCCTCCTCCTGGAGGAGCGGCTGGGCACCCCGGTGCCCGAAGGCGTCCTGCACCCCGACCAGACCCTCCGGGAGGCGGCGCAGGCACTGGCCGCGCTGGACTCGCCGCACCCCGCGGCCACGCCCTCGGCGTGACCTGATCCCCGGCCGGCTCCGCGGTCTTGCCGACCGGCGGAGCCACGCCGGGATGAGGGAGTCTCCGGGGGCTGCCCGTGCGCGCAGTCCGGGGCGCGGCCGCGGGCACAGGCCTGTGCGGGGCCGTGCGCTCCCGGGCCAGGCACCGGGCACGGAGGGTCAACTCGGGGCGCGGAAAGGGTCATAGCGTCGGGGTGTGCCGAGCCGGGCGGGACCGACCGCCGTCGGCGCGCATCCGGCATCCACACCCGCCAGAAGGGACCCCCGTGTTCGACGTCACCCAGGTACAGGCCGCCCCGAGCGCAGACCTCCTCACCCCTGACAACGCCGTCATGGTCTTCGTCGACCACCAGCCGCAGATGTTCTTCGGCACCGGCAGCGGCGACCGCGCCGCCATCATCAACAGCACCGTGGGCCTGGCCAAGGCGGCCCGGGCCTTCGACGTGCCGACCGTCCTGACCACCGTGGCGGCCGAGTCCTTCTCCGGCCCCCTGCTGCCCCAGCTCGCCGCCGTGTTCCCCGACCACAAGCCCGTCGACCGCACCAGCATGAACGCCTGGGAGGACGAGGCCCTGGTCGAGGCGGTCAGGGCCACCGGCCGCCGGAAGATCGTCCTCTCCGGGCTGTGGACGGAGGTCTGCCTGGTCCTGCCCGCGCTGTCCGCGCTGGCGCAGGGCTACGAGGTCTACGTGGTGACCGACGCCTCCGGCGGCGTCACCCCCGCCGCCCACGAGCACGCCGTCGCCCGGATGACGGCCGCCGGGGCCGTTCCGGTGACCTGGGTGCAGGTGCTGCTGGAGCTCCAGCGCGACTGGGCCCGGCAGGAGACGTACGGCGCCGTGATGGAGGTCGTCAAGGAGCACGCGGGTGCGTACGGCCTCGGGGTCGTGTACGCGCAGAGCATCCTCGGCGCGCACGCCGCCGGCTGATCCCCGTGGACACCGGCCTCCTCGTCCTGCGTCTGCTCGTCGGGCTGCTGATCGCCGGCCACGGAGTGCAGAAGGTCAGCGCGCACCTCGGCGGCCGGGGTCTGGCGGCCGGCGCCGAGGAGTTCCGCGCCGACGGCTTCCGCGGCGGCGTCCTCACCGCGCTCGCGGCGGGCGCCGGGCAGATCGGCTCGGGGCTGCTGCTGGCCGCCGGCCTCCTGACGCCCCTCGCCGCGACCGGGGCCATCGGGGTCATGACCGTCGCCCTCACCGTGAAGCTGCCCCACGGCCTGTGGGTCCAGGACGACGGCTACGAGTACCCGCTGGTCCTGATCGTCAGCGCCGCCGCGCTGGTTGCGACCGGACCCGGTGCCTGGTCGCTGGACCGGCTGATCGGCCTCACCCCCTACCCGCTGTGGTGGACGGTCCCCGTGCTCGCCGCCGGCATCGGCAGCGGCCTCCTCGCCCGACTCGTCCTGCACCGGCCCGCCTCCTAGGGCCGCCGGCGGAGCCGGCCGGCGTACCCCGCCCGCCGCACCCACCACCCACCGTCCGTTCCTCCTTCCCCGTCGTGGCGGAGGCCGGACCCGTACCGAAGGAACACCCATGCCCTACATCGACGTCGCCGAAGGCACCTCCGCCCCGGTCCGCCTCCACTACGAGGACCACGGCACCGGCCGGCCCGTGGTGCTGATCCACGGCTGGCCCCTCAACGGCGCCTCCTGGGAGAAGCAGACGGCCGCGCTGCTCGCCGCCGGCAACCGCGTCATCACGTACGACCGGCGCGGCTTCGGCCGCTCCGACCAGCCGGCGGACGGGTACGACTACGACACGTTCGCCGCCGACCTGAACGCCGTCCTGACCACCCTGGACCTGCGCGACGCCGTGCTCGTCGGCTTCTCGATGGGCAGCGGCGAGGTCACCCGCTACCTCGGCACCTACGGCTCCCAGCGCGTCGCGAAGGCCGTCGTGATCGGCGTGGTCCCGCCGTTCCTGCTCAAGACCGACGACAACCCCGGAGGCGTCGACGGAAGCGTCTTCAAGGGGATCGAGGAGGCCATCACCGCCGACCGGTTCGCGTTCATGACCTCGTTCCTCGCGGACTTCTACAACACCGACGTCCTGCGCGACCGCATCAGCGAGCAGGCCGTCCAGGCCAGTTGGAACGTCGCCGTCGGCGCCTCCGCCAAGGGCACCCTCGACTGCGTCCAGGCCTGGCTGACCGACTTCCGCGCGGACCTGCCGCGGATCGACGTCCCGACCCTGATCATCCACGGCGACGCCGACCGCATCCTGCCCGTCGACGCCACGGCGGTCCCGCTCGCGCGGCTGATCGACGGCGCCGAGCTGACGATCGTGCCCGGTGGCCCGCACGGCCTGCTGTGGACGCACGCCGACGAGGTGAACTCCGCCCTGCTGTCCTTCCTGGACTGACCGGTCACGCCCTGACCGGCGGGGCCGGCTCCCACCCCCGGAGCCGGCCCCGCCCACCCGGCACCGGCTGTCGGCCGGACCGCCGACCCACCCGACCCCGCCCCTCTGCGCAGCAAGGAGCCCCCATGCCGCTCGCCCCCGTTGCCCTCCCGGAACCCCCCGTGGCGCACCCCGCGGCTCCGGCACCCCGGATCACCGTCCGCTCCCCCGGCGAGGCCCTCGCATGAACCCGCCCACGACGCCGGGCACCCCCGGCCCCGCCATGCCCGTGGCCGGGATCGTTCCGACGGCCCGCACCGGCGGCCCGGCCACCGCCGACCTCCTGCTGCGCAACGCCAGGATCCACACCGGCGACCCCGCCCGGCCCGCCGCGACCGCGCTGGCCGTCCGCGACGGCCGGATCCTCGCCCTCGGCGACGACCACGACCTGGCCCCCCACACCGGACCGCAGACCACGGTCGTCGACGCCCTCGGCCGCCGGGTCGTCCCCGGGCTCAACGACTCCCACCTGCACGTGATCCGCGGCGGCCTGAACTACGTCCTGGAACTGCGCTGGGACGGCGTGCCCACCCTGCGCGCCGCCCTGGCGATGCTCCGCGAGCAGGCCGGCCGCACTCCCAAGGGCCAGTGGATCCGCGTCGTCGGAGGGTGGACCGCCGAACAGTTCGCCGAACGCCGGATGCCGACCGTCGCCGAACTCAACGCGGCAGCGCCCGACACGCCCGTCTTCGTCCTGCACCTGTACCAGTCGGCCCTGATGAACCGGGCCGCCGTACGAGCCGCCGGCTACCACCGGGGGACCCCCGACCCGCGCGGCGGCCAGATCGTCCGCGGCCGCGACGGCGAACCGACCGGGGTGCTGCTCGCGGCGCCCAGCGCCCTGCTCCTCTACTCCACCCTCGCCAAGGCACCCGCCCTGGACCCCGACGAACAGCGGATCTCCACCCGCCACTTCCTGCGCGAGCTCAACCGCTTCGGCCTCACCTCGGCCGTCGACGCGGCCGGCGGGTTCCAGAACTTCCCCGACGACTACGCCACGGTCGTCGGCCTGGCCCGCTCCGGCGAGCTGTCGCTGCGCATCACCTACCACCTCTTCCCGCAGACCGCCGGACAGGAGCTCGCCGACCTGCGCCGCTGGACACGGACCGTCCGGCCCGGCGACGGCGACGAGTGGCTGCGGCTGGGCGGCGCCGGGGAGAACCTCACCTGGGCGGCCGCCGACTTCGAGAACTTCTCCGAACCGCGCCCCGAACTCGCCCCCGGCTACGAGGCGGAGTTCGAGCAGGCCGTCCGCATCCTGGCCGAGCACGGCTGGGGCTTCCGGCTGCACGCCACCTACGACGAGACCATCCGCCGCGACCTCGCCGTCTTCGAGAAACTCGCCGCCGAGGGGCTCTTCCCCGCCGGCGGCCGGTGGCTCTTCGACCACGCCGAAACCGTCTCGGACGACAGCCTCGACCGGATCGCCGCCCTCGGCGGCGCCCTGTCCGTACAGAACCGGATGTCCTTCCAGGGCACCGCCTTCCTGGAGCGGTACGGCGCCGGGGCCGCCTCCCGCACCCCGCCCGTCCGCGCCATGCTGGACCGCGGGCTGACCGTCGCCGCCGGCACCGACGCCACCCGCGTCTCCTCGTACAACCCCTGGGTCTCGCTGCACTGGCTGGTCACCGGACGCACCGTGGGCGGCACGCCCCTGTACCCGGCCGCGAACCTCCTCGACCGGCAGACCGCACTGGAGCTGTACACCCGCGGAGGCGCCCGCCTGACCGGCGAGGACGGCACCAAGGGCATGCTGCGCGAGGGCTTCCTCGCCGACCTCGCCGTGCTGTCCGCCGACTACTTCACGGTCCCCGAGGCCGCCATCCCCGGCATCGAGTCCGTGCTCACCGTGGTCGGGGGCCGGATCGTCCACGCCGCCGCCGAGTACGAGGGCCTCGACGAGCCCCTGCCGCCGGTCGTCCCCGAGTGGAGCCCCGTATCCCGCTTCGGTGGCTACCGGTCGGCCGGCGCCCGCCAGGCCGACGCCATGGCCGAGGCGGTCGCCGAGTCCGAGGAACACCGCCGGTGGCGCGCCGACCGCGGCACCCTCCCTCCGGCCGGAACCGCCCCCGTCGACCCCTGCTTCGCGCACTGACCCGGAAAGGACCCGCGGATGAGTACGGAACCCGCCGGCGAGCACGGCGGCAGCGGTTCGGGGCGGCGCTTCGAAGCCGACCTGCGCGCCATGACCCGGATCAACCTGCGTCCGATGGCCTCCCCGATGCCGCTGGGCTTCTTCACCGTGGCCATCGCCTCCGTCATGACCGGCTGCCTGCAACTGGGGGTGTTCGACGCGGCGGAGCGCCGCGCCGTGGCCCTCTGCGTCCTGCCGGCGTTCGCCCTGCAGTTCCTGGTGAGCATCCTCGCCTTCGCCGCACGCGACGTCGTCGCGGCCACCCTGATGGGCGTCTTCGCCGGCAGCTGGCTCGCGTACGCCCTGGTGACGGGCACCGGCGCGGCCGGCGGGGCCCGGGTGCTGGGCGTGTTCAACCTGGCCTTCCTGGCCCTGGGGGCGCTCATGGCCGCCGTCACGCGCCCCAAACGGGCGCTGTGGGCCGTCATCGTCGCCTCGCTGCCCCGGTGGGCCGCCACCGGCCTCGGAGGGCTGACCGGCGCCGAGGCGCTCACCCGTACCGCGGGCGCGCTCGGCCTGGTGGTGGCCGTCGCGGCGGGCTACGCGGCCTTCGCCCTGATGCTGGAGGACATGCGCAGCGAAGAGGTCCTGCCGATCGGCCGCAGCGGCCCGGCCCACCACGCGGTCGAGGGCGACCTCGCCGTCCAGTTGCGCAACCTGGAACGGCAGGCCGGAGTGCGCCGCACCCTGTGAGCACCCGCCGCAGGGAGGGACGTTTCCCCGGTTGTGCCCGGCACCGCGGCGCGCTCAGGCCGGGCCCGCGGCGGCCCGGGACACCGCCTGCCACTCCCGGGGCGACATCCCGTACGCGGTGCGGAAGGCCCGGCTGAAGTGGGAGGGGCTGACGAAGCCCCACCGCTGCGCGACCGCCGACACCGTCGTCGTGGCGCCCGCGCGGCACGCCAGGTCGCGCCGGCACCGGTCGAGCCGCTCCCGCTGGACCCACCGTCGCACGGACGTCCCCTCGGCCTCGAAGAGCCGGTGCAGGTAGCGCACCGAAACGTGGTGCGCCGCCGCGATCCGCTGCGGTGTCAGGCCCGGGTCCGCCAGGTGCCGGCGGGCGTACGCCTTCACCCGGGCCAGCGTGGCGGCTGCCGCCTCGGGCGCCTGCGGTTCCGGCCGGCCCTGGCGCTCCCGGACCAGCACGGCGAGCAGGTCCGCGGCGGTCAGCGCGAGCCGGTGGCCGGTGTCGGGGTCCAGCCCGGACGCCTGTCCGGCCAGCCCGGCGAGGTATCCGGCGAGCACCCCGGCCGTTCCGGTCCGGCCGTCGAACAGGGTCCCCGTCACGGACCTGAGGTCGTCGTCCGAGACCCCGATGTCCTCCTTGGGCACGCGGAACGCGGTGAACCGGAAGCGGTCCGGCTGCTCCCGGCGGTACGGCCGGCCGGCGTCCGAGCACGTGAACGTGCCCGGAACGACCAGTGCCTGCCGCCCGTGCTGGGTGAGCCGCGCGGTGCCGGCGTGCTGGAGGGTGAGGGTGACGAACTGTCCCCCGCCCTGCGCGATGCGGCGCGGGCTGCGGACGACGGTCTGCGGGCCGGCCCCCACCTCGGAGATCTGCAGGCGCCCGACCTGCTCGCTGACGATCGTGCCGACCGTCGGCTCCGGCTCGTGCAGGGTGACGTCGAGCGGGACGAACGTACCGGACACCAGGCTGTGCCAGTAGTCGGTGCGCTCGGTTGCGGACACGGCGGCGGTGGTGGTGACCAGGGACAACGTGACTCCGGAGGACGGGGCGTGCTGGATGTGCTCCCACTCTCGGAGCACCGCGCGCCCGTGCCATCCGTCAGGTGACTTGCCTCGTGCGCGTCACGCCGGCGCCGGGCCGGCGCCCGGTGCCGCCGGCCCCGTCAGCGGCCCGGCCCCGCGTCCTGCTCCACCACGTCGCGCAGTTGGCTGCGGGAGGTGACGCCCAGCACCGGGAATGCCTGGTAGAGGTGGGTGCCCACGGTACGGGGGGACAGGAACAGCCGTTCCCCGATCTCGCGGTTCGTCAGCCCCTGGGCGGCGAGCCGGACGATCCGCTGCCGCTGCGGCGTGAGGGACCGCAGGGCGCTGTGCCGCGCCGACTCGACGGCGACGCCGGCGGCCCGCAGCTCCGCTTCGGCCCGTGCGCTCCAGTGGACGGCGCCCAGCCCGTCGAAGATCTCCCGCGCCGTCGTCAACGCCTCGCGGGCCTCGGCGATCCGGCGCTGCCGGCGCAGCCATTCGCCGCGGTCCAGCCAGGCCTGGGCCCGTTCGAAGGGCCACCTCCGTCCGGTGGGGTCGCCCAGGGCCGCGGCGAACAGGCCGTCGGCGTCCTCCGGCCCGGCCAGCAGGGCGGCGGCCCGGTTCATGGCCTGCCGCAGCCGCGCCGATGCTCCGTCGCCGACCTCGCAGGACACCCGCTCCAGCACGGTACGGGCCTCGTCGGCGCGGCCGGTGAGGACGGCCGCGGCGGCGTGGTCGGCGACCGCGTAGCAGGACAGGTGGGGGTGCAGCGGGGCGCCCGTGGCGTCGAAGAGGGCGCGCAGGTGCCGGTGGGCGGTGGCGTGGTCGCCGAGGGCGGTGGCCGCCAGGCCCGCGGCGCGGCGGGCCCGTACGACGGTCCCCAGGACGCCGGCCGGTTCGGTCACCGCCAGTGCCGCTGCCGCGTGCCGCAGTGCGCGCTCGGGCTCGCCGGTGAGGGCGTCCAGGGTCGCCAGGACCGCGGCCGCCCGTACCGAGCCGAGGGTGTGGTCGCCCTCCGCGAACCGGGCCGCGAGCCGTTCGGCACCGAGCCGGGCGTCCGCCCACCGGCCGCCGTCCAGGTTCGCCCAGGCCAGGTCGGCGGCGGTCATCCCAGCGTGGAAGGCGTCCGCGTCCTCCCACTGCGGGTTCACCAGCTCGCCGAGCAGGCTGACCGCCGTTTCGGTCTCGTCGAGCACCAGCGCCAGCACGCCGAGGGTGTGGAGTTCGGTGGGGAGCCGGCCGGGTGCCGCGGCAAGGGCGGGCAGCCGGTCGCGTATCGCGGCCCCGTGCCGGAACGGATCGGTCACACCGAGGTCCCACAGGTGGAACGGGTGGTCGGCGACCGCCCGGTCGTCGCGCAGCTCCAGCAGGGTCCGCAGCCGGTCCCGCTGGGCGGGGGAGCCCGAGTGGTAGGCGATGCCGGTCGCGATGGTGGACACGCCGGCCCCGATCGCCGCGGGGTGCATCAGCCCGTCCGCGTCGACCAGCGCGAAGGCCCGGTCCATGCGCATCGTCAGCATGGCGACGAGCCCGCTGAGCCCCGAGATCCACCCCGTGGCCGCCGGATCGCGGTTGGCTTCGAGGGCCCGCGAGGCGAGCGCTTCGGCCTGCCCGAGGTCGCCCGCCAGAACCGAGGCATACGCCGCCGTCGCGAGGCGGCGCGTCCGGTCCGCCGGGTCCGTGCCCAGCTCCGCGGCCCGCTCAAGACCCGCGACCGCCTCCGCCATCGCGCCGCGTGCCACCGCCCGCATCGCCGTGCCCTCCAGGGCCTCCGCCACCGACGCGTCGGGGGCGACCGTCGCCGCGGACAGCTGCCAGGCCCGCCGGTCGGGGTCGCCCGTGAGCGCGTCGGCCAGCGCCAGATGGGCGCGCCGCCGTACGGCGAAGGGGGCGGCGCCGTAGACGGCGGACCGGATCAGCGGGTGGCGGAAGTCGATGCGGTCCGCGTGCAGGCGGACCAGCCCCGCCTGTTCCGCCGGCTGCCAGACCTCTACGTCCGTGCCCTCCGGCAGCGCGGCCATGACGGCCGCCAGGGAGGCGCCCTCCGCAGCCGCCGCGAGCAGCAGCGCCTCGCGGGACGCCGCGGGCAGCGCACCCACCTGGTCGGCGAAGGTGCGCTCCAGCAGGTCGGTGACGGGGAGCCGGCCCGTCACGGGCACGCCGCCGTCGCTCGCCGCCTGCCGGGCGAGTTCGACGAGGGCGAGGGGGTTGCCTGCCGCCGTGTCGAGCACCCGGCGGCGGGCCGGGCCGGTCAGGGTCCAGGGCTGCGCGCTCAGGAGCTCCGCGGCGTCGGCCGGCGGGAGGGCCGGGACCACGAGTTCCGCGACGGCCGGGTCGAGCCAGTCGGGGCGGCGGGTGCCACGGGCCGCGACGAGCAGCCCGATGGGCTCGCCTGCCAGCCGCCGCGCGAGGAAGCCGAGTACCTGGCAGCTGCCGCGGTCGAGCCACTGGACGTCGTCGGCCACGATCAGCAGCCGGTGTGCGGAGGCGAGCTGCGAGGCGAGCGTCAGCACCGCCAGGCTCGTCATCATCAGGTCCGGCGGCGCCTGGTCGTCACCCAGGCCGAACGCGCTCAGCAGGGCGGCCCGCTGCCGCACCGGCAGGCCCTGCGCGCCGTCGAGCACCGGCAGCAGCAGCTGGTGCAGCCCGGCGAAGGCGAGTTCGCTCTCCGCCGCGTTCCCCCGCACCCGCAGCACCCGGGTTCCGGCGGCCGCGGCCTCGTCGGCCGCGGCGTCGAGCAGCGTGGTCTTCCCGACTCCGGGCTCCCCGAGCAGCAGCAGCGAGGCAACGGGAGCGCTGGGCGCGAGGGCTTCGACCACGGCCGCCCGCTCTTTCTGACGACCGATCAACTCACTGCTCCCGAAAACCGCCTGTACGACCGGACGCCGTTCTCCGCCGGCGCACCGCAGAGAGAAGATCCTAACGGAGCGGAACGTGACCACGGTCCTCGCGCCCGACACCGGCATCGGTACCTCGAAGAGCGGGCCCGTCGTGCGTCAGAACGCGTAGAGCGGGTTGCCGTTCAGGGCCGCGGACATGGCGCAGCCGTTGGAGAACGTGTGCTTCCACGCGAGGCGGCTGCCGCGCCAGACGCCGTCGGCCGTGACGGTGACGGGGTCGTAGTACAGCGGGCAGGCCCGGTCCGAAGCCGGGGCGGACACGAGGCGGTTGAGCTCGCCGCCGGTGGCGTCGAGGGCGTCGCACGCCGCTCGCGGATCGGGGTGCGTGCCCTCGGCCGTGTAGGCGCAGCTGAGGACGGTCGCCCGCAGGACGGTGCCCGCGGCCGCGTCGTCCCCCTCGGTGACGGTGAGGACCACGGCGGACGGGGCGTACAGGCTCGCGGGCGCCGCCTCGGCCGCGCCCGTGGCGCCGGCGAGGCAGAGGAGGGTGGCGGCGGAGACTGCGGCTAAGCGGGGACGCATGACAACACTCGCTTTCGATTCGAAGGTGGAAGTCGCACCACATCTTGCATGTGGGCTTGGATCTCCGTCGAGCTTGACAGGTGCGAAGGTGGCGCGCACATCGACGGTCGACTTGTGGACAGGTGGCGCGGGCTCCGGATGAGCCCGGGGTTCGCACAGCTCCCACCGGGTGCGGCCCCGGCCGGCCCGGCCGGGGGCACGCCCTGCGGGCGTACCCCGCGCTGGTGGCGGCGGCGTCCGGTGCGCCGGAGGGCCCGCCAGGGTGACCGGATCGATGCGGTGGGGGCGGGAGTCGCCGGAGGCGGAGGCCGCTCGCCGTGGCGGTGCGGGCCACCGGGCCGGGCCCGTTCCGAGCCCGCGCCACCCGTGCGTTCTGCACGTCGAGCCGGTGACAAACACGACTGTCGTCGGGTCTTCGCGGCGTGACACCTTGGACCGCGTCACCGACCGAGGGAGCAGGAGTGAACAAGGGGCACGCGGCGTTCTGCGACGCCGACCGCTGGTTCTACGACGCGCCGTACCGGCGGGCCGGCGAGAGCTTCCCGGCCGCCCTGGCCCCCGTACCCGAAGGGTGGACCTCGCACCGCAGCGGCGACTGGCTCGCCCTGCGCCCCGTCGGGCTGCGCCTGCCCTCCCAGGGCTGGAAGATCCACGTCTCGGCCGGTCTGGACAACGCGGAGGCGGTCCTCGGCAAGGTCCGCGCCTACTGCGTGGAGCGGGGCGTCGCCTTCAAGTTCGTGCCCAGCCGGTACCTGCTCCACCTGCGCAACGCCAAGTACGCGGACCGCGCGGCGAGCGGGAAGTTCCTCACCGTCTACCCCGCCGACACGGACGCCTGCCGGCGCATCGCCGAGGACCTCGACGCCCTGCTGGCCGGCGAGCCCGGCCCGTACGTCCTCAGCGACCTGCGCTGGAACGACGGCCCGGTCCACCTGCGCTACGGCAGCTTCACCCTGCGGCACTGCTACGACGACGACGGCGAGCTGGTCCCTGCCGTCGAGGCGCCCGACGGCCGCCTGGTGCCGGACGCACGGGGGCCGGTGTTCCAGCCGCCCCCCTGGGCCGGACTCCCCGACTTCCTGCGGCCCCACCTGGAGCGCCGCTCGGCCGTCACCCTGGAGGGCGTCCCGTACACCGTGGAGCGGGCCCTGCACTTCTCCAACGGCGGCGGGGTCTACGCGGGACGTGACACGCGTACGGGCGAGCCGGTCGTCCTCAAGGAGGGCCGCCCGTTCGCCGGGCTCGCCGCCGACGGGGCGGACGCCGTGACGCGGCTGCACCGGGAACGCCGGGCCCTGGAGCAGCTCGACGGGCTGGACTGCGTCCCCTCCGTGCGCGGCGCGTTCACCGTCGGCGACCACCACTTCCTCGCGCTCCAGTACCTCGAAGGCAGGCCGCTCAACACGTACTTCGCCCGCCGTCATCCGCTGATCGAGGCCGATCCCGCTCCCGCCGAACTCGCCGCGTACACCGACTGGGCCCTGAAGATCCACGCACGGGTGACCGAGGCCGTGGAAGCCGTCCACTCCCGCGGCATCGTCTTCAACGACCTCCACCTCTTCAACATCATGGTCGCGGAGGACCCGGACACGGGCGAACCGTCCGTCGCCCTCCTCGACTTCGAGGCCGCCGCGCACGTCGACGAGGGCCTGCGCCAGACGGTCGCCAACCCGGCGTACGTGGCACCGCCCGACCGGCGTGGCTTAGCCGTCGACCGCTACGCCCTGGCCTGTCTCCGCCTCGCCCTGTTCCTGCCGCTGACGAGCCTGCTCGTGCTGGACCGGGCGAAGGCCGCGCACCTCGCGGACGTCGCGGCGGAGCAGTTCCCCGTGCCCCGGTCCTTCCTCGACGAGGCCGTACGGGAGATCCTCGCCGACGCCGACGCCCACGCCTCCGCCGGGGCCGCGGGGGGCGGCGGGTCCGGCTCCGCGGCCGAAGGGGGGACCCGCACCGGAGCCGGACCCGTCGCGGCCCGGTCAGGAACCGGACCCGCGGCCGTTCCCGGTGGGGCGTCACCCGCTGCGGCCCGGCCCTACCTGCCGGCCGATCCGGGTGACTGGCCGGCCGCCCGCGCCTCCATGACGGCGGCCCTGCACGCCGCGGCCACCCCCGACCGCGAGGACCGGCTCCTTCCGGGGGACCCGGCGCAGTTCTCCACCGCCGGCGGCGGAGTCGCCTTCGGCCACGGAGCCGCCGGCGTCCTGTACGCGCTCGCCGAAACGGGGGCCGCGCCCTGGCCCGAAGCCGAGGAATGGCTGCTGGACCGGACGAAGGACCCGGCCTCCGGCACTCCGCTGGGCTTCTACGACGGCCTCGCCGGGCTGGCCTGGACCCACGACCGGCTCGACCACCGCGACCGCGCGGCCGCCCTCGCGGAACGCCTCCTCGACCAGCCGTGGCAGTCCGCCGGGCCCGACCTGCACAGCGGCCTCGCCGGCATCGGGCTCGCCCTGGACGCCCTCGGCACGGCCACCGGGGAGAGCGCCCTGCACGGCGCCGCCCTGCGCTGCGCCGACCTGGCGTCCGAAGCCGCCGCCGGGCTGAAGCGGGCGGGGCTGCTCCACGGCCACAGCGGCATCGCCCTGCTCCACCTGCGCCTGTACGAGCGCACCGGCGACCCCGAACTGCTCCGGCGGGCCGCCCACTTCCTGCACCGGGACCTGGACCGCTGCGTGACGAGCGCCTTCGGCACCCTCCAAGTGGACGAGGGCTGGCGGACCATGCCCTATCTCGGCGCCGGCAGCGTCGGTATCGGGATGGTGCTGGACGACTGGCTGGAGCACGCGGCGGACGACCGCTTCGAGGAGGCGCGGACCGGAATCGTCCAGGCCGCCCAGGCGACCTTCTACGCCCAGCCCGGTCTCTTCCGCGGAGCCGCGGGCATGATCCTGCACCTGTCCCGGACCACCACGCCCGGCCCCGGCACCGGGGCGGACGACATCGCCCGGCAGATCGGGGCCCTGGCCCGCCACGCGGTGCCGTACCAGGGACGACTCGCCTTCCCCGGCGAGCAGATGATGCGCCTGTCCATGGACCTCTCCACCGGCACCGCCGGCGTGCTGCTCGCCCTCGGCAGCGCCGCGACCGGCGGCCGGGCGCACCTGCCGTTCCTCCCGCCGCCGCGCTCCGCGGCGGCCCCAGAGCCGGTCCCCCACCGGGGGGGCCGTAACCCATCGGAACACCCCGGCGAATGAGAGGAATCAGTCATGACCCTTCTCGACCTGCAGTCGATGGAAACCCCCAAGGAAGAGACCACCGAGGCCGCGCACCTCACCGGCGGAGGCAGCCGCGCCAGCCTGCTCCTGTGCGGCGACAGCAGCCTGAGCATCACCACCTGTAACTGATCAGGTCCCTTCCGGGCCCGGGCGGCATGCCGCCCGGGCCCGCACCCCGTCCTGGAGGAACCGCCGCCGATGACCCCGACCGACGACCCCGGCGGGGCGGCGGCCGCCCGCAGTGCCGACCGGGCGCTGAGGGCGGCCGCGCGGCACAGCGCCGGCCGGACCGCCGCCGTGTTCGGCTGCTCGCTGGCCGCCGCCTGCGCCGCCCTCGCCGAACCCGCCGTCCTCGGCCACTGCCTCGACCTGCTCCTGCGCCGCGACCCGGCCGGCACCCGGTGGGCCCTGCTGTGCGCGGCGTTGACCCTGGCGGAAGTGCTGCTCGACGCCCTGACCACGCGGCTCACCGGCAGCGTCGACGCCCGCTCCGCCGCCTGGCTGCGCCGCCGCGGGCTCGCGGCGCTGCTGGGCACCGCGCCGCACCACGCGGAGCGCCACGCCCCCGGGGAGGTCGCGGCCCGGTTCACCGCGCACGCCGCCGGCGCCGGAACCGTTCCCGCGGCCGCGGCCACGACCGCGACGGCCCTGCTGCCGCCGCTCGGCGGACTGGCCGCCCTGTTCCTCGTCGACGTCTGGACCGGCCTGGCCTTCCTGGTCGGACTCCCCCTGCTGGCCCTGCTGCTGCGGACGTTCGCGCGCGCGTCGGGGGCCAGCGTGGGCCGGTACCAGGAGGTGCAGCTCGCCATGGCCGGACGCCTCGCCGAGGCCCTGGCCGGCGCCCGCACCGTCGCCGCTGCCGGCACCGCGGACCGGGAGGCCGCCCGGATCCTCGCGCACCTGCCCGAACTGGGCCGCGAAGGACGGCAGATGTGGCGCGTCTACGGCGCGGCCACCGCCCGTACCGGCACGCTGATGCCCCTCCTGCTGTACGTGGTCCTCGCGGTGGGCGGCCTCCGGCTCGCGGCCGGGGCGCTCGGCGTCGGCGGCCTGCTCGCCGCCGTCCGCTACGCGGGCCTCGCCGCCGGCGTCGGCGCCGTCACGGGCCGGCTGGCCGCGGTGGTGCGCGGCCGGGCCGCGGCCCGCCGCACGGCGGCCCTCCTCGACCTGCCGGAGCTCCCGCGGGGCGACCGGCGCCGTGCCCCCGCCGGCCCCGGGACCCTGGAACTGCGCGGGGTACGCGTCGAGCGGGCGGGCAGGACCGTCCTGCACGACGTCGACCTGCGGATTCCGGGCGGCGCCACCACCGCCGTGGTGGGCCGCTCGGGCTCCGGCAAGACCCTGCTGGCCGCCGTCGCCGGACGCCTGACGACCTGTGACGCGGGCCGGGTGCTGCTGGACGGCACCCCGCTCGAGGAACTCACCGAGGGAGCGCTGCGCCGGGAGGTGGGCCACGCCTTCGAGCGGCCGGCGCTGTTCGGGGACAGCGTCGGGGCGGCCATCGCGTTCGGCGTGCCGCCGGAGCCCGGCCCGGACGCCGTGCGGGCCGCCGCCCGGGCAGCCGGTGCCGACACCTTCGTACGCCGCCTGCCGGACGGCTACCGGACACCGCTCGCCGACGCGCCGATGTCCGGCGGGGAACTGCAACGGCTGGGGCTGGCACGGGCGTTCTGCCACGCGGGCCGTCTCCTCGTGCTGGACGACGCCACCTCCAGCCTGGACACCGTGACCGCCCGCGAGGTGGAGCGGGCCCTGGTGGACGGGGTGCGCGCGGGGACGCGCCTCGTCGTCACCCACCGCGCCTCCACCGCCGCCCGCGCGGACCTCGTCGTATGGCTCGACGACGGCAGGGTGCGGGCGACCGGGACGCACGCCCGGCTGTGGCGGGACCCCGCCTACCGCGCGGTGTTCGGGGCCGGCGCGGAACCTCCCCCCGAGCGGGCCGAGGGGCCGGGCGGCGGACCCGCGGCGCGGGAGGCGGTGGGGTGAAGGGGTCCGGGGCCGGCAGGGCGGGAGACGTTGCGGTGGAGGCGTACGAGGCCGGCAGGGCGGGAGACGTTGCGGTGGAGGCGTACGAGGCCGGCAGCGCGGGAGGCGGTGGGGTGGAGGCGTACGGCGCTGCGGTGGACGGGCACGGGGCCTGGGGGCGGGTCGGCGCCGAGGGGCGGCGCTTCCTGCGCGGGCGGGTCCGGACGCTGGGCACCCTCGCCCTGTGGTCCCTGCTGGAGTCCGCCCACACCTTCCTCGGCGGCTACGCGGTGGCCCGCGCCCTCGACGACGGCTTCCTGGCCGCCCGGCCCGGAACGGGCCTGGGCTGGCTCGCCGTCGCCGGGGCCGGCGCCCTCCTGGGCGGGGCGGCCCTGCGGGGGGTGTTCGCGGGGCTCGCCGACCTCGTCGAACCGCTGCGGGACGGCCTGGTCCGCCGGGCCGTGCGACAAGCGCTGGAGGGCGCCGCCGCCGATCCGGCGCGGGCCGCCCGTTCGGGGGCCGTCTCCCGCCTCACCCAACAGACCGAGATGGCCCGCGACTCCTTCGCCGGGCTGGTCCTCGTCGCCCGTTCCTTCGTCTTCACCGCGGCGGGCGCACTGGCCGGGATGGCCGCGCTCGCGCCGGTGCTGCTGCTGTTCGTCCTGCCGCCGCTGCTCTTGGGGACGGCCGGCTTCCTGGTCACCCTGCGCCCCATGGCGCGGGTTCAGCGGCGGGCACTGGACAACGACGAGGCCCTGGCCGCGCGGGCCGGCGAACTCGCCGCGGGCCTGCGGGACGTGATCGCCTGCGGAGGCGGGGCCCGGGCGGGCAGCCACCTGGAATCGCTGGTCGCCGAGCAGGAACGGCTGACCGGGCTGCTCGCCCGCTGGGCCGCCGTCCGCACCGTGGCCCTCGGGGTGGCGGGCCGGCTGCCCGTCGTCGTGCTGCTGCTCGCGGCGCCCTGGCTGCTCGGGCGCGGGCTGAGCGCGGGCGCGCTGACCGCCGCCCTCACCTACCTGGTCCAGTCGCTGCTGCCCGCGCTGGACGCCCTCATGGGCGCCCTCGGTGCTGCGGGGACCCGGCTCCTGGTGGTGCTGGACCGCTTCTGCCCGCCCCGGCCGACGGCCAGGTGGCCGGAGCGCACCCCCCGTACGGACCCGGCCCCTCCGTCACCGGGGACCGCGGGGGTACGGGAGCCCCGTCCGGGAGCGCTGGCCGGCGTCCCGGTTCCCGCGGCCGAGCTGCGCCGGGTGCGCTTCGCGTACGGCCCCCACGCGCAGCCCGTGGTCGACGGCCTGGACCTGGCCCTGCGCGAGGGGGAGCACCTCGCCGTCGTGGGGCCGAGCGGCATCGGCAAGTCCACCCTCGCCGCGCTGCTGGCCGGGATCCTGCCGCCCGACCGGGGCACCGTACTGCTGGCAGGTGCCCCGGCCGGCCACCGGCCCGGCCGGGGCCCGGACCCGCGTCGGACCCTGCTGCCGCAGCAGGCCTACGTCTTCACGGGCTCCGTCCGGGAGAACCTCGGCCACCTGTCCCCGGAGCCGGTGCCCGACGAGCGGCTGGAAGGCGCCCTGTCCGCCCTCGGCGTGGACGGGCTGGTGGACCGGCTGGGCGGCCCGGACGCGCCGGTCGACCCGTCCCGGCTGTCCCAGGGCGAGCGCCAGCAGCTGGCCCTCGCGGCCGCGTACCTCTCCCCCGCGCCGCTCCTGCTGCTCGACGAGGCCACCTGCCACCTCGACGCCCAGGCCGAGGAGCGCGCGGAACGGGCGCTCGCCCGCCGCCCGGGAACCCTCGTCGTGGTGGCCCACCGCATCTCCTCCGCCGCGCGGGCGGACCGGGTCCTCGTCCTCGACGGGACCCGCGCGGTCCTCGGCACGCACGCCGACCTCCCGGCCCGCTCGCCCCTGTACCGCGACCTCGTGGGAGGGTGGGACGGGCAGGGGTGAACGGACCGGTACGCGGGGCCCGGAGGCGTCAGACCCAGCCGGCCTGCCGGGAGATCCGGATCGCGTCTATCCGGTTGCGGGCGCCGGTCTTGCGCGTCACGGCGGCCATGTAGTTGCGCACCGTGCCGCTGGCGAGGTGCAGGGCGCGCGCGATCTCCGCGACGGAGTCCCCCTCGGCGGCCCGGGCCAGCACGCTCAGTTCGCGCGGGCTCAGCGGCACGTCGTCGGCGTCGAGGAGGGCCGACGCCAGGGAGGCGTCGACGAACCGCTCCCCGGCGGCGACCTTGCGCACCGCCCGGACCAGCCGGCCGGGCGACCCCTCCTTGTCCACGTAGCCGCGGGCCTCGGCCCGGACACCCCGGCGCAGGGAGCCGGGCGCCCCCGGCGTGGCCAGCACCAGCAGCGGGGGCGGCGGCTCGGGCAGCGGACCGGCGCAGCCGGTGGCGGCGGTGCCGTCCTGGAGGGCGGCCGACGCGCCCGGACAGTCGAGGTCGACGACGGTCACGTCCGGGCGTAAGGACTCGCCCCGCCGTGCGTGGGTCCGCCAGCCGGCACAGGTGACGTCGAAGCCGCCTTCGGATCTCAGCAGAGCGGCGAGGGCCGACCTCACGATGCTGACGCTGTGCAGGACGAGGACCTTGGTCATCCGGGCTCTCCTCGGAAGGTGATCGCTGGGCACCAGAGCGCGTGCCCAACTCCGCAGCGGAAGAACGTCGTTGTCCGGCCGTTCCGGCGACCGTGGCCGAACACCGCTCCTCGACGGGCCACCCGCCGCGCCGCCACTCCCCACGCCACGCTCCGCGCCTGCGCCCGCGACTCCGTGGGACGCGCGTGGACGCCTCGAAGCGGCAGGGCCGATTTCGGTCGCATGGCGGCACGGCGGACCGGTGCGGCGCCACCCGTCCCCGCGCCGTCCGCTCCCCCCTGGCTCCGCGCGTGGCCGGTGGACGGCACATCCGGCACCGCGTGCATCTCACCCACTGCCCCTCCTCCTGGCCCAAGGCCATGGAGCGGTCCGCAAACGAGACATGACGGCTTGTCAGAACATTTACAGACAGTCCAGGGTTGCGTTCGATTTTCGAGTCTGAAACTGTCACTCGCGTAACTCGCCCCCCTCACAGCGGACTTGGAGCGCAGCGCCCCCGGCTTCACCGCCCCGCGCAGCGTCCCGGCTCGACACCACGGGCGGAACGCCTCCTTCGCGTGCCCTTTCCTCGCGGCCACAGACGCAGAGGGCACCAGCCGCTTCGCCAGGAACAGACTGGGAGACCAGGCAACAGTGATACGCACGAGCACCCTCGCCCTGACCACAGCGCTGCTCGCCCCATCCGTCCCGCTCGGCCTCGCCGTGGCAGCCGGTACGGCACACGCCGCGGCCCGCACGTACTTCGTCAGCCCCGGCGGCAACGACAGCAACCCGGGCACGTCGCCCCGAGCCCCCCTCCGCACCCTCCAGAAGGCCGCGGACCGCGTCGGGCCGGGCGACACCGTCTCGATCATGAACGGCACGTACTCCGAGCCTTCCGCGGGGTCGAACGTGCTGACCGTCAAGCGCTCCGGCCGCCCCGGCGCCCCCATCACCTTCACCGCTCATCCCGGCCACCATCCGGTGATCCACCCGGTGAAAGCGTGGAACGGCATCAGCGTCCTCGGCGCCTCCTACATCTCCATCAAGAACCTCGAGGTCAAGGGAAACAACGCTGCCCTCACCCTGGCCGGAGCAGAACGGGAATCGAAGAAGGGCGACCCCACCTACAACACGAACTGCATCGCCGTGGAACGCGACCGCTCCACGGGCGCGCCGTCGCACCACGTGGAGGTGACCGGCAACGAGGTGCACGGCTGCGCCGGCGGCGGCATATCGGCCATCGGCTCCGACCACGTGACCATCTCCGGCAACCACGTGTTCGGGACCTCCTGGTACACGGTGTACGCAACCAGCGGCATCTCCGTCCTGACCCCGCGCGACGTGGGGGGCGGCGACGCCAGGACGTACAAGATCCGCATCACCGGCAACCGCGTCCACGACAACGAGACCAAGATCAAATGGGCGAAGTGCGGCTGCTACTCGGACGGCAACGGCATCATCGTCGACACCCTCAAGGGCGACGCCGATCACCCCGCCTACAGCGGGCGCGTACTGGTCGCCAACAACCTCTCGTACGACAACGGCGGCTCCGGCATCCACTCGTACAAGAGCCGGCACGTCGACATCGTCCACAACACGGCCTTCGCGAACGGGCGCAGCACCCGCATGCACAGCTACGCCAACATCTTCGCGCACGACAGCACCGACGTGCGGCTGCTCAACAACATCGCGTACGGGCGGCCGGGCCAGGCGACCAACAGCACGTCCCGCAACGTGAACGTCACCTACGACTACAACGTCTACTTCGGCGGCAAGGCCCCCGAGGTCCGGGGCCCGCACGACGTCATCGCCGATCCGAAGCTCATCAAGGCGGGCACCGGGGCGGACGCGGACTTCCGGCTGAGCGAGGGCTCCCCCGCCGCCGGCACGGGTACGCCGTTCGCGGCCGTCACCACCGACTTCACCGGAGCCCGCCGGACCGGCGGGGCGCCCGACCGGGGAGCCTACGGCTTCGGCGCCCAGCGCAGCGGCGCCCCGGGCCACGCCCCGGGCCGTGCCGCCGACGCCTCCTCCTCCCCCGCCCCGCAAGGGAACTCCCCTGCCACGAGCGGACCGTCCGCCGCCGGTGACCCCGCCGCCTCACCGGGCGTGCAGACCGGCGACGGCACCGACGGCGGCTCCGGGCTGAAGCCGCACGGCGGAAGCGGTCCGCTCGCGGTGACAGGCGGCTCCGACCCCGCACTCCCGCTCGGCATCGCGGCGGTGGTCCTCGCCCTCGGCGGCGGGCTCCTCTTCGCGGCGCGGCGCAAGCGCTCCTGATCCCTGCGGATCACCACGGGCGCCCAGGACGTGGTGCCGGCCCGCCCCTCCCCCCAGGGTCGGCACCACCGCGCGCCCGCCGGGCCCGGACGTACGAGCCTGAGTCCCCGAACGGGCTGCGGCCCCCTGGCAGACTGGCCACCATGGCGACGGCAGCAGCGCACGGCGAAGCGGCGACGCTCACGGATGGGTCGGTTCCCGACCCTCCGCGCGTCGCCTGGCGCAAACAGATGCGGCAGCGGGTGTTGAACGCCGCTCGCGACCTCACCTGCGAAGCCGGCTGGGACCAGGTCAGCCTCGTGGCCGTCGCCGCCCGCGCCGAGGTGTCGCGCCCGTCGGTGTACAAGGAGTTCGGCAACCGCGCCGGCCTGGGCCGCGCGCTGGTGGTCCGGGAAGCCCAGGAGTTCCTGGCGGGTGTGGCCGACGCCCTCTATCCCGGCGTGCCCGACTCCCACGCGTGCCTCCGGGCGGCCATCGTGTACGTACTCCAGGAGGCCGACCGTCAGCCCCTCGTACGGGCCGTCATCACCGCCGCCCGGAAAGGCTCCGACAGCCTCCTCCCCTACCTGACCGCCCGGGCGGACCCGATCTTCAACGCCGGTCAAACCCTCGTCCAGAACTGGCTGTCCACGCGATACCCGGAACAGCACACCGACTCCGTCCACATGGCCGCGGACGTCATCGTCCGCATGACCATCAGCCATCTCATCCTGCCGGCCGACGAGCAGGACCTCACCGCGGAAAGACTGGCGACCGCGGCCCTGAAACTGCTGCGGTGAGCCGAACGCCGGTGTTCGGTGGAGGCGGCGCGGCCGCAGGCCGGGCCCGCCGAGGTGCTCGTCCGGGTGGCCGCGGCGGGGTGAATCCCACGGACCTCGGTGACGACGTGTTCGGGCTGCCGCGCCACCCACACCCCGCCGGGAGCCACGCCGAGTACCTCACCTCCCGCGCACGGCACCTGGTGCGCAAGCCCCCCGCGTTGTCCCACAGCCAGGCGGCCGCCTTGCCGCCGGCCGGTCTCACCGCCTCGTCCGCGCGCCTGAGGGTGGTCAAGTGGCGGTCGCCGGTGCGACCAGTGCCTGGACGGTTCCGGTGGCCAGGTCTCGCAGCCAGGTGTGGGCGCGGTCGTTGTCGTAGCGCTGGTGCCACAGCAGGTACAGGGGGACGTCGGGCAGCGGGAGCGGCGGCGGCAGGGTGGCGAGGCCCAGTCGTTCGCGGGCCGTGCGCGTGACCGCGTCGGGGAGGGTCACGACCAGGTCGGTGCTGAGGGCGAGTTGCAGGGCGAACGAGGCGGTGGGCCCGGCGGCGACGACGCGTCGTTCGAGGCCGCGGGTGGTCAGGGCGTCGTCGATCGGGTCACGCAGGCTTCCGCGCCGCGAGACGGTGAGGTGTTCGGCGGCTGCGTAGCGCTCGAGGCTCAAGGGACCTTCGGCGAGCGGGTGCCCCGGGCGGACGGCCACGACCAGCCGGTCACTGCCGACGAGGCGGTGGCGGATGTCGGGCAGCGTGGGAGGGCTGGAGCTGGATTCGAGGTCGACCTCACCCCGGCGCAGCTCGGCGTCGTCGGTCCCGGGTTCGGCGGACAGGCGCAGCCGGACGCCGGGGGCCTGTCGGTGGACGCCGGTGATCAGGGCGGCGCCGCAGGCCGCGGTCAGGGCGTCGTGCCAGCGCACGGTGAACACCCGGTCCAGAGCCGCCAGGTCGAGTTCCTGCTGTGCGGAAAGCAGGTGGTGGGCCTGTTGCACGAGTTCGTGGACCTGGGCCCGCATGGCCAGCGCGCGGGTGGTGGGGACCATGCTGCGGCCGGTGCGGACCAGGATCTGGTCGCCGGTGGCCTTGCGGATGCGGCCCAGCGAGCGGCTCATCGCCGGTGCGGTGACGTGGAGGCGTGCTGCCGCGCCGGCGACGCTGCCCTCTTCCAGCAGCGCGTCCAGGGCGGTGAGCAGGTTCAGATCCAGTTGCATGAGAGTAAGCCTACAAGTGCCAAGCATGCACTTGTTGTTAATGATCGGGCGGCCTACCTTCGACGTGCGGGACGAGGAAAGCGCCCCGCCCCCACCGATCCCGAGGAGCCCGCCATGAGCACAGCCATGTCTTTCGACGCCGGTACGACTCTCCTTTCCGACGTGACGGCTGCGGTGGAGGCGGCCGGCGCCACGCTGCGCGACCGCCACACCGCGCACGCCCGGGGCGTGAGTCTGGACGAGGTCGTCGGCGAGCTCCACGCCAATGACCGCGCGGTGCTGGACGTGCTGCGGGAACCGCTGCTGCGGTCCCGGCCGGGGTCGCGGTGGGCGGAGGACGAGCTGGCAGGCGGCGCTCTCCCGCCTGGGGAATGGTGGGTCGTCGATCCCGCGGAGGGCAACATCAACCACGTCCACGGCATGGAGGACTGGGCGGTCACCGCCACCCTGGTGCGCGACAACCAGCCGGTGCTCACCGTCGTCCACCTGCCGCTGACCGGCGACACCTACACCGCCGTCGCCGGGGGCGGTGCCCATCTCAACGACCGGCCCCTGAAGGCGTCCGCCAAGACCGACCTGGGCGCCGCGCTCATCGGCACCGGCCAGGCCAGGCCCGGCGAGGACGAGCGCACCTTCCGGAGGATCGGTGACTCCGTCACCGCCATGCTGGTCAACGGTCTGGTCGTACGCGTGTCCGTGCCCGCCACCCTGCAGCTCATCCACGTCGCCGCCGGGCGCATGGACGCGTTCTGGCAGTTCTCCGACGTCCGCTCCGGGCTGGTTGCCGGGGCCCTGCTGGTCTCCGAGGCCGGAGGCAACGTCACGGACCTGACGGGCGAGCCCTGGAAGGCCGGCAGCCGCGACTTCCTCGCGGCCGCCCCCGGCATCCACGGCGCTGCCCTCAAGGTCCTGTCGCCGATCGTCTGACCGGACATCTCCGCTCTTCCCCACCCCGAGACCGCAAGGAGCATCACCGTGTGACGAGCATCGGCATCCTGGGCGCCGGCCGCGTCGGCACCCTTCTCGCCGGCAAGCTCTCCGAGGCCGGACACCACGTCGTCCTCGGAACCCGGAGCCCGACCGAAGACACCACGGCCACCGCCGAGGGCGCAGGTCCCCGCGTCTCCTTCGCGGACCAGCGCACCACGGCCCGCACGGCGGAGATCGTGATCAACGCGACGCCCGGCGACAGCGCCCTGGAGCGCCTCGCCGGCCTGCGCACCGAACTCGCCGGCAAGGTCCTCGTCGACGTCTCCAACGCCACCCGCGACGCCGCCGACGGCCTGCCCGGTGACCTGTGCCACCCCGGCAGCAGCCTCGCCGAGAAGCTCCAGGGCGCCCTCCCCGACACCCGTGTGGTGAAGACCCTCAACACGATGCTGTTCAGCGTGATGACCGCTCCCGAGACCCTGGCCACCCCACCGACCGCCTTTCTCTCGGGCAACGACGAACAGGCCAAGAAGACGGTCACCGGCCTGCTCGGCGACCTGGGCTGGCCCCCTGCCTGGATCGAGGACCTCGGCGACATCACCATAGCGCGCGCCACCGAGGCCCTGGTCCTGGTCGTGCCGCACATCCTGCGCCGGCACGGCTTCGCGCCGTTCGCCGTCTCCCTCGCCCGCTGACCCCGGACGACGACATCCCCTCTCGCGTACGGCCCGCTCCTCGGTCCACAGGCCGAACGTGTCCGGCAGCGGCCGCTGTCAACCTGCGCACCGAGGTTGTTGCCGTTGGATGGAAGCCCGTGAACTCCGGTTCTCGCCCCGGGACCGGCCGGGCCGGGATCGGGCCGGCGTGCGGCGGCCATCCGGGGGACTGACCGTCGGCGAGGCGGGCCGAAGGCACGGGGCCGGGTATGGCTGGAGGCGTGTCCGATCGAGACGACTTCCTGACCTGGGTAAAAACGTCGCTGTACGAGGCGGAGGTCGCGCTGCACAACGGCGACGCCGCACCCCGGCGCGCGCTGTGGTCGCGCGACGAACCGGTGAGCGTGCTGGGGGCGTGGCGCAACGCCGTCGGCCGGGACGAGCTCGACGCCCTCTTCACCGGCCTCGAATCCTCCTTCTCACACTGCACGTCGTACCGGTACGAGCTTCAGGCGTACGACGTCCGCGGCGACATGGCGTACACCGTCGGCCTGGAGCACACCTCCGCCTCCGTCGACGGCGAGCCCCGTACGTACACGCTGCGGGCCACCCAGGTGTACCGCCGGGAGAACGGCAGCTGGCACGTCGCCCATCGGCACGCCGACACCGTCACCGGCTGACCGCCCGGCTGCGCGATGCGCTGCCGCGGGAGACGTGGCGTGGGTGTGGCCGCGGACCGCTCCTGCGGCGGGCCGCCGGACTCCCTCCCCCAGCGCGCCCGCCTCATCCGATGGCCGCCCCGGTGAGGCCGCGGGCCTTCGGCCGCCAGTTAGGGTCGAGCATCCGAACGGGGGAGGCAGGATGACCGAGATGAGCGGGAGGGCCCGGCGAAGGGTGGCCGGAGGTGCGTTCGCGGCGGGGCTGCTGGTGCTGGCGTTCGCCGGCACGGCGTCCGGACCCCGACAGGACACACACCGCCTTGCCGTGGCCCGGGCGCCGCTGGAGGTGGTGCGCGAGGCGGCACAGCGGGCGCTGGACTCGGGTGCCGCCTCGACCCACATCACGCAGTTCGAAAGCCCGGTCAACAGCTCCGGACAGTTCCCGACCGAGCCGTACGACTATCCGGGGTCCCCGTCCTCGTGGCGGGACGGCACGGACGCCACCGGGGGCGGCACCGCGTGGCGGATCGGGGACGATTACTACGGCATACCGGGCTCGGGGAGCGAATGGGGGCACCCGGAAGTGGCCTGGGAGACCCGCATGTCCCTGTCGGTCTCCGTCTCGCGCGAACTGGAGCTGGTGCGTGCGGTGACGGGGGCCAGGGCGGTCGGCCCGGAGTCCGTACTCGGCCGGCACGCCCACCACTTCATGGCGGGCCCCTCGGTCGACGAGGTGCACGAGCTCCGCGCGGCGGGCCTCAAGCCGACGCCCGGCACCTCGAACCCCGAGCACGTCGCCGTCGACGCCTGGGTCGACGACCACGGCGAGCTGGTCCGGATCATCGTGACCGACCTCGGGCACCGCGTTCTGATCGACTTCGAATCCTTCGGCGGCCCGTCCGTCACCCTTCCTCCCGGCGCCCGGCCGATGCCCTACCCATAGGCCCGCCCTCACCGCGGCTCGTCCGGGGGTCGTGTGCGGCGGACGGGTTGAGTCTCCAGTGGCTGGAGCGTCGACACTGGAGCGCATGTTCGGCGACGTTCCCCCTTACTCCATCGGCGCTCTGTCCCCGGGCACCTCCCCTTCCAGCCCTGGCTCGTCCGAGCACTCCGCAGCCGCTGAGCGCCGCCCGCGACGCCGGTCCGCTACGGGGTGCCGAACCGCGCCGCGTCCAGGGGGCCCGCGCTCCAGGTGCTGTCCGCGTGAGGGGTGCCGCGGAGGGATGCCACGCCGAGGATCTCGGCCACGGAGTTGGCCGCGATCCTGTGCCAGAGGCGGGAGCGGCGGATCATCGTGTGCCGGCCGCCGGGCATCCGGATGCCCCGGACACGGGTCCCGGAGGCCTCGGCACGGCGGAGGTAGGCCCAGGTGTCCGTGGCCGACGTGACCGAATCGGCCGGATCGTGCAGGGCGACGACCGTCCGGCCGGCCAGGTGGCGGACCGGTTCGCCGGGAGGGCACCAGGGGGCGAGTGCGACGACGCCCCGGACCTGGGGGTCGTCTGCGGCGCGCAGGGCCGCCCGGGCGCCCATGGAGTGCCCGAGGAGCCCCACCGGGACGGGGCCGACGAGCTCGTTGAGTTCGGCCAGGGCCCGGCGGGTGTCCTGCACCGGGTCGGCGCGCTCTCCGTTCCAGCCGCGCGTCCGGTAGCGGACGAACCCGACGAGGACGTCGGCGTGCCGGAAGTCCTGACGCAGGGTGCGGGCGAAGGCCTTCATGCGGAGGTCGGGCAGGTTGAGGGCCGGCGGGGGTGCGAGGGAGTCGGCCCGGCCCCCGTGCAGGATCAGCACCGCTCCGGCGGCGGCCGGGAGGCGGGGTGCCGGCAGGTCGAGAGCGGAAGGGTGGATGTCCCGGGTGCTGCGGGGGTCGTTCAACGTGGCTTCTCCGGTCGGCCGTGGGTGCGTTCGTGAAGGCGAGGGGGGACTCGGCGGGTGCGTGGGGCCGGTGGATTCGAAGAATGCCGGCGGCAGCCTGTCTACCAGGCCCCTGGCACGTACGATCGTTCGGTTCCCGTCCCCGCGAGGAGTGTCTGCCGATGAGTGCCCCGATCCGTCTGTACGACGAGCCGACGAGCCGGTCGCCCGCCGTCCGGGTGGTGTCCCGGATCGAGGAAGACGAGGAGCTGCACGCGTTGCTGTGGTGTGCGGGCCCCGGCTGGCGCATGGTCAGCAGTGCCGTGCTCGGGGGCGGCATCGGAGAGCGGTCATGGGTGCTGAACGCGCAGGTTTCCCATGGTTACCGGCGCAGTGATCCGCACCGGCATCTGGCCGAGCTGGCGGGCCGGTACGGGATGGCCGGTCCGGGTGTCGGACTGATGACGGCGGCCGATGTACGGGGCTACGGGCGGGCGCGCGACGGCGGCGTGGAGGCGTTCACCACGGCGGGGCTCGGGGTGCGCGGGTGGGCGGCGTCAACCGCCGACGGGGAGATCGGGCCCCCCGAGCCCGGGACCGTCAACATCGTCGTGGCCGTGCCCGTCGCCCTGAGCGACGCGGCGTTGGTCAACGCGGTGGCCACGGCCACGGAAGCGAAGGTGCAGGCGCTCCTCCAGGCTGGGTACGACTGTTCCGGAACCCCCACCGATGCGGTCTGCGTCGCTGCTCGGGTGCCGGCTGGAGGAGCGCCGGTGTACGACTTCGCCGGGCCGCGGTCCGTGTGGGGGGCCCGCCTGGCACGCGCCGTCCACGGAGCCGTGCTCGCCGCCGCGGAGCGAGCCGACGGGTCGGTTCCCGGGGTGGCGCTCAGGTGAAGGTGATGCGGAGGGTGTCGGTGGTGTGTTCGCGGTCGACGATCGCGTTGACGCCGTAGACCGCACTGATCAGGTCCGGGCTCAGCACGTCTTCCGGGGTTCCCGCGGCGACCACCCGTCCGTGGTCGAGCACGACGAGGTGGTCGCAGTACCGGGCGGCGAGATTGAGGTCGTGCAGGGCGACGACGCTGGTCACGTCCAGGGATGTCAGCAGGTCGAGGAGTTCGAGCTGGTGGCGGATGTCGAGGTGGTTGGTCGGTTCGTCGAGGAGGATCTCCCGGGGCTCCTGGGCGAGGGCGCGGGCGAGTTGGGTGCGCTGCCGCTCGCCGCCGGACAGGCTGTGCCAGCCGCGGTGCTGCTTGTCCGCCAGGTCGGTGCGTTCCAGTGCCGCGTCGACGATCCGCCGGTCGTGCTCGTTCAGGGAATCGAAGCGGCCGCGGAAGGGGGTGCGGCCCAGTTGCACGACCTGGCGGACGCTGACCTGGTGGTGGGCGGACACGTCCTGTTCGACGACGGCGAGCCGGCGGGCCAGGACCCGCCGGTGCAGGTCGGCGAGGCTCGTGTCGTCGTAGCGGACGGTTCCGGCCTCGGGACGGCGCAGTCCGGCGAGCAGGCGCAGCAGGGTCGACTTTCCCGAGCCGTTGGGGCCGAGCAGGCCGACGGTCTTTCCGTCGTGTGCGGCCATGTCGATGCCGTCCAGCAGCCGGTGGCCTCGGACCGCCCAGGAGAGTCGGGTGGTGGTGATGGTGCCCATCAGGACTCCAGACGCTTGAGGATCAGGGCGAAGGCGGGCGCGCCGAGGAGTGCGGTGATGACGCCGGCGGGCAGTTCGTGCGGGGAGAACGCCGTCCGGGCGAAGGCGTCCACCCAGATGAGGAAGACGGCGCCGGTGATGGCGGACAGCGGGAGCAGGGTGCGGTGTGCCGGGCCGGCCAGGATGCGTACGGCGTGCGGGACGAGCAGTCCGATGAAGCCGATCGCGCCGGAAGCGGCGACGGCGGCCGCGGTGACGACCGAGGTCAGCACCATCAGCCAGACGCGGGCCGCGGTGACGTTGATTCCCAGGGCCGCGGCGGAGTCCCAGCCGAAGGTGAAGGCGTCGAGGGCGGGTGCGAAGAACAGGATGGCGAGCACTCCGGTCAGGATGATCACGGCGGTGACCGTCACCCCTTCCCACCGGGCGCCCCCGAGCGTGCCGAGGAGCCAGTAGGTGAAGCCGCGGGTGGAGTTCGCGTCCCCGCTGACCATGAGCACGACCGAGGTGAGGGCGGCGAAGAACTGGGACACGAGCACGCCCGTCAGCACCACGCGGGAGGGGCTGGCGACGCGTCCTCCGCCCAGCAGGAGCAGGAGCAGGCCGAAGGAGACCAGGCCGCCGGCGAAGGCGCCGGTGGACAGGGAGACGCTGCCGCCCAGACCCAGCAGGAGTACGGCGACCGCGCCGGTCGAGGCTCCGGAGGAGACTCCCAGCAGGTACGGGTCGGCCAGGGGGTTCCTGGTCACGGCCTGCAGAACCGTGCCGGACACCGCCAGGGCCGCGCCCACCGCGGCGGCCAGCAGCACCCGGGGGAAGCGCGACTCCCAGACCAGGGCGTCCAGCAGCCCGGGGAGGGGCGGGGCCGGGGCGAGGGCGCCCAGGCCGAGGTGCCGCAGGATCGTGGAGACGACGTCCAGGGGGCGGATCCCCGCGCTGCCCAGCAGCGAGGCGGCGACCACCGACGCCGACAGCACCGCGCCGGCCAGGACGAAGAGCACCGCCGTCGAGGCGCGCCGCCGGCGCACCGGAGCGGTCCCAGAGGTGGTGAGATCGGCTCCGGTGGGCGCGGCGGTCTTGTGTGGACTCGTTGTCATGACGGCGGCCGGTCACCCGAGCCTGTTCAGGCCGTCGACCAGCACGGGGACCACGGACGCGCTGCCGTAACCGGGGTCCATGTGCGAGCCGGGGACGGAGATGAACCGGTCGCCCCTCACTGCGGCGAGCTTGCGGGTGAGGGGGTCCTTCTTCAGCAGGTCGATCTTCTCCTTGGCGGTGTCGTTGGGCTCGCCCCGGGTCAGGTCGGCCAGGATGATGACGTCGGGGTTGCGGGCGGCGACCTCGTCCCAGCTCACCTCCGCCCACTTGGTCTTCGCGTCGGCGAAGACGTTCCGTACGCCGACGAGGTCCGAGATGTGCTGCGGCAGGCCACCGGGGCCCGCGGCCCACGGAGTGCCCTCGTAGGTGGAGTAGAACCACATCACCTTCAGCGGAGTGTTCCGCTTCTTCACGGCGCGCAACGCCTTCTGCACGACGGCCTGCTGCTCGGCCGCCAGCTTCTCCCCGGCGGCGGGCACGTTCATGATCCTTCCCAGCCGGCGGTACTCCTCGAACAGCATGCCGAAGTCGGCGCCCGACACGCTCTCGTGGAAGGAGCAGTCGAACTCGGTCAGGTAGGTCGGCACACCCAGGTCGTGGAGCTGCCTGCGGTCGCCGGACTGCTCGGCGGTGAACATGCCGGCGAAGGAGCCGTAGACGAAGTCCGGCTGCGCTTCGAGCAGCTTCTCGTGCTTGATCTCCTGCCCGGGCGCGGACAGCAGCGGAATCTTCCCGTACTGGGCGGCGATCGCGGCCGGCGGCTTCTCGATCTCGTAGCCCGACCCGGCGATCCGGTCGCCCACGCCCAGGTGGATGAGGATCTCGGCGGCGGTCTGGTTGAGGGTGACGACCTTCCGCGGTGCGGCCCGGTAGGTCACGTCTGTGCCGCAGTTCCGGAGGGTGAACGGGTAGGCCGTCGTCGCGCGCGTCTGCGTCGTCGTGGCGCGCCTGCCGTCCTCGGGGGCCGGCTCCGCGGTGCATCCCGTGAGCGCGAGACCCATCAGCACAGCGGTCGTGATGGTTATCATTTTCGTTTTCATGGCAGGAAGGTTCCAGTTCGTGGGGAGGGCAGGAGGGTACGGGCGGTTCTGCCCGGCCGGAGGGGTGGGGCGGCGTTACCGCAGGAGCGAGCCGAGCCGACGGGCGACCCGCTCGTCGAACAGGCCGTTGGCCGCCATCCAGTCGTCGTTGAAGACGGTGTCCAGGTACTTGTCGCCGCCGTCGCAGACCAGTACGACGATGCGGGTGCCGGGAGGCGCGGACCGCGCCCGCTCCAGGGCCCGGTAGACCACGCCGCCCGCGGAGCCGCCGATCAGGATGCCGAAGTTCCTGGCCAGGTGGCGGCAGGTCTCGAAGGCCTCCGCATCGCTGACCTTGATCCCCTCGTCGAAGACCTCGTAGTCGACGACGCGGCCGATCTCCGAGCCTTCGGGTGTCCCCGTGCCGGACTGGTGGTAGGGCGCGCCCTCGCCGCCGAAGACGACGGAGCCGACCGGCTCGACCCCGATGACCTTCAGATCCGGGATGCGCTCGCGGAGGAAGCGGCCGGTGCCGCAGAGCGAACCGCCGGTGCCGACGGCCCCGTAGAGGTAGTGGATGTCGTCGCCCAGGTCGTCGTGGAGTTCGCGGGCGAGGGACCGGTAGCCGTTGGGGTTTCCCTCGTTGCGGTGCTGCGCGGTCCAGTACGCGCCGTGCTCGGCGGCGAGTCGCTCGGCCGTGGCGTCGCGTTCGGCGGTGGCGAGTCCTCCCCCGGCCCCGCTCCCGTCCCCGGCGACGTTGAGGATGTCGGCGCCGTAGGCCACCATTCCCCGCAGCTTGTCGGGGCTGGAGTGGTTGTCGACCACGGCGGTGAACTTGTACCCGCGTTCGGCGGCGATGAGCGCGAGGCCGAGACCGGTGTTGCCGGAGGTGGACTCCACCAGCCGGCCTCCGGGGGCGAGGAGTCCGGCTTCCTCCGCCTCGTCGACCATGTTCCTGGCCATCCGGATCTTGGCGGTTCCGGTGGGGTTGAACTGCTCCAGCTTCAGCAGGACGGTCGCCCCGCCGTCCGCGACGGGCAGCTCCAGGAGCGGCGTCCGCCCTATCAGGTCGGAGATCTTGCTGGTGATCACGGCTTTCCCTTCGCGCAGATCTCGGTCAGACACCGGACGAAGACGTCGTTGTCCTCGGGGGTCGACAGTGAGGCTCGGATGTAGGTCTCGAATCCGGGCTCGCGCCACGCCTTGACGATGATTCCGGCGCGGTGGAGCTCCCGGGCAACCCGGTCGGCGGGGTTGCCGGTGTCGATGAAGAGGAAGTTGGCCGAGGACGGGACCACGCGCAGTCCCGCCCCGCTCAACCGGTCGGTGAGCCTGGCGACCTCCAGGGCGGTGCGGCGGACCGTGTCCGCCAGGTGCGCCTGGTCGCCGAGCGCGGCGATCGCGGCCTCCTGGGCCGGATGGTTCACGTTGTACGGGGTGCGGACCCGGTCCAGGGCCCGGATCAGGGCCGGGTCGGAGGCGATGCCGTACCCGACGCGGACGCCGGCCAGGCCGTACGCCTTGGAGAAGGTGCGCAGCACGATCCACGGCCTGTCCTGGCCGCGCAGGGCCTCCAGGGCGTCGGGGTACGCGGGGTGCTCGGGGTCCGCGGGGTGCCCGGGGTACGCGGGGTTGAGTCGGGCGAACTCGCCGTACGCCTCGTCGAGAACCAGCAGGGCCGATTCCGGGGTGGCGGCGAGGACGTGCTCCAGCTGGCCGGCGCTCAGCGTGGTGCCGCTGGGGTTGCACGGGTTGGCGAGGAAGACGAGCTTGGGGCCGCCCGCCAGCGCCGTGCTCCAGGCGTCCGCGTCGAACCCGAACCCCGCGGTGACCGGGACCTTCTCGACCCGGGCGCCCATGACGCGGGGGAAGGTCTCGTGCAGGCTGAACCCGGGTGTTTGGGTGACCACCAGGTCACCGGGGTCGAGTACGGCCTGGCAGAGCAGCTCCAGGATGTTCTCCGAGCCGTTGCCGAGCACGATCCGGTCGGCGGGCACGTCCAGGCGCGTGCCGATGGCCTCGGCCAGCCGTCGGCCGGTGGGGTCGGGGTAGCGGGAGACGCCGTCGGCCAGGGCCAGCCGCAGCGCTTCGGCGACCGCCGGCGAGGCGCCGTACGGGCTCTCGTTGTTGGACAGTTTGATGACGCGGCCCGAGCCGCTGAGGGCGGCCACGGTGTCCGGGTCGGCGCCCGGATCGTAGCCGGGCAGGCCCGCCACTTCCGTGCGTATCAGGGAGGCGGACGGGGCTGGCGCGGTGGCGTGATTCATGGAGACTCCGGTTCCGGAACGGGTGCGCGTGACGCGGCGCGGTCGAGACGGCCGGCGCGGCGCAGGAAGGCGGCCAGGAGGAGGGCGGCGGTGACCGCGAGGCCCGCGGTCTGTCCGATCCAGACCCCCTCGACACCCAGGCCGGCGGTCACGCCGAGCAGGTGGCCGGCGGGCAGCCCGATCAGCCAGTAGCCGACGAGGGAGATACGGAAGGGGCCCGCGGTGTCGCCGATGCCGCGCAGGATGCCGTTGCCGATGTTCTGCATCGCGTCGAAGACCTGCATGAGCGTGGCGATCAGCAGCCCGGTCACGGCCAGGGCCACGATGTCCGTGTCGTCGGCGTGCTCGGCCGAGATGAACAGGGACACGACCTGATGCGGGATCACCAGGTACACGACGGCGACCACGAGCGTCGCGATCACCCCCCAGGCCGTGCCGAGGAGCCCCATGCGGCGTACCGTCGCGTAGTCGCCGCGGCCGTCGGCCTCGCTGATGTGGACGGACGCCGCGTGCGAGAGGCCGGCGGAGATCATGAAGACGATGTAGACGATCTGGTTCAGTACGGTCTGCGCGGCCAGGGCGCCGACGCCGAGGGTGCCGATGAGCAGGGTGAGGACGCTGAAGAACGCCGCCTCGGAGGCGTAGGTGCCCGAGATCGGCAGACCCAGGCGCCAGACGGAGCGGACCGCGTCGCCGTTCCAGCGGCGCGCGTCGGGCGAGGTGAGGTGCGGGCGCAGGGCGCTGTCGCGAAGGATCACGGCCAGGAACGCGAGGAAGGACAGCGTGAACACCGTGACGGTGGCGATCGCGACGCCGGTGGAACCGAAGGCGGGCAGGCCGAACGCGCCGTGGATCAGGATGTGGTTCAGAGCGATGGTCACGCCGATGGAGCCGAGGGTGATGGCCAGGAGCGGGCCGGGCCGCTTGAGCCCGGTGGTGAAGTGACGCAGGTTCTGGAACCACAGGCAGGGCAGCATGCCCGGCGCCAGGACCATCAGGAATTTCCCGGCCTTGTCGACCACGGCCGGGTCCTGGCCCAGCAGGACCAGGAGCGGGCCGATCAGCCAGAGTGCCGCGCAGAACACCACCCCGCACACGGTCGCCCAGAAGAATCCGGCGAACAGCAGGGCGCCCACGCGCTGCCGGTCGCCCTGCGCCTGGGCCTCGGCCACGAGATTGCCCACTCCGGTCACCAGGCCCGTGCCGGTGGTGCGGAGCTGGTTGAACAGCGCGAGGGCGAGGCCGGCCGCGGCGATGTCGAGTGCTCCGAGGCGGCCCAGCATCACGATGTCCACGGTGGTCAGTGCGACGTGGGCGAGGTTGGTGAGGATGAG
This sequence comes from Streptomyces sp. NPDC101132, assembly GCF_044759225.1. Classification (NCBI taxonomy): domain Bacteria; kingdom Bacillati; phylum Actinomycetota; class Actinomycetes; order Kitasatosporales; family Streptomycetaceae; genus Streptomyces; species Streptomyces sp. NPDC101132. Next base: position 92,869 of record NZ_JBIVYX010000019.1, read on the forward strand.
CGGGAGCGCGAGCCTGAGCAGCGTGCGGGAGTTCGTGACCCACCAGGGGGTGCCGGTCTGCGTGGGGGCGGTGGGGGTGGGCGTGTGGGCCGGTCGGGGCGGGTTGGTCGTGCTCACCAGAAGTCGACCTTCTCCCCGCGGCCGGCCGCCAGCGCCAGGTCGGCCACGTACCGTCCCAGCGCGGCGTCGGTGACCGCCATGCCGCTGTTGTAGGCGAAGACCACGTCGTCCGGGTGCCGTCGGGCGGGTGCCCGGCCGAGCAGAACGTCGGGCAGCTGGGCGTCCACCTGCGGCAGGCTGCCGTCCTCGCCCCGCAGGTCGTCGCAGGTGGCGTGCATCTGCGCGGTGTCGGTGGCGATGCGGTAGTCCGCGCCGTGGCACACGTCGGCGTGCACCCCGTACCCGAGGAGCACCGCGACCGAGCCCGGCTTCATCCAGTCCCGCCGGACCTCCTCGGTCGCGGTCAGGCCGGAGGCGCCGATCACGATGTCCGCTTCCGCGGCGGCCTCCCGGAGGTCCGTGACGATCTCGACCTCGCGGCCCTCGACGCCGTCCTGGACGGCCCGCAGACCCTCGGGGTAGGTGCCGAACACCTGCAGCCGCTCCAGCTCGGGCAGTGCCGCGAGCAGCATCGGCAGTGCCGCCTGTCCCTGCACGCCGGTGCCCACGACCAGGGCGTTGCGTGCGTCGGGGCAGGCCGCGCGGGCGAACAGCGCGGTGGTGGCCGAGGACCGCAACGGGCCGAGCCGCACCACGTCCATCAGTGCGATGGGTGCCCCGGTGGTGTCGTCCACGAGGAGGACGAACGAGAGGAAGCGGTAGCTGTCCCGGCTGCGGCGCGGGTCGAACTCGTAGACGGCCTTGAAGCACACCGTTCCGCTGCCGCCGTCCCGGGCCACCATCGAGTAGCTCAGCGAGCGGTGTGCCGGATCATCGATGATCGTCTTGACCGGGTTGTCCGAGCCGCCTGCACGCAACGCGCGGTAGGCCTGCTCCACGACGGCGATGACCTGCCGGCGGTCGAGGTCCAGACCCTCCTGCGCGGACTGCGGCAGCAGCCACAACTGCCCCGGTGGGGCGTAGCCCTGTGTCATGCGGGCTTCTCCTTCGTTCGATGTCACGTGGGGATGGGTGGGGGGCGCGGCGCGTCAGATTCCGTCCAGCCGCCAGCGCGGCCGCGCGCCTTCGCCGCCGAGCCGGATCACGGCCTTCAACGGCAGTGCGGCGTCGTGGAACGGGGACTCGTTGGAGTCCATCTGGTAGCCGGCGGTGTTGAGGTAGACCAGGTGGTCACCGCGCCGGACCGGCCGCGGGAAGCCGATCTTCCGCCAGGTCAGCATGTCGCTCTCCAGGCAGGTCGAGCCGGCGACGCAGGCCGGAAAGGCCGCGTCGGCACCGGCAGCCTCGGCCTCGGCACCGGCCTCGGCACCGGTCTCGGAGGGCAGCAGCAGCGGATCCGGAAGGTAGTCACTGTTGAACCACTGCTCGGAGAGGCTGAAACTGCTGCCGGCCACGGTGACGATGGCGTATCCGTCGGTGCCGCGCCGGTCGTCGACCTGCTGGACGCGGTACATCGTGAACCCGGCCTGGTCCAGCAGGGCCCGGCCCGGCTCGACGACGAAGCGGATCCCGTGGCGGGCCGCCTTCGCCGCCAGGCTGTGCCCGCCATCGACGGGGGACGCCATGATCGCGCGTACCGCCTCGGTCGCGTTCTGGCCGCCGTACGGATAGAAGTCCTTGAAGTCCTTGAGCCCGTGGTAGTGGGCGGGTTCGTTCTGCCGGAGGAAGTCGTCCCAGAGCCGCTGTTCGACGTAGCGGACCGGCAGTCCGCCGCCGATGTCGACGAGCTGGGCCGAGGGCGAGCCGCGCCGTCTGGCATCGAGGCAGTGCCCGATCATCTCGTCCGCCGCCGTCGCGCGTTCCGCCGGGGAATAGCCGTTCAGGTGGAAGGAGAATCCCCGGAGGCGGATGTGGGCGGCCAACTCCCCGCACAGGCCTACGGCCACGTCGCGCTCGGCCGCGGACAGCCCGAAGCGGCTCCCGGGCTGGATGGTCGTCCGGGTGCGCAGCAGGACGGCGGCCTGCCGCCGTGCGAGCCGCGCGGTTGCCGCGAGGCGGCGCAGCTCGCTGACCGAGTCGACGGCAACCAGGCATCCGTGCTGCACGGCGAGGGCGTGCAGCGCGTCGTCCTTCTCCGGGCCGGACACCCCGATCCGGTGCCCTGGCACGCCGCCTGCCAAGGCCTTGACCAACTCGGGCGCGCCGGCGACGTCGACGCCGATGCCGAGGGAGGCGGCCGAGGAGACGTAGCAGTCGGCCTTGTTCGCCTTCTTGGCGAACAGGATGTCGGCGGTGACGCCCGCCTCGGTGAAGGCCTGCCGGAGCGTGCGGACGTTCTCCTCGAAGATCTCGGGCAGCACGACGTGCAGCGGTGACCCCAGGCCGTCCAGGAGGTCGGCCAGCAGGGGCCGGTCATCCGCCAGGAGGGCGGAGACCGCGGGATGCAGGAGGGGGGTGAGAGCGAAGGGCCGCCGGGCTGCGGCCGGGGGGCGCTCGAGCACCTGTTGCGAGATGAGCACCCTGCACTTCTATACGATTATGACACTCATTTTCAATACGGGGCTTGAGAGGCCCCCTGGAGGCGGGGGGCGAAAGCGCAGGATCAGGACCAATCGGGCGCCCGGCGTTGCGGCGCCGCCGAGTTGGAGGTCGGCGGTCTCCGGTTCGGCGGAGGGATCGGGCCCGCAACGGTCGGGGGCTGGGAACACGGACCTGGTGAGGATCCTGCTCCACGAGCACAGCGACTCCGAGCACCTGGACGCAGCGTTCGGTCTGGCCGTCCGGATGCGCGCCGGGCTCATCGCCCAACTGCCGCTCCAGTACGGCGCGAATTCCGGTCAGAGCAGCTCCGAAGACCTCATCCCCCCCAGTGCGGCGGTCGACTCGGGTTCACCAGCTCTGTTCGAGGCGCTCCTGGACCACGAGATCCGCGCCGGTATCCCAGGACCGGACTCCTGGAGGCCCGGGACCTGGCGCGCCGCTGGCACGAGACGGGGGTCGAGGCCGAGCTGCGACGCCGTACCGGATCCCGGGATGCCGTCGGCCGCAAGCGGGTTCAGGACGGCGACCGCCCATGCCGAGGGAGTGGGAGGGGGGTGGGCGTCTTCGCGCGTTCGGGTCCGGGTCAGGGGGCGGGGAGGATGCGGCGGGTCTCGTAGGCCCACATGGCGATCTCGACGCGGTTGCGGGCGCCGAGTTTGGACATCAGGCTCGCGAGGTGCGTCTTCACCGTGCTGAGGCTGATGTGCAGTGCGTCGGCGATCTCGGTGTTGGTCAGCCCGCGGGCGACGGCCAGGAGCACCTGCTCCTCGCGGGCGGTGACGGGGGAAACCGGCTGGGTCACGGGCCGGCCGGCGGGCAGGTCCGCGAACGCCTGGAGCAGACGGACGGTGACGCTGGGCGCGATGAGCGCCTCGCCGTCGGACGCGGAGCGTACCGCCTGCGCCAGGAGGTCCGGTCCCGTGTCCTTGAGGAGGAATCCGCGGGCGCCGGCACGCAGCGCGCCGTAGACGTACTCGTCGAGGTCGAACGTCGTGATGACGACCACGGCCAGCGGGTCGGCGACGCCCGGGCCGGCGACGAGCCGGGTGGCTTCGAGCCCGTCGAGTACGGGCATGCGGATGTCGAAGAGGCAGACGTCGGGGCGTAGTTCGCGGGCCAGGCGGACCGCCTCGCGCCCGTCGGTGGCTTCGCCGACGACCTCGATGCCGGGCTGGGCGTTCAGCATGATCCGCAGCCCGGTGCGGATGATCGTCTGGTCGTCAGCGACGAGGACGCGAATGGACACGGCGCTCGCTCCTCGCTGTCGGCAGTTCGGCTTCGACACGCCAGCCCCGGTCGGTATCCGGACCGGCTCGGAGTGTGCCGCCGAGCAGGGTCGCGCGCTCGCGCAGCCCGGTGAGTCCGTATCCGTCGCGGCCCCGGCCGGTGCGCCGGCCGTCGTCGCGCACGCTCACCCGTACCGTGTGCCGTTCCGCGGCGACCCGGACGACGAGCTCGGTCGCGTCGACGGCATGGCGCAGCGAGTTGGTCACCGACTCCTGCACGATGCGGTAGACGGCGGCGTCCACGGCAGGGGGCAGCGCGTCCAGTTCGCCGTCGAGCCCCAGGTCGACCCTGAGGCGGCCGCCCGGGGTGCGCACCAGGCGTTCCAGGTCCGCGACTCCGGCGGGGGGCGCCAGCTCGGCACCGACCCCGCGGTCGCGGAGGGCGGCGACCATGGCGCGCATTTCCTCCAGCGTGCGGGCCCCCTCCTCCTCGACTCCCTCCAGTGCCTGAACGGCGGCGGACGGGTCGGTGCCCGCGAGCACCCGGCCCGCCTGGGCGATGATCACCATGGCCGAGACGTGGTGGGCCACGGTGTCGTGGAGTTCCCGGGCGAGCTGCTCGCGCTCGCGGGAGCGCACCTGGTCCAACTGCCGGTCGCGAGCGGTCACCCGGAACCGCACGGCGGCCCCGAACACGCCGGGCAGCAGCAGGAAGACGAGGCCCACGACCTTTTCCACGACCGGGGTCCCGTCGGTGACGACGCACAGCACGCCGGCCGCGAGGATCACCGCGCCGCCCAGCACGACCTCGCGTCCCGATCCCCACCGCGGCAGCGCGTACACCAGTACGAGCACGACGGCGCCGGTGTACAGGCCGACGGGCTCGCGCGGTGCCGCGACGAGCGAGGCGAGCGGAAGCAGGACCACCGCGCCGAACGCCAGCGTCACCACCGCCAGCGGGCGGGTCCGCCGCCACAGGGGCAGCAGGCACAGCCACACGGCGAGCAGCACCGCCACCGGCCGCCACACGACGTCCTCGCGCAGGGTGGCCTCCAGCACCACACCGGCCAGGCCCGCGGCGAGCAGCGCCCAGTCCCGCCACACCCGGGCGGGCGCGCCGGGCGGCCGGGGTTCGGTCCACAGGGTTCGCAGGTCGTCTCGGAGCACGGTTCTCAGCGTAGGCGCCGCGGCGTGCCGCGCATCGGCCGAAAGGACGGGCTCCCACTCCGACTTGGGGCCGACGGAAGCGCGGCCCGGGGGCCGATGCCGCCAAGCGCCGTGGCGACGAACCTCGGCATCGGCGGCCGTACAAGGACGGCCGACGAGGTGGTTGGAGGACCCCATGCTCTCGAAAGCCCTGTTGCGCCTGGGCGCAGGCGCCGCCCGGCATCCCTGGCGGGTGATCGCGGCATGGCTGGTCGCCGCCGCGCTCGTCGTCCTGGCCGCCGTCGCGTTCGGCGGGCGGACCGCGGACTCGATGACCGCTCCGGGACTGGACTCGCAACGGGCCGCGGAACTGATCGAGCGGGCCGGCACCGGGCAGGAGGGGATGACCGCCCAGGTGGTCGTCACCCCCCTCGCCGGCGGTGCGACGTTCTTCGGCGACGACGGCGCGCGCACCGCTCTCACGCGGCTGCAGACCGAGGTGAAACGGCTGCCGCACGTGCTCGGTACGAGCGACCCGGCGGGGGCGCTCGACGCGGGCGGGGACACCGCCGTGCGCGGCGGCCTCGTCTCGGCGGACGGGCGGATCGCGGTCGTCCGGGTGCAGTACCCCGACCAGAGCCGGCTGTCGGCCGACGACCTCGACGCCCTCGTCGGTCTCGGCGACCGGCTGCGCGCCGAACTGCCCCTGCGCATCGAGATGGGCGGGAACCTCTTCTACGCCTTCTCCGACCCCGACGGCGGCGTGAGCGAGCTGATCGGCCTGCTCGCGGCGGCCGCGATCCTGTTCCTGGCGTTCGGCTCGCTGGTCGCCGCCGCGCTGCCGATCGGCATGGCGGTCTTCGGGCTGACCGTGGGGGTCGCCACGATGACGGTGCTGGCGGGGGTGACGGACGTCCCGACCTTCGCGCCGGTCCTGGGCAGCATGGTCGGGCTCGGAGTGGGCATCGACTACGCGCTGTTCGTGCTCGCCAGGCACCGGGAGCACCTCGCGCTCGGGCTCGTTCCCCACGAGGCGGCGGGGCGCGCGGTGGCCACGGCGGGGCGGCCGGTGGTCTTCGCCGGCGGCGTGGTCGTCGTGTCGATCCTCGGGCTGGCGGTCGCGAACGTGCCGTTCATGACGGTGGGCGGGCTCGCCGTCTCGATCGTCGTCCTGATCATGGTGGTCGCGTCGGTGACGCTGCTGCCGGCCTTCCTCGGCGCGGCCGGCGCGCGTCTGGGGCGGGCGAACCGGCTCGGCCGGATCGGCGGGGCTCTGCGGGGCGGGAAGCGCGGCCGGCTCGTACAGCGGCGGGACACGGGGGCGGGCGCCGCTCCCGCCGCCGGGTGGCGGCGCTGGGTCGGGCACGTCAGCCGGCACCCGGTGCCGTACGCGGTCGGCGCGGCGGGGCTGTTGCTGACCGCGACACTGCCCGTACTGGGCCTGCGCGTCGGCCTCCCCGACGACGGCTCGCTGCCCCCCAGCCGTACCGAGCGCCGCGCCTACGACCTCGTCGCCGAGGGGTTCGGCCCGGGTACCAACGGTCCCCTCGTCATCGCCGCGGACCCCGCCGGTGATCCGGGAGTGCTGGACCGGCTCGTCGGGGCGGTCGCGAAGGATCCGGGCATCGCGTCCGTCGCTCCGACGCGCATCGACCGGGGCACCGGCATCGCGACCCTGGTGGTGTTCCCGACCACCAGCCCTCAGGACAGGGCCACGACCGACACCATCGCCCGGCTGCGCGCCGACGTGCTGCCGGCGGCGATCGGGGACGGCCCGGCCAGGGCCCACGTGGGCGGCGCCGCGGCGAGCCTGTCCGATGTGGGCCGGCGTACCAGCCAGCGCCTGCCGGTGTTCGTCGCCGCCGTGCTGGCGATGTCGTTCCTGCTGCTGATGCTGATCTTCCGGTCGGTACTCGTACCGCTCAAGGCGGTACTGCTGAACCTGCTGAGCATCGGCGCGGCTTACGGCATCATGGTCGCCGTCTTCCAGTGGGGTTGGGGCGGCGCGCTCATCGGGCTGGAAGCGACGGTTCCGATCGTGTCGTTCATCCCGATGTTCCTCTTCGCCATCCTGTTCGGCCTCTCGATGGACTACGAGGTGTTCCTCCTCTCCCGCGTACGCGAGGAGTACCTGCGCACCGGCGACAACGGCACGGCGATCGTCGAGGGCGTCTCGGGCACCGCACGGATCATCACCTCGGCCGCGCTCATCATGGTGGCGGTCTTCCTGTCCTTCGCCGTCGCCGAGGATCCGTCCGCCAAGATGTTCGGGCTCGGCCTGGCCACCGCGATCTTCATCGACGCCACGGTCGTGCGGATGGTGCTGGTGCCGGCGACCATGACGCTCCTCGGCCGGGCCAACTGGTGGCTGCCGAGGTGGCTGGACCGGATGCTTCCCGGCGGGGCGGTCGGCGGCGAGGGTACGGACGGCATCCGCGGCACCCGGGGCACCGAGGTGGATGTGGAACCCACGGGTGGGACCCCGCGTCCGGGGCTGGTCGACCGGTGACCCGTCCTCCTGCCGGCGCTTGGCGTCCGGCGCGCCGTGGCGCGGCGCCCGGTGGGCACGTCGAGTCGTGACCGTCAGGTGGTCCCGGTGAGGTCCTTCGGCTTGGGCCGGGCCACCGGGGCGCGCATCCTGCGCACCCCCTCGCGGGATGCCTGACGACTGCTCATATCCGCTGGCCGGCGGCACCCTTCACCGTCACGGGTCCGTCCGGGGGGTCGGGGCGCCCGCCGTCCCGGGACGGCGAGCCCTGCGGTGGGTACTGCGCAACTGCCGTACGGCCGGCCCCGTGTCGGCCCGGGGCGGCCGGGTGGGTCAGTAGCGGACCCAGAGGGTGATGATGTCCGGGCGCTCGGGGCTGAAGGGCTCGCAGAAGAAGACGGGACCCCAGAAGTTGTAGCCGGCCCGGCCGGCGGCCACGCATTCGGTGTACGAAGCGTGGTTGCTGCGGGCGTAGAAGCCGGTGCCGGGAACGGCCTCGGCGGTGCCCGCGACGCCGAGCGCGAGGGCTCCGGCGGTGACAGCGGTGGCGAGGGCGGCTGCTGTGCGGCGGTACATGGCATGTCCTCCTGAAAATGCCGGGGATGCCCGGCAGAGTGCCTGACGATGCGATGTAGTGCGGTACGTGCAGGCTGCGCAGCCGAGCATGAACGTACCGTCACGAACCCCGCCGCACAATAGGTCTAGGCCAATACGCCCGGCTCACGCTACGGGCTCCCCGACTGGCCTGAGCGCGCCACGCGAGCGAGTCCCGCCCACGTGTTCCCGGGTCCCTGCGGGCGGCCCGGGCCGCTCGGGCCCCGGTACCCCAGGCGCCGGCCGGCCGGCGGCCGGAGCCGGCCATTCGCATCGACGTGCCCGGAGTTCAAGCGGGCAACCAGGCCGGCCACCACGGGGGGACGTCGTCAAATCACGGACCGTTCTGTCGGAGCTGTGCGAAGCGTCTGGCTCATTGCCAGCCGCCGTGCCGTGGTTCCGAGTGCTCGCCGAACAGTGGGTCGTAAACGCCCCCGTCATCGGTAGTCACCCGGTAGTCGGGCTCGGTTCGTGCGGCTGCCGCCTGCAATCGGATCACGAGGTCAGCGACAGGAACGACGCGCAGGGCAAGAGCCTCAGCCACACGGGCACGTTCTTCCCCGATCTGCGGGTTGTCTCTGGCCAGGGACCTCTCGGCATGCCGGGCGGTAGCCTGCATGACCTTCACATCACCGCCGCCGGAGAAGGCGAGGCAGTCCCGCCAACCCAGCCCGACGATGACCTCCAGCGCCCCTGCCAGGTCATCGGCGATCAATCCGGCCTCCCCGTCGGAACTCGCGAACACCACCGCCCGGCTTCCGTCTTCCTCCGGACACAGGAAGTAGGCCCCGCCCGTGAAGTCCCCTGCAATCGGCTCCAAAGCCGCGCCGGAAGCAAGCCTGAGACCCTCTCCGTACGCCTTCCGCTCCACATCGAACTCGAACGACGACCGCAACAACCTGCGGACAGTCGGCATGCTCTCAATGAGATCGAGCAGAGGATCATTGGTGGTCATGGCTCGACCATAGCCACAGCCCCCGACACCCCCCGCCCTGCGTTGCATTCCCCGGGCATCACCGTCCACATGTCCGTCTTCGCGCGCCCCTGGCTGGTCTGACGGCACTGCGGTGTCGGGCGTGTTTTTGTGTTCTGCCGGTGGCGGCCGATGGCCTTCGACGGGGGCGGCTGACTTGGACGCGCGGTGGCTTGAGTTCGTTCTTCTGTGGGGGGTGGCCTCGGTGAGGGGTGGTCGGCGGGTTGCAGGGTATGCGCGGGCCGGAACCACCCTTTGTCAGGCGAAGGAAGGTGAGCAGTCAATGAGCGCCGTCGGAAGCCGTCCCGGCCATCGCAGCGACGAGTCGGTGGGCGAGCTCGTGACGCGGGCGTCGCAGCAGATCTCGGAACTGGTCCGCGAGGAGATGCAGCTGGCCCGTGTGGAGATGACCCAGAAGGGCAAGCGCTACGGCAGGGGCGGGGGGCTGTTCGGGGGTGCCGGCATCGTCGGCATCCTGGCCGCCCAGGCCCTGGTCGCCGCCGCGATCGCGGCCCTGTGGCTGGTCCTGCCGGTGTGGGCGTCGGCCTTGGTCGTCGGCGTCGTGCTGGCGGCCGTGGCGGCGGTCCTGGCCGTGGCCGGCAGGAAGCAGGTCGCCCGGGCCGGCAGTCCCGCACCCGAGATGACCATCGACAGCGTCAAGGCCGACGTGGCCGAGATCAAGGAGAGGGCACACCGATGAGCCAGCAGTCCCCCAGCGAGCAGTCCGCAGCGACGCCCGAGCGGCTGCGCGAGCAGGTCGAGCACACCCGCGACGAACTCGGGCGGACCGTGGAGGCGCTGGCGGCCAAGACGGACCTCAAGGAACAGGCCAGGGAGAAGGCCGCCGACCTCAAGGAGCAGGCCGGGCAGAAGGCCGCCCTGGCCGCCGAACAGCTCCGGCACACGGCCGTCCAGGCAGCGGAGACGATCAAGGACAAGACCCCGGACTCCGTGCTCGACAAGGCCGCCCACGTCCGTGAGAGCGTGAGCCATGCCGGCCGGCTGGCGGCCGCCAAAACCCCGGAACCCGTACGCCAGAAGGCCGGGACGGCCGCCGCGATGGCGCGGGCCAACCCCGCGCCGCTCCTGGCCACCGTCGCGGCCGTGCTGGTTGTTCTCCTCCTGCGCCGCGGCCGTCGACGCGGGTGAGGGAGCCGGCCCCGGGGGGGCCCCCCCGGGGGGGGGGGGCGGGGGGGCCGCCCCCCCGCCCGGGGGGGGCGGGGGGCGGGGGGGGGGGGGGTGGTGGGGGGGTTTGGTGGGGGGGCCGGGGGGGCCCGGGGGGGGCGCCGGGGGGGGGGGGCCCCGCGGGGGGGGGCCCGGGGGGGGGGGGGGGCCCGGGGGGGGCCCCCCCCGGGCCGGTCGGCCAGGGCGGGCTTCGGTGCGGGGTTCGGTGCCTGGTTCGGTGCGGCGGAGTGGGCGGGGCCGGCCGGGCGGGTTTGGGCTGCCCGGCGCTCGTAGCGTCGTCCGCGTCGTGGTGTGCGGTCCGTCGACGGAGCCGATTTCGGCCACTCCCCGCCGTTCCCCCGCCGTGAGGCATCGACCGGGCGGTCGTGGGCAAGAGCGCGCCATGCTCTTCTCACTGCTCACCGTGCTCCCGCTGGGAGTCGCCATGGTCCTGACCGCCGTCGCCGACCTGAGCCCCCACGGCCGTCACCGCCAGACCCGCTGACGTCCCGCACGCGAGGGGGCGCTACGAGGGGGGCGAGGACGGCTCCCCCAACAGCCATTCCCCGACCGAAGGGACGCTGTCCAGCAGTCGCGCGACCTCCATGCCCTCTTCGCGTGAGGTCAGCCTCGGGAGCGGGGCGAAGTCGTCGGGCAGCACGTCCAGCAGGCTCATCACACGGTCTCCCGTACGCAGGTTGATCAGCAGCTCGCACCGCACCTGGCGGGGAACCCCGGGGCGGTGGGGCAGGCTGTTCCACAGAGCGGGCCACAGGTAGTGGGTGCCGTCGGGCTGCGCATTCGCCTGCACCCACGCGGGGTCCAGGCGCTGGTTCAGGCCGAGGGCACCCGCCCGCTCCTCCAGCCGGAGGAGCGTGACCGAATCGATGGCCTTCACCTCACGGGGCAGGGGCTGCTCGACGTCCATCGGCCCATCCTGTCCGATACCGGGTCACGCCCGTCGGCCGGGGCGGGCGGCGGCGCACGCGAAGTGGTCGACTGCGGACGGAGCGTGCGTCGGGTGCCCCTGGTCCGGGGGAACACCCCGCGCGAGGTCCGCGGGACGGACCGTAGGCTGCGGCCATGACTGACATGCAGACGCTGACCCCTCACGAAGCCTTCGAGATACTGCTGGCCGGCAACCGCCGTTTCGTCGCCGGTTCTCCGGAACACCCCAACCAGGACGCCGCCCGGCGGGCCGAGACCGCGCCGGCCCAGAGCCCCTTCGCGGTGATGTTCGGCTGCTCGGACTCACGGCTGGCCGCCGAGATCGTGTTCGACCGGGGGCTGGGCGACCTCTTCGTGGTCCGTACGGCCGGGCACGTCGTGGGCTCGGAGGTGCTGGGAAGCATCGAGTACGCGGTGCAGGTGCTCGGCAGCCCCCTGGTGGTCGTCCTCGGTCACGACGCGTGCGGTGCGGTCGCGGCCACCCGCGCGGCCGTCCAGGACGGCACCCCGGCCGGCGGCTACGTGCGCGACGTCATCGAACGCGTCACTCCCAGCGTGCTCGCGGCCCGCGCCGCCGGTCACACCGAGGACGGTGACTTCATCAACGTGCACATCGAGCACACCGTCGACCTGCTGCTGGACCGCTCCCGCCTGCTGGCGGAGGCCGTCGCCGCAGGCCGGGTCGGCGTCGTGGGCCTCTCGTACCGTCTGGCCGACGGCACGGCGCACCTGGTCACCGCCCGCGGCCTCGAAGAGGTGCCGGCGCAGCTCTGACGGCACCGGCCGCCCCGGCTCCGCGGGGGCGGCCGGCGCCTCCCTTCACACGGCCGGCACGGTGGCACCCGGACACCCGGGCCACCGTGCCGGCCGCGTGATGGGAAGATACGGGGGTGCAGGCAACGAACCATGACATCGAGAAGGCGGCGGCCGTGCTGCGCGCCGGGGGCCTGGTGGCCCTTCCCACCGAAACCGTGTACGGCCTGGGCGCCAACGCCGAGGACCCGGCCGCCGTCTCGCGGATCTTCGAGGTCAAGGGCCGCCCGCCCTCGCATCCGCTGATCGTCCACATCGGCGGTGCGGAGCAGCTCGGCGACTGGGTGGAGGAGGTGCCGGAGACGGCTCGTCTGCTGGCCGAGCACTTCTGGCCCGGCCCTCTCACCCTGGTCCTGCGGCGCGGGCACCGGGTGCCGCTCGAAGCGACCGGCGGGCTGGAGACCGTAGCCGTACGCGTGCCCGACCACCCCGTCGCGCTGGCGCTGCTGTCCGCCTTCGGCGGCGGCGTCACGGCTCCGTCCGCCAACCGCTTCGGCTCGGTCAGCCCCACCACCGCGGAGCACGTGCGCACCGAACTCGGCGGTGGCGTCGACTTCGTGCTGGACGGCGGATCCTGCCAGGTCGGCGTCGAGTCGACCATCGTCGACGTCACGGGCGACGTCCCCGGCATCCTGCGGCCCGGCGGGGTGACGGCCGAGGACCTCGAAGCGGTACTGGGTTACCCGCCGGCGCTTCCCTCGGCCAGCCCCGTGCGGGTGCCGGGCCAGCACCCGTCGCACTACGCGCCGCGCGCACGGGTCGTTCTGACCGACCCCGACCGTGTGATCGCCGAGGCGGAGACCGCTCAGGAGAACGGGCACCGGGTGGGCGTCTTCCTTCCCCCGTCCCTCGCCGACGTGCCGGTGAAGGCGCACGCCGTCGTCCCGGTCCCCCGGTCGATGGCCGGCTACGCGCGGGAGCTGTACGGGTTCCTCCGCGAACTCGACGAGCGGGGGTGCGACCTCATCGTCGCCTCCTTGCCGGTCGAGGAGGGGCTCGGGCTCGCCATCGCCAACCGGCTCCGCCGCGCCGCGGGGCCCCGCGAGACCGCCTGACCTTCGCCGGCGCCGGCTGGGTGCCCGCCCCGGTCGGCGGCCGGGTGGTACGCGTACGCGGGGGGGCGCGGCCGGCCGGCTGCGGTCCGTCGGGGCGGGTGGGAATCGTGGTCCGGGCGGCGACGTTGCCGCAGCATGGGCGATGCATCCGGCCGCTCCCGGGCGGGGTCCGGCACCTCCGCGTACTCCGCCGCTCGCGCGCGCCTGGAGGCCGACCGGGCCGACACCCTGGCCCGGTCCGCCGCGCTGCACCGCGACTTCGAGGGGATCGTCGCGGCAAACGCCCTGATCGCGGTCGACGACGAGCACGACCCCGAGGGCGGCACCACCGCCTTCGAACGGGCACACGTGGCGGCGCTGCTCGCGCAGGCGCGGGAACACCTGGAAGAGGTGGACCGGGCTCTGGAACGCCTCGCACGGGGAACCTACGGTCGGTGCGAGGGGTGCGGCCAGGCGATACCGCCCGAGCGGCTGGAGATCCGGCCCGCGGCGGTGACGTGCGTACGGTGCGCCGAGTCCCCTGGGGGGTGAGGGGGCGGGTGGGTCGGCCCGTCGGCGTGGGGTCGGCCGTCCCAGGGCAGTCGTACGGCCTCAAGTTCGGTGTCGCCGAGGAGGGCTTCGATCAGGGCGGTGGGACCGGCCACCTTGGTCGCCCACAGGTCGTAGTCCGTGCACACCACCCAGGAGCGGTCCTGGGGCCAGAGGTTGGACGGGCTCCAGCCGTCTTCTTCCGGGTGGTCGTACAGCACCTGCGCGTCTGCGAGCGCGCCGGCCCGGATGTGGAGGCGGTCGAAGTCCTCGGCCCCGTGCAGCAGCGGGCTGTAGTAGGCCGAGACGGAGGTCGCGGGGCCCCGTCACCGACCTCACCCGCGCCATCGACCTGCACGGCCGTGTCCACACCCTGGACCTGTCGGCCGTGGGGTTCATGGACTCCTCCGGCCTGCACATGCTGCCGGCCCTGCGCCGTCGCGCTCGCGCCGAGGGCGGTGCCCTCGAACTCGCCGGCGTGCCCTGCCAGGCCCTGCGGCTGCCGGACCTGACCGGACCGGCACCCGGTCCCTGTTCGCCTACGCCGACGGCCGCCGCCATTCCTGACGCGCTGCCGCGGCGGTGTCAGGCGGCGGTGAAGTGGACGTGGATGCTCTTCCCGCCGCCCGGGACCGGGCGGACGTCGACCTCGTCGGCCAGGTGGTTGACCAGCGGCCAGCCGTAGCCGCCCGCGACGTCCCGGTCGGGAGGACGGCTTCGCGGCGGCTCGGGGCTGGAGTCGGTGACGTCGATGTCGATCCCGCACCGGGACCAGACGATGTCGAGGGCGCAGGGGCCACGGGCGTGGTGGACGGCGTTGGTCACCAGCTCGCTGACCACCAGGAGGACGGTGTCCTGAAGGGAGCGGGGGGCGAGGTGGTCGGCGGCCCGTGCGTCGTCGAAGAACCGTCGGGTCTCCTCCCGTGCCCGGGCCGCGGCACCCTCGGTGCCGCACTCGCAGTGCCGCCGTACGGGGTTCCCCATCACCCCACCTCCGCCCTCGCCAGCCTGCCCGGACCGGGCTGCTACCCCTCGTAACCGGTCCGCATCCCCGTGCGGACCCCTCAGGTGGGCTGGGGGTGGCCGAAGAGGAGGTCGTAGCCGGGTGGGAGCTGGAGCAGGACGCGGTTGAGGAGGTCTTCGTCGATGGCGTCGGCGACGACGCTGAGGACGGCGCTGACGTCCCAGGCCGCGGTGCGTTCGGTCGCGCCGTCGATCCAGGCGGCGGTCGCGCGTACGAACCGCTGCGCGTCCAGGGGCTCTGCGGCCTGGAGGGGGTTGAGCAGGATCAGGGCGTAGGTCTCGGGCAGTCGGGCCGCGACCTGGGCGCGGTCCTCTCCGACGAGGTGGGCGCCGAGCAGGGCGAGGACGACGCGCGCGGCGCGGTCGGCCTCCTCCTCGGAGGGGTACTCACCGCGTTCTTGGACGCTGTGGATGAAGGCGTCCCATCGCAGGGACATCGCTGGTTCCTCCTCCGGCGTGCGCTTGCGCCCCCGCGGGCTGCGGTGCGCGGGGGCGGGGAACGGCGGTGGCGGAGGGCGGGAGCGGGGGGAGGGGGTACTCCCGTCCTCCGCCGGGTGGCCCGACCGCCGGCCCAGGGAGCCCGGCGGTGCGGCGCGGCTCGGAACGGCTCGGACCGGCGCGCCTCGGGGCAGCGGGATTCAGGCGTTGAGCTGCTTGCGGCCGCCGTCACCGATGGCGATCTTGCGCGGCTTGGCGCGTTCGGCGATCGGGATCCGCAGGGTCAGCACGCCGGCGTCGTACTCGGCGTCGATGTGTTCGGTGTCGAGGGTGTCGGCGAGCATGACCTGCCGCGAGAAGACGCCCAGCGGACGCTCCGCCAGCTCCATCTGGGCCTGTTCCGACCTCGCCGTGGGCCGGCGTTCGGCCTTGACGGTGAGCATGTTGCGCTCGACGTCGATGTCGATCGCGTCCTTGGCGACGCCGGGGACGTCGAAGGCGATGACGTACACGTCCCCGTCGCGGTACGCGTCCATCGGCATCGCGGACGGCTTCGACCAGGTGCCCGGACCCATGAGCTGCTGGGTGAGACGGTCGAGCTCACGGAACGGGTCGGTGCGCATCAGCATGGAAACCTCCTGATGTGTCTGCAATGGGTGCCAGTGCGCTTCAGGCTCTTCCTTTCTAGCACGTCATCGAAACGATGACAATGCGGTCTGACATCGAATGGATGACCAGGCGAGGCCTGGTTCGGCTGGGCGATCTCGTACGCGGTCGCGCAGCGAGCCGGTCAGCGTGGTGCCGCGCGGCGCGGATCATCCGTCGACCGGGCCGCCGTCCTGGCGTGGTGGGGCGGAGGCCGTCGAGTCCGTGAAGGTGATGGCATCGCTGGTGGTGAGGAGGGCGGACATGTTCTGCCGCATCATGCGGAGTGCCGCCTCGGCCAGGGCGGGGTCGATGTGGGCGACCGCGTCGACGGGGACGACGACGTCGTAGTGCCGGATGTGGGCGTCCAGGGCCGAGTACAGCACGCACTGTTCCGTGACCTGCCCGCAGAGGACCACCCGGCGGACCCCGAGCTGGCCCAGGAGGTAGGCGAGCGGGGTCTCGTAGAAGACCGAGTGCCGTGCCTTGACCACGAAGAGGGAGTCCTCGTCGGGGGTGACCGGCTCCACCAGGTCGCGGTGGCGGCCGGACAGGGCGGTTTCGAGGATCTCTCCGTGGTGGGAGCGCCAGCGTCCGAAGTTGTCGTTGACGTAGATCACCGGGGAGTCCGCGGCCCGGGCCCGTTTCAGCAGCGCGCACACGCCCGGCAGGGCGTCCCGTACGGACGGCACGAGTGCGTCGGCGTCCTCGTGCTCGTAGCTGTTGAGCATGTCGATCACGATGAGGGCCGTTCGGGCCATGACGATCGCCTCCGTCCGGCACCTGCCCGACGCGGGCCGGGGCAACCCCCTCGGTCAGTCCTGCCGGAGCACCCTGATGCTCGTGGCCCGGGGGTCGACGGCGTCGGGCAGGACCATCCCCGCCTGCACGCCCGTGCGCAGGTAGCGCAGGACGTCGCCGGTGAGGCGCTCGCCGGGGAGGGCGGCGGGGATGCCCGGCGGGTACGGGGTGAGCATTTCGGCGGCGATGCGGCCCTCGGCGCGCTCGCCGGCCACCTGTTCCGTAGGTCCGAAGAAGGCGTCACGGGGAAGGACGGCCTGTTCCAGGCGGAGTCCGGCAGGGTCGGGGACGTGTACGCGCCGGCCGGTGCGGAGCTCGGGAGCGTGGGCGGCCAGATCGCGGAGGGCGGTCAGCAGGAGGTCTGCCGTCTGTTCGTCGTCGGCGTGGGTGAGCTGTGCGCTGATGCGGCGGTGGTCGGCGAGGTGGAGGTTGATGCGGTGGTGGGCGCGCAGCCAGTCGGCGGCCGTGTAGCCGGTCACCTGCCAGTCGCTGATGTCGGCGGTGATCTGGAGGGGGTCGAGGTCGTTGGCCAGGCCGGGACCGCAGAAGTCCTCGCGGCCGTGGACCCGTATGCCGTCGATGCCGGCGATCCGGTCACGGACGTCGGCGGCGAGGGCGAGGGCGTGGTCGTAGAGGTCCTTGCCGTGCTCGGCCATCTGGCGGCGCCAGCCGTCCAGGGCGGCGTAGACGAGGACGGAGGGGCTGGTGGTGCCGAGGAGGTCCTCGCGGCTCTTGAGGACCTCGGGTGCGACGAGGTCGCCCTGGAGGTGGAAGACCGAGCTCTGTTCCAGGCCCGAGCCCATCTTGTGGACGGAGGTGACGCACACGTCGGCGCCGGCGTCCATGGCCCAGGTGGGCAGGTCGGGGTGGAAGGGCAGGTGGGCTCCCCAGGCCTCGTCGACGATGAGGGGTTTGCCGCGGCGGTGGCAGAGCTCGGCGATGGCCGCCAGGTCGGAGCAGGTGCCGTAGGGGGTGGGGGTGGTCACGAGGGCGCCGCGGGCATCGGGGTGGGCGTCGAAGGCGGCTTCGAAGGCGTCGGCGGACGGTGGATGGGCGAGGTGACGTTCGGCGTCCCACTGGGGCTCGACCCAGACGGGCCGGATTCCGCAGAGGATGAGGCCGGAGACCACGGACTTGTGGGCATCGCGGCCCACCAGCAGTTCCTCGTGGGGACCGGCGACCGACAGCATCGCGGACTTCACCGAGAGGGAGCTGCCGCACGTGGAGAAGAAGGCGTGGTCGGCGCCGACCGCGTCGGCCATGAGCTCCTGGGCCTCCTCGACGACGCGGTGCGAGGACGTCCGGTCGTCCAGACCGCTGGTCGCGAGGACGTCGGAGCGGAACACGTCCTCGCCGAGGACCGCCCGTACGCGGGGGTCGGCGCCGCGGCCCTGCTTGTGGCCGGGTGGCGTGAAGGGGGTCTGGCCGGCCGCGTGGTAGGCGGCGAGGGCGTCGAGCACGGGGGTCTTCGACTGGTCCATGACGAGCACCTGCCCGGCTCATGGGGGATCACACGGCCCGCCGCTCCGTGTGGCGGCGGGTTCCGGGGGTAGCCGGACGTCATGACCATCACCGACACCACTCCGCTGCGCGCCGTCGCGCTCGTGTGCACCCTTTCGCCGTCGCCCGCCTCGTCGAGCTCCCAGCTGCTCGCCGAGCAGACCATGACCGCGCTCGCCGAGCACGGCGTCACCGGGAAGGTGATCAGGATCGCGGACCACGACGTGAAGGCGGGGGTCGAGACGGACATGGGCGAGGGGGACGCGTGGCCGGAGATCCGCACGACGATCCTGGGGTGCGACATCCTGGTCCTGTCCACGCCGATCTGGCTCGGCCACCCGTCCAGCGTCGCGCAGCGCGTGCTGGAGCGACTGGACGCGGAGCTCGGGGAGAGTGACGCCGAGGGGCGCATGCTCACGTACGGGAAGGTGGCCGCGGTGTGCGTGGTCGGGAACGAGGACGGCGCGCACAACGTCAGCGCCGACCTGTTCCAGGGCCTGAACGACGTCGGCTTCTCCCTCGCGCCGAACGCCGTCACCTACTGGGTCGGGGAGGCCATGCAGGGCACCGACTACCGGGAGCTCGACGAGACCCCCGAGAAGACCGCGGCCACCACCAGGACGCTCGCCGCGAACACGGCGCACCTCGCCCGTCGGCTCAAGGCGGCCGCGTACCCGCCGGCCTCCTGACGGCCGGGCAGTGGAATGGATCCACCCCTGGGGGTAGGAGCGGGGCATGAGCGAAAACGGCGGACTGGCAGTGGTGACGGGCGCGTCGAGCGGGATCGGGTTCGAACTGGCCCTCCAGCTCGCGGACCGCGGATACGACCTGATCATGAACTCCGCGGACGGGGAACGGCTCGAACACGCCGCGGCCGAGATCCGGCGCCGCACGGGCCGGCACGTCTTCACACTCCGGGCGGACCTGCGCCGGTACGAAGAGGCGGAACGATTCTGTGAGGCGGTCGCCGCGACCTCCCGTCCGGTCGCCGTGGGAGTGCTCAACGCCGGGGTCGGGCAGGGCGGCGCATTCCTGGACACCGATCTGGAGGACGAGTTCGAGATCGTCGACCTGAACGTGCGCTCCACGGTGCACCTGGCCAAACGGCTGTTGCGCAGCATGGCCGCACGGGACGAGGGGCGCCTGCTGATCACCTCGTCCATCGCCTCGACGACGCCCGGGTCCTTCCAGGCCGTGTACAACGCCTCGAAGTCCTTCCTCCAGTCCTTCGCGCAGGCGTTGCAGAACGAGCTGAAGGACGGCCCCGTCACCGTCACCTCCCTCATGCCCGGCCCGACGGACACCGACTTCTTCCGGCGGGCCGACATGGAGGACACCAAGGTCGGCGCCGGAAGCAAGGACGATCCGGCCCAGGTCGCGCGGCAGGGGCTCGACGCCCTGTTCTCGGGCAAGGACAAGATCGTCGCCGGCTCCCTGAAGACACGGGCACAGGGATGGGCCAACAAGGTCCTGCCCGACGGTCTCAAGGCCGAAGGGCACCGCAGGATGGCCGAACCCGGCTCGGCCACCGACGACTGAACCGGCGTCCGGCATCCGGCGTCCGGCACCCGAAGGCGGCCGCGGCGTTCGCCGTGCGCAGGCGCCCGGATGGTGTGACCGTCCTACCGGTGCCGCCGGTCGGGGGAAGGTGGTGGGCCCAACGGAGTAGTGGGGGTTGCCGGATCGCCGTGGTGGGGGGTGCCGGTGGTTGCGTGGTCCTCTCCGACTGTCCCCCACGGCGAAGGCCCGTATGCCCACCTCGTTCCACCTGCTGGCGGAAGCCCCGGCGCAGTTGCTCCCGGCCAGGGAGCTCATGGCCTTCACCCTGGCGGCGCACATCGTCCTCGTACCGCTGGGCGTCGCCTTCCCGTTCATCACCCTCGTGATGCACCACCGGGGGCTGCGCCGCCAGGACCCGGCGGCGCTGCTGCTCGCCCGGCGGTGGTCGGCCGTGATGGCGGTGCAGTTCGCGCTCGGCATCGTGACCGGCACCGTGCTCTCCTTCGAGTTCGGCCTGCTCTGGCCCGGTCTGATGGGCCGGTGGGGCGACGTGTTCGGCATCGGGTTCGGCGTCGAGGCCTGGGCGTTCTTCCT
Organism: Streptomyces sp. NPDC101132; assembly: GCF_044759225.1. Taxonomy (NCBI): domain Bacteria; kingdom Bacillati; phylum Actinomycetota; class Actinomycetes; order Kitasatosporales; family Streptomycetaceae; genus Streptomyces; species Streptomyces sp. NPDC101132. The sequence goes on from NZ_JBIVYX010000019.1 coordinate 112,906, forward strand.
GGAGGCCGTGCTCATCGCGATCTACCTGTACGGGTGGCGGCGGCTGAAGCCGCGGACGCACTTCCTGCTCGGGCTGCCGCTGCCGGCCGCCGCGCTGCTCGGCGCGTTCGGCATCCTCGCCGCCAACTCGTGGATGAACACCCCTCAGGGGTTCACGCTCGACGCGCAGGGCGATCCCGTCGACGTGAACGTCTGGAAGGCGGTCTTCACGCCGATGCTCGGGCCGCAGTACTGGCACTTCGTGGTCGCGATGGTCCTCACCGCGGGCTTCATGGTCTCCGGCGTGTACGCGACGGGCTGGCTGCGGGGGCGGCGCGACCACTACCACCGGCTGGGTTTCGCCGTGCCGTTCACCATCGCCGCCGTGGCGACCCCCGTGCAGTTCGTCCTCGGCGACTCCCTCGCACGGTCGGTGTTCCACGAGCAGCCGGTGAAGTTCGCCGCCATGGAGATCGTCTGGAAGACCGACACCCGGGTTCCGGAGTACATCTTCGGGAGGCTCCAGGAGGACGGGACCGTCAAGGGCGGCATCCGCATCCCGATGCTCGACTCGCTGCTGGCGGGGTTCAGCGTCGACACCGAGGTCCGCGGCCTGTCCTCCGTGGCGGCCGATCAGAGACCGACGGCCACTCAGGCGACCATCGCCCACTGGGCGTTCGACATCATGGTGCTGGTCGGGTCGGCGCTGGTGGTGCTCGCCCTCTGGTACGGCCTGGTCTGGCTGCGGTACCGGCGGCTGCCCGCGTCGAGGTGGTTCTACCGCTGCGCCGCCTGTGCCGGCGTCGGAGCCGTCGTGACCGTGGAGGCGGGCTGGGTCGCCGCCGAGGTGGGCCGGCAGCCGTGGATCGTGTACGAGAACATGCGGGTCGCCGAGGCGGTGACCGCGACCCGCTCCCCCACCCTGTGGGTCATGTTCGGCATCGTGGTCGTCGTGTACGCGTTCCTCTTCGGCTCGTTCCTCGCCGTCCTGCTGAGCCTGCGGAAGCGCTGGCGGCTCGCGGACGCGCAGCACTCCGCCGGCGGGCCTGCCGCCGCGCCGGAGGCGGACGCACCGTACGGACCACGCGGGCCGCTGCCCGTGGGGGACGGGGAGGGGACTCCGTGACCGCCGACCTGATCGCGGTGGTGCTGCTGCTCGCCGTCACCGCGTACGCCTGCGCGGGCGGCGCCGACTACGGGGCCGGCTTCTGGGACCTGACGGCCGGCGGGGCGCGGCGCGGCCGGCGTGCCCGGTGGCTCGTCGACCACGCGATGGCTCCCGTGTGGGAGGTGAACAACGTCTGGCTGATCTTCGTCCTCGTCCTCATGTGGACCGGGTTCCCCGTGCTGTTCCAGGCCGTGTTCTCGGCGATGTGGGTGCCGCTGGCGCTGGCCGTCGTCGGCATGGTGCTGCGCGGGGCCGGTTTCGCGTTCCGCAAGCCGTCCCGGCGGCCTGCCGGGCGCCGGCTGTACGGAGCGGTGTTCGCCGTGGCCTCGGTGGTGACGCCGTTCTTCCTCGGGGCGGCGGCCGGCGGCGTGGCGTCGGGGCGGGTGACGCCCGGCACCGAGGCGTCGGCGCACGCCTGGTCCGGCCCGACCTCGCTCGTGTTCGGGCTGGGTGCCGTCACGACGTCGGCGTTCCTCGGCGCGGTGTTCCTGACGGGGGACGCCCGCCGGTTCGACGCGCCGGACCTGGTCGGCCACTTCAGGCGGCGGGCGCTGGGCGGCCTGGGTGTGCTCGCCGTCCTGGCGGTGGTCACGGCGTTCGTCCTCCACGACGACTCCCCCTACGTGTGGCACGGGCTGACCCACGGGCCGGGGCTGTTCCTCGTCGCCGTGGCGGTGGTGTCCGCCGTGGCGACCGGCGCCCTGCTGCTGCGGGCTTCCCCGGGGGTGTGGGTCCGGGTGGCGGCGGTCGGGGCGGTCGGGTCCTCCGTGCTCGCCTGGGGCACGGCGCAGCGCCCCTACCTGCTCCCCACCTCGCTGACCGTGGCCGACGCCGCGGGCGCACCGGCCACCCTGACGTGGCTGGCGATCGTGACGCTGGTGGCCCTGTTGCTCGTCGTACCGGCGGTGGTCCTCCTGTACTGGCTGGACACGCACGGGGAGCTGGAGGAACTCACCGACGCAGAGCTGCGCGGGGGCGGCAGCACGGGCGCCCGGGACGACGGGGGCCCGGCGGCCGGCGGTGACGGCTGACGGCCGCCGGCTGACGGGCCCTCCAACTCCCATGAATTCGAAGGCGGTTCGGGGGTAGACGCGCCCGCATGACCTGGACACTGGAGCGGATCGGCAGACGGTTCACATCGGGTACCCGGCGCACGGCGACGGAGGGGAAGCCCCCGCCGCCGTCCGCGGGGAAGGACTCCACGGCGACCCGGCGGGCGCACCCCGCGGTGCGGGCGCTGGCCATGGTGGCGGCGTTCGCCGCGACGGTGGCGTTCAGCGTGCTGCTGGCCCGGCTGACGCTGGAACCCTCCGCGTCCTCGGCGGCGCTGGTGCACAGCAACGTCCATCCCGGGCGCTCCATCAGGCTGTACCTGGGCGACGCCCCCGCCCGGGAGGCGGTGCGGCAGCTGGGCGGGAACCTGCTGCTCGGCGTGCCGCTGGGCCTGCTGCTGCCGGTGCTGGTGCCGCCGGCCCGCGGGTTCGTGCGGGTGGGGGTGGTGACGGCCGCCCTGATGACGCTCGTCGAACTCATCCAGGGTGCTCTGGTCACCGGCCGGGCCTTCGACGTGGACGACGTCATCCTCAACACCGCCGGCGCGCTGCTCGGTTACCTGCTCCTGGGCCGGCGGCTGGGCCGCGCGGTGCACCGGCCGCGCCGGCACTGGTGGCACCGCCGGACCACCCGTGGCGCTGCGGCGCCCGACTGAGGGGGCGCGAGGAGCGGACGTACCGGTACGGGCCCGGCCCCGGCCGCCGTGGGTGGCGTCGGGGCCGGGCCCGTACCGGTGCCTGGCCTTCAGGCCGTGGTGCGTACGTAGAGGGCCCGGCGCTCCTCCTCGGTCAGGCCGCCCCAGACCCCGTACGGCTCCCGGGAACTCAGGGCGTGCCGGCGGCACTCGACGCGTACCGGGCAGGGCGCGCAGACCTTCCGTGCCGCCTCCTCCCGGGCCGAGCGCTCCCGGCCGCTCTCGCACTCGGGCTGGAAGAACCCCTGCGTACCGAGACCCCGGCACGCGGCGCGGTCCGGCCACGTCTGGTGGTCCTCGGCTCGGTCCAGCAGCGGCCACACGTTCGCCATCGGTCGACTCCTCTCGCACGGGGACCGGTGTCCCCAGGCAGCTCAGTCCTCGTCTGGCCGGACGGCGCGTTCCGAAACGTCCGCTCCCGCCGGGACGCCGGCGCGCGCGGTCCGCGGCGCGCGGTGCCGGGGTCGCGGGGACGCGGGAGGGCGTCTGGGGGCGCGGGAGGCCTGGGTGCGCGCCCCGGGCCGGGCGGGGCGGGCGTGGCGGGGCCGCCGGGCGGGCCGGGAGCGGCGGCCGAGGAGGATCTCCTCGTAACGGCCCAGTGCCAGCAGGACGCACAGCATCACGGCGGGCATCGCCAGGGCGGCCATCGCCATCAGGGGGTCACCGGGGCCGGCCATCACGGGGCGGGGCGGTCGAGTCGGATACGGCGGCGGGCGCCCGCAACGGCGGGGGCCCGCTCCGTACGGCTGGTGGGGATGCGTGAAGGGGACACTCGGCGCTGCTGCCCGGGGGCGGGGCACGCATGCGCTCGGATCCGCCGGTCCATCCGCCCCGCCGGGTCGGGCGGGGCGGATGGACCGGCGGGGCGCCCGGACGGGGCGTCAGGCCCGGTTCAGGAGAGGATTTCCACGTACCCGTCGGTGCCGTGTACGCGGATGCGCTGGCCGTCGCGGATCAGCCGGGTCGCCCGGTCCACGCCCACGACCGCCGGCAGGCCGTACTCGCGGGCGATCACCGCCCCGTGGGTCATGAGACCGCCGACCTCCGTCACCAGGGCCGCGGCGCCCACGAACAGGGGTGACCAGCTGGGGTCGGTGAAGGTCGTCACGAGGATGTCGCCCGCCTCCAGGTCGGCGTCCGCGATGTCGAGGACGACACGGGCCCGCCCCTCCACGGTCCCCGCGGACACCGGCAGGCCGGTCAGGGCGCCGGGCGGTACGTCGTCACGCCGGTACGCGCCGGTGAGGGCTTCGCCCTCCGAGGTGAGCACCCGGGGCGGGGTGAGCGCCTCGTACGACCTGAACGCCTCCTTCCGCTGCCGGATCAGCTCGGCGAGCCGCCGGGCCGTCGCCGCCCGGTCGCCGGCGCCGGACCCGTACGGGTCGCCGCGGACGACGTCCCGGAACTCCGGGAAGGTCAGGTGGAAGACGTCGTCCCGCTCGGCCAGCACACCGGCCCGCACGAGACGCGCGGCCTCCCCGAGCAGGGCCTGCTTGTAGAGGGCGTAGCGGCTGACGATGCCGTACTTCGGATACTCGCGGTACCCGATGAAGGCCCGGACCGTGTCGATCATCCGCCGGGTCTCCTCGGCCTTGCGCTCGCCGTCCGGCAGGGCGCGCAGGCGCGCCAGTACGTCCTGCGCCTTGGCGTGCGCCCTCCTGCGGCCCTCCTCGAAGCGCCGGGCGGCGGCGCCCGGCTCGAAGTTCCGCACGTTGTCGAGGATCACGGGCACGAGGGCGCCGGGGCGCTCCTGCCAGCGCGGCCTGGTGATGTCGATCTCCCCGACGCAACGCATGCCGTACCGGGCCAGGTAGTCCTCGATGGCCTTCCGGGCGCCGGGCCCGCCGGGCAGGCCGTCGAGTCCGTCCAGGAAGCCGCCGTCCTCGACGCCCCGGTCGTGGACGTCCTGGAGGAACGCGACCACTTCGGGGAGCGGGCGGACCGTGTCCGCGACGGCGAGGAGGTCCAGCCCCATCTCCGAGGTGATGTTGCCGGGGGCGGACAGGGTGAGGGTGTCGGCGGCGTTCTTCTCCCCCAGCCATTCCTGCAGCCTGTCGTTGAGCCACCAGGTGGCCTCCATGCCCGCCATGATCGCCCGCATGCTCAGCGGGTCGCCCACCACCCGCCGGTGCTCCTCGAAGGCCTGCTCCAGGTAGTCGAACAGGTCGGGTCCGCTCTTCGTCCGGAGGTCGCGCTCCAGCGCCGCGACGGACGTGCGGCTGCGCTCGATGAGTTCGCCGACCACGGCGGGATCGGTCTCGACGGCGCTGGGCGCGGCGCTGTGCCCGCCCGCGGCGGCCGGAGCGCCGGCGGGCTCGGCGTCCGGGCCCGACGCGACGAAGCCCCGGTCGAGGACCGTCTCCAGGGCGTCCCTGACCAGCGGGTCGCCCTTGCCGAGGGCGTCCAGGAGGCCGGCGCGGGTCTCGGGTGCGGCGAGGCGCGCGGTGACGTCGACGAACAGCCGTCCGCCGGCCTCGTGCATCGGCACCATCGCCGTCTCCTGCCACATGGAGTGGCCCAGGGGCTTCATGGCGTCGGTCATCATCTGTCCGTGGCCGACCGAGACGTAGACGCGGTTGTCCTCGTCCTCCGCGGCGGGGACGGGGAAGAGCGTCGTGATCGGGCGGCTCTGCACGATCCGGAAGGCGCCGTCCGCGTCCAGGCACCACTCGATGTCCTGCGGGCGGCCGAAGTGGGCCTCGATGCGCCGTCCGAGCCGTACGAGTTCCACGGCCTGCGCGTCCGTCAGGGCGGGCTGCTCCCGCTGCTGCTCGCCGACCTCGACCAGTTCCGTACCGCCGCCCGGCAGGGGCCGGACGGCGCGCTGCTTCGCGGCGATCGTCCGGGAGACGACCCGGCCGTCGCGCACCGTGAACACGTCGGGGTTGACCAGGCCGGAGACCAGGGCCTCGCCGAGGCCGAAGCCGGCGTCCACGGTGGCGACCTTCCGGTTGCCCGAGACGGGGTCGGCGGTGAACAGGATTCCGGACGCCGCGGGGAAGACCATCCGCTGCACGACCACGGCCATGTGGACCGCGCGGTCGTCGATCCCGTTGCGGCGGCGGTAGGTGACGGCGCGTTCGGTGAACAGCGAGGCCCAGCACCGGCTGAGGTGCCGGAGGACCTCCGCCGGTCCCACGACGTTGAGGTACGTGTCCTGCTGGCCGGCGAAGGAGGCCGTCGGGAGGTCCTCCGCGGTCGCGCTGGAGCGGACGGCGCAGGGGACGTCCGCGCCGAGCCGGGCAAGCCCGCCGGTGACCGCTGCCACCAGGTCTTCGGGGAGTTCGACGTCCTCGATGGTCCGGCGGATCCGTGCGCTGAGCGTGCGGACCTCGTCCCGGTCGTCCGGGTCGAGGCCGGCCAGCCGGTCGAGCAGCCCCGCGAGCGGCCGCGCGCCCGCCACGAGGTGCCGGAAGGCGTCCGTCGTCACGCAGAAGCCGTCCGGCACGCTGATGCCCTCGATCCGCGACAGGCCGCCCAGGTGCGCGCCCTTCCCGCCGACGCGCGCGATCTGCGTCCCGTCGGTCTCCCGCAGGTCCACCACGTACTGCTCGTTCACTCGCCAACCACCTCTGCCTCGTCCTCAGGCCGACGATTGTGCGTCCTGACCGGAGCCTTGCCGCAAGGCCCCCCCTGCGCTACACGTTGAAGAGGGCAAGGAGATCACTCTCCTTGCCCTTCGTGTTTCCCGGCCCCTCCCCCTCCTGTTTTCGTCCCCTTGACGATATTGACGACCCCGATTATCGTCAGACCGACGAAATAGAGGGGGTCCACGATGGCCGACATCACCCGGCGCTTCGGCTGGCGTCACCTGCGCTCCGCGCCCACCGCCCACATCCGCCACCACAAGCGCGGCCAGCTCGTCCACGACGGGCGGGGGCTCAGCTTCTGGTACCGGTCGCTGTCGGCGGCGCTGTCCGAAGTGCCCGTCGACGACCGGGAGCTGGCCATGGCGTTCCACGCCCGTACGGCCGACTTCCAGGACGTCACCGTGCAGGCGACCGTCACGTACCGGATCAGCGACCCGGCCGAGGCGGCGGACCGGCTCGACTTCTCCGTCGACCCCGACACCGGCAGCTGGCGCGGCGCGCCGTTGGAGCAGATCGCCACCCTCCTCACCGAGACCGCGCAGCAGCACGCGCTGGACGTGCTGGCCCGCACCCCGCTGGCCGTCGCCCTGGTGGACGGCGTCGCCTCGGTACGCCAGAGGGTCGCCGCCGGTCTGGCCGCCGAGCCCCGGCTCCCGGCCACCGGCATCGACGTGGTGGCCGTGCGCGTCGTGGCCATCCGGCCCGAGGCGGAGGTGGAGCGCGCCCTGCGCACGCCGGCCCGCGAGCAGATCCAGCAGGAGGCGGACCGGGCCACCTACGAGCGGCGGGCCGTCGCCGTGGAGCGCGAGCGCGCGATCGCCGAGAACGAACTGGCCAGTCAGATCGAACTCGCCCGCCGCGAGGAGCAGTTGGTGGAGCAGCGCGGCATCAACGCCCGCCGTGAGGCCGAGGAGAAGGCGGCGGCCGACAGCGTGCGGACCGAGGCGGAGGCGGCGCGCAAGGTCCGGCTGGCCCGCGCGGACGCCGAGGCGGCACGCGCGACGGGCTCGGCGCGCGCCGAGGCCCAGGCTGCGTGGCTCCAGGTGCACGGCGAGACCGGCCCCGGCACGCTGTACGCCCTGGCGGCGACCCGGCTGGCGGAGAACCTGCCGCGCGTGGAGAGCATCACGCTCTCCCCCGACGTCCTCACCGGCCTCCTCAGCAAGCTCGGGCGCCCGGATTCCGGGGCGGACGCGTGAGCCTGGCCCCTCGCGCGGTGCTCGTCCACCGCAGGACCGAGTACGAGGAGCTGATCGACCGGCACGGGACCCACGGGCAGGCCGCGTTCTTCCTCTCCAGCCGGGGCCGCTCGATCGACGAGGTGCTCGAACGGCACAACCGGAACCGGCAGGCCCTGCGGGAGGTGGCGGCCGCGGTGCCGCTCACCTGGCGCAGTTCCCAGGTCGAGCGGGCGGACCTGGACCGCTTCCTGTTCGCGCCGGAGGACGTGGTGGTCGTGGTGGGGCAGGACGGTCTGGTCGCCAACACCGCGAAGTACCTCGCCGGGCAGCCGGTGATCGGCATCGACACCGACCCCGGACGCAACCCCGGGGTCCTGGTCCGCCACCGCTGCGCCGACGCCGCGGCCCTGCTGCGCGCCGCGACCGCCGGGGGCGGGACGGAGGACCTGACCATGGTCGAGGCCGTCGCGGACGACACCCAGCGCCTGCTCGCGCTGAACGAGATCTACCTGGGCCCGCCCGGGCACCAGACCGCCCGCTACCGGCTGGGCCCCGACGGCGGGAACGACCGGGGCGAGGCCCAGGCGTCCTCCGGTGTCCTGGTCGGCACCGGCACCGGGGCGACCGGCTGGCTGCGCTCCCTGTGGCTGGAACGCGGCAGCACCGAACGGCTCCCCGGGCCGTGCGAGCGCCGGCTCCTGTGGTTCGTACGAGAGGCCTGGCCGTCGCCCGCGACCGGAACGTCCAGGGTGGCGGGCCAGTTGGAGCCGGGTCAGGGGCTGCGGCTGACCGTCGAGTCGGACCGGCTCGTGGTCTTCGGCGACGGGATGGAGGCCGACTCCCTGCACCTGACCTGGGGCCAGAGCGTCCGGCTGGGCATCGCGGCGACGTCGCTGCGGCTGCTGGCGTAGTCGTTTGCGACGGCGGACGCGGGTAGGGGCGGGGCATGCGCGAGGAGGAACTGCGGCACACGGAAGCCGGGGAGCCGCGCCGGCCTGAGGCCGGGGAGCGGCGTCGGCCGGAGGCCCGGGAGCCGGATCGGCCGGATCGGCCGGATCGGCCGGAGGCAGGGGAGCCGGATCCGCCGGAGACCGGGGAACTGCGGCGGCCTGGGGCCGGGGAACTGCTGGCCGGGCTGAGCGTGGATGCCCGCCGGCCCGAGCAGCCCGTCCTGCTGGACGCCGACGGGGCCCCGATCCGTACCTGGCGGGAGGGCTATCCGTACGACCGCCGGATCAAGCGGGCCGAGTACGAGCGGACCAAGCGGATCCTGCAGATCGAGCTGCTGAAGCTCCAGCGCTGGGTCAGGGAAACCGGCGCCCGCCTGGTGGTGATCTGCGAGGGCAGGGACGCGGCGGGCAAGGGCGGGACCATCCAGCGGTTCACCGAACGGCTCAATCCCCGCGGCGCCCGGATCGTCGCGCTCGACAAGCCGACCGAGCGGGAGGCGGGGCAGTGGTACTTCCAGCGCTACGTCGCCCACCTGCCGGCGCCCGGGGAGATCGTCTTCTTCGACCGGTCCTGGTACAACCGGGCCGGCGTCGAGAAGGTCATGGGCTTCTGCACCCGGCAGCAGTACGAGCTGTTCCTGCGGCAGTGCCCCCCATTCGAAGCGATGCTGGTCGAGGACGGCATCCTGCTGGTGAAGTTCTGGTTCTCGGTGTCCCGCGCCGAGCAGCGCACGCGATTCGCCATCCGGCAGGTCGACCCGGTGCGGCAGTGGAAGCTGTCGCCCACCGACCTGGCGTCGCTGGACCTGTGGGACGACTACACCCAGGCCAAGGTCGCGATGTTCCGGGCCACCGACACCGGTCACGCACCCTGGACGGTGGTGAAGAGCAACGACAAGCGCCGCGGCCGGCTGGAGGCGATGCGGAGCCTGCTGTGGCGCATCGCGTACGACCGCAAGGACGAGACGGCCGTGGGCCGGCCCGACCCCCTCATCGTCGGCGCCGCCGACACCCTGCTCGAAACGGGCGAGGAGCCCACGTCCCTCACCCCCACCCCCCTGGCCGGGCCGCCGCTCGGCCCCGGCCTCCACCCCGATCCGCGGGGCCCCGCGGACGGCGAGGAGGCCCGTTCCTGACGGGTGGGCCGGGACGCGCCGGGGAACGGCCGCGCCCCCGTGCCGGATGTCGGCGACCGTGCGCGCCGGTCAGACGGCCGGGGCCGCCGCGGGCTCGGCGGCCGGTACCGGCGCCTGCCGCCGGCCGGCCAGCCGGCAGCCACGGCAGTCCCTGTGCCCGGCGCGGGCGGCGAGGTCGCGGGTGCGGAGGGGCCAGTCCTCGACGGGCCGCGGTCCGGGGGCCTTGCCCCAGCCGGCGAGGTGCAGGACCCAGGTGAGCAGGACCGCGAGCACCAGCACGGCGAGCCCCGTCCAGATGCCGGGGGCCCAGCCGCAGACCCCCACTCCGGTCAGGGCCGCCCCGACCGTCGCCACGGCCGTGCCGGCCCATCCGGCGACGGTGTGTCCCTCGTCGTACTGATGTGCGCTCATCGTTCCAACCCCTTCCGACCTGCACGGATCTAGAATGTCTCAGCAAGTGAGGGATTTATCTTAGCAGGTAAGGGAATAACCATGGAAGGCTCCCCCCGCCCCGCCGCGACCCCCGCCGAAGCGATCGGAGCGATGGACCACCTGATCGCGACGAGCATGGTCGGCCAGCAGGAGTTCGCGCGGAGGCTCGGGCTCAGCCCGACCGACCTGATCTGCTTCGCCTACGTCCTGGAGGCCGGGGACACCCCGGTCACCGCCGGGGACCTGGCGGCCCGGGCCCACGTCACGACGGGGGCGGTGACCGGCATCCTCAACCGTCTGCAGCGGGGCGGGTTCGTGAGCCGCCGGCCGGACCCCGACGACCGGCGACGGGTCCGCGTGGTCGCCGAGCCGGAGGCCGCGGACCGCGTCCGGGCCATCTACGAGCCGTACTACGCGCGCCTCGCCCAGCTCTTCGCCGACTACTCGCCGGACGAAGTCGCCGTCCTGGCCGACTGGTTCACCCGCGCGGGCCGGCTGGCGGCGGACTACCTGGCCGAGTCCTGCGAGGACTGACCGAGGTGGGAACCGGCCGCTGTGAAGTGGTGGGTTTGGCCGCGGGGATCCGGAGCAAGCGAGGGGTTACGACCAATCCGGTACACAACGAGGAGGTCCCTGATGTCGGGTACCGAGAAGCGCAAGGCCATCGCCGAGCAGGCCAAGGGCAAGGCGAAGGAGGCGCTCGGGCGCGCCGTGGGCAACGAGCGGTTGACCGCCGAGGGCCGCGCGGAGCAGGCCAAGGGCAACGCCCGCCATGCCAAGGAAGACGTCAAGGACACCTTCCGCAACTAGGGCCGCCGGCGGGCGCACCGCCGTGACAGCCGGGCCCCGGCCGGATTCCACGCGGCCGGGGCCCCGTCGTGTCCAGGCCCACCGGCACCTCCGGCCGGGGTGCGGGGGCGTCACGGCACACCCGGACGGAAGGACGGACGGCGCATCAAGGGCGGTCGTCGTGGAAGACGCGCGGAAACGACCGGCGCAGCGCAGGGAGGGTTTTCCGTGACCGACGCCTTCGAGCCCGTCGACGGCCCCGGGGGCCTGCCGGGCCCCGTGCCCTCCGCCGGTCCACCCGCGGGCGACGCCCTGGAGGCGGTCTACGAGCGGATCCGTCACGAGGTCGCCGCCCGTGCCGTGCGCCTGTGGGACACCGCGCTGGCCCTGCACCGGGACCCCGAGCCCGCGTACGAAGAGCACCGGGCGGCCCGGAGGCTCACCGCCGAGCTGGCGCGGGAGGGATTCCGGGTGGACCGCGGGACGGCCGGACTGGCCACGGCGTTCACCGCGTCCGCCGGCGGGGGCCGGGGGCCCCGGGTGGCGCTGCTGCTGGAGTACGACGCGCTGCCGGGCCTCGGGCACGCCTGCGGGCACAACCTGATCGCCGCGGCCGGGCTGGGGGCGGCCCTCGCCCTGCGGGCCGCTCTGGGCGATCCTCCCGGCACCCTCCTGGCGGTCGGCACGCCCGCCGAGGAGCGGGGCGGAGGGAAGGTGGCGCTGGTGGAGGCCGGGGTGTTCGACGGCGTGGACGCGGCCCTGATGGTGCATCCCGGTGTGCACAGCTGGTCGTGGGCGCCGCTGACGGCCAGCGCGCAGGTCCGGGTGGGGTTCCACGGGCGCGCCGCCCACCCGACCGGGAATCCGACCGACGGGATCGACGCGCTCGGCGCGCTGGTCCAGCTCTTCAACTCGCTCGGTGTGCTGCACCGTCGGCTGCCGGCCGGGTCCCACGTCCAGGGCATCGTCACCGACGGAGGCCGGGCGACCAACATCGTGCCGGAGTACGCCGAGGGGCTGTTCGGGCTCCGCGGGGCGACCACGGCGGCGCTGGAGGCTCTCTCGGGCGAACTCCGGCGGTGCGCCGAGGGGACGGCGGCCGCCACCGGCACCGGGGTGACCGTGGAGCGGGTGGGTGCGCGTTACGAGCACTTCCGCGACAGCCCCGTGCTGTCCGGCCGGTTCGCCGGGCACCTGGCACGGGCCGGGATCGAGCTGACCGAACCGGAGGCGGGGGTGTACCTGGGGTCGTCCGACATCGGGAACGTCAGCACGCGCCTGCCGGCCGTCCACCCGTTCGTCGCCGTCATGGACGCCGCCGGGGGATCCGACCACACGCCCGCGTTCGCCGCGGCGGCCGCATCGCACCGCGGGCGCCGCGTGCTGCTCGCCGCAGCGGAAGCGCTCGCCTGCACGGCGGCGGACGTGCTGCTGCGCCCGGAGGTCCGGGCGCGGGCATGGGCGGCGCTACGGGAGCGGGCCGCGGCCGGCCTGTGAGCGCCCGGCTGCCCCGCAGACCGGCAGACCCGCTGCCCGGCGGACCGGCCGCCCGACGGGCCGGCCGGCACCGCGTGGGGGCGGTGCCGGCCGGAGTGCGCGGGGTGGGTCAGCGCTTGGGGCAGGCGGCCTGGGTGACCTTGCCCGCCTTGCCGCCGGTCGTCGCGGGGTCCAGGGTCAGGCACTTGCCGGTCCACTGGTTGACGAAGTAGTAGCCGTGCGACCTGCCGTTGGCGTCGATGTTGGTCGGCATGACCTCCCAGAGCTGGGTGGCCGACGACCAGCGGGTCTCGCACGGCCACCAGAACAGCTGCGTGCCGTCGCCGGGCGGGGTGCCGAGGTTCCACGGGATGGTGAGGCAGTAGCCGTTGTTCGCCTTGATCCAGTAGTAGCCCTTGCCGTCGTAGTTCGGCTTGGTGGCCGTCCACTGGTGGCTGCTGGGCGCGGGGTTCGCGCAGGCCCGCTGCGTGACCAGGCCGCCGGAGCCGTCGGGGAACTCGTCACCGCGCACCATGCACCGGCCGGTGTTGTAGGTGCTGACGTACTGCTTGGAGTCGCTGACGGTCCACACCGCCGGGTGCGGCTCGAAGACGTAGTTGTCGCGGTTGAGTTCGGCGACCACGGACAGCGGGGTGTGGCCCGAGTTGTCGGAGTCCTGGTAGTAGTCCACCGCGACGAAGTTGGGGTTGCGGCCCGCGGCGGGCCGGCACGACTTCTCGATGCGGCTCTTGAGCTGGGCCCCGTTGTCCACCTTGGCGTAGCCGGCCGGGTCGAGGTTGTCCGAGCTGAACTGGTTCATGGTGAACAGCGGGGTCAGGTTGGACGTTCCCGGCATCGGGTTCGTGTCGAGCGGCTTGCTCTGCCCGCGCTGCTCGCAGCCGTAGGGCTGGCCCTGGCCGTAGCTGTACCGGTTCTCCACGGTGTGGGTCCAGGTGTTCATCAGGGTGCCCTTGCCGACGGCCAGGTCGCTCCAGCTGTCCTGGAAGACGACCAGGCGCTGGTTGTCGGCGACCATGTCGCGCAGCCGCGGCCAGTTGTTGGTGTTGATGCCGTAGTTGTTCTGGTTGAACAGCAGACCGCCGGCGTCCTTGGCGTCCAGCATGTCGGTGATGGTCTTGCTGAGCGTCTGCTGGCTCGCGTAGTTCTCCAGGAAGACCGTCACCACCTCCTGCTGGTTCTTCTGCAGGAAGTTCACGATGGTCAGCAGCGCGGACTTGAAGTCCTCGTAGCACAGGGCCGTACCGCCGTGGCAGAGCGCGACGGGCCCGGTGCCCTTGGGGTCGTAGGTGTCGAGCATCAGGGCGCGCACCCCGTTGTCGAGCTGCTCCTTGATGCTGTGCGACTGGTTGGGCGGGACGGGGAACTGGCTCCAGTCGTCGGCGTAGGAGTTGTGGGTGGTCACCCATGACCACTGGTGGTAGCGCGAGTTCCCGTACTTGCTGCCTGCCGCCGCCGCGCCGGTGGGCGCCGTCAGCATCGAGGCGAGGACGAGGAGCGGGATCACCGGCACGACGAGCAGTCGCAGCAGGCGGGCCTGGTGGCCGGCACCCGGACGGGGCGCGGCACCACTGGTTGTCATGTGAATTTCCCCTGGTCGAAGGCGGTCGCCGGTGGTCCGCGGGCGCGGACGTGGAGGCGACCGTGGTCTGGCGTTCCCCCGGGTCCGGCGCGGGGCCGCCCGCGGAGGGGGCGGGCGGCCTGGCCGCGGAGGACCGGCCCGGCGGGGGCTGGTCGGGCCGCCGTCCGGGTCGCCAACAGCCAAGCGCGCGGCGGTGGGAGCGGACCAGGCGGTTCCACCGGCAGAGATACGGTCCGGCATACTTCTGCCGGAAGGATTCGGCGGACCGGCCGGTCCGTGCGGCACCGGGGGACACAGCGGGCATGGGGACGGACACACCGGCCACCGGCGGGTTCGGCGAGCGCCTGCTGCGCCTGCGCACCGCCGCCGGGTTGAGCCAGGAGGCGCTGGCACACGCCGCGGGGGTGAGCGTGCGGGCCCTGTCGGACATGGAGCGCGGCCGGTCCCGTGGTCCGCAGCGGCGCACCGTGGAGGCCCTCGCCGCGGCGCTGGAACTGGACGAGACCGGCGCCGTGGAGCTGGAGCGGGCGGCCAGCCTGGGGCGGCCGCGCACCCGGCGGACCGCCGCGCGGCCCCCGGCCGGGACGGCCGGCCCCGCCCGTACGGGGGCGGAATCCGCGCCGTACGACCACGAGCCGGCCGGCGCACCGGAGCCGGAGCCGGCCGGCCACCACCCGCTCGCCCTGCCCCGCGACCTCAGCGACTTCACCGCCCGGGGCCCCGCCCTGGCGCAGCTGAGGGCCCTGGCCGAGCGACCCGAGCCCGGACCTCCGCCGACAGCCGTGATCAGCGGCCAGCCGGGCCTGGGCAAGACCGCCTTCGCCGTGCACGCCGCCCACGCCCTCGCCCCGTACTTCCCGGACGGGCAGTTCCACGTCGACCTCCGCGGCATGGACCCGCAGCCCACCCTCCCCCGCGACGCGCTCGCCCGGCTGCTGCACGCCCTCGGCGTCGCCGGCAGCGCGGTACCGGCCGCCACCGAGGACCGCAGCGGTCTGCTCCGCTCCGTCCTGCGCGACAAGCGCGTCCTGCTCCTCCTGGACAACGCGAGCGACGAGGAGCAGGTACGTCCGCTGCTGCCCGGCCGGGGTACCTCGCTGACCCTGGTCACCAGCCGCCAGGCCCTGGCCGGTCTGGAGGCGGTGCACCGTACCGAACTCGCCCTGCTGCGCCGCGAGGAGGCGGTGGAGCTGCTCTCCCGCATCGTCGGGCCGGATCGGGTCGGCCGGGAGGGGCAGGCAGCCCGCGACCTGGCCGAGCTGTGCGGCCACCTCCCGCTGGCCGTACGGATCGCCGGGCAGCGCCTGGCCGCACGCCCCGGCGAACGGATCGCCAAGCTCGTCGGCCAGCTGGCCGAGCAGGGCGACCGGCTGGACACGCTGCGGGCCGGCTCACTGGAGGTCCGGGCCGCCTTCGCGCTGTCCTACCGGCAGCTGAGCCCGCAGGCCCGTACCGTCTTCCGGCGCTCCTGCCTCGCCGCCGGCCCCGACTTCAGCCCCGAGACGGCCGCCCTGCTCGCGGGCCTGCCCCGCCGTCAGGCAGCGCGGTGCGCCCAGGACCTGACGGACGCCGGGCTGCTCCAGCCGCACCCCACCGCCGACCGCTACCGCTTCCACGACCTGCTCGCCCTGTACGCCGCCGAGCAGCTGGCCGAGGAGGACGCGCCCGAGGAGATCGCCGCCGCCGAGGACCGGGCCGCCCGCTGGGCGCTGCGCCGGGCCACGGCCGCCGCACTGCACTTCGACGCCGACCACCCGCCCGTGCCCCGGACCGCCGCCGACGGCGACCCCGACCCGGCCACCGCGCCCATCGGCCCGGACCGGGCCCACACCTGGCTGGAGAACGAACGGGCCCAGTGGCTCCGGGCACTGCGGCGGGCCCAGGCGGCCGGCGACCACCGTCGGGTGGTCGACGCGGCCGAGGCGATGCACTGGTTCTCCGACCGGACCATGCACTGGGAGCTGTGGGTCGAGGTGTTCCGGCGCGGCGCGGACTCGGCCCGCGCCCTGGGCAGCCGGCGCGAGGAAGCCGTCCAGCTGAACTACCTGGCCTGGGCCTACAACGTGTGCGTCTACGACCACACCGCCGCGCTCGCCACCGCGCGGGCCGCCCTCGACGTGGCCCGCGAGACCGGCGACGAGGTCCAGGTGGGCTGGGCCATGGGGTACGCGGCCGGGGCGCTGAACCGGCTCGGCCGGACGGACGAGGCCATCGAGGAGTTCCGGCGGGCGGCCGACCACCTCGCCGGCCAGGGCTGCGCCCAGAGCCGCCTGGCGGAGCTCACGGCCCTCAACCTGCTGGGGCAGCTGCTGCGCCAGTCGGGCCGCGCAGCCGAGGCGCTGGCCATCCACCGCAGGAGCGAGGCCCGCTGCCGGGCCGGCGTCCCGGGCAAGCCGCAGGAGGTGATCGGCCTGTACCTCGCCGCGAGCCGCCAGCACATCGGCAACGACCTGGCCGCGCTGGGCCGGTGGCGGGAGGCGGAAGCGCCGTTGTCCTACGCGCTCGGGCACTTCGAGGCGGCCCGGATGCCCGCCTGGAGCGAGGCGGCCCGGCTCGACCTCGGCATCGTCCTGCGCCACCTCGGGCGCCGCGACGAGGCCCGCGCGACCCTGACGGCCGCTCACCAGGCCCTCGTACGCCTCAACAATCCGCGGCAGCTGGAAGCCGCCGCCGAGCTCCACAGCCTGGACGGCGCCGGCCGGGCGGGGTGAGGGCCGGGCGGCGCGTTGCGCGCCCCGGGCGGGCGGAGGGGCGACCTCACAGGTGGGTGAGGACGGCCTCGGGGGCGCCGTCGAGGACGAAGCCGTTGTCGAAGCGGACGCGGGCGGTGGCGCGCCCGCCGTGTTCCCGGAAGTCGCTCCACTGCGGCTCCAGTTCGCGGACCTCCTCCTCCAGGCGCTGCCTGCTCGCCTCGGGCATCGTGTGGCCGTAGTCCTGGAGGAGTGACCGGAGGCGCAGGTACTCGCGGACCGCGTGGCTCTCGCGGGGCGGCCCGTCGACCCGCTCGACGGTGCCCTCGGTGCCGGCCGCCAGGGACAGCAGGCCCGCGGTGGCCCCCGTGGTGCCCGCGACGGCTTCGCCCAGGCAGATGTCCACCGCCAGCTTCACGCGCCGGCCCTCCGCCAGACCCATCGTTCGTCGGTCCCCTTCGCCGCCCGCCGCGCGCCGGTCGGCCGCGGTCGTCGCCATTGTCCCACCGGCGGGGCCCCGGGCTGACGACCGGGATCACGACCGGGGCGTGCCGGCCGGGGGCGGCGGCCCGGGGAGCAGGTGCTGCCAGCGTCCGGCGACGTCGAGGAGCAGGGTGTCCGCGTGGTGGCGGGCGATCAGCTGGAGGCCGACGGGTTCGCCGGCCGGGGTGCGGCCGGCGGGCAGGGTGATCGCGGGGTGGCCGGAGAGGTTGAAGGCCCAGGTGAGGGCCACGCTCATGCGGGTGCCGGGGCCCTCGTGGCCGTGCGGAGGGTGGGGCGTGGTCGGGGTGGCGAGGAGATCGGATTCCTCGAACACCTCGTGCAGGGTGCGCGCGTTGGCCTCGGCCAGGCTCCTGGTGGTGCTGTCGGGGGTGCCGGCGCGCAGCGCGGTCCAGGCGGGAGCCGGGTCGCACAGCTCCACCGGCCGGTCGACGGGGTGGCACAGTCCGGCGCGGGCGATGCGGTGGAGGGCGCTGAGGGCGGTGGCGGCGACGGCCGGCGCGGTGTCGGCGTACCCCAGGGTGGGGGTCCAGGTGACGCGGGGTGTCCCGGCCGGCGCGGGGGCCGGGGCCGGGGGACGGATGGGGGCGACGGCACGGAAGTAGGCCGCGGCGTCGGCGGGGTCGCGGACGAGCACGCCGGGGGTGTTCAGTCCGGCCCGGTCCCGCGCGGGCAGCAGGCCGTTGGTGGGCTTGAAGCCGGTGATGCCGCACCATGCGGCGGGGATGCGTACGGATCCCGCTCCGTCGGAGCCGGTGGCCAGCGGTACGAGACCCGCGCCGACGGCCGCTGCGGAGCCGGCCGACGAGCCGCCCGGGGACCAGGCGGGGTCGAGGGGGTTGAGGGTGGGGCCGCGGTCGGTGGCACCGTACGTCTGCCAGCCCGTCCCGGGCCGGGGGACGGAGGTGGCGCCGATCGGGACGCAGCCCGCGGCGACGAGGCGCCGGTTCTGTGCGGAGTGGGCGCCCTCGCTCGCCTTGACGGCGATCGGCACACCGGCCAGCGGCAGCCGTGCCCCGCGGGCCACTTGGGCGTCGACCTCCGCGGCCCGGGTCCGGGCCGCATCGGCCCAGAGGGCGGTGAAGGCGCGCAGCGCGCCGTCGCGGCGGGCGCTGACGGCGAGCGCGGTGTCGACGATCTCCGCTGCCGTGGCCCTGCCGCCGGTCACCAGGCCCGCGATCTCGACGGCGGAGAGCGAGGCGTACCGGTGGTCGTCGAGCATGCGGGGCTCCTGGCCTGGTGGGTCGTGCGGCGTCCGCGGTGAAGCGTACGGCCGGGGAGCCGCGTACCCCGCACCCGCGCCTGCGGTTCACGCCGGCCGGCGTGGGGGTGCCCGAGCTCCTCGCGACGCGCCGCAGACACCCGTATCCCGGCCCCGGGGGAACAGGAGACGGCAGCATGGGCCGCATGGCAATCCAGCGGATGGACAACGTCGGCATCGTCGTGGACGACCTGGACGCCGCCGTCGCGTTCTTCGTGGAACTCGGGATGGAGCTGGAGGGCAGGACGGAGGTCGCGGGCGCGTTCGCCGACCAGTGCACCGGACTCGACGGCGTCCGCTGCGACATCGCCATGGTCCGGACCCCCGACGGGCACGGCCGGCTGGAGCTGGCGCGGTACCACAGCCCGGCGGCCACCGGCGCCGGGCCGCGCAACCGGCCGCACAACGTCCTGGGCACGCACCGCGTGATGTTCGCCGTCGACGACATCGAGGACACCGTGGCCCGGCTGCGCCCGCACGGCGCCGAACTCGTCGGCACGATCGCCCGTTTCGAGGACAGCCACCTCCTCTGCTACCTGCGCGGCCCGGACGGCATCATCGTCGGCCTGGCCGAGGAACTTGCGCCGCGGGGGCCGGCGTCCTGACCGCCTGGCGGCCCCGCGGGCCGGCCGGATCCCGGCGCTTATGATCCCGGAATGGACATCGAACTGTCGGATGCGCTGGACGAACTGGTCGAGCTGCAGGAGGCGACCGACGCGGCACACGCCGAGCTGGCGCGCCTTCAGGAGGAGCTCGGCGACTCCGCCGGGTGGACCGAGGAGCAGCAGGTGACCTGGCGGGACGCGTGGGAGGACGCCCGCGAACCGTAGTGGCTGCTGGATTCGGCGCTGGACCTCTACGCCGAGCAGTTCGACATGGACCGCGACGAACTGGAAGCCACGGTGCGGAAGGCGGCGGACGCCGCCCCGGCCGAGGAGCACCGGGCCTGACACCCGAGGTCAGCCGCCGAGGTCGAACACGCCCCACTCGGTGAACGGCTCGGCCCGGACGTAGATCCGGCCCAGGCGACGGTGCCCGACACGTTGAGGGCGTGGCAGTCGAAGAGCCGGGGGGTCGTGCACCGGACGCGGGTGTTGGGCGGGGGGTCAGCCCAGGGGCAGGGGGAGGTGGGGGGTGAGGTGGGCGAGGTGGGGCTGTTCCTCGGGGGTCGGGGGGCGGCGGCCGGTGGTCACCAGGAGGGCGCTCGTGTCGGAGAGGGCGGCGGGGAGCGGGAAGCCGGCGATCTGTTCGAGCATCGCGCGGGAGCGGGCCAGGGCCTCGGGCGGCGGACCGGCGGCGTCGGGGACGGCGGCGACGAGGTCGAGGTGGTGGAGCGTCCATTCGAGGACGTACGCCCCCAGGTAGTCGCGGACGGTGAGGACCTGGCCGCGGGTGCCGACCCGGGCGTCGGGGTCGGCGAGCGCCGCGGGGCGTCCGGCGGCGGAGCCGACGTCGTCGAGGTGGAACCTGAGCAGGCCCGGGTCCTGGTAGGCGGCGGCGAGCCGGACGGTCAGCGCGTCGAGCGGGTCCGCGCCGGTGGGCGGCTCGACGACCTCCCAGTAGGTCACCGCGTTCCTGGTGGGTTCGGTGGCCGCCGGGGTGGCGAGGGTGATGAGGACGTCCTGCGCGTCGATGACCAGGTGGCAGACGAGGTCGCGGACGAGCCAGCCGGCGCAGCCGGACTGCCGCTCGAAGTCCCCGTCCGGGAGCCCGTCGACGGCCGCGCGCAACGCCGACCACGAGAGCGAGAAGAGGTCCATCCCCGGCACGCTAGCAGGGGCCGGAACGCGGGGCGGTGCATCCGCGGACGGGTGTGCGGCGGAAGTCGGTGTAGGGAAGAGCGGTCGACCGCCGAGGAGACGGACATGATCCGAGTCGTACGCACCATGAACGTCCCCGTCGCGATGCCCGACCTGGTGGCCTACCTCGCGGACTTCACGCACGCGCAGGAGTGGGATCCGGCGACCGTCGCCTGTGTCCGGGTGGACGCGGGACCGGTCCGCCCCGGCGCGCGCTGGCGGAACACCTCGCGCTTCCGGGGGCGGGACGCCGAGGTGTCGTACCGGCTCGACGTCCAGGAAGGCGACCGGCTGGTCTTCAGCGGTGAGAACGGCACGGTCGCCGTCACGGACGACCTGCGCTTCACGCCGGCGGAGGAGGGGGCGACCCGGCTGGTCTACACCGCGACGTTCCGCTTCAAGGGCGTGGCCCGGCTGGCCGCTCCGTTCGTACGCAAGGACGTCGAGCGGCTCGCGGACGACGTCGCCGCCGCCCTGCCGCGGGCCGTGACGCGCCGCGTCCCCTGAGGGCGGCCGGGTCGCCCGTCGCCACGGGACCCGGCAGCCTCCGCGGTGGACCTCAGGGCGGGTTGCCGTCCTGCCGGCGGCGGGTCCGCAGCACCTCCTCGACGTCGTGCAGCCGGTCCAGGCCCTGTACGGCTCGGGCGGTGCGCGGGTTGGCGGCCAGGCGGGAGCGGTGCCGGTGGACGAAGGACCAGTAGCCCGTGGTGTACGGGCAGGCCCGGTCGCCCGTGCGGTCGCCGGGCCGGTAGGCGCAGCCGCCGCACAGGTCGCTCATGCGGTGGATGTAGGCCCCGCCGCTGGTGTACGGCTTGGTGGTCATCAGGCCGCCGTCGGCGTACTGGGACATGCCGATGACGTTGGGCAGCATCACCCAGTCGTAGCCGTCGACGAAGCACCGGTGGAACCAGTCGGTGACCGCGCGGGGGTCCCAGCCCTGCTGGAGTGCGTGGCTCCCGAGGACCATGAGCCTGGGGATGTGGTGCGTCCATCCCGTGTCGCGGACCTGGGCGAGCACCGTCGAGAGGCAGCGTGCGGTGACGGCGTCGGCGTCGAGTTCGAGGAACCAGTCGGGCAGGGCGGCACGGTGTCCGAGCGCGTTGCGGTGCCGGTAGTCCTCGCCGAAGTACCAGTACGTGTGCCACACGTACTCGCGCCAGCCCGCGACCTGCCGTACGAAGCCCTCCGCGCTCTGCACGGGTACGTGGCCGGCGCGCCAGGCGTCCTCGGCGGCGCCGACCACCTCCGCCGGGTCGAGGAGTCCCAGGTTGAGCGACGACGACAGCAGGCTGTGGCTCATCACCGCGTCGCCGGCGAGCATCGAGTCCTCCTGCGGGCCGAACGTGGCGAGGCGGTGCTCCACGAACCGGCGCAGCGCGGCCAGCGCTTCGCGGCGCGAGGCGGGGAAGGTGCGCGGGCCGTCGCGTCCGACGAAGCCGATGCCCTCGTCGCGTTCCCAGCGGTCCAGGTCGGCACGCACCTGCTCGTCGATGTCGGTTTCACGCGGGCGGTACGGTGCGGCCACCCCGAGGGTGGCCGCGTGCTTCGGCGGCGGTTCCCGGTTGGCCTGGTCGTGGTTCCACCGTCCGCCGGCCGGCTCGTCACCGTCCATGAGCAGGCCGAGGGCGTGGCGCGTCCACCGGTAGAAGTCCTCGTGTCTCAGTTGTTTGCGTCCGCCCGCCCAGGAGCGGAAGGCCTCCGCCGGTACCAGGAAGCCGCGTGCGGGCAGGACGCGGACGTTCGGGAGCGAGCGGACGAGGCCGTCCGCGGCCCGTGAGGTGGGCTGGTGGACGGTGACCGGTGCGTCGCCGACGGTCCGGCGCAGGCCTTCCCGGTAGGTCTCGGCGCGGACGTAGTGGACCCGGTCTCCGAGTTCCGCCGCACGGTGCCGCATCGCGGAGAGGACGAGGTGGGCCTTGGCGCGGTGGAACCTCCGCCGGCGGAAGACGGAGCGGGCCTCGACCATCACGACGGGCGCGTCCCCGGCCGGTCCCGCCACGTCCTCGCCGGGGCGGAGGAAGTGGGGGCCGAGCTGGTCTCCGAACAGCCAGTGCCACACAGCCACGGTTCCCCTCGCGCCGTCCGATGGAGGCTCCAGCTATACAGCCGCCCGGGCGGGTGGGCGAAGCGCGCCGCGCCGGGCGCCGCGAGGAGGGCGTAAATGCGTCGACAGCGCCCCTCGGCATCCGGCAGGGTTCCGGTCCGTGACGAGCAGTGAACTGTGGACCCGTGCGACCGCCGAGCGCTACGACGCCGAGGAGACGGAGATGTCCTCGGCCGACGTCCTCGGACCGACCCTGGACTTCCTCGCCCGACTCGCCGGAGACGGCCGGGCGCTGGAGTTCGCCATCGGAACGGGACGCGTGGGCGTCCCGCTGCGGGAACGCGGCGTGCCGGTGGTCGGTGTCGAACTCTCCGAGCACATGGCGGCGGTGCTGCGGCGCAAGACCGACGCGGAGACGCTGCCGGTCGTCCTCGGGGACATGGCGACCACGGTCGTACCGGGCGAGTTCACGCTGGTGTACCTCGTCTACAACACCATCTCGAACCTGCTCACGCAGGACGAGCAGGTCGAGTGCTTCCGCAACGCCGCACGTCATCTGGCGCCCGGCGGCCGGTTCGTCATCGAGCTGGGGGTACCGCCGCTGCGGTACCTGCCGGCCGGCCGGACCGCGGTGCCCTTCGACGTCTCCGAGCACCACGTCGGCTTCGACACCTTCGACCTCGTCGAGCAGGTCCTGGTCTCGCACCACCTCACCCGCGACGGCGACGACGGCCGCTACCGCCGCGACCGCTCCCGGCACCGGTACGCCTGGCCGGCGGAGCTCGACCTGATGGCGCGGATCGCCGGGCTCGACCTGGAGCGCCGGGTCGCGGACTGGGACGGGACGCCGTTCGGCCAGGACTCCGCGAAGCACGTCTCCGTGTGGCGCAAGCCGGTCTGAGGCCGGACGCGCGCCACCGCGGGTGAGGGGTCCGTGAGCGTGGTCGCGTACGGCTATCCGGCCAGGGCGGCGAGTTCGCCGAGGACGCGGGCCGCCGGCGCCGGGTCGACCAGCCACTTCAGGTGGCTGCCCGCGAGGGTGCGGACGTCGTACGGGTTGTCCGGCGTCAGCTCGTCGCCCTCGCGGATCAGCCGGTCCTGTATCGCGAGGGGCATGCACGCGTCGTCGGCCAGGCGGATGTAGGTCTTCGGGATGCGGCCCCAGGTGGCGGCCTGCGCCCGGTCGGCGGGGCCGCCGACGTCCAGGTTCTCGTCCGGCTGGAAGGTGTTCAGGAAGGTCAGGAACTGCTCGTCGGTGCCGTCGGCGAGGAAGGCCGCCCGGAAGGCGGCGAGCGAGTCCGGGTTCGCGGTGCGGAAGTTGACACGGAGCACGCCGAGTTCGGCGGGGTTGCCGGCCAGCGCGGAGGCGAAGGCGGCGGGGTCGACCCCGGCCATCTCGGGCTCGGCGTAGTAGTCGCCGACCTCCAGGCGGACGGGGCACCAGGCCGAGACGTAGACGATGCGGTCGATCAGGTCCGGGCGCGCGTTGGCGGCGGCGGTGGCCGTGATGCCGCCGCGGCTGTGCGAGACGAGGATCACCGGGCCGTTCTGCTTGGCCCGCTCCAGGATCCCGATCAGGTGCGCGACGTTGTCGGCGAGCGTGACGCCCTTGATCGAGCCGGGTGCCGTGGCGAGCCCTTCGGCGTCCTGCGGCGTCTGGTAGGCGCGGGTGAAGGTCGCCTCGAAGCCGTGGCCGGGCAGGTCGACGGCGACCGAGCGGTGCCCGAGGAGGCCGAGTTCGGCCTGGAGGGGGGCGAAGGAGAAGGAGTTCGCGAAGGCTCCGTGTACCAGTACGAAGGTCGGTTGCATCCGGCTACCCGCTTTCTGACGTCGGTGGCATCGGCGGCACGCGCGTCGCCGTCCCGGCCGCGGCGCCTCGTACGCACCAACTTAATGATCATGAAGGGCCGATGGCAATGATCAAGGTGCGGGTGGGGTCCCCGGGGATACGACGTCACGCGTGCCGCCGCCTACCGCGCGGCCGCGGGCTCCGCGCTAGATGCGCGAGTTCCGCACGGACTGCCACACGGCGCCGGCCAGCGCCCGCGTCGCCCGCGGGACGGACAGGTGCTCGTGCTCGCGGTACAGCGCCCAGTTGTACTGCACGAGCGACAGCTTGTTCGACGACAGCGATCCCGCCTGGTGGGCCCGGTACACCGCGAGCGGCTCGGCCAGGCCCCGGGCGTCGGCGCCGTCCCGCATGATCGACAGCCACAGGGCGTAGTCCTGGCGCTTGCGCATCTCCGGCATCAGCCGCGTGCCCAGGACGTTCCGGTCGTACATGGCGGTGAGGGCGCCGATGTAGTCGCGGACCAGCATCGCGCGGTAGTCCACGTGTTCCCGGGCCCGGACGACGCGTCCGTTGGGGACCCAGTCGGTGCTCTCGCCGTCGTGGTCGGCGTCCATCTTGAAGTACGAGGTGAACGTCAGCGGCGCGGTGCCCTCGGCGGCGAAGGCCAGCTGCCTCTCGGTCTTCTCGGGCAGCCACATGTCGTCGCTGTCGAGGAAGGCGACGTAGTCCCCGCGGGCCCGCTCGATCGCGAGGTTGCGGGCCCGGCCGGCACCGCCCTGCTCGGGTGCCGACTGCGGCAGGACGCGCTCGTCCTGCTCGGCGAACTCGCGGAGCAGGTCCATGGAGCCGTCGGTCGACCGGTCGTCGGTGATCAGCAGCTCCAGGTCGGTGTGCGTCTGCGTGAGCACCGATCGGACGGCTGCCCCGAGGGTGGCTGCCGAGTTGTAGACGGGCATCACGACGGACACCAGGGGCACAGCGTTTCTCCTTGCCAGACCGGGAACGACGGTCCATTCAAGCATCGACGCTCCGGTTCTGCGGACTCCGGTCCGGTTCGCCGGTCCGGGGCCGGGGTCCGGGGCGGGCTCCGGCCGGGCGGGGTGCCCGTCCCGGCCGGAGCCCGGCGTTCGTCAGGGGCAGGTGACCAGGACGATGGAGACGGCGGTGCACGAGGCCGTTGCGGTGTCGTTGGCCGCGTGCGGGTCGGTGGGGGTGGAGGCGGTGCGTGCCGCGGTGACCTTGACCGGGCCCAGGGTCAGGAGGTGGAGAGGGACGCGGAAGGTCTTCGCCGCGCCGGCCTGGTCGGCGATCGTCCCGTACGCGCAGGTGACGGTGGCCCCGGTGCTCGTGCAGCCGGCGGACAGGTGGGTGGCGGCCGCGCCCGGCGGGAGGGTGGCCTTCAGGGTCGCGGACGTGACGGTTCCGGGACCGGTGTTGCGGGCGGTGAGGGTGTAGGTGACGTAGGGCGCGAGGATGCCCAGGTTCGGCCGGGCGGTGAGGTCGACGTCGATGTCCGCGGGCGGGGCGACGTACGCGTACCGGCCGGACGGGGTCACCGGGCTGGTGCCGCCGGGGGTGGTGACCCGTACGTCGACGGTGCCGGGCGCATGGGCGGGGGCGGTGACGGTGCAGCCGGTCGCGGTGCACGCGGTGATGGCGGCCGGGGTGTCACCGAAGGTGACGGCCGTGGCACCGGCCAGGTTCGTGCCGGTGACGGTGACGGCGGTGCCGCCCGCTGCCGGGCCGGAGGCCGGGGTGATGGAGGTCACGGCCGGTACCGCCGCGCTCAGGGCCAGCACGTCGAGGGTTTCGCTGCCGTTCTTGACCACGTAGGCGAGGGTGCCGTCGGGGCTCACCCCGGCGGCGACGGGGCCGCCTCCGACCGGCAGGGCCTCGGTGACGGTGTGACTCGCGGTGTCGATCACCGACAGCGTGTGGTTGCTGATGCCGGGCACGTAGGCGGTCGCGCCGTCGGGGCTGACCGCCACGGCGCCCGGGTTGGCCCCGGTGGTGATCGTCGTGGTGACGGCGAGCGTGGCCGGGTCCACCACGGATACGAAGTCGTCGAGGCCGTGGCTGACGTAGACCGCGCCGGAGGCGGGGTTTGCCCGGACCGCGAAGGGCCGGGCGCTCAGGGCCACCGTCCCGGCCACGGTGAGGGTGGCGGTGTCGATGACGGTCAGCGTGTTGTCGCCGAGGTTGCCGACGTAGGCGCGCGTGCCGTCGGGGCTCAGGGCGACGTCGCGCGGGGAGGGGCCCACCGCGACCGATGCGGTGACCGTGTGGGTGGCGGTGTCGACGACGCGCACCGAGCCGCTGGGGGCGGCGGTGTCGACGACGTAGGCCTGGGTGCCGGACGGGGCGACCGCCAGGCCCCTCGGGTCCTGGATGCCGGTGAGGGTGGCCGTGACCGTGTTGGTCGCGGTGTCCACGACGCTGACCGTGGCCGAGCCGCGGTTGACCACGTACAGGCGTGTGCTGTCGGGGGTGACCGACAGGGCGGCCGGGCCGTTGCCGACGGGGATGGTGGCGCCGACGGTGTTCGTGGCGGTGTCCAGGACGGTGACGGTGTTGCCGGGGGTGCCCATGAAGACCCCGGAGTTGCTGACGTAGACGTGCCTGCCGTCGGGGGCCACGGCCACGTGCTCGGGGTTCGCGCCCAGCGGTACGGTCGCGATCACGCTCGGCGGGGCCGCGGCCGCCGGGGGTGCGCTCAGGGCGCCCAGGCCGGTCGCCACGAGGGCGAACGCGGCGGCCAGCGAGGTGCGGCCGCGTCGGCGGCGCTGGTGCGGGTGGCGGCGGGTGCCGGGGTGGTTCCCGGTGCTCGGGTGGTGCGGGCGTAAGCGGGTGATCGCTGACACGGTGAATCCCCCCTCGGAGGCCGCGGCACCACGGCGGGAAGCGGAGGCCCCCGGGAACCGTTGGTGGCGCGACGGCAGACGTCAGTTCTGTTGGTGCCGACCAGGCTCAGCGGGTCGCCGACATCGTCGCAGCGCACGATCACGAGCCGCGCCGAAGTTTCACACTTGCCCGTTTCAGATCACGTGCCGACCGGATTGATCGCTTCGCATGCCCCGCGCCCTCCGCGGTCCCGTGGCCCGGCCCTGGCGCGGCCCCCGAATCCGGGTCCAGGTCCAGGTCCCGGTCCCGGTCCCGGTCCCGTCAGGAAGGGTCCACGAGCGCCAGCCATATCTGGCATTCGCGGTCCCCGTCCCCGATCTGGAAGTACAGCTCCAGGACGAGGTGGCGCCCCGCGACCTCCCAGGCGAGCGAGGTGTTCCCGTCGCCGCCGCGCAGGCAGGGGTGTACGCCCGGGAGAGGATCTCCGTACGCGGCTCGCAGGCCGGCCTCGAAGGCGTCGTGGATCCTGCCGAAGCCCTCTTGGACGTGGTCCTCCAGGAAGGGGTACTCGGCTTCGAGTTCGGCGGCGAGCCAGGTGGTCGCGAGGACGCGCAGCGCGCCGTTCGAGGCGTGGTCGAGGTCGTACTCGTCCAGTTCCTCCAGGTCGTAGGGGTCGTCCCCCGGGCCGAAGATCTCGGAGCGGGGGTAGAACGGCCGGGGCGGCTGCTCGGCGAGCTCGCGGACGAGGGGTTCGGGGTCGGTGTGCAGGGTGAGGCCCGCGCAGAGGTGGCGCTCGGGATCCGCGGTCAGGAAGGGCGGTTCGGGCAGGAAGGTGCCGGGATCGGCCGTGCCGCGCCAGACGGCCGTGCCGCGGGCGTCCCGGAGGACGACGGCGCTGCCGTCGGGAGCGTCCGGAGCCACCCGGCACACCTCGCGGCCGTGCCGGCCCACGTGCGCCACGTGCCCCTCGGCCGTCCGGAAGGGGGCCAGGCCGTGGCCGCCGTCGAAACCGACGACCCAGCCGTCCTCGTCGGTGAGCGGCTCGGGGTGTCCGCTCGGCGTGTACGAGCCGTCCGCGCGCAGCACACCCCACGTGCCGCACTCCTCCGGCCGGGCGACGGCCGCGCCGCCGTCGTCGAAGCCGTCGGCCCACGCGTACACGGCCTCGATCGCCTGCCTGCCGCGCGCGTCGAGGAATCCCCGGGTGGACCCGTAGCCGACCCTGAGGAGCCCGTGGCGGAGCACGTCGTCCTGCTCGCCGGGGTGGGAGATCACCGTTTCCCCCCGGTGGTCGACGAACCCGGCGGACGAGCCCCCTGCCGGCTCGCCCAGCGCGTACGCGAGCCCGTTCTCGTCGAAGCCCGCCAGGTGCCGGAAGGACGGCTCGACCACCCACTCCCCCGCCTCGTCCAGCAGGCCCCACAGCTCGCCGACGCGTACGGGTGCCGTGCCGGCGGCGTTGAAGGCGCGCGCTTCGTCGAAGGCGACGGCCACGACGAGCCGGCCTTCCCGGTCCACGTATCCGCGGCGGTCCTCCGCCGTCACCACGGCGGCGAGTCCGTTGGGTGCGAAGGGCCCGGCGTCTCGGTACGTCCCGCCGACGACCAGGCGGCCCGTCCCGTCCACGTAGCCGCAGCCGCCCTCGGTCCTGACGGCGGCCGGCCCGTGCCCGAAGGGGCCGGCACCGGCGAACCGGGCGGGGATCACCACGGCACCGCTCGCGTCGGCGTACCCCCAGAGCCCGTCGGCCCGGAACCGGGACCGCCCGGCGGAGTCGAAGGCGGTGGCCTTCTCGAACGCCGGCCGGACGCGCCAGTGCCCGTCGCCGCCGAGATACCCCCACGTGCCGTCGAGCCCGGCCGCGGGCGCGGTCAGCCCGCCCCGGCCGTCGTCGACGAACCGCCCCACGGCCGAGAACACCGGCTCCCGTATGAGCCGCCCGTCCGCCCCGACCAGCGCGAACCGCTGCCCGAAGCCCCCGGCACCGATCACGGGCACGGCATGGGGAGGAGAGGGCGTCATGGCGGAACTCCTGTGCGACGAAGGGCTGTCGGACAACGAGGAGAAGCGTATGCGGTGGGTGTGACAGTGAGTGACGACGTGGGGATGGCTCCCTCGTCGGGTGAGCCGTGCGCGGCGGGACGTCCGTTCGGCCCCGGTGTTCCGGAAAGGACGAGCGGCCCTCCCCTGGGGGAGGGCCGCTCGGGTGGGGCGGGGGCGGTTACGGGGTTACCTTCAGGAGTTTGTTCGGGGTGCCGGGGGTCGGGTTCCTGATGGCGTCCGGGGTTGCCGCGGAGGTGAGGGCGGCGGCCGTTTCGGCGGGGGTGGCCGAGGGGTTGGCGGCGAGGTGGAGGGCGGCGGCCCCCGCGACGTGCGGCGCGGCCATCGAGGTTCCGGAGATCGTCTTGACGCCGGTGTCGCTGTCGTTCCAGGCGGAGGTGATCTCGGAGCCGGGCGCGTACAGGTCCACCACCGAGCCGAAGTTGGAGAAGCCCGACTGCTCGTCGCCCTCCGTGCTCGACGCGACGGTCAGGGCCGCGGGCACCCGGGAGGGCGAGCCCTGGCCGGCGTCCGCGGACTCGTTGCCGGCCGCCACGGCGAAGCACACGCCGGACGCGATGGCGCGTTCGACGGCCGCGTCGAGCGCCTCGTCGGCGCCGCCGCCGAGGCTCATGTTGGCCACCGACGGGCCGGTGTGGTGCTGCGTCACCCAGTCGATGCCCGCGACGACCTGTTCGGTGGTGCCGGATCCGTTGTCGTCCAGCACCCGCACCGCGACGATCCGGGCCTTCTTGGCTACGCCGTGGGCGGTGCCGGCGATGGTGCCCGCGACGTGGGTGCCGTGGCCGTTGCCGTCGTCGGCGGTGTCGTCGTCGTCGACCGCGTCGAAGCCGTGGGTGGCCCGGCCGCCGAAGTCCTGGTGCGAGATCCGGACGCCGGTGTCGATGACGTACGCGGTCACGCCCGCTCCCCCGTTGTCGGGGTACGCGTACTTCCGGTCGCCGGCCGTGGCGGGCTGGTCGATCCGGTCCAGGCCCCAGGACGGGGGGTTCTCCTGCGTCTCGTTGATGCTGAAACGCTTGTTCTGGACGACGGTGCCGACGGCGGGGTCGGCCGCGAGCCGCCTGGCCTCCTTCACCGTCAGTCCGGACGCGGAGAAGCCGTTCACCTCGGAGCCGTAGGTGCGCTCCAGTTTGCCTCCGTACTTCTTCGCGAGGTCGTCCTTGTTCGCGGACGCGTCGAGGATGACGACGAAACTGCCGTCCACGGCGCCGGGTGCGCCGAGGCCGTGCACGGTCCCTTCGGCCGGCGTGGCCGCCCCCGCGAAGGGGCTCGCGAACAGGGCCGCGACGGCCGCGCCCGCGGCTCCCGTCGCTATGAGCCCGTTGCGAAGTCGGTGGGATCGCTTGTGAGTTGCCATGGAGTGGTTGCTCCTCGTCGTGACGTGTGGGGCGTCAAACGGTCTGGAGAACCCTGTTCCGATTGACAGGAGCAAATCAAGAGCGAACCCGGGGCGGGGAGTTTTTCAACAAGGTTTCTTTAAAGGCCCTCCACATCACGCGCTCTTCGCACACGCGTTCAGGCGAACTCCTTTACGGGGCCGACACGTTCCGGCCCCGTGGCGGGGTGGGGTGGGGTGGGGTGGGGCGAGCAGTGGGGACGCCTTCCCCTCCGCGGGCGCTACGGGCGGCCGAGGGCGAGGGTGAGGATCTCGTGCCAGTCGACGGGCGGGTACGCCGTGGGCGGGCCCGGGCGCAGCCTGGGGACCCGTACGCGCAGGACCCCGGGACGTACGGAGCAGACGACCGGCGTGGACACGGTGAGGGCCTCGCCGTCCACCGCGACCGGGATCCGCGCCGCATCCGACTCCACGACGATCCGGGCGGAGGTCAGGGAGTGGAGGCCGGCCGCCCCGGCACCGCGGAGGGCGACCTCGGCGGCCTGGGCCGCGCTGTTCACCCGGATCGCCACGAGACCCAGCAGACCGCTGTCCAGCCGTGGCCTGCGGCCCCCGGCGGCCATCGGCTCGGGGGTGGCGTACGGGTTGTTGCTGATCAGCAGCGCCTGCTGGTCCTCCAGCCGGCGCGAGTCCGTCACCGCGTCCAGGGCGTTGCCGGCGTAGCCGAGCAGGAGGTCGGGCATGGCGTCGAGCGCCGTCCGCGCCTGGGCTCCGCGGTACTCGGGGCGCTGGACCACCTCGGCGTAGACGCCGAAGGAGGCGGTGTTCACGAACACGTGGCCGCCGACGACGCCCAGGTCGACCCTGAGTTCCTCGCCGTCCGTGAGGGCGTCCAGGCAGCGGACGGGGTCGTCGCGGTCCAGGCCGAGGTCCCTGGCGAAGTGGTTCCTGGTGCCGGCGGAGACCACCACGAACGGCAGGTCGTGCTCGGCCGCGACCTCGGCCACCTTGGCCTGGGTGCCGTCGCCGCCGGCGACGCCGAGGAGGTCCGCGCCGTCCGCAACGGCCCGGCGGGCGAGCGCGGCGACGTCCGTGACCGCCGTCGGGTCCAGCAGTACGACCCGTGCGCCGAGCGCCTCCGCCCGCTCCACCAACCCGAACCGGCCGACCTTGCCGCCGCCGGACTTCGGGTTCATGATCAGGACCGGCTTGCGGGGGTTCGGCGCGGGGGCCGCCCGCATGCCGTGGGGGCGCCGCACCTCCCGCAGCGCCGTACCGGCGCACACCAGTCCGGCCAGCCACAGCGCCAGGGCGGTGAGCGCGGTGGGCCACAGGCCGGCGCGGGCGAAGGTGACCAGTACGGCCAGCGGCGCGGCCACCATGAGCAGGCCCCCGCCCAGCCGCAGCCAGCCGCGGCGGGACAGCATCCACCACGTCCCCATGGCGCCGAGCACCACGCCGGCCAGCCCGGCCACCACGATGACGAGACCGCTGTGGCCGAAGGCCGCGACCAGTGCCACCAGCGCGCCCAGCGCGCAGACCAGCGCCAGCCGGGCCAGCCAGCGGGCGCGGGCCGGGGTGCCGGCGGCCGCGACGGTGCCGCCACCGGTGCCGGAAGGGGGTGACAGTGCCATCCGCCTCACATCCTCTGGCCGGTCGCCCTGCCGCAACGGCAGGTGGGGGGTGCGGCGCGGTCCGGGGCCGGGCCCGGTCCCGTGGGACCGGGCCCGTGGTCCCGTGCCTTCACCGTACGCGGGCGGGCGCGCCGTCGCCGTCGTGGAGGGGCCGGGCGGCCGACGCGCACGCGTCTCCCAGGGCCATACGGGTGCCCCGGGGTCGGTTGGACACGTCGTGGCCGTCGGGTACGGCGCGGCCGGTCGGGTACGGCGCGGCCGGTCGGGTACGGCGCGGCCGGTCGGGCGTCTGGTCAGCGGGGCGGTGCCCCGGCGTCCGTCAGTTCGCCGGCGGCCAGCCGGAGCCGGCGGTCGACGCCGGTCTCGCGGAGGAACCGCTCGTCGTGGCTGACGACGACGAAGGCTCCCCGGTAGGAGTTCAGGGCGCTTTCCAGCTGTTCCGTGCTGACGAGGTCGAGGTTGTTCGTCGGCTCGTCCAGGAGCAGCAGGTGCGGTGCCGGCTCGGCGTACAGGACGCAGGCCAGGGTCGCCCTCAGCCGTTCTCCGCCGGACAGGGCCCGCACGGGCAGGTGGGCGCCGGCGCCGCGGAAGAGGAAGCGGGCGAGCAGGTTCATCCGGTCCGCCTCGGACCGCCGGGGGGCGAAGCCGGCGAAGTTCTCCGCGACGCTGCGGTCGAGGTCGAGCAGGTCGAGGCGCTGGGACAGGTAGGCGATCCGGCCGCCGGACCGCTTGGTCTCGCCGCCGTCCGGGGAGAGGGCGCCGTGGATCAGGCGCAGGAGCGTGCTCTTGCCCGATCCGTTCGGGCCGGTGAGCGCGATGCGTTCGGGGCCCCGGATGGTGAGGTCGACGCCGGTGGGTCCGTACAGGTTCCGGTCGCCGAGCCGGACCTGGAGGCGCTCGCCGATGAACAGGTTGCGTCCGGCGGGGACGGCCGTCTCGGGCAGGTCCAGTACGAGGCGCGGCTCGTCGCGCAGGGCCCGGCCGGCCTCGTCCAGGCGGGCCTTGGCGTCGACGACCCGGGTGGCGTGGGTCTGCCCGGAGCGGCCCGCGGACTCCTGTGCGGCCCGCTTCAGGTTCCCGGCGACGATACGGGGAAGGCCGGCGCTCTTCAGGTTGCGGGCGGCGTTGCTCTGGCGGCGCTCCGCGCGCTCGCGGGCCTGCTGCATCTCCCGCTTCTCGCGCTTCAGCTCCTGCTCGGCGTTGCGTACGTTCTTCTCGGCGACGGCCCGCTCGGCCCGCACCGACGCTTCGTACGCGGTGAAGTTGCCCCCGTGGAAACGGAGTTCGCCCCGCTCCAGTTCCGCGATGCGGTCCATCCGGTCGAGCAGCTCCCGGTCGTGGCTGACCAGGAGCAGGCAGCCGTTGAACTCCTCCAGCACGCCGTGGAGCCGGTGCCTGGCGTCCAGGTCCAGGTTGTTGGTGGGCTCGTCCAGCAGGAGGACGTCGGGCCGCTTCAGCAGCTGGGCGGCCAGGCCGAGCGAGACGATCTGGCCGCCGCTCAGCGTGCGCAGGCTGCGGTCCAGTGCGAGGCCGCCGAGGCCGAGGCGGTCCAGCTGGACGCGCGTACGGTCCTCGATGTCCCAGTCGTCGCCGATGGCCGTGAAGTGCTCCTCGGCCACGTCGCCCGACTCGACGGCGTCGATGGCCCGGATCACGTCGGCGACGCCCAGCACCTCGGCGACGGTCAGGCCGTCCGCCAGCGGCAGCGACTGCGGGAGGTGGCCGAGGGTGCCGGCCACCGACACCGAGCCCGCCCGGGGGTGCAGGGTCCCGGCGATCAGCTTGAGGAGTGTGCTCTTCCCGGAGCCGTTGGGTGCGACCAGCCCCGTACGGCCCGGGCCGACGACGAAGGACAGGTCCGTGAAGACCGGGGTGTCGTCGGGCCAGGAGAAGGACACGTCGGAGCAGATGACGGCGGCGTGGGACATGCGGGTGACCTCGTACGGAACGGGGGCGGAGCCGAGCGGGTTCGGTCTGCTGCCCCTGCGGACATGGGGGAAGGGAACGACGGAGGGGGCCACCCGGCGGCGCTCACGCGCGCTCGCCGTCGGCCGGTCACATCCCGGGATCACCCGGAGATGTCGTCGTCACCGCCCATGTCTGCTGCGCTCCTCGGTACACCGTCAACGTCCCGCCCAGGCTAACAGGGGCCGGCTGGGACGCATCCGATTTTCCGGCCCGCCGCCGCCATGCCGCCACCCGCCCCGTCGCCCGGACGTGGTGCGGGCACCCGGCCGTGGGTGCCCGCACGCGGCCTGCGCACGTCGCGCGGTTCCCCGCGCCGCGCCGCGCCGCCGCTCGTCCGCGGCCTAGCGGTCGCCTCCGCTGCGCGATCCGTCGGCGGTGCCGGTGGCCCGGGACCTCTCGCGCCAGAAGCTCTCCGCGAACTCGATCACTCCGAGCACCACCAGGACGACGCCGGCCGGCTGCCCCTCGAACCAGAGGAACGTGCTGTCCGGGAAGGCGGCGATGAGCACCACCCCCACGGCGACGAGAACGATCCCCACGGCCTGCTTCATCTTCGCCGACATGATCGAACGACCCCTCCCTCGCTGCCCGTGACCGAAGGTGCCGGCAAACGGGTTGCACAGACTGTCGGTTGGCGACGGAAGCTTTGCGTGTCAACGGGTGACCGCACAAGACGAGGCCGGTCATTGCGCGTCCCGCGCCACCGCCTCCGGCCGTCCGTCCGTCCGTCGGCGCGGCTACCTCTTGCGGGCCGTGAGCTGGAGGATGCGGGCCGTGTGCATGTAGGGGTGTCGATCGGTCAGGGCGAGTTCGAGTCGTTCGAGCTGGGCGTAGTAGTCCGGGTCGTGCTTCCGCTCCTCGTCGGTGACGTAGTCGCAGACGGCCCGGATCCCGTAGTGACGGACGTCCCGGCAGCCGAGGTCCCGGAGCAGCGGGATCAGTTCCTCGGCGGTGTGCAGCCGCAGCTCGGCGTCGAAGAGGCGCGCCCACGTACGGTCTTCGTCGAGCGCGGCCAGGGCCGCTGCGAGGTCGTGCTCGCGAACGGCGACGGTCAGCGGTGCGGAGTGCCGGTTCATCGCCATCACCGAGAGCAGGCCCCCGCTCCTGAGCGGTTCCAGGGCGGCGGACAGCGTCCGGGCGGGTGCGTCGACGTACCCGAGCAGGCTGTGGCACAGCACCACGTCGAACTCACCCGTGACGAGGCCGGAGGGCAGGGCGTGGACGTCGGCGCGGACACAGGTGATCCGGTGCGCCAGGCCGCGCGCCCGGGCCCGGGCGGTGGCTTCGTCGAGCATCGCGGGGGCGTGGTCGACGACGGTGACGTGGTGGCCGCGCGCTGCGAGGCGTACGGCGTCGCCGCCGTCACCGCCCGCCAGGTCGAGCACGCGGAGCGGGGCACCGTGCGGCGCGTCGAGGTGGCGGGCGAGGTTCGCCTCGGCGACCGCGTACCGCAGCCGGCCCCAGGGAGCCTCCTGCCACGCCTGCCACTCGGCCATGGCGGCGTCGAACTTCTCGTGGTCCTCGTCCATCCGTCGACGGTAGCCCGAGGCGGAGTGCTCCACTGGGCGATCGCAGGCTGCCGCGTTCGCGGACGGGGGCTCAGGCGTAGGACTTCAGGGCGGCGTTGAGCAGGGCGTGGACGTGGTTCGCTTCCGGGGTGAGGATGGTTTCGATCTCCTCGTTCGTGCGGCCGGCCAGGGTGAGTTCCTGGATGCGGCGGAACAGCAGGCGGTCGGCGGCCGCGATGAGGGCGGCGGCGGCGCGGGGCGCGACGGCAGGGGCGTCCGGCGGGGTGACGGAGGCGAGGGCGGCGGCCAGGGCCTCCTCCCTGAGGTCGTGGAGTTCCCGCAGCCGGGCCGTGAGGGTGGGGCTGTCGGCGACCATGCGGGCGAACGCCGGGCCGGTGAAGCCGGCGACCGGGCTGTGCTCCGTCAGCGTCGCGCGGAAGGCCCGGCCGAGCGCCGCGAAGGGGCTCTCCCCCGGGGCGCGTCCGGCCACCGCGCCGGCCAGGCTCTCGGTGAACGCCTCGTGGTGGTCGAGGGCCAGATCCTCCTTGCGCGGGAAGTAGTTGGTCACCGTCTTCTTGGCGACCCGGGCCGCGGCGGCGATCTCGGCGATGGTGGTCCGCTCGAAGCCCTGGTCGATGAAGAGGCGCGTGGCGCTGTCGGAGATCGCCTGGCGCGTCTCCTGCTTCTTGGACTCGCGGAGTCCCGGCGCGGTGGTCATGAGCCCAATCTTACGCTCGACGTAAAAATGCTCTTGACCGACCTCCGTCGCGTCCCATATTTTTACCTCCGTCGTAAAAATAGTTCGGTAGTAGTTTGGAGTCGCGCTTGCTGGTCACCACGTCCACCCTGTCCCTCACCGTCGACGACCCCGCCGCCTCGCGGGACTTCCTGCGGAGCCACCTCGGCTACCGGGTCGTGCACGAGGCCGACGGCTTCGTCTCGCTCACCCGCGATGCGGACGCCGCCGCGGACGTCGTGCTGTTGCGCCGGGGCACCGAGGTCCTCCCGCCGGAGCAGCGCGATCAGCGCGCGGGTGGGGTGATCCTGGCGCTCACCGTCGCCGACGGCCTCGAAGCCGAGGAGCGCCGGCTGCGCGAGGCCGGCGCGCCCGTCACCATGCCGCTGCGCGAGGAGCCGTGGGGCGAGCGGCTCTTCCAGCTCACCGATCCCAACGGGGTCGTGGTCCAGCTCGTGGAGTGGGCTGACCCCGGCCCGTCCGATACCGCGAGTGAGACGGCGAGCCAGGAGGTGGCGGAAGGCGCCGTGCTGGTGCTGACGCCTGCGGACGAGGCGGTCATCGAGACGCCCAACGCCCGCATGACCACGCATGCGTCGCCCAGCCGCGGCAGCTCCGAGCTGAGCGCCTGGACGGTCACGATGGCCGCGGGGCAGGCCGGTCCGGATCACGCGGTCAGCCGCGAGCAGGTCTGGACGGTCACCTCCGGCGCCCTGGAGGTCGTCAGCGGGGGCCGCAAGGAGCGGGTGGCGGCCGGCCAGGCCCTGGTGCTCGGGCCGGGGTCGGTGCGGCGGATCGAGGCGCCGGAGGACGTCACGGCGTACGTCGTGATGCGCGCCGACGGCGTGGTGACCGTCCCCGGGACGGACGGCACCCGTCCCCTGCCGTGGGCCGAGTGACGCCAGGGTCCTTCGCCCGGGGTTCCCGTGCGCGTGCGTGCGCGGGTGCGGGTGCGGGCCACGCGCAGGCCGGTGCCGGAAAGGCCCCCGTCTAGGCTCACGGCATGGGGATGGATCTTTCGCTGTTCATGGCCGACTGGGAGCGGTTGGGGCGCCTCGCCGTCGACGACCGGGCCCGGGCGCTGGAGGACGCCGTCTGGCCGCCCGAGCGGGACGACGCGTACGACAGGTACCCCGTGGCGGGCGGCTGGATCTGGCCGCCGGAGCGCGAGGGGGCCTGGTGCGCGGAGTACGACTTCGCCTGCACCACCGGCGCCTACAGCCCGCACTTCCGTGCGGGTGATGCGTGGGACGACGTGCGGGGGTTCGTCGACGCGGCGCTGCGCGAGGCGATGGACACCTTCCTCGGCGGCCTGATCTGGGACGAGGACCCGGACGCCGATCCCGCGCTGACCGGCGGCGGGGGGTTCTTCCCGCCGGCCGGCGACGGCGGGCGGCCGCGCGTGCTGCTGGTGTGCCCGCCCGGGTCGGTGAGCGGCAAGGCGCGGGCCTGGGAGCGGGCGGAGCCGCGGCTGGACGAGCTGAGGGAGCCGTTCGCCGCCGAGTGCGCGGGGTGGGCGGGCCGCCCGGGGAGCTTCGAGGACTTCACCACGCTGCTGCGGGAGTGGGGTGCGGTGACCGCCGAGGCCGCGTACCGGGGTTGGGGGTTGGTGGGGCTGCCCTGAGCCTGCGCCCGCTGCTCCGTGGGCGGGTGGGACCGGCCGGCGCGGCCGCCGTGCGGGGCGGGGTGGAGAGGTTCGGCTTCCCGGTACGCGGTCACCGGCGGCGGGCCGGGCGGGCGCGGCGGGATGCGGCCGGCCGGTGGGGGTGGGGCGGCGGGCGGCGGGCGACGTGGCATCGGCGGGTGATCGACTTCCCGGCCCGGGCGGCGCCCAGCACACTGGGAGGAAGCAGTCCGCACGAGACCGAGCCGAGGTGTCCGATGGCGGAATCGGAAGAAGATGCCTCCACCATCCGCCTCGTGGCCGAACGCCTGATGAAGGCACATCCCCACGTGGACGTCGACGTGGTGCGCGGGTCGGTCCAGACGGCGTTCGAAGAGCTCAGGTACGCGCGCGTGCGGACCTACCTCCCCGTGCTGATGGAACGCCGGGCCCGGGACCTGCTGCCGTCCGAGGGGCCGGGCGAGCTCGACGGCTGATGCCGGCCGCGCTCGCCGATGGCGGTCGGAACCCGGCGGCGTACGGCGGCCGCACGGCCGTCCGGGCGCCGCCTGGGGAATGCGCCTGCCGGTCACGACGCGTCCTCGTGGGTGGAGCGCGGCGCACGCACTGCTCCTCCGCCGCCGGCCCGGCCAGGGCCGTCGTGGCGTTGCGGGGGGGGTGGCCGCCGTCGTCGGCGGCGCGGAGGCGGGGGGATGATGGTTCCGCTCGGGTGGACCGGTGCCTTGACCGGTGCCTGTACTGCCGTATCGGCGTTCGGTTAGGCTTGCCTTGCTTGGCGTGCGGGCGTGCGGGTTCGGGTCCGGTGGCGCAGGTGGCACCCATAGGACGGAACGGGCAGAGGCAGGCGCAGGTGGGAGACGTTGAGCGGGCTTGTGCGCGTCGTGCGCCCGGCTGGGGCCGGACGCTCGGGCGGATGACCGGTGCCCCGGGTTCCGGACCGGAGTGCGGGACGGGGCGCCGTGGATAGGATCGCGCTCACGGCCGGGGCCCTGTACGTCATCGTGCTGCTCCGCGCCGGCGGGACGTTCGCCCTCGGGTGGCTCGCGGGTGCCGGTGCGCGGCGCAGCCGGTTCGCCGAGCGGATCTCCTCGGCGAAGTTCCAGCGCGCCGAGCGGGCGATCCAGCGGTGGGGCGCGCCGGTGGTGGCCGTCTCCTTCTTCACGGTCGGATTCCAGACCGCCGCCAATTTCCTGGCGGGCAGCATGCGGATGCCGCTGTCGCGCTACCTGCCCGCCCTGTTCCTGGGCGGAGCGGCCTGGGCGCTGATCTACGCGACCGCCGGCCTCGGCGTGCTGGAGGTGCTGGCCCGCCTGTTCGCCGAGCAGACGGCCCTCGGCGTGTCCGGCGTGGCCGCCCTCGTCCTGCTGGCCTGCGGCATCGTGGCGTACCGCCGCCGCAGGAGCACCCCGCCGCCCCCCGGCACACCGGCAACCGAGGAGTCGTAGCCGGGCCCGGGCGGGAGCCGTCAGTGCTGCCCGCCGCTGCCTGGGTGGAGCCCGGCCGCCGCGATCTCCCGTACGCGGTCCAGCGTGATCCCGGTGCGCTGTTCGACCGCGAGGGGATGGTCGGTGGGCTCCAGTTCCACGAAGGGGCGCTCGCCGACCGGGCGGGTGTGGACGCGGGTCTTGAGGTTGATCGTCGACGGCGAGTAGACCGGCAACTCGGTCGTCAGCCAGCCGAAGTACGGCTGCTCGGCCTCGCGGCCCGGCGTGTCCCACCGGTCCGCGGCGCGGGAGAAGTTCTCGCGGCTGAGCGAGACCCAGACCCCCCAGGAGAACACGTCGTCGCTGCCGACTACCGGTATCTCGATCAGGCCTTTGACGAAGTAGTACTGCGCACGGATGACGCACTGGTCGGACGACAGCAGGCAGTCCTCGGCGTCGGCGAACGACGGGTCCCACACGGCGGGCGCCTCGGCCGTGTGGTTCATCGGCAGCTCGGTGTGGTGGGCGCCGCAGCACCCGCAGGTGAAGCCGGGATCACTGGTCATGGCACGGAAGCGTAGTTGCCGTGACCGACGCGGTGGCGGGGGCCTCCCCCGCCACCGCGTCACTGCCGCCTGCCGACCCGCCGACCCCGCCGACCCCGCCGGCCCCGTCGGGTCTCGTGGGGTGGCGGGGTCGGTGGGGTGGTCAGTGGGGGCGGGGGGTGGGGAGTTGTTGGGTGATGCAGTGGATGCCCGCGTCGCCCGTGGCCAGGGTGGTCGCTTCGACTCCCACGACGCGGTGGTCCGGGAAGGCCCTGGCGGCGGCTTCCAGGGCCTCGGCGTCGCGGCTCGTGCCGGCCAGCGGCATGATCACCCCGCCGTTGGCGATGTAGAAGTTCATGTAGTTCACGACGGCGTCCTGGCCGTGGACGCGTACCGGCTGCTGCGGAGGCAGTTCGAGGATCTCCAGGCTCCGGCCGGCCGCGTCGGTGGCGGCTTCCAGGACGGCTCGGTTGGCCTTGAGGCGGGCGTGGTCGGGGCGGGCGGGGTCGCCGGGCGCCTCCACCAGGACCCGGCCGGGTCCGGTGAACTGGCAGACGTGGTCCACGTGCCCGTCGGTGTCGCCGGCGAGGTGGCCGTACGGCAGCCAGATCACCTTGGTCGCGCCGAGCAGGGCCTCGAACTCGGCCTCGACGTCCGCGCGGCCGAGCCGCGGGTTGCGGTTGGCGTTGAGTACGCACTGCTCGGTGGCGATCAGGGTGCCTTCGCCGTCCACGCTGATGGCCCCGCCTTCCAGGACCGTCATGGTGGCCCGGCGCTCGATGCCCAGGACGGGGAGCAGCCGCTCGGTGATCCGGTCGTCCTGGGCATACGGGTGGAAGCGCTCGCCGAAGGAGTTGTAGCGGAAGTCCACGCCGACCCGGCCCCGCGGGCCGTGGACCACGATCGGGCCGGTCGCGCGGAGCCAGGCGTCGTCCATGGGGACTTCCACGGTGGTGACGTCCACCTCGCACAGCGCCCGC
Source organism: Streptomyces sp. NPDC101132 (assembly GCF_044759225.1). Classification (NCBI taxonomy): domain Bacteria; kingdom Bacillati; phylum Actinomycetota; class Actinomycetes; order Kitasatosporales; family Streptomycetaceae; genus Streptomyces; species Streptomyces sp. NPDC101132. The sequence goes on from NZ_JBIVYX010000019.1 coordinate 153,701, forward strand.
ACCCGCTCGGCCTGGCCGGGCAGGACGAGCAGGATCACCGGTTCGAAGGCGGCGATGGCCCGGACGACCTCGGCGTACTCCCGCTCCACGGATCCGAACGCGTCGCCCCACAGCGAGGCGTACGGCGGCCAGGCCAGCATGCAGGCCTCGTGGGGTTCCCACTCGGCCGGCATCAGGAAACCGGTCATGAGGTCGCCTCGGGGAGCGGGAAGGACGCCACCGCCTCTTCCGCGGCCCGCCAGTCGCCGTCGAAGCGCCCGGAAAGGACGTGCAGCCACCGCTCCATGCCGAAGGCCACGCACGAGGTGTGGGCGTCTTCGCCCGCGTACGTGATCCCGGCGCGCTCGCCGAAGAAGTTGCGGTGGTAGTTGACGGAGGCGATCGCGAGGCCGCCGTCGGCGACGAACTCCTCCTTGGTGGGGAAGAGCCGCTGCATCACGGCCCGGGAGCCGTTGGCGTCGAAGAACGGGTCCGTGGCGACCTCGGTGGTGAGGTCGAGGCCCAGGTGGGCCGCGAAGCCGAGGACGAGGTCCTTGTGGGTGGTGAGGTGGCCCTTGACCGTTTCGGCGTCGCCGACGGCGACGATCTCGCGCATCGTGAAGCCGTGCAGGCGGCGCAGGCCCTCGTAGTGCGTTTCGCGGCGGAAGCACTGGGCGATCGTGGTGAACCGGGCCGGCTCGTCGAGGCGGCTGCCCGCCAGCGACAGGTACGCGTTGTAGCAGGCGGCCGAGGGCAGGACCAGGCCGGCTTCGGCGAGCTGCCGGCCGCCGAGGGTGGTGCCCGGCTCCGCGGGGTGCGTGGGCAGGTCGGCGATCGCGTCCGTGTTCACCGCCGTGGCGGCCAGGACCAGGTGCGGGAAGTTGGTGAAGTAGTCGAAGCGCGCCAGGTCGGCGACCGGGATCAGCGGCGGGTAGAGGACCTCGGCGGCACCGGCCGCGGCCGCCCAGCCGGTGAACACCCGGTCGAGGGCGGCGCGGAGGCGGACCGCCTCGGGGCCGAGCGTGACGAGGCCGTCGGTGACGTCGACGGGGGCGCGCAGGCCCGCATCAGGCGTGGGCACGGGCGGCACCTTCCGTGAGGTAGGCGTCGATGCGCTCCAGCGTGCGGAAGTTGTCGACGTCCGTGGTGGCCAGGTCGACGGGCTCGCCGGTCAGTTCCTCGATGAGCAGGAGGAATTCGACGAAGGCCAGCGAGTCCAGGATGCGGGCCTCGATGAGGTCGCGGTCCCGGGCGATGGTGTCGACGGAGGCGTTGAGCTTCCGGAGGAAGGCGAGGACGGTGTCCATCGACGGGTGCGGCGTGGTCGGCGCGCTGCCGCCGGTGGCGGTGCCGGTGCTGGTGCCGGTGCTGGTGTTCTCATGCGCTGACATGGTCGGTCCCCCAAGAGGTGCTGAAGATTCCGGCGGCGACGAAGAAGCGGTCGACCCGGGCCATGAGCTTGACGTGGAAGGCCTCGCGCACCGGGTGCGAGAGCGCCTCGCGCCGGACGGCGAGGGGGTTCTCGACGCCGCAGTCGCGGAAGATCTGCGGGTTGTAGAGGCTGCGCACGGAGTACGTCATGTAGTCCTTGACGTACTTCTCGATCTCCTCGCGGCGGTCCGGGTCGGCGGCGAGGGCCCGGTCGTAGAGGCGCTTGACGAGCTGCTTGCCGAAGGCGACGTGGCGGCTCTCGTCGTGGTGGTGCGCCGCGTGGATCTCGCGGAGGATGTCCGGGATCAGCTGGTCCTTGCCCATGCGGCTGTTGTAGTAGTCGAAGATCTCTTCGAAGATCAGGATCCGGGAGAAGACGATCACGTCGTCCCACAGGTTGCCGAAGCCCTCGCGGCGGAGCGGCGAGGCGGCCTCCGGGTAGATGCCGCCGGTGTACCGGTGGCAGAACTCGGCGAAGAACCACATGTGGGCGTTCTCTTCGCCGATGAAGTGGTGCAGGTACTCGTTGTACTCGGCGAAGTCGGGCGTGTGGATGCGCTTCGCGACCTCGATCATCAGCTCGCGGATGCCGTGGACGTGCAGGCTGAAGAAGTTGACCGTCTCGTGGCGGGCGAGCGCCTTGAGGGTCTTCTCGTCGTCGATCAGACCGGTGCCGGAGACGGTGAGGTAGTCGGGGTTCATCCACCACTGGTCCTCGGGCACGGCGTCGGGCCAGGTGAACTTGGTGTACGGGTTGTAGTACTCGTCGCGCGACTTCTCGGAGAGGCGCGCGAGCATGGTGCTGAAGCCGGAATCGTCCATGGTGATGCGTTCTTTCGGTGTGGTGCTGGTACGGTCGGCCGCCCGGGTGGCGGCCCCGGTCATGCGGCGGAGTCGGCGAGCGCGACGAGCGAACGCTCCAGTTCGCGCAGGAAGGACTCCATCCGGGCCTCGGTGACGTGCCGGATGTCGCAGGTCAGGGAGAATTCGAGGTACGGGCCCGCGCCTTCGTCCCCGGTTTCCTCCCCGTCGTCGACGATGAGGTAGAAGGGCTCCTGCTCGGTGACCGGGAGCCGGCGGAAGACGGTGCGGGGCAGCAGGCCGGCGGCCGGCACGTCGCGTCGTACGGCCGTGTCCGCCGGGAGCGTGCGCCGGTCGTTGAGGCAGTAGGCGAAGCGCAGCGGTGCGTCCGGGCCGCCGCCCAGTTCGGCGAGGAGCCGGTCCATGCTGTCGGCGTCGCACCCGGACTTCTGGAAGGCGGTGATGGCCGCGAGCCAGGACCGTTTGACCGCCTGGGGCAGGTCGGCGCCCGCGAGGTCCACGGAGAAGTAGCTCTCCTGCATCATCGTGGCCACGGTGGTGCGGCTGTCCCGGCCGAAGCGCTGCGAGCTGGTGAGGTGCAGGTCGATGCGGTCGCTTCCGGTCAGCTCGCGCAGCAGCAGGGAGGTCGCGCCGACGATGACCGCCGCGACGCTCAGGCCGGTGTCCACCGCGATGCGGGCGGCGGCGTGCTGCGCGGCGTGCGAACGGAGCGACGCCTGCCGGTAGGCCGACGCCTCCGGGAGGTCCGCGACGGCGGGCGGCAGCGCGAGGGGCGGCCGGTCGCGGTACAGCGCGGTCACGTGGGCGAGGGTGCGGTCGCGCCGGCGGATGCCCTCGGGCGACTCCTGCCACTCGGCCAGGCCGGCGGAGGTCATCGTGCCGGGCGGCAGCGGAGGGAGCGTACGCCCGTTGCGGAAGTACTCGGTGACCTCCTCGGCCAGGTGCCGGAGGGCGTACCAGTCGACCGCCATGTGCGAGAAGACGTACACGCCGCCCCACACGCGGCCCTCGGTGACCAGGAGCACCAGGCGCATGGGGAGTTCGTCGGCGAAGGAGAACCGGCGGGTGGCGAAGAACCGTTCGAGTACGCCGATCTCGTCGCCCGAGGTCGTGGGGGTGTCCACGAACTCCACGGGCAACTCGCCCTCGGTGAGGACGCGTTGCACGACGCGGCCGTCCGGCCTGCGCGGGAAGACCGAGCGCAGCGCCTCGTGGCGCGAGAGGAGGAAGGAGAGCGCGTCGAGGCACTCGTCCTCGGTGGGGCGGACGCCGGCCGGCACACGGAAGGCCTCGACCACGTTGTAGACGTGGTGGTCCGGCGCCGACTTCTCGATCAGCGCCCAGATCTCCTGCTGGCTCCAGTTCAGCCCGGCTTCGACGGCGCGCCCGCCGGTGAAGGGCGCGCGGCGGACCCTGGCGGGGAGCGGCTGTCCGCTGTGGTCGGGGTCGGCGTTCGTAGGGGGGTTCGTGCGGGGATTCGTGCCGTGGTTCGTGCGGGTGGTCACGTCGGCACCACCGTTCCCGTGCCCGTCCGGACCGCCGCGAGCTCCTCGGCCACCGTCGCGGCGAAGGCGTCGACGTCCTCCGGGGTGGTGTCGAAGGAGCACATCCAGCGGACCTCGCCGGTCTGTTCGTCGCGCACGTAGAAGGGGTGGCGCTTCTGGAGGCGGGCGGTGGCGTCGGCGGGCAGCACGGCGAAGACCGCGTTGGACTCCACCGGCCGGCTGATGCGTACGCCGGCCAGCGCCCCGACGGCTTCGGCCAGGCGGCTCGCCATGGCGTTGGCGTGGCGGGCGTTGGCCAGCCACGCTCCGGACTCCATCAGGGCGATGAACTGGGCCGACACGAAGCGCATCTTGGAGGCGAGCTGGGCCGCGGCCTTGCGCAGGAACTCGGTGCCGCGGACGGCGTCCGGGTTGAGCACGACGAGCGCTTCGCCGAGCAGCAGGCCGTTCTTGGTGCCGCCGAAGGAGAGGACGTCCACCCCCGCGTCGGTGGTCAGGGCGCGCAGCGGGACGTCGAGAGCGGCCGCGGCGTTGGCCAGCCGGGCGCCGTCGAGGTACACCGTCATGCCGCGCTCGTGGGCGTGGGCGCAGATGTCGGCGATCTCCTGCGGCGTGTACAGGGTGCCGAGTTCGGTGGGCTGGGTGAGGGTGACGACGGTCGGCTGCGCGCGGTGCACGTCGCCGCGGCCGCCTGCCTGCCGGTCGATGAGGGCGGGCGTGAGCTTGCCGTCGGGGGTCGGCACGGTGAGCAGCTTGAGGTGGGCGATCCGCTCCGGCGCCCCGCATTCGTCGGTGTTGACGTGCGCGGTCTCGGCGCAGATGACGGCGCCCCAGGGGTCGCTCATGGCCTGGAGGCCCACGACGTTCGCGCCGGTGCCGGTGAGTACGGGGTAGACAGTCGCGCCCGTGCCGAAGTGGTCGCGGAAGACGTGCTGGAGCCGTTCGGTGTAGACGTCGTCGCCGTACGCCGTCTGGTGGCCCTCGTTGGCGGTGGCGAGGGCGGCCAGGACGTCCGGGTGGATTCCTGCGTTGTTGTCGCTGGCGAAGCCCCGCGAGGCGGGGTCGTGCAGTCGGGAGATCAATCCTTCGTCCTTCACTCACGCGGCGCGCCTCGTACGGGCGCCGCGGTGTCGGCTGGATCACGGGGATGCGCGGGGCATGCGGGGATGCCGGGACGCGTGGGGGGGGATCCGGATGAATGGGGGGTGCAAGGTGTCATGGGCTGCTGGTGGCAGCCGTACCTTTCCCACTCCCCTCGATGTCCGGTGCGAAGATCCTACGAGATGATCTAGTAATCAGCGCAAGCCTTCCGGCACACTTCTGATCAAGAAGAAATCCTGCCGTGCAGCCTTGACGTGCTTGGCAGTTGCCCGTATGAGCACACAGGAAGACGGAGCATGCAGACTCCCCCGGCAAGCGTCCTGCGGCGCGCCCACAGAGGTGTCCTCGGCACCTTCGCCCTCGTCGGCGTGGTGAACGGCATCCTGGCCGCCAGACTCCCGGGACTGGCCGCCAAGTTGGGCCTGGACACGGGCGACGTGGGACTGGTGATCCTGTCCTGGGGCGTCGCGGCGACGCTCACCATGCAGGGCATGCGCTGGATCGTCGCGGCGGTCGGGAACCGGCTGCTGCTGCGGATCGGCACGCCGCTGGTGACCGTGTCGGTGGGCCTGATCGCCCTCAGCCCCTCGTTCCCGCTGCTGCTCGCCGCCGCCGCGGGCTTCGGCGTGACGTCCGGTGTGGCCGAGGCGATGATGAACGCGCAGGGCAGTCTGGTCGAACGGCGGTCCGGGCGGCCGATGATGAACGGCTTCCACGCCGGGTGGAGCGCCGGCGCGGTGGCAGGCGGCCTGCTGGCCGTGCTGCTGGCCGCGCTGGATGTCCCGTACACGGCTTCGGTGTTGGGCGTGGCGGCCGTCTCGCTGCCGCTGGCCTTCGCGGTGGGCTGGACGTACCTCGACGAGCCGGCCGAGGAGGAGGAGACGGAGCAGCGCGGCAACCTGCCCGGCATCGTCTACCTGATCGGCGCCGTCGCCTTCATGGCGCTCCTCCTGGAAGGGCTGGTGGCGGACTGGAGCGGCCTGCTCCTGACCCGGGAGCTGCACACGACGGAGGCGGTCGCGGCCCTCGCCTACCCGCTGTACGAGGTGGCCACGTTCACCGGGCGGCTCTTCGGCGACCGGCTGCGCCTGCGCTTCGGCAGCCGGCCGCTCCTGGCGGCGGCCGGCACCGCCACGGCCCTCGGCGTACTGCTGGTGGTCGCGGCGCCGTCCGCGGCCTGGGCGATCGCCGGGTTCGGGATGACGGGCCTGGCCGTGTGCATCGTGGTGCCGCTGTGCATGTCGCTGGCCGGGGCGGTGGTCCCGGGGCGCTCCGACGCCGCCATCGCCCAGGTGTCGGCGATCGGTTACGCGGGCCTGCTCGTCGGGCCGGTGCTGATCGGCTTCGTCGCGGAGGCGAGCTCGCTGCGTACCGGAATCGCCACGGCCATCGGCGTCGCGCTGTTCATCGCCGTCGCGGCGAGCCGGATGCCGCGGGGACTGCCGGCCGCCGGCCCCGGCGCGGAGTCGGACGCGACCGGGTCCCCCACCGCCGTACCGGCGGGCCGCGGCGACGCGTGAACGTCCGGGCGGCGGACCGCGTCAGGGGCGGTAGCTGTCGCTGATGGTCGGCGGGGTGCCGTGCATCAGCATGGCGTTGTACGACATGCGGTCCTGGTGGGCCTGGACCCGGCGGTCCTGTTCCAGGCGCAGGCCCTCGGCAGTTTCGGTGCCGCTGGTGCGGCGGCGCATGATCGTGACGATCAGGATGACGGCAAGCGCGATCATGATCGCGAAGAGAATGCCCAGTGCCGGCACGGAACCCCCCGGACGTGCGTGTGTCGGTCGGATGTCGATGATGGCACAGGCGGGACCGCGGCGGGTGGGTTTCAGAGGGCCACGAGGATGCCGTAGACCAGGAAGAACAGGGCCACCAGGACCGCGAGGACGATGATGATCGTGAGCGGGCCGCCGGCCCAGCCGCGCTTCAGCGGCCGGTACGGTCCCGTGCCCGTTCCGGTGCCGGACTCGGCGGGCGGGGTCTCACCGGGCGGTACGGATGCGCCGCCGGTCAGGCCGGGGGTGGTGCGGGGGTCGGGGTCGGGGTTGCTGGTGCTCATGACCCGCTGCTCCCCGCATGCCGGACCGGCATGCGGGTGCGGCCCGATTCGTTCCCGGCACCGGCGGGCGGCCTGCCGTGCGGTGCCGTGCGGTGCCGCACCGCACACGCCGCGTCACAGCTGCCAGACCAGTACGGCGTGCCCGTCGCGGGCCGCGGCCGCGAAGTACGCCGTGAGGCCGTCGTAGAAGTGGCGGGCCCACTCCAGCGTCGCGGCCCCGTCCCAGTCGTACCGGCACAGGCCCCGCCCGGCGAGTTCCTCCGGCTCGGCGTGCGCGGCCAGCCGGTCGTACGGCAGCGCGGCCAGCTCGCGTGCCGCGACGGCGACCCGGTCGGCGGTGAGGTAGCCGTAGTCGCCCGCCGTCGGGTCCGGGTACACCACCCGGGCGTCGCCGCGGCTCACGTCGACGGGGAAACCGGCACGTCGGAACAGCAGTCCGAGCAGGGGCCAGGCCGTGTAGGTGGTGAAGTACAGCGCGTCGGCGGGCGCCGGCTCGGTGTGCTCCTCGCCCTCGCGGACGTCCTCCATGTGGTCCCAGGCCCAGACCGGGTCCTCCTTCAGGCGCGCCAACTCGTCCGCCGTCAGGCGCAGGTACTCCCCGATGTCACGCATGGCCCCAGGCTAGGCCCTGTCTTTCGGATCACGCCGGGCTCGCGGGCCCTGGCACGCACGCTCGCCGCGTTGTCGTCGGTCGCCAACGCTCCGCGTTGACTCCCTCCTCCGCCTTGCGATCGCACGCACCAGACCCCGCTCC